>NZ_CP107913.1:6297500-6897500 GCF_036014115.1 Streptomyces sp. NBC_00448
CGACCGATACGGGTACGCCGACGGTCACCCCGACGGATACGGGTACGCCGACGCCCACTCCGACGCCGACCGACACCGGTACGCCCACGCCTACCCCGACGGATACGGGTACGCCGACGCCTACCCCGACGCCGACCGGCACCGGTACGCCCACTCCCACCCCCACCCCGACCGACACGGGCACCCCCACACCCACGCCCACGCCGACCGGTTCCGAGTCGTGCCCGCCCAGTACGACGCCGAAGCCGCACCACCCCGGCGGCGGTGGCTACGGGCGGCACGCGGGCGCGTAGGCGTCCTGCCCGGCTCTGCGCCGGGCCGCTCACCCACGTGGGTCCACCGGGTCGCGGCATCCGGTGGGCTCGCGGAGCGTGAGGAGCATTCCTGTGACCGGAGGGTGTGGTGCCGTGGGTGACGCGATCGGGCAGATGCTGGCGTCCGCCGTGGGGATCGCCATCAGTCCGTTGCCGCTGATCGCGGTGATCCTCATGCTGGCCACGCCGAAGGGACGCGCCAACGGCATGGCGTTCACCGCCGGATGGATCGTGGCGCTCGCCGTGCTGGTCACGGTGGTGGTGCTGGTCGGCTCGGGCGGGGACGCCTCCCATGGCGACGGTGGGCCGGGGCGCTGGACGTACTGGCTCAAACTCGCGCTCGGGCTGGTGTTCCTGGTGCTGGGCGCCGGGCAGTGGCGCCGGCGTCCGCGCGAGGGGCAGGAGGCGGCGCCGCCCGGGTGGATGCGGGCGATCGACGGTTTCTCGCCCGCCAAGTCCGCCGGTCTGGCCGCGGCGCTCGCGGTGGCCAACCCGAAGAACCTGGTCCTCGCGATCGGGGGCGCCGTCTCCATCGCCGCCTCCGGCGCGAGCACGGGCGGCAAGACCGTCGCCGCCGTCCTGATGGTGCTCGTCGCGTCGCTGTGCACCCTGCTGCCGCTGGGCACGTACCTGCTGGGCGGCAGCCGGTCCGAGGCCGTACTGGGGGAGTGGCGCACCTGGATGGCCCGGCACAACGCGGCGATCATGACGACGGTGCTGGTCGTCCTGGGCGCCAAGTACGTCGGCGACGCGATCAGCGGTCTGACCCGGTGAGCGCGAGCAGCGCTGCCGCGGCGGTCCCGGCACGCGAGAGCGGCCGCTGATGGCCGGGGACGACGACCCGGCCACCGGGTCCGGACGCGACGACGCCCACCGGTCGACCGCGGAGGGCGCGTGGTGGGAGCGGGGCGAGGAACCCGACTACCGGGCCACCCTGGCCAACGAGCGCACCCTGCTGGCCTGGTCGCGTACCGCGCTGGCGTTGCTGGCCGCCTCGTTCGCCGTCGTCAAGCTCACCGTCATCACCCCGCGCGGCCTGCGGCTGGCGCTGGGCGCTTACCTCGTCGCTCTGTCGGGCGGCGTCACGGTCACCGGATACGTCCAGTGGCGCGTCCGCCAGGCCCGGATGCGCCACCGGCTGCCCCTGGGCCGCCTCGTGAGCCCGCCCGTGCTCACCGCGGCCCTGCTGGTGCTCGCCGGTTTCGTCGTCGCGGTCATCGTCATCGCGTCGTGAGGAGGTGGATCGGTGGCCGTACGAGCGCACTTGCCGGTCCGCGTCCGGTCGATGCTGTCCGGCGTGAGCGGCCCGGGCGCCCGAGGTGACCTGCTCGGCGCGCTGACCGCCTGGGCCCTGATCGTCCCGGAGTGCGTGGCGTACGCGCAGATCGCGGGGGTGCCGCCGCAGAACGCCTTCTACGCCGCGCCGGTCGCCCTGGTCGCGTACGTCCTGCTCGGCCGCTCCCGGTTCCTGATCATCGGGGCGACCTCCGCGGCGGCGGTGCTGTCGGGTGCGACGGTCGCGGGCATCACCTCGGACCCGAAGCGGGCGGTGGGCCTGTCAGCGGCGCTCGCGGTGGTCGCGGGCGGTGTGCTGCTGGCCGCGGGGCTGGCCCGACTCGGGTTCGTGACGAACTTCCTCGCCGAACCGGCGCTGTACGGCTTCCTTTTCGGGATGGCGCTGACCATCGTGGTCCGCCAGGCCGCGAAGATCGTCGGGGTGTCCAGCGGCGACGGGCAGTTCTTCCCCCGCCTGTGGACGCTGCTGCGGCACCTGCCCGACTGGTCGCTCGCCTCGCTGGTCGTCGGGGCCGCGGCACTGGCGGCGCTGTTCGCGCTGGAGCGCTACGTCCCCAGGCTCCCCGCGTCCCTCGTGGTGCTGGTCGTGGCGCTGGCGGTGTCCGCGGCGGCCGGGCTGAAGGACCACGGGGTGGAGGTGGTCGGGAAGATCCCCTCGGCCGTACCGGTGCCCCACCTGCCCGGTATCCCGGCCGCGGACTGGTGGAAGCTGGTCGGCGGGGCCTGCGGGGTGTCGCTGGTGGTGTTCGCCGAGGCGTTCAGCATCGCCTCGCGGTTCGCGCGCGGGCACGGCGACGAGGTGGACGGCAACCGGGAGATGGCGGCGGTCGGATTCGCGAACGTCGCCGTCGGCTTCGTCCGCGGCTTCGCCGTCTCCGGCAGCGCCTCGCGCAGCGCCGCCGCCGAGTCCGCCGGGGCGCGCTCCCAGCTGACCTCGCTGATCGCCGCCGTGCTCATCCTGCTCACCGGCGCCTTCCTCACCCCGCTCTTCACCGACCTGCCCGAGCCGGTGCTCGGCGCGATCGTGATCGTCGCCGTCCGCGGCTTCCTGTCCACCTCCGAACTGCGGCGCTACGCCCGAGCGGACCGGGCGAGCCTGGGGGTGGCGCTGACCGCGCTGACCGGGGTGCTGCTCTTCGACCTGCTGCCCGGGCTGCTACTGGCGGTGGCGCTGTCACTGGTGCTGTTCATCGCCGCCGCCAGCACCGCGCACCTGTCGGTCCTGGGCCGGCTGCCCGGCGGCCGGCTGTACGGCGACACCGCGCAGCACCCCGGCGCGACCACCGTCCCCGGGGTCCTCGCCACCCGGCTGGACGGCGCCTTGTTCTTCGGCAACTCCGACCGCACCCGGCTGGGCCTGCTCGCGCTGGCCTCGGCCGCCCACCCCCGACCCCACACCGTCGTCCTCGACCTGGGCGCGAGCTACCACCTCGGTGTCCCCGTCCTGGACACCCTCGACGAGCTGCGCACCGCCCTCGACCGTCAGGGCAGCGCCCTGCACCTCGCCGGTCTGCGCGCGGTGGCCCGCCCCGCGTTCGACCACCACCGGCTCGCCGCCCGGCTCGGCCCCGACGCCGTGCACGCCACCGTCGAGGACGCCATCGCCGCGGTCGCCCGGCCGCCGGCCGGATCGCAGAAGTGAGGGCCATGCGCAACCTGCTGTCCGCCACCGGCCGCCGCCGCTCCCGCCGCTCACCCCGCGCGACGTGGCCCAACCGCGGCTTGGCCGTCGCGCTCGTGGCCGCCGGGGCGCTGCTGGGCTGGTGGCTGCCGCACCTGGAACGGACCAGGAACCTCGGCGGCCTGTCCTACGACGCGTCCGCCGCGCAGGCCACCCTCGGGGCGATCGCGTCGGGCATCATCACCCTCACCGGTTTCGTGCTGACCGCCGTCACCCTGGTCGTCCAGTCCGTGCAGAGCATGTCGTCCCGGCTCGCCGGGGTGCTGGGCTTCTTCGAGCGTTCGCTGGTGCTGTTCGGCGCGCTGACCGGCACGGCCGTGTACTCCCTCGTCGTCCTCGCGCAGGTCCGCGAGCACCATGTGCCGGACCTGGCGGTCACGTTGGCCATCGTCTTCGTCGTCCTGTCCACGGGCACGATCCTGCGCACGCTCGCCGGGCTGCGGGAGGTGATCACCGGCGGCGGCCTCGTCCGCGCGGTCGGGCAGCGGCTGCACGAGGCACTCGACCGCGTCTGGCAGGACGCGGCAGCAGCGGAGCCGTCCACAGGGCCGGCTGCCGGGCCCGAACCGGAGGGTGCCGTGGTCGCCGCGACCGGCGGCGGCGTCGTCCAGCACATCGACGGTCCCGCCATCGCGGCGGCCGCCGCCGGCAGCGGCCTGCACGTCACCTGCCTGACGGCCGTCGGCAGCTTCGTCGAACCCGGCGAGCCCCTCCTGCGCGTCACCCCCGGGCCGCCGGCCGAGTCCGACGCACGACGCCTGGTCCGCGCCGTACGCCTCGGGCCCTCCCGCCGTATCGACCACGACCCCGCGTACGGGCTGCGCCTGCTCGTCGACGTCGCGATCCGCGCCCTGTCACCCGCCGTCAACGACCCGACCACCGCCGTCCAGGCCCTCGACCAGATCGAAGCGGCCCTGCTGCGCCTCGCCCCCCGGCCGCTCGGCCCGGCCACCCTCCGCGACCGCGACGGCGCCGCCCTCGTCACCATCCCCCGCCCCGGCTGGAGCCAGCTCCTCGACCTGGCCCTCGCGGAGATCCTCGGCTACGGAGCCGGCTCCCTCCAGGTCCAGCGCCGCCTGCGGGCCCTGCTCGACACGGTGGAGCGGACCATCCCGCCCGCCCGCGCCGCCACCCTCACCCCCTACCGCGCCATCCTGGACCGCGCCGCCCGCGACTTCCCGGACCCGACCATGTCCGAAGCCGCCACCACCCCCGACCCCCAGGGCATCGGCGGCCCCGCCCCCACCCCATAACCCCCGCACCGGTCGCGGCGCCCGGCGCCCGGCCGGTCGAACTGCCGGGTGGGGTCGGGTCAGCGTTTGATGCCCACGCCTGCCAGCAGGCTGATCTCGGCGTCCGGGATCTCCGCACCGTGGGCGGCGGGTTCGGTGGAACGCCAGCGGTGGCAGCAGCAGATGCCGGGGTCGATCAGGTCGAGCCCGTCGAAGAAGCGGCGGACGTCGCTGTGCGAGCGGAACTGCACCGGAGAACCGGACTTCGTGTAGACCTCCGCGACCCTGTTCCAGGTGACGGGGTCGAAGTCGGGCGTGCAGTGGTTCATGGCGAGGGCGCTGCCCGCCGGGAGCGGGTCGAGCAGGCGGTGGACGATGGCGTACGGGTCGTGCGGGTCGGTGATGAAGTGCATGAGCGCGTTGAGGGAGAGCGCGATGGGCTGGTCGAAGTCCAGGACCCCCGCGTCCTCCACGGAACTCATCAGCGCGTCGGGGTCGGTGATGTCGGCCTCGACGTAGGCCGTGCGCCCCTGGCTGGTGCTGCGCATGAGGCGTTCGGCGTACTTGAGGACGAGCGGGTCGTTGTCCGCGTACACCACGCGGGCGTCGCTCGCGACGGACTGGGCCACCTGGTGCAGGTTGGGCTCGGTCGGTATACCCGTGCCGATGTCGAGCCACTGGCGGATGCCGTGCTCCTGGGCCAGCACCCGGGTGGCCCGGTGCATGAACGCCCGGTTCTCCCGCGCGGTCACGTAGATACCGGGGTGGGCCTGGGCGGCGACCAGGGCGGCTTCCTTGTCGATCTCGAAGTGGTCCTTGCCGCCGAGGAAGTAGTCGTACATCCGGGCCGAGTGCGCCTTGCTCGTGTCGAGGTCGCGGCCGGCCTGCCTGGTGGTCATGTTCTCCCCTTCATGCGTGTGTCTGTCGGCCCGCGGGCCGGGGGCGGGACCGGTGTCGTCGTCCCTTCCGCTCACCGTCGGATCGCCCGGCGGCTCCGCTCGCCGTCGGCTCAGCCGGCGGCCAGGTGATCGGCCAGCCCCTCCTTGACGCCGCGGACGAACGCGGCGATCTCCTCCGGCGTGTAGATCAGCGCCGGGCCGGCCGGATCGGTGGACTGCCGTACGGCCACGCGGCCGTCGGCGAGTTGCTTGGTCTCGACGCACTGACCGCCGTTCGGCCCGCTCCAGGGGCGCTCCCAGCCTTGTTCCCCGAGATTGCGCGCCGGCATGCCGTTGTAGACGCTCTCGTCGGTCATCGTCATGAGTACTCCTTACGCATGCGGTTCAAGAGGGTCTTGCTGTCCTCGGAAGACGTCAGCAGCGCCATGCGGTTGTGTGCCTCGAGATGGGAGACGACGTCCGCGCGCTGGTCAAGGTAGACGGAGGCGGAGAGGAGCTCGCTGTAGACGATGTCGGGCAGCTCGGGTTCCTCGAACCGGAAATAGGTGAACGGGGCGCACGCTCCGACATGCGCGCCCGCGCTGAAGGGCACGATGTCGAGGCTGACGTGCGGGAGTTCGGAGGCGTCCAGGAGCCGTTCGAGCTGCTCGCGCATCACGTGCGGGCCGCCCACCACCCGGTGCAGGACCGATTCGTCCATGACCACCCACAGCGTGGGGGCGTCCGCCCGCTCCAGCAGGCTCTGGCGGCGCAGCCGCAGCTCCACCCGGCGTGCGAGTTCCTCCTCGCTGTCGTTGGGGAACCCGCCGCGCAGCACGGCGTGTGCGTAGTCGTGGGTCTGCAGAAGGCCCGTGACGTACTGGGGTTCGTACGTGCGGAGGGTCTTGGCGCCGGTCTCCAGGCTGACGTAGGCGGTGAACCAGCTGGGGACGGCGTCGCGGTAGGAGTGCCACCAGCCGGGCTTGTTGGCCTGCTCGGCCATGTCGACGAACTCGTCGATCTCCTGGCGGTCCGCGCCGAACGTCTGCAGGAGCTTCTCCGCGTAGAGCGGCTTCAGGGCGACCTCGGCCTTTTCCAGCCGGCGGATCGTCAGGGGGGTCACGCGCAGGGCCTTCGCCGCGTCCTCCAGCGAGACACCGGCGCCCAGCCGCATGTCCTGCAGCCGACGGCCGAGGATCATCCGCAGGACCGTCGGCGCGCTGGTGCCGGTACGGGCTTCGCTCACGCCCAACCCCCTGAGTGATCGTCAACAAAGCCATTCTTACAGCCATTTGATGATGACACCAGAGTGATACAAGCGCTGCTGAGATTATCAGGGAGTCGGTTGCAGCGTGAGCTATCGCACGCGCATAGTGGACCTGTGAGCGGTCAAGGCACAGTAATGACGCAGAATCCGGTGCCGGAGAGCACCCGTGATGTCGATGCCGTCGTCGGCCCCCCACCGCTGGTCACGTGCCTCGGCGCACGCCTCGCACCGCTCGCGTTGCAGTCCCGTATCCCCTCACCGCGCCCCGCCCCCCGGAGGCGCTGGAAGGCGACACCTGTGACTCTGTCCACGCCCTCCCCTCCGGCTCCGGCCTTAGCCGGGACCGTGCCGTGCCGGGAGTACTGGTTCGGCCTGCCCGCCCTGCGTTCCAGCGTGAGACCCGCCCGCGACACCGTGCGGGACCGGCTCCGCGCGTGGCGGCTGCCCGACGACACCTGCGGCGACGCGGTGCTGATGGTCTCCGAGTTGACCACGAACGCCGTGCTCCACACCGGCAGTGGTCAGGTCCTGTGCGGCCTCACGCTGACCGGCGACGAGCGGCGTCTGCGGATAGAGCTGCACGACGAGGGCAGCACTCCGGTCCTCCCGCCCGAGCACCGCGCCGGCCCCGGCGAGGAGAGTGGGCGAGGGCTGTTCCTCGTCCAGCAACTCGCGGACACCTGGGGCTCCGCACGCTCGACGCGGGCCGAAGGAAAGGTCGTCTGGGCAGAGTTGACGGCCCACCCGTGAGGCCGTGGGGAACGGTCGGCCGCCGCACCGGACCGGTCGCGCCGACCCACGGCAACGACCGCACGCCCCCGCCGCGTTCACCGTTGCGCGCGGCGGAACCTCTCCCACTCCTCCTCGTTCTCCTCGCGGAAGGTGCCCATGACTCCTCACGATGACGCCGCTTCTTCCGTCGTGCTGTACGTGTGCGCCGACCGAGCCCGGTGCGCGCCCGGGGAGGCCACGCAGCGCGCGCGGATCGAAGGCCACGCGTTCGCCGAGGAGCGCGGGCTGACGATCTCCGAGGTCATCACCGACACGTACGGCGAGTCCGACCCGGCCCGACGCAGCGGGTGGCGGCGGGTGAGACAGCTGGCACAGACCGGCCACGTCGGCACGGTGCTCGTCCGCTGGCCCAGCGCCATCGCCCCGGAGTCCGCGCGCGAACTGCGCACCCGCGAGGCCGCCTGGCTCCGCGCCCAGGGTGTGCACGTGCGCTACACCTGGGCGCCCTTGTCATCGGGGTGCTGCGAGACCGGGTGATCCCGCGGCCGGGTGGCCGCCGGTGGCCGGCGGCCGGTGGCTGGTCAGGGGAACGGATGAGGGTGGGGGTTGATCTCCTCGGGGAGTCGGCGGGGGGTGTGGCCGAGGGGGTGCGGGGCGGTCAGGACGCGGTCGAGTCCGCTGATGCGGCGCAGGTGGTGCCCGAAGGTCATCGGGAGCAGGCCGGGCACGAGGACCTTGACGCAGGAGAGGTCGGACGCGGCGTGCACGGGGGTGGTCTGGTCGACGACGATCGCTTCGAGGCCGGACGCGGCGAACCGGCCCACCACCTCGTCGAGATCCGCGCGCAGGTCGGCGTGGGGCGGCCAGGCGTAGTGGTCGGCGAGTTCGCGCAGGTCGCGGCGCTCCTGGGGCGGTCGGCCACCGGGGGCGAGCAGGAAGTCGAGGCGGCGGGCGGCGATCGGGTCGCAGTGGAGCAGCGCGTGGTCGTCCATCAGGCGGACCTGCTCGGGGTCCTCGCGCATCCGGGCGGCGTCGGCCACGCGTTTCGGGTAGATCAGCCGGTACGCCTCGATGGCGGTGACCAGTTCGTGCAGCGCGCCGAAGACACCCCGTTCGGGATCGAGCCCCGAGCCGCCGGCGCACAGCACCCGGGGGCGGGGCGCCGCCGGTTCGCTGCCGGGAGCGGAGGTCGTTTGGGCGTCCACGGCGGCGGCCCAGAAGCAGGGGACGCGCTCGGCGCCGGTCACGTCGAAGACCTCGACGCGGTAGCCGGTGCGCTCGAGGATACGGTCGGCGAGCAGGCCGATCCGCCGGTCGCGCGCGGAGTGCAGGTCGAGTGCGGGCGCCGGGAGCCGGGCGTACCAGGTGAGCAGGAACGCGTCGCGCTCGGCGAGTTCGAGCAGGCCGTACAGCGCGGCCTCCTCGACGCAGCCGCCGAGCGCGCAGCCGTTGGAGATCTCGGAGACGAACGGCCGGGCGGACCGCGGGTGATGCCGGCCGAGCCGGTAGTACACCAGGCTCTCGGGGACCAGGACCGGCTGTTCGCGGGTGAGGGAGTGGCCCCAGACCCACGGCAGCACGAGGTCGGGGTGGTAGGGCTGGAAGGGGAAACCGGGTTCCTGGTAGCGGTGGGGTTCGTGGCCGCCGGTGGTCGCCGGGTCCAGTACGGCGCCGGGGTGCCGGGCGGCGAGTTCGCGGTGGCTGCCGTGCACCACGGTGCGCCGGCCGCCGGGGCGGCCTCCGCCGAGCCGCTCCAGTGCCTCGGCGATCGCGGTGACCCGGGCGGTGCGGAAGTCGAGCGCGCGGCCGTAACCGCCGTCGACCGACTCGGGCGGGCCGACCTTGGCCTCGGCGAACGGCAGCGTGTGCAGTCCGCGGGCCCGCAGTCCCTTGAGGACGCCGGTCTCGTCGTCGGCGTAGCGGGCTTCCAGTACGGCCCGCTCCGCGCGCAGGTTCCGGACCCGCGTGACCGTCGGGTCCGGCTTGGGCCGGGTGACGCGCGGGATCGCGGCGTCGGCGGGGGAGTCGTCGGGCAGGCCGCCGCACTCGGGGCAGAGGGGGTCGGGCAGGAAGCGGTGCCGGGTGATCTCCAGGTCGCTGAGGCGGAGCATGGTGACGGTGTACTCGGCGCCGGCGGTGGTGGGTGCAGCGGTGGATACGGTGCTGGGTGCCGCGGTGGTCGCGGCCGGGGTCGCCGCTGAGGTCGTCGCGGTGGTCGTGGCTGAGGTCGGGTCGGCGGTCGCCGCGGTGCTGAGCCGGTTCAGGGCGAGTTGCGCGGCGAGGTCGGCGGCGATCGGGGTGAGCAGGGGCGAGACCGTGCCGGTGAGGCGGTTGCCGTAGGTGGCGTGCAGGGCCGCCTCTTCGGCGGCGTCGTCACGTGCCCCGGCGCGGCGGGCGGCGAGGCATCGGTGGCAGCCCGGCGTGCCGGGGCGGACCAGCGGGCCGATGACCACGCGGTCCAGTTCCGCGACGACGAGCAGGAACGGCCCACCGGCGGCGGCCAGTTCAGGCGCGCGCGTCGCCGCCGCGTCGGGTGTGTCGGCGGCCAGGAGCCGCACGTCGCTCAGGAGCGGTACCTCGCTCCGGGGCCGCGCCATCGCGCCGGACCGGCGGACGAGCGCCTGGCCGAGCAGGCCGCCGTCGTGGTGCGTCCGGGGGAAGGTCGCCAGGAGGCCGTCAGTCATCGCAGCGCACCGTTCGTAGCAGGTAGGGCAGGATCGCGGTGGCGGCCGGATCGTGGTCGAGCGGCACGATCAGCGCGCCGTGCGTGGGGCAGCGCAGGTCGCGAAGTGCCGCCGCCACCGCCTCGGTGAACGTGGCGCCCGAGCCGAGACCCCGGGGCGCGCCCGGTCCCCGCGCGGATACGGCGGCCGCCGGCACCAGGTGGGCCGTGCCGCGCTCGGGGGACCACGCCCACAAGGAGGGCCCGCCGGGCCCCGGGACGAACCGCCGCGGGTCGAGGGCGAGCAGCGCGTACAGCGCCAGGGCGCGCGACGCGGTGCGCAGGCGCGCGGTGGTGAAGTCGGTCCCGGTGGCGTGGACTTGGTGCGCGGCCCGGCCGGTGCGCGGGTCGCGGACCAGGGCCCGGGAGGCATGCCGGGGGAACTGCGGCAGTTCCCCCTCGTCCAGGTCCGCGAGCAGTCCGGCGCGCGGGTCGATGCAGCCGGCCGCGCGCCGGGAGAACTCCTCGGGGCCGACGGCCGGGCCGTCGCGCAGGGCGGTGATTCCGGCGAGGAACCGCGCCTCGGACTCCGGCGCCGCCGGCAGCGCGGCCGGGTGGGGGCGGTAGGCGTGGCGGGTGGTGGTCAGGGTCGCGGTGTCCAGCCGGACGAGCGGTTCCGGCTCGGCCGCCGCGGTGGAGGAGTCGAGGAAGGCCCGGTGGAAGCGGTGCGCCAGCAAGGTCGCCGCGAACTCGGCCGCCTCCGAGGGGTGTTGGGGGAGGGGAGTGGCGGCTTGCGTGCCGTGCACGCGCAGCCAGGCGCCGAGCCAGCCGCCGGCGGCGCGGTCGGGACCGGGGGAGAGCGTCGGGCCCAGCCACCAGGACTCCGCGTCATGGACGGCGGCGGCGAACCACAGGCCGTGTGCGCGGCAGTCCTCGTCGAGCCGGGCGACGGAGGGCGGATCGTCGCCCGCCGACAGGAGCAGCAGCGCGTCGTGGCCGCCGGCCGCGACCGCGGTCGCGGCCGCCGCGTGGTCGGCGACCGGCGTGACGGCCGGCAGGCCGGTCAGCCGCAGCGCGTCCGTCAGCGCGCCGACCGCGGGCGGCGCCCCGAGGACCAGCACCCGCAGCCGCGCGTAGGCGGCGGTGCGCCGCTCCGGGCCGGGGGCGGCCTGGTCCGTCAACAGGCCGTGGCTGTCGATGAGTTGAAGGACGCGGAGCACCATGGCGCTCCGGGCCGCGTCGAGGCCGCCGACCAGCTGTCCCACCGTGCGGGCGCCGTCCAGGAACGGAGCGAGCCGGTCCAGCCAGTCGGCGATGCCGGGGGCGGCGATCAGGTCGGTGCCCTGGCTGGAGCGCACGTAGACGGTGCCGCTGCCGCTCGGGGTCAGGAAGGCGTCGGCGCGCAGGAGGGGCGCGGAGTCGTAGGTGATCACGGTGTCCTCGGCCGGGGAGGGGTCGGTACGGTCGGGTGGAGCAGATGGCAGGCCGGTGTGCCGCTGCCGCGTTCCTGGCCGAGCAGAGCGGCGAGCAGCGTGGTGCGGTCGGGGGGCGTACGGGCGGGGTCGGCACCGTGCGGGTGCGTACGGCCGGGGTCCGCGCGGTCCGGGTGCGTAAGGTCCGGGTCCGTACGGGCGGGGTGCGCGCCCAGCAAGGCGTCGGCGGCCGCGGTGTCGACGTCGCAGCGGAGCCCGGCGCCGAGTCCGGCGCGCGCGGCGGCCAGGCCGATCCGCTGGCCGATGACGCCCGCCCGCAGGTTGAGCATCTGGTACCAGCGGTCGCCGTGTTCGGGATAGCCCGACTCGTAGTCGCCGGTCACCAGCACCGCGCAGGCCGCCTCGTACCCGGCCAGCTCGCCCGGCCCGCCGGGTGGGAACAGGCTCCGGGGCGTGCCGTCCCCGGTGACCGGTACGAGCCGGCCCGTGCCCGGGTCGCGCCGGTGGCAGCCGGCCGGAAGCCCGGTGACGCGGTGGGCGACCACGTACAGGTCGCAGCCGGCGGGGGCGGCGTGGTCCAGGGGGATCGGGCGGGCGGCGTCCGCCAGGACGGTGAGCAGGGCGGCCAGCGGAACGGGGACCGGCTCGAAGCCGGAGCGGGCCGAACGGCGGCGCAGCAGCGGGGCGTCGGGCGCGATCGCGCCGGGCGTCCGGGCGGTGACCACGGCGTGGACGCGCTCCGCTTCGGGGTCGAGGCCGAGCAGGCGGCCCAGTTCCCCGCCCGCGAAGCGGGCGTGCGCCGTCGGCGCGGCGCCGGCCGACTCCAGCAGGGTGAGCGCCTGCCCGGTCAGCACGCCGGTGTCGAGCGCCTGCAGCCGGTGGCCGAAGGGGCCGTAGCGGGCCAGGTTCGCGTCCAGCCGGCTGGTGATCAGCAGGACCGACTCGGGCTGCTCGGGCGGCGGCCGGTCCAGCGCGCGGGCGAGGTCGGCGCGCAGGTCGGCGCGGGAGAGGAGTTCGAGTGCGTGGGCCGACGGCAGGTAGTGGCAGAGCCCGGCGGCGCCGGCCGTGTACACCTCGGCCGGATACGTGCCGCCGCCGGACGGCACCGGCCGGCCGGCACCCACCCCCGCGCCGGTCCAGTCGACCCGGGTGACGCCGTTGAGCAGCGCGAGCAGGGCGCCCAGGCGCTCCAGGGAGGCGGCCGGATCGCGGTCGGCGGAGGGTGAATCGGGCTCGGTGGAAGGCGAGTCGAGGCCGGCCGGGGGCGGGGGGAGGACCGGCGGGAACGGCAGGGGGAGGACGGGCGCGCCCGGGTGATGTGTGGGCGGGGCGCTGCCCGCAGCCGGGTCGATGGCGGGCAGCACCCGGCCGTACCGCGCGTGGTAGCGGCGGGCCGCCGCCCCTCCGGTGTCTGCGGGCGGCGGGTAGGACGGGTGGGCCGCGTCGGACAGGTCATCCTGGTCGGCCGGGTCGGCGTCGGGCCCGGGAGCCGCTGGCGCGGTCCTCATCCGTGCGTCCGCGCCGCTGCGGTGGCGCGCTCCGGCGTACCGGGGGTGTCCGCCGCGGTGGCCAGCACCATTTCGAGCGCGCTGACCCCGTAGACCTCCTCCACCGCGTCGGCCGCGAGGTGGCAGAGCAGGTAGCGGGTCAGGCCGGGCAGCCCGAGACGGGAGAGGTGGAGATAGGTGTAGTTGAGCATCAGGCGGTAGCGCAGGAAGCGCGGGTCCCGGTACATCATCTGCTTGTACGTGGCGCTGCCGCTGATCGCCCGGTGCAGCGGGCTGGCCGTGAGCAGTCCGCCGATGCCGTTCTCCTCGTCGGTCGGGATCTCCGCCTCGGGGATCTCGCCGGCCTCGTACAGCGCGGTCCAGCGGCTGCCCAGCGGGTCGATCGCGGCCACCCAGCGCCGCAGCGTTGCCGCCTGGTCCGGCCCGGCCGCGGTGTCCGACCCCTCGGGTTCGGCCCCGGCGGTGTCGAAGGCCGCGACCACGGCACGCACCTGGTCGGTGAGCACCGCGCGGTTGGCCGCGTACCGCCGCGCGAAGGCGTCCCGCACCTGGGGGCCGACCGTGCTCAGGTAGCCCTCGGCGTGCGAGCGGAAGGAGACGAACCCGCGGCGGATCGAGGGGTCCTGCGGGTGCCGGCAGAGCGTGTGCGCGGTGGCGAGCATCAGGCGCAGGGCCAGCGTCTCGCGCGGCAGGCCCGCGGCGACGGCCTCCAGGTGCTCGAACATCAGGTCGTTGGTCTGCTGGTAGAAGAGCGCCAACTCGTCCGCGCCGACCGGACAGCCCAGCACGTCGACCCGGCGGTCGTGCTCCTCCCAGGTGATCGCGTGGTCCTGGTAGAAGGGGGTCAGCGGGCCGGGTTCCCGTTCGGCCGCGGCGAGGCGGCGGTGCAGCGGCAGCAGGGCGGCCTCGTCGAGGGGGGCCGCGGACGGCCGCGTGGTCAGATATCCGCCGATCAGCTCGGAGACGGCGGGCTCCACCAACTCGGCGAAGGCGGCCGGCGTGGCCTGGACCACCAGCCGCAGATGGGGACCGCGGCGCCAGTGCCGCAGCACGTAGGCCGAGGCGACGTGACCGGCGCAGCGCTCGATCACCGGCCGTACGGCCTGGAGGATCAACTGGTCGGTGTCGTCACCGAAGTACGCGATGTGGGCCGCGCGCCACTGCGGCTCGTCGGTCGGCGGGATGGCTGCCACGGGGGTCCCTCCTTCGTGGTTCTCTGTGGTCCGGGCTCTTCGCCGCGGGCTTTCGTGAGCCTGTCGCTACGGGGGCCGGCCTTACGGTGGTTCGGCGCCGTCGCGGCGCGCGGGGCCGTCGGCGCCCGTCAACTCCGCTACGGCCAGCAGCGCCAGGCCGCGCAGGGTCGCCTCCTGGCCGAGCCGCACGTCGAGGCGGTTGCAGGCCAGGTGGGTCAGATGGCCGGCCAGCCGGTCGGGGAGGGCGGACCGCCGCTGCGCGTTCCGGCAGGACGCGAGCCACTGGTGCACCGGGTCGGCGCCGGCCTGGCCGGTGGCTTCCGCCGGTGCCTGCGCGCGGACCGCGCGGGCTGCTCGGGCGACGGTGAGCAGGGCGGCCCGCCGGTCGCCGTACCGGGCCGGCAGGTCCGGTGCCGGCCGGCCCGGCGCAACACCCGCGTCCAGGCTGCCGGTCAGCAGGGCGAAGCAGTGCGCCGCCCGCCGTGCCGGGCCCCACTCGGCCAGGACCGCGGCGACGGCCAGTTCGCTGCAGGTGGCGAACGCGTCCTCGACGGCCCGCAGCGCGTCACCCCGGCCGTACTTGCCGTGCTCCGGCCGGTAGGGGTGGAAGGAGAGGCTGTCGTGAGGAGCCAGGGTGCCGGGTTCGCTCTCCGGCTCGTGGGCAGCCAACTGACCTGCCAGCGCCTGGTATTGGCTCTCCGTCATGGCCGGTGACGGCGGCCGGGCGCGGAAGAACGCGGCGGCGTGCGCGTCCAGCGTCGTGCGTACCGCGGGCTCTGCCGCCGGCGTGGTGAGGCGTACCCGCAGGCGCAGGTGCGGACCGCCCTGCCAGTGGCGGAGGAAGAAGAAGCGGTCGGCCAGGCCGCGTCGGCGCAACTCCGCGACGGCCTCGGGGAGCAGCGCGCGCACCACCAGGTCGAGCGGATGCCCGGTGAACACGTGGGCGCTGACCCAGCGGTCGTCGGGTTGCGGGTCCGGTGCCGGGGCGGGCTCCGGCTGAGGCTCCGGATTCGGGTCCGGTACGCCTCCGGGCGGGCGGGTCAGCATGTCCGCGCCTGCCGGTCCGGCATCGGGAGCGGGGCGGCGGGCAGTTCGATCAGGAACTCGGTCGCGTACCGGCGGCCGTCCCGGTGGGCCGGTGCGTCGTGGAGGTCGGGCAGGGCCTCGGTGAGCAGCAGCGGCCGGCCGGTGGCGGCCGCCCGCTCGAAGACGCGGAGCAGATGGGCGTGCGCGAAGTCGACGTACACCGGCTTGCGGTCCTTGTCGTGCAGCGCGGGGCCGGTGAAGCCGTCGGCGGGGCGTGGGGTGAGGGTGCGCAGGAAGCAGCGCGGCGGCAGGCCGAGCGCGGCCCGCCAGGCGTGCACGCGGACCAGGTAGGCGGCGTCCGGCTCCCCGGCGGCGCGGGCCGGCGCCCGCCCGCGGTCGACGAACCAGGTCGCCCGGCGCAGCACCACGGCCCCCAGGGCGAGCCGGGGCATCCTCGTGCAGCCCGCGCCGGGCGCCGCCCCCGGGTCCGTACCCGGTGGCGCGGTCCGCTCCGGCGGGAGCAGTTGCCACAACTGCGGCCAGTCCGACCAGAAGGCGTAGGAGGTCTGACCGAACGCCTCCGCCAGCAACCGGGCCGGCAGTGGGAGCAGTGGCGTGGCGAGCAGGCCCAGGTGCAGCGGCCGTACGACGCGGCCGGTGGCGCGGTGGAGCAGGTGGAGGCGGCGGGTGCGCGGGTCGTGCACGACGTCCAGGTCGGCGGGGCGGATCAACCGCTCGGGGGGCCGGTGCGAGGTGGCGCCGTCCAGGTCGATCGCGTAACGGGTGGCCGCCGCCCGCTGGTTGAGGGCACTGCCGAAGACGGCGTCGAACTCGACGTGCAGCGGGGTGCCCGCGGGACAGTCGCCGGGAAGCCCCTCGTGGGCTGCCTCGGGCCGGCCGGTGTCGGGTTCGGCTGCGTCGGGATCGGCGACCCCGGGTTCGACCTCCTCGGGTTCGGCCGCTCCGGCCGCCGCGTCGAGCAGGCGGGCGATCCGGGTCCGGCCGGTCCCATGCCCGCAGGTGACCGTGTTGAGCACCAGGCCGAGCCCGGCGGTCGGGCCGTCGGGCAGGGTCTGGACGTAGTAGGCGTGGTGGTCGCCGGAGGTGTCCGGGTCGGGCCAGGCGCCGCAGAGTTCGCTGACGGCCTGGGGCGCGAGGCGGACGGTGCCGTCGTGCGCGGGCGGAGTGCCGGCGAGCAACTGGCGCAGCTCGTCCTGCCGTTGAACGTCGCGCTCGCTCGGAGCGTGTGTCCCGGGTGCGGCCCACCAGGCGCCGAAGTCCTGGAGGAAGCGGGTGAAGGGCTGCCGGAAACCCGGGCCGTACGCGGTCAGGGCGCGCTGCCGGAGTGCGTCGCGCGGCGGTGCGAGGGTGTCGAACGGGGCGAGCAGCGCGGGTATCCGTGCCAGGTCGGCGAGCGCCGGCCGCCAGGAGGCCGGGTCGAGCACGGCGGCCGTGCCGACCGTGACGGTGTGGTGGAAGTACACCGGGCCTCGGTCCAGCTGTTCGTTCGGGCCGATCAGTTGGAGGCGTCGGGCGGCGGCCGTGGTGTGCCGGCGCAGGGCGGCGGCGAGGTCCCGGTGGGAGCCGGGCGCGGCGGCCCGGGCGGCGTCGATCCCGTCGCGGATGGCGCGCAGGTCGTCGAGCAGAGGGGTGAGGCGGTCGCGGTGCCGCGGTGCGGGCAGGTGGCTGCCGAGCCAGTCGTCCAGCGAGGCGGCGTCGAGCTCCTGGTCGGGCGGCCCGAGCCGGACCTCCAGCAGGCCGAGCCGGACCAGCCGGGCGATGACGGCGTCGGCGGCGGAGCCGGGGGAGTCGGCGGCGCCGGTCGTGGTGCCCCCCGGGCCGGGCGCGCCGAGCAGGGCGCGCAGCCGTACGGGGCTGGGCTCCTCGTGGACCGCCGCCAGGATCGCGGCCAGCGCGGGTGTGGCGGGCAGGGCGCGTACCTCGCCGGACGGGCCCGGCGCGGTGAACAGCCACCGCTCACCCTCGGGGGAAGACACCGGTGTGGCCGACGGGTTGACGCGCAGCCGCACGGCAGCGCCCAGTTCCGGCACGTGGGCGAGCGCGGCGGCGATCCGGGACAGCGGCAGCAGACCCGCCTCGGCCACCTCGGCCCGGACGGAGCTCTCCAGCCGCACACCGGCGCCGGCGTCCACCTCCCAGCGGCCGAAGCCGACTGCCGCGAAGGTGGTCAACGGGCTGGGTTTGGCCATCGCACGGCCCGCGTACTTGGCCAGCCGCACGGCCGCCCCGTCCAGCGGCCGCCGTTCGGGCGTGCCGCGCTCGCCCCAGCGCAGCAGGTCCTCGTAGAGGTCGGGACTGGCGTAGTCGAGACCGGTGGCGAACGCCGGGTCCTGGACGAGCGCGGCGAGGGCGGCCGCCGCCGACCGGGTCTCGACCGGTAGGACGCTGCTCAGTTCGGTGAAGAGCTCCGCCCGGGTCCGACGCAGATCGGCGTGGTGGTGGAGGCGCTCGGCGAGCGCGGCGCCGAGTACGTCCGGCGGGGCCGCCGCGTCCAACAGCGAGCCGATACGGGCGCCTTGGTGCACGGCGCGGCGCAGGCCCACCAGCCGGGCCTTGAAGGGGCGGGCCGGCTCGGTGCCGATCAGGGCGTACAGCGCATCGCTCAGCCGGGCCGCGTCGACGGTCAGCCGCTGGTCCAACGACGCGACGCGCATGCCGAGTTCGGTGCTGCGCGGGATGCGGGAGGCGTCGAGCGCGGTGGTCGGCAGCCCGGCGATCCGCACTCCCACGGTCTGGTCGGCCGGGGCCGGAACGGGGGCGGGCGCAGGAGTGGTGAGCGCGGGGCGATCGGTCGAAGGCGGCGTGTTCCGGCTCATCAGAACACCACGGGGACGCGGAAGGCGGCGCCTGGGCGTGCCGTGCCGACGGCCACCTGGAAGAGCACGGTCTCCTCGCCCGAGGCCGCTCCGAGCAGGCGTTCGGCGCCGGCGGCGTCGTAGCCGTTGTGGACCCGGGCGGACAGGCCGTGCCGCGCCGCGACCACGCACAGCAGATGGGCCGCCGCCCCCGCGACCAGGTGCAGCCTGCGGAAGGCGTCGGTGCCGTGCCGCGCGACAGCGGCGCCGCGCCGCACGGCGAGGTACGCGGTGCAGGCGGTGGAGCGGAAGTTCATCGACACCCGGCCCTCGGTCTGCCCGATCCGTTCGAGCAGCGGCAGCGGGTCGCCGTCGTGGGCCTGGCGCAGGCGGCCGCCGCTGTGGACGTAGTGGCCCTGGGAGGCGCCGGCGACGCGCTGGACCAGCAGGTGGCAGGAGAAGTCGGTGAACGGCGCCGCGGCGAGGGCGGGTTCGAGATCGATGAGCAACTCCCGCGGGGCGGGAACGGGCTCGGGGTCGAAGAGCGCGGCGCCGGAGTGGCGGGCGCGGAGCACCGAGGCCAGGTCGGGTGGTGGCCAGGCCGCACGGTCGGCCGGGGGCGCCGCCGGTCCCAGGATCTCCAGGTAGCCCATGGGGTGTTCAGCCATGGCCGGCAGCCGGTTCGCGCAGAGGTCGTGCAGCGTCTCCCGGTCCTGGCCGGGCCGGGTGCGCAGGCCGAGCGCGGTGGCGACCAGGTGCACCGCGCCCAGCAGCATCCCCGCCTCCTGGGCGCACAGCCGCGGGGCGTAGCCGCCGTAGAGCCGGGCCGTCCGGGCGAACCGGCTGGTGATCACGACGTACCGCGAGGTGCCGGGACCGCCGTCCCGATCATCGCTCAACGACCCCCGCAACAGCACGAGTTGGTGGTGGAGCGGATCGAATCGGAAGGCCGCGGTGGGGGTGAGCAGGGTGAGCTCGCTCGGGTAGCGGCACCGCGCGGAGGCCACCGCGCGGTGCAGCGGCCAGCCGCCCGGGGTCAGGTCGTGCTGGAGCAGGCCGTAGGAGTAGTGCAGCAGCGCGGCGAGCACGGCCGGGTCGGCGAGGGTGGCCGGGGAACCGGGGGAGGGCGCCAGGTGGAGCGGCGGAGGCGCCAGCGGGAGGCGCGGCCCGGGCGGGAGCGGGTCGGGCTCCGCGCCGGCCGTTCCGGGTGCCGGGTGTCCCGCCGCGAGCGTGGGCGGGATGGCCCGGCGGGAGTAGACCGCGTCCGCCCAGAGCGACGAGGGGAACGGGTCCTCGCTCGCGAAACTCCTTGCGGTGGTGGCGGTTTCGGGGGGCGCGGGTGCCTCGGGGGCCGTACTGGCCGTGCTGGCCGTGCCGGTCCCCGCCGTCGCGCCCGTCACCGCCGTCGCACCGGTCCCCGCGGTCGTGCCGGTCCGGCCGGCGGCCCCGCCGGTCACCGCGCCTCCGCGCCGAGGAAGCGGCCGGTGGGCAGATCCAGGACCGCGGCATCGGTCACCAGTGACGGGTCGGTGCTCTCGCCGGTGTCGTCCAGGCCCGCCACCCGGCGCAGCAGGTGCAGGCAGAGCTGGTTGGCGGCGAGCGCCGCCACCGGGCCACCGAGGTACGCGCTCGGCTCCGGCGGGTGAGCCGGACCGCCCGCACCCGTGGCGCCGGTCGCGTCGTGATCGGGCCCACCATCCCGCGGCTCCACGGGGGTTGGAGTTTCCGGGGCACCCTCGGGAACGCCCACCGAACTGATCACGACGTGGTCGCCCCGTCCCATCGCCTGCCCGTACCGGAGCCCGCCGCGGGTCGCCAGCGCGCGGGCCTGGTCCGCCAGTTCCGGGTCCCACACGTCCGAGCCGAGCAGCACCATCCCGGCGTCTGCGGGCAGCTCGGAGGTCTCCGCGCCCAGGGCCTCGTAGTGAAAGCATCCGCCCTCCTGCTGGAGCAGCGCGACACACGCGCTCAGCCGGGCCGTGTCCCCCGCGGCTTCCGGACCCTCGTCGGCCTCGCCGCGTCGCAGGCGGACATGGGCCACCCCCGAGGCGAGCAGGGCGAGGACCAGCGCGCGTGCCATCCGTCCGCTGCCGACCACCAGGGGAGCGCAGTCGCGGTACCGCTCGAAGCGGTGCTCGGGCGAGTCCGCGCGCGCCGCGACGAAGTCGATCAGCGCGGCGTGGTGCGCGCGTATCCGCGGGCTCAGGCCGTGCGGAAGATCCGCCGTGGCGTCGCGTACGAAGCCCTCCCGGGCCAGCAGTTCCACCAGCGTGCGGACGTGCCGCGCGGCCTGTGGCGGGAGGTCGGCGGTGAGCTGCTCCAGGTCGCTGCCGCCGTCCAGGAACGGCCGCAGCCGTTCCAGCCACGGGTGGATTCCCGGCAGCGCGAAGGCCGCCGTGTGCCGGGGCCCGCTGATCACCACGCCCCGTTCGGAGGGCAGCAGATGCGTGTCGGGAAGCAGCCTCGGCCTCATCGCCACCTCCATCGGGGTTCCGCGGCGGGAACGTGTTCTCGCGGGCGGAAGGCGCGGGGAGGCGCCGGACGAAGCCGTGCCCACGACCTCCGGGCGGCCGACACTAGCTCAGCTCAATGGTCTAGTCCATCCCCTTCACAGACCCCATTCGTCACGCTAGTGTCCGAACTGGGCGCCCGAACATGCGTGTTGATGCTCCATTAGGTTCGAAAGGAGGGCTCTGATGAACGAGAACAGCAACGGCTCACCCTCGCTTGCTGCGGCGGTCGCCGACCTCGCGCTGGACCTCGACTTGGACTCGCTGGCCGGGGACGAGCACAGCCAGTCGCTCACGGCGGGTCACGGTATGACGGAGGCGAGTGCGTCCTTCTGCTGCGCTCCGCCGCCGAACTGCTGTAACTGCAGCTGTTCGTGAGTCGGTAGCGCGTGCCGGGCGGAAGGTCGCCCGGCACGCGCGTCGGCCCGACGTTCCCCATGGCACCGACGGCGTCGGCCGCCGTGACGGCCCCACCTGCTGCAACGGCCCCACCGTCGTCCCGTGTCGTTCCGGGCCTCCCGAGGGTGCGGGTCAGCCCTGCTCCCGCGCCTCCAGCTCTTCCAGTGTCGCGTCGAGCCAGCGCTGTTCGGCCCGGGAGGTCGCCCGGGCGATCGTCAGGACGCCCCGCCGGAAGGGGTCGTCGAACTCCTCGGCCCGCTGCGGCCGCCCTTCCTCGTAGAAGAAGCTGGACGGCCGGCCGAGGAACGCCTTCCGCCGGTGCAGCACGGCTGCCTGCTCGCCGGGGCTGCTCAGATGCCGCAGGAATGCGAGCACGGTGAACCAGCGGTTCTCGTCGCTGATGTCGGCGCCGTCGGCCTCGCGCAGCCTTCGCAGCAGTTCCTCCTGGCCCGAGTCGGTCAGCGTGAGGGTGTGGCGCGGCGCGGCCCTGCTGCCGGGTTCGGTGCGGCGCTGGATCCAGCCGGCCCGTTCGAGCCGCTTGATCGCCGGGTAGAGGGTGCCGTCGGCGATGGGCCGTACGTGCCCGGTGAGCTGGGCGACGCGGTTCTTGAGCTCGTAGCCGTGCAGCGGCTGCTCGTAGAGGAAGCCCAGGATGGCCAGTTCCAGCATGTCCCCATCCTCTCCCACCCGGCCAATACATCGGTGTCTATGTATAGTCTAAGCGAGGTATTGAACGACTGAGGAGGACGGACATGCACGCTGCCCCCGTGACGGCCGACGGAGCACACATCCGCTGGGTGGAGATCCACGGAGCCGCCGCGCCGGCTCGCGTCTACCTGCACGGGCTGGGCGCGTCGTCCGGTCCGTACTTCACCGCGGCCGCCACGCACCCCGCCCTGGCCGGGCACCGCTCGCTCCTGGTCGACCTCCTCGGGTTCGGGATCAGCGACCGTCCCACGGCCTTCGGCTACACCCTGCAGGAGCACGCCGACGCCCTCGCCGCGGCGCTGACGGCCGCCGGTGTCCAGGGCGCGGACGTGATCGCGCACAGCATGGGCGGCGCCGTCGCCATCGTGCTCGCCACCCGCCATCCCGACCTGGTCGGGCGGCTGGTGCTGGTGGACGCCAACCTCGACCCGGTCGTCCCCACCCGGCACCTCCCCGGCAGCAGCGGCATCGCCACCTACTCCGAGGAGGAGTTCCTCGCCGGCGGATGGGAGGAGGTCGGCATCCGGGTCGGCCCCCACTGGTGGTCCACCATGCGGCTGGCGGGCCGTGAGGCGCTCCACCGCAGCGCCGTGCAGCTGGCAAGGGGCGGCACGCCGATCATGCGCGAGCAGCTGCTCGCCCTGGAGATCCCGCGTACCTACCTGCACCCCGCAGGCGACACGCAGCCGGCCGGCGCGGCCGAGCTCACCGCGGCCGGCGTGTCGGTCGTGCCCGTCCCGGACTCGGGGCACAACGTGATGCTGGACAACCCGGAGGCGTTCGCGGAACTCACCGCGCGCGCACTGGCCCGCGGCCGGGCGGCCGACTCCGCCGGCGGGGACATTGGCCGGGACATTGGCCGGGCGGTGCCGTGCGGGCTCACTCGTCCATGAACACGATCCGGCGGGCCGGCCCGGAGGCGCCGGGGGCCGTGATGGTCGACACGCGGCCGGCGGGGACCGCGCGTTCGCGGCCCCAGGCGCGGATCTCCTCGATCTGCTCGGGGTTGAGCCGGCTCAGCGGCACGGTGTTGGCGAAGGCGTCGAGGAGGTAGGAGGGCTTGAGCCGGTCGGCGCCACCGCATCGGAACGCCTCCTCGCCGACGTCGTGGAGGGTGGACTCGATGTCGGACCCCGCGAAGCCCTCCGACAGGTCGACGAGCCGGTCCACCTGCTCCGGGTCGGGGTCGGTCCGCAGATAGCGGTGGTAGTAGACCTCGATGATCTCCTTGCGGTCCTGACTGTCCGGCAGGTCCACGAAGAACAACTCGTCGAACCTTCCCTTGCGCATGAGTTCGGGCGGCAGGCTGCGGATGTCGTTGGCGGTGGCCACGATGAAGGCCCGCGAGCGGGACTCCTGGAGCCAGAAGAGGAACTGCCCGATGATCCGCTGCGGTACGCCGGACATGTCGTCCCGGCCCGCCAGGCCCTTCTCGATCTCGTCGATCCACAGGATGCACGGCGCCACCCGGTCCGCCATGGCGAGGGCCTCCCTGAAGCGGCCCTCGGACTCGCCGAGGTACTTGCCGTGGATGCTGGCCATGTCGAGCCGGTAGAGCGGGAGTTGCCACTCGTGGGCGATGGCCTTCGCCGACAGCGACTTGCCGCAGCCCGGAACTCCCACCAGCAGGACGCCCCGTGGCGGCCGCAGTGCCGTGTCGCGCAGGTCGGCGTGCATCATGTCGTGCTTGCGGGCGAGCCACTTGCGCAGGTTGGTGAGGCCGCCGATCGTGTAGTCGCCCTCCTTGAGCTGGACGCGTTCGAGCCCGGTGAGATCGGAGAAGATGCGGTCCTTCGCCTGGGCGAGCCCGAGGACGTCGCCCTTCAGGATGGAGCCCTTGGCGGCGATGGTGGCCATCAGGTTGATGCACTCGGCCTCGGTGACACCGCAGAGGAACTCGGCCGCGCGCCGGGCGTCGTCCTGGTCCCACTCGATCGGGATGTGCCCCTGGTGGTCGCCGAGGAAGCCGGTCAGCGCGTCGTACATCTCGTCGGTGTCCGGCAGGTCGAGGTGCAGGCTCATGCCGAGGCGCTGCAGCCCGCTCCAGATGGGCGCGTCCGTGATCAGCACGATACTGCCGGAGTTGTTGTCGGCGAGCCGGGCGAGTTCGGCGATGTGCCGGGTGACGGGAGTGTCGTCCTCGAGGTGGTCGGGATCGACGAGGACCACGGTCGCGTTGGCCCGGCCGCTGAACTGCTTCGCGGCGAAGTCCATCGCGCCGACCAGCGAACGGTCGTCGTGCACAGGGGCGTTGGTGCGCAGGTCGCGCAGCCCGGTGGCCCGCGTGTAGATCCAGAACGGCATGGTGCTGCGGCGCGGCTGGTTGGCCGCGTCCCGCAGCAGCCGCAGGGCACGCTGCTGCTCGATGGAGCGCATACCGATCACGGGCACCCGGGCGGAGATGTAGCTGTCGAGGTGGGCCAGGCTTTCGGAGTAGTTCGACATGCGGGCCTTCGGTCGCGTGGGCGGAGTTGCGGGGCGGGGTCTGCGTCGGCGGGGTCTGCGGGGGCCGAGTCACGTGGGCACGTGGCGGGGGCGGGGGCTGGGCCGGGTGAGCAAGTGGCTTGGCCAGGAAAGGAGTTCGGTCGGGTTCAGTTGGTGATCACCCGGCGGCGCGGGCGGGCCGCCGGATCGACGGCCCACGGGTCCGGGTCCGGGATCGGGTCCGCGTTCGGGTCCGCCTTCCCGCGGGCCGCCGCCTTCCCCGGAGCGGGCGGGCCGGCCGGGAGCGCGGCGGTCAGCGGGTTGTCCCGAAAGGTGCGCCGGCGCTGCTCCACCCAGCGGGGGTCGGAGCCGTTCTCTGCGGCTGCCCGGTCCAGGGAGCGCTCCAACTGGTCCTGCAGATCACGGATCTGGCCGTCGACCATGTCGGTCAGCCGGGTGCGCGTCGCCTCGGGCAGTCCCGGGTGCCCGGCGAGCGCCCGTACGGCCTGCAGCCCGTTTCTGGCCTGGGCCAGCGCGCGACCCGCCGAGAACTCGTCCGAAGCCGCGAGCAGCGCCTCGACCAGCCGGTCGGCCCAGGCGGTGAGCCGGGTGTCGAGGGCCCGGCCGAGGTGCTCCGCCAGCCGCGCCCAGGTCTCGGCCGGAAACCGGTCGTCGGCGAGCGGCGGCAGGGCGCCGGGGGACACCGGCTCCTCGGCCGCCCAGCGCCGCAGGAACTCCACCCACGTCTCGTACGGCCCGCCGTGCCCCCAGTACGCGTTCACACCGAGCCGCCGGGCCTGCGCACGAGGGTCTCGCCCGGCGGGAGCGGCTCCCAGTCGGGCAGGCCCTCGACGACCCTGCGGACCCGGCTGGTGACACGTTCCCCGGTTCTCCCGCCGGCGGAGGAGGCCCATGGGGAACCGGCGCCGGACGAGGACCAGGCGGTCTCCCCGGGCGGCTTGCGGGGCGGGGGCGGTTCGGTGGGGTACGGGCCGGGGCCGGTGGCGCTCATGATGCGGGTCCCTCCTTGCCTACGGTGCGGCCCTCGAAGGGCGAACCGCTGTGAACAGCGGTGCTCAGCGACTTGATCATCTCCCGGCAGCGCGGCTCGACGTCCTCGGCCGTGCGCAACTTCTGCTTCCAGTCGGTGAGTTCGGCGGAGGCGGCGCGCAGCTGGTGGAGGGACTCCAGCTTGGCCTGTTCGAGGATCGTGCGGGCGTTGTCCTGGAGCCGGCGGGCGGCCTGGGCGCCGTTGTACAGGATCAGGCCCCAGACGCCGCCCACGACCGCAGAGATCACCAGGGCGGCCGGCATGCTGAAGGCCCCGATGACCACCAGGACGCCGGTGATCACGAGCGCGAGCGGCGCCGCCTTCCTCACCCACGGGAAGGCGTACGAAGCGACGAAGGGGGCCATGTGCTGGTCCCAGTGCGCGGTCAGCGACTGCTCCAGGTCGGGCATCGGCCGGGTGAACGAACCATTCCACTGCGGAAGTCGGAAGGTCTGCGCGGCCACCGTGCACGTCGTGTCGAACTGCGCCTGGACATCCGGCGGCACGGCGGCCCGGTAGTCGCGGGTGAATCCGGCGTGCGCCTGCAGGAACCACTCGTGGCAGGCGGCGACGGCCAGTTGGCGGGTGGCGGGCGAGGTGCCGAGGGCCGCCGGGTTGAGCGCGGCGGTGGTCTGCACGGTCAGGTAGTCGAGCGTCTCGTCGTACGAGGCGGAGTCCGCGTCGGATGCCTTGCGGGCGGCGTCCAGGTCGCCGCCGTGGTCGATGACCGCGTGGTTGAAGGCGAGGTCGCGGCGGAGCGGCAACTCCTCGTTGTCATAACCCGAGACGAGCCGGTCGAGGATGTCGTCCACCGCGTCCTCGATCCGCTCGGTGGGTCGGCCGACGTGGTCCATGACGGCCTGGTACTTGTCGAGCACGGCCTGCTGGGCGCGGGCCCGGCCGAGGACGCCGCCGAGCTGCGGCCACTGCGGGCTGACCTGGGCCAGGCGCGGGAACTCGGCCACCGTGGAGGGCCGGGCGAGGGAGTCGATCTCGTCGCGCCAGCGGGTGATCTGCCGCCGCTGGGAGTCGTCGTCGTCCATGAACCGCTCGCGCCAGCCGGCCAGTGTCGTGTCGAGCAGTTCACGGCCGGCGAGCCCGAACGCGCCCTGGGCGATGGACTCCAGGATGACGGCGAACTCCCGGCCGAGCGCGGCCGGGTCCTGGGCGATCAGGTAGTGGCGCAGCCAGCGCACGGCCGCCGCCCTGCGCTGCTGCCGGCGCAGCACCAGGGCGAAGAACAGCGAGGTGTGCTCCGGAGAGCGCCGGAACGCCTCCTCCACGGCCTTCTCGCACAACGTGCGGTCGTCGGCCGACCAGGAGGCCAGTGCCACCAGGGCGGGTGCCAGCCAGTAGCGCGGCGTCTGGATCATCAACTGGTCGCTGACGAGGCGGACGTTGTCCTCGGAGACCAGGCCCAGGTCGAAGGCCTGGAGCATCCCGACCGCGGTGCGGCGCACCGTCTTGTGGTGGCCGAACTCGTGGTCGACCTGGTCCTGGATCACGCCGACGCGGGTCTCGGCGCGCTGGACGTTGGCGGTGAGCTGTGCGGTCCGGACGAAGGCGAGGAACTCGTCGCGCAGTTGCTGGAGTTCCGTGCGGGTCTGCTGCTGGTGGGACTCGACGGCCGCCACCTGGCCGGACACGGAACCCACCTGCTCGCTGAGCCGGACCACGAGGTTGCTGACCTGCTGCACCTTCCGATGAAGGGCGTAGTCCACCTCGGACATGCGGTTGTTCTCCGATCACACGGTTCCGGTCGGGGGCGTCGGCAGCGGGTGGGTCAGGGACGGACCACGGTCCCGTCGTCGAGGACCGGCAGGAGCAGCCCGCCGGGGTAGACCTCGACGAAGGCGTAGCCGCCGGAGCGCACCAGCATCCGGGCGGCCGCGAAGGGTTCGGGCACCGCCTCGAAGGGGGTGAAGTGCCGGACGATCTGCTGGAAGAGGTTGAGTTGATGGTCGATGTACGGGGGGCCGAGGTGGCAGACGGCGAAGAAGCCGACGGGGGCCTCGCCGTAGCCGGTCTCGTACTGGTCGCGAATCCACTCGGCCAGTTGCTTGCACACGCTCTCGTCGAAGCCGGCGTCGAGGCGGCCCACCGCGTCGCGCAGGTCCTGCGGGCGCGGGGCGAGGGCCGCACGGCGCAGCGGGAGGTGGGGCCCGGTCCGGCCGACGACCCGGCCGGAGGAGGGCCCGGTACCCGTCCCCTGCTCGGTGCGGCGCAGGAGGTCCGGCGACATGGCGGGCGGCGACACGGCAGGCGGCGACATCGCGGGCGTCGCCGCACCGCCGCTCTGCACGATCCGCCGTGGCCGTTCCAAGTGACCCATGTGTCCCCCGACGTGAGTGAAGGCGTTCGCCGTCTCCGCGGTGCGTGCCCTCTTCAGCTTCAGCGTGGCGGCTGCGAGAGACGAAGACTAGTGACGCTGCGTCAATTCTGCGACCGGAAGCGCGGCTTCACGGTCGAATAACCGAATTGCGCCCAGGATTCGCCCGGTCGGCGCCCGGCTCGCTCGCGCGAGCGGCTCGACGCGGCTGGCAGACTGCCCACCATGGGGTCGATCCATGCGTTCATGACGGGCGTCAACGCCTACCCTGCGCACATCGCCAAGCCGCTCACCGGCTGCGTCAACGACATCACCGAGGCCCGTCGGCTCCTGACGGACCGCACCGGGGGCGCCGCCCGGGTACGGGTCCTGCTCGACGGCGCGGTGACCGTTGCGGCGGTGGAGGACGGCATCCGTACGTTCCTGGGGGCCGCGGGCCCGGGGGACACCGCGCTCTTCTGGTTCTCCGGGCACGGCACCGAGGCGGTCGCTTCGGGCGCGGACCTGCTGATCGAGGCGACGGGCCGGAACCAGGCACTGGTCTGCGCGGACGGCCCGCTGCTCGACAAACGGCTGGGCGCACTGCTCGGCGAGGTCGCGGGCCGCGGCGTCCATGTGGTGGCGGTGCTGGACTGCTGCTACTCCGGCGGCGCCACCCGGGACGACGCGGAGGCGGCGGGCATGACCGCGCGCTTCGCGCCACCGCTGCCGCGGTGGGGGGAAGAGGAGACGGCGCGGAGCGTGGCGCGCGAGGACATGGCGGGGGATGCGGCTCAGAGCGTGACGCGGGACGTGGAACTGCCCCAAGGCCCGTCGCGTCACGTGCTGTTGGCCGCGAGCAGGCTCGATCAGCTCTCGTACGAGGGGGAGTTCGACGGGCGGCGGCACGGTGTCTTCACGCACGCCCTGCTGGCCGCGGCCCGGACCGCGGGCCCGGACACCACGTACCGGCAGTTGCTGGCCGCGGCCGACGCCCGGGTCGAGCGTGCCGGCGGCGGGCAGCGGCCGGTGCTGTATCCCGAGGCACCCGGCGTCGCCGATCTGCCCTTCCTCGGCGGCGCGGTCGCGGGAGCGACGGGGGACCACCTGCTGCGCTTCGGGGCGCACGGCTGGGAGGTGGACTGCGGCACCGGCCACGGGTTGCGGGACGGCGCCGGGGCCGAGGGCACGGAGTTCGGCGTGGTGGACGGGGGCTGGGCGGCCGGCCCGAACGGCCCTATCGGCACGGACAGTTCGGACAGCCCGAACCCTGCGGGAGGCGCGGACGGTACGGCGCCCGGCGGGGTACTGCGGGCCCGCGTGGTCCGCGCCGACCGCACCCTCGTGGACCCGGTGGACTGGCTGCCCGACATGGCGCGGGTCTACCCGGTGGTGCTGTCGGCGCTGGCGTCGGCGCCGGCGACCGTGAGCGTGGCAGCGGACGGGCTGCCGGGCGCCGCGGAGCGGCTGGCGGCGGCCGTCGCGTCGGCCGGGCCGGGCGGCGGGCCGTCGCCGCTCCTCCAGGTCGTCGATGCGCCCGGGGACAGCGGTGACCCGCACTTCCGCGTGGTGGCGCGGGACGGGTTCGCGTCGGTGCTGGACCGGGACGGCACCGCACTGGTGGAACCGCTGCCGTTCGGCGAGGACCCGGCCGGGAACGGAGCGGGCGACCCGGACTCGCGACGGGTCGCCGCGTGCCTGACGCATCTCGCCGGGTGGCGGCGGCTGCGGGACTTCACGTCGCGGCCCTCGGTGCTGGACAACCAGGTGCGCGTGGAGATCGTTCCCTGGGACGCGCCCGACGGGCCGGCGCTCGTCCCGGACGGCCGGGGCGAGATCGTCCGCGCGTACGGCGTCGGGTCCGCCGAACGGCCGCGCGAGCCCTGGGTCTCGATCCGGCTGCACAACCGCTCGCAGCGCCCGCTGTGGTGCGTCCTGCTCGACCTGACCGACAGCTACGCCGCCGACTCCGCCCTGTTTCCAGGGCACTTCATCGGCCCGGGCCGCACCGGCCACGCGCTGGACGGCGACCCGGTGCAACTCTCCCTGCTGCCCACCAGTCCGGTCGTCCCGGGAGCCGAGGCCCGGGACTGGCTCAAACTCATCGTCGCCGAAGGCGAGTTGAACACGGTGCCGTTCCAGATGCCGGCGTGGGACCCGGCCCGCGCGGTCAGCCGCGAAGACGGTGCGGCGGCCGAGGACCCGGGGACCGCGGAAGTCCTGCGGTTCGCGGGCCCGGACCGGTCCGGTGGCCGGCGCCAGGCCGGACGCGTCACCGGCGCCGTACCCGTCCGCTGGGCCACCCGCACCATCACCGTGCGGACCGTGGTGCCCGGGGGGCCTACTGGCCCAGGTGCGTGAACCCCGCCCAGGCGCTCAGGTCGTCCGGGTCGATGTGCCGGGTGCGTTCGGCGAGGGACGCGGGCAGGGAGGCGGGAAGCTCCCGGGCCGGATCGAGCATCCACAGTTGGCCCCGGCGCAGTGCCGTCGCGGGCGGCTCCCCCTCGGCGCGCAGGTAGTGGTGGACCAGGAACATCAGCACCGACGTCGCGTCGTCCGGCACCGGCCACAGCGAGCCGATGACCGACCGGGCGCCGGCCACCAGGAAGGCGGTCGCCAGGCTGTACGCCTCGTTGTGGCCGCGCCCGGAGACATGGGTGCGGCACGCGGCGAGCAGGACGAGGCCGAGCCCGCTGCCGCCCGTCGCGCCCGTGGCCTCGGTGAGGTCCTCGGCCGCCAACTCGCCGCCGTGAAGGGCGAGATGGGCGGTGTGGCGGGTGTCTGCCGAGATGGCGGCATGGCAGGCCAGGTGCAGTACGGCGCCCTCCTCGACCCCGGCGGTCCCCGCGACCCCGGCACCCTCCTCGACCCCGGCGCCCGCCGGGCCGTCGGCGCCCCCCGCCGCCTCGCCCGTCAACCAGGCCAGCACCTCCGCCGGCGTGCCGGGTCCGTCCGACGCTCCGCCCTCGCGGTGCCCGAGGAACCGGCCGCGCGGGTAGAAGGCCCGCTGCACGGCGTCGGCCTCCTCGCCCGCGTACCGCAGATCCCCGGTGGGGTCGCCCACGACGAGCGCGGCACCCGTGTGGGCGGCCGGCGGACGGGCGGCCACATCGCACAGGAGCCGGGCGGAGGCGGCGTACGAGATCTCCGCGTCGTGCAGCGCGTACCGGCGCCCTCCGTCCGGCCCCTGCCGCCATGCGGCGTGCCAGGGCACGAGCCCCAGGGTTCCCATCGGCACGAGGACGAGGCGCGGGACGCGACCGGTCCGGGTGGCGAACACGTCGAGCAGCGGCCGCATCCCCGTGTACCAGGCCCACCCGCACACCCGGTCGAGGCGGCTGCGCAGTGACGCGGTGGCCGAGGAGGCGGACGCGTAGCCGGGCACCGGCCCGAGGACGCGGCCGGACCCGGACCCGGACCCGGAGCCGGGGAACGTGCCCGGCGCGGGCGCGTCGCCGGAGCCCGCCACCGGAGCCCGGACGTAGTCACGCAGCGCCGCCGCGTCCGCGGCCAGGGTCGGCAGCGGAACGGCGTGCCCGGCGCCGGTCGAGGTGACGACCACGGCGCTGCCGGGGGTGTCGCCCGTCGCCGGGACCAGGTAGACCAGCGCGTCCTTGCGCAGGGTGCGCAGCGCGGCGGCGATCTCGTCCGGGTCGGGCGGGTCGAGCAGGCCGTCCTGGACCGGGTCCGTCCCGGTGAGGGCGGCGAGGACGCGGCGGCGCAGGCTGCTGGGCACGGCGAGGGGCGCCTGGACAGCGGTGAGGGGGTCGGCCGGGTCGGCGGGTCCGAGGCCCGCGGCGCTCCACTCGGCGGCGAGGTCGTCGCGGCCCGCGGCGACGAGGCGTTCGGGCACCGTACGGGAGGTGGTGGCGGCGTGCAGGACGAGGCCGCGGCAGGCGTCGAGGGCCCGGACGGCCTGCTCGGGAACGTTGTCGCGCAGGCACCAGCCCGCGACCTCGAACGCGGTGTCGGTGGCCTGCACCACGGCCTGGGCGGCGTGTTCGGTGCCCGACTGGAGCAGCGCGGCCCACGCGTGGCCGCGCAGCGCGTCGAGCCCGACCCGGCGGCCCGCGCCGCGGTCGTCGCCGCGCAGCTCGCCGCGGGTCCGGTAGGCGCGGCCGAGGGCGAGGCCGGCGAGCGCGTACAGCCGGTGGTCGGGGCCGCCGGCCAGCGCGAACGCCGACTCCAACAGGGCGATTCCCTGGGAGAGATGGCGGGCCCGGGCGGTGGGCAGGCGCTGGACCTCGGCGAGCGCGCAGTGCCCGGAACCGAGGCAGTGGGCGTACCGCAGCCGGCTGTCACTGCCCTCGTCGGCCAGGTCGTGGGCTTCCTTGAGCAGTTTCATCGCCTCGGCCAACGCCTCCGCGTCCTGCCGGTCGGCGGCCCGGGCGAAGCGGGCGATCGCGTTGTCGCCGAGCACCCACGTCCGGTGGTCGCGCGGCAACTGCTTCGCCGCGGACCGGAGTTGAGCGATGGACGGGCGGCCGACGAGTGGCGGTGCGGGTGGGGCGCCCAGGGTGCGGGCGGCGTGGTCGCGGACGGAGCGGGCGTTCTCCAGGAGCGTCCAGACCTCGATGCGGGACGGGTCGTCGGGGTCGAGCGCCGCGTGTGCCGCGAGCATTGCGGCGAGGTGGCCGTCCGCGGTGGCGAGGTCGCCGCGCTGGGCGGCGGCCTGGGCGTCGACCGCGGCCTGCTGAGTGTCCAGCATCCGGCGCAGGTAGGGGGTCACCCGGGGGTCGTCCCGCAGTCGCTGCCACTGGCCCCGGGCCGCCACGCCGTCGTCGCCGGTTGCGGCGGTCTGCCCCCGGGTGGCCGTGGCGGTGAGCCGGATGAGTTCGATGCCGAGACCTCTGCCGTCGGTGCCGCCCGGCGCGCCCGTGGTGGGCTCCGCGCGCGCGAGGTGGTCCAGCACCTCGTCCATGCCGCCGGCCGTGCGGGAGTCGCTGCCGAGCATGAGGGCCTGCGCGGCGACGGCGTGGGCCCGGCGCTGCCACTGCGGGTCGTCCTGGCCGAAGCTGAGGACGCAGTCGATCAACTCGGCCTTCTGCTCGGCGGTGACGTGGGTGCCGTGCGGGTCGATGAGCATCCGGCGCAGCAGCAAGGAGGCGGCGAGGTGGGCCCGCTCCTCGTGCGACTCAAGGCCCCGGAACAGCGCGTACTCAGCGTCGAAGGTCCTGGCCCGCCGGCTGTCGCCGTCGACGTTGCCGAACATGCCGGGGAAGCCCTGGTCCCCGTCGCCGAAGTCCAGGAAGGTGTGCCCCTGTTCGATGTCGCCCAGCAGGCTCTGGTACGCCGCGAGCGCGCCGTCGAGGCGGACGGCCTCCGGCACGTCGTCCGGCGCTTCGAGGGTGACGCCGTGCGCGTCCTTCAGCATGGCGCGGGCCCAGAAGCCGGTCAGCTGCGTCATCTTGCGCAGGTCGTCGTCGAGTTGCTCGTCGGCGAGGACCAGGTCCGCGCCTTCGGCCGCGTCCCGCAGCCGCCGCGGATCGGGGTCCTCCAGGTAGCGGTTCTGCTGGAAGACCGCGAGGAGCAGAGCGGTGACGGTGACCCGGCCGTCGCGTTCCGGCACCCACGCGTCAACAGCCCGCCGGATGAGGGCGATCGCCCGATCCTGCAGGGCTTTGTCGCCCCGCACGCCGCCGCGTTCGTACAGCAGCCGTCCGAAGCTGTCGAGGTACTGCGGCAGGAGCCGGTCGACGTCGGCCGGATCGGCCAGCAGCCTGGCCAGTTCCACCTCGGCCGCGGCGGCGTGCGCCTGGTCCTTCCAGGTGGCCCAGATCAGGAACCGGATGAAGACGCACCGGATCTCGGCTTCCCAGGCCCAGGGCGGGGCTTCGCCCGCGGTCCGGGTCGCTTCGAGCACGGCCGAGTCGAACTCACCTCGGGAAAGCTCCAGTTCGGCCCGGTCGCGGGTCATCCGGCCATGGGCCATGAGGGCCAGGGCGCGGCTGTGGCGCAGGAACGGCAGGTCGATGCCGGGCGGGGCGGCGTCCAACACCATGCCGTAGAGGCGGGCCGCGGCCGACGCGTCGGCCGGGTCGGAGCGCACCTCGCAGCGCTCCAGGTGCAGATAGGCCCGGGACACCGTCAGCTCCAGGGCGTCCTCACTCGGTGGCGAGGCTTCCTCGTCGCCGGGGAGCGCGTCGCCGGGCAGCGCGCCGTCGGCTTCCTCGTACCGCCGCAGGGCCTCGTCGAGCAGTTCGGCGCGCCGCTCCGCCGGGCCGTCGAAGTCCTGGAAGCGCTCCTTGGCGCAGACCGCGAGCAGGTGGAGCCCCAGGAGGCGGGCGAGGCCGTCGCGTTCGCCGCGTTCGCCGCGTTCGCCGCGATCGGCGAGGCCGGAGATCCCGTCGCGCAGCAACTCCTCGCTCTCGTCCAGGAGTTCGGGGCGCGGTTCGGCTTCGTACTGGCAGCGGCGGACATGCCCGAACTCGATCCGCCACACGGCCCACTCGCCGTCGTCGCCGGGCGCCCGGAAGGCCAACCCGAATGCCTCGGCGGCCAGTTCCAGGTCCTCCGGCCGGCCCTCCAGCAGCCACAGGCGGTAGCTGAGCGTGCCGGCGCGGGCGCACAGGACGGGCGCCGCGGGATCATCGGAGGCGGTCGCGGCGAGGGCGGCGAGGATCTCCTCGCGCCCGGCGCGCAGCTCGTCGCCGTCCTCGTACGCGTCGTCGCCGGACTCGTACGCGTCCTCGTCCTCGTACGTGTCGGTGTTCGCGTGCTCGTCGGGAGCGGGTGTCGGGTTCTGCGCGGTCACGGTGACGAGGGTCCCAGGGTTCAGCGGAGAGAGTGGTCCAAGTGCTGCTTTCAGGGAGCGAGTTGGACGTAATAGGGCCGGAGCACGGCGTTGAGCCACTCCCGCCCCTGCGCGGTGTCGAAGTCGACGGTGCCGCCTTCGTCGATCCGCAGCGCGTCGGCCGGGACGCGGTCGCCGAACAGCATCACCGAGCGCTCCGCCGGTTCCCGCTTGGAAGCCCACACCAGCCCCTGCGCCCACGGCTCGGTCTGGCGGCGGAGCCAGTGCGCCCAGTCGCGGGTGTACGGGTACTCCTGCGCCTCGGTGTGCACGAGCCAGGTGTCCTGGTGGACGGCGGCCAGGTCCTGCGCGCTGATCAGCGGCAGCACGTGCTGGTCGGCGGTGAGCCGCAGCGCGCTCAGCCGGCGCCCCTGCACCGCGCGGCGCGGCAGCAGCCGGGGCCCGCCCGCGGGATCGAAGGGCAGCGAGCGCAGCAGGGTCTCGCAGACGGCCGCCGTCGCGCTCAGCCCGGCGTACAGGTAGCCGTACGGATCGCAGGAGGTGGCGTCGAACCGGCCTCCGCCGTAGAGGCAGTGCGCGGGCTTCGGGTTGAAGCCCTCGGCCGCGCGGTGGGAGCCGTGGATACGGTGCAGCAGCGTCCCGCGGGGCAGCGTCACCTTGCCGGGGGTGCCCGTCATCGCTTCGGGCGGGCGGTAGTTGGGCACGGGCTACTCACTCTCCAGCAGGAACCCCGCGACGTCGACGAGCCGCCGGTCGCCACCGGTGCCGAGCAGCCGTACGGGGCTGGTGCCGAGCCACGCGTTGGCCGACAGCCACCAGTCGGCGGTGCCCCACGGGTCGCGGTCGGCGGCCAGCAGCGCGTTGACCTCCCGTACGACCGGCCGGGGACGGACATCCTCGGTGAACTGGAAGCGCGGCAGCCGCAGTTGCCCGCCCACCCCCGGCAGCCGGATCAGATCCGGGGCGAAGGGGTCGCTGCCGTGCTCCAGCACCGTCTCGGCGTCCAGCGCGGGTTCGGCGAGCAGCCGCGCGCGCACCGGGCCGAGGACGGGCCCGACCATGCGGTGCCCGTCGACCAGCAGCACCGCGAGGTCCTCGGCCGCGAAACCCTCCACGAGCAGCGGCCCGGCCACCGCGCCGCCAGGGACCAGCCGCGCCTGTGCCTCCTGCACCTCCTGTCCGAACACGTCGGGCAGCCGCTCGCGCAGCAGATTCGCGGCATCTCCCGCCGCGGCGCGGCGGAGGCCGGGAGGGCGGTCCGCGTCGCGCACCACGCCGAGCAACGCGGCCAGCCGGGCGCGCAGGTCCGGTCCGAGGCGCCCCTCGACGAGGTCCCAGCGTGCCGCCGCGGCGGCGAGGACGACATACGGTTCGGCCGGCCCGGCCGGGTCCGGGCTCATCCGTCCACCCCCGTGGCCTCCGTGCCGGCCAGCAGCCTGACCAGGAGGTCGGCGCGGTCGTGGCGGCGTACGACGAGATGGACGTCCCAGTCGGCGCCCCGGGCGAGTTCGGCCTCGACCGCGGCCCACAGCGCGCCGAAGCTCGCCGACGGGGTCAGGCCGCCGCGACCGGCACCGAGCAGCGGCAGGCAGATCGAGCGCAGCGGCGGCTCGTACCTCGGCGCCTCCTCGGCCAGCACCGCGAAGACCCGGGCGACTCCTCTGGTGATGTCGGCGGGCTGCACCTGGTAGTCGTTGGTCTCAGGGCGGGGTACGGCCAGGGCCACGTGGTAGATCCGGCGGATGCCCTGACGGCCGAGCTCGCCCCCGGAGGTGACGGCGACGGTGCCCGGTCGGGCTTCCCGGCCGGCCGGCGCGTGCCGGGCGGTCCACCGCCGCAACTCGTCCTCGATGCGGTCGTCCACGAGCCCGCCGATGGGGTCCCGGCGCGCTCCCGCGCGGCGCAGCGTCGCGGAGACGGACGACTTGTAGGGCGGGGGCAGCACGAAGTAGGTGTTCGACGGTGAGACGACCACGTCGATGTCGCGCAGGAGGTCGACGGCGTGGACGTGCACCGTCACGGGCACGGTGCGGTGGTGCACCCGCACGCGCAGGGCCCGGTGCGCGGCGGGGACGCGGTCGTACGCTTCGGGCCCGAGCGGATGCTCGACGCTGCCGCTGCCGCTGCCGGAACCGGTCCCGTTCGCGGCCCCGATGTCCCGCGGCACCCGCTCCGCGAGCCGGACGACGAGTTCCGCGACCTGCCCGAGAACGATCAACTCGTGGTGCTTGCGGAAGCGTTCGACGCTCACCCCGTACACCTGGGCGGCGCTCCTGCGCCGGTCGCTCGCCGGCCAGTCCCGGGTGCCCGGGAAGAGGCCGAGGCTGTACTCGGCGGCGGCCTGCAGCGTGCCGCCGTCCAGCCGGGAGACGGCCAGGCGCAGCACCCGTTCCACCGCCCCGCCCGGCCCCTCGCCGCCCTCCCGCGGAACCGGAACGTCCCGGGCGATCCCGGTGAGAGCGGGCACGTCCAGCGTGCGCAGCCTGACGACGCCGGCCCGCCGTACCTTCCGCACCTCCGCGAGGACCTCTCCGTGGTCGGGCACGCGAGGAAGCGGGGGCATGACGGCCAGCATCGCACCGGCGCCGCGCGGCTCACAACCCTGAGGCGCCCCCGCCGCCGCCTCCCCGCCGGCCCGGGACGGGACGAGGCGTCAGGTCAGCGCGGCGGCCCAGACCTCGTCGGTGCACAGCTGGATGGCGCCGGAGACGACCGCGTCCTCGGCGAGCGCGGACAGGGAGACCCGGGGGCAGACCAGGACGCGCTCGGCGAGATGCGCGGCGATGGCGTCGGCCAGCACCGGGCCCGCCCGGGCCACCCCGCCGCCGATCACGACCGCGCCGGGCGCGAGGGCGAGGACGACGGGGGCGATCGCCCTGGCGAAGGTGCCCGCGATGTCGTCGACGACGGCGAGCGCGGCCCGGTCGCGGCGGGTGGCCGCGGTGAAGACGGCGGCGGCCGGGTCGGTACCGGCCGCGATCTGCGTGGCGAGGACGGACCGGGGGTGCGCGGCGGCCGCCTCGACACCGCGCCGGCCGATCGCCTCGGACGACAGCCGGCTCTCCAACTCGCCGCGCCCGCCCGCCGTGACCAGGCGGGCGCCCTCCCCGATGAACCCGATCTCGCCCGCGGCGCTCCGCGTCCCCCGGTGCAGCCGGCCGTCGATCACGATCCCGGCGCCGAGGCGCTCACCCCACTGGACGGCCAGCAGCGTCCCGTCCGGGTCGTCCTGGGCGCGGGCCAGCGCGAGCGCGGCGAGGTTGGCGTTGTTCTCCAGATGTACGGCGCAGGGCACGACGGCCCGTACCCGCTCCACGATCGCCAGTGACGGCCAGCCCGCGACGCTCGGCGCGAGTTCCACCGTGCCGGTCGCGGCGTCGATCAGCCCCGGCGAACCCGCCGCGGCCGCGGCCACCGACCCGGCGTCGACCCCCGCCTCGGCGAGCGCGGACCGTACGGCGGCGTCCATCGCGGACAGGACGTCGGCCGCGCGCGACCGGCCGACGACCTTGCGGACCGTCGCCAGACGGCGCCCGCTGACCTCGGCCACCACCGCGGTGACCCGGTGCGGCCCCACGTCGATCCCGAGCACGGGACGAGACCGGCCGTCGAGCGCGAAGCGCGTGGCCGGCCGGCCGACCGAGCGGTCCTCGGTGCCCGGTACGGCGACCAGCCATGCCCGCTCGATCAGCAGGTCGACGGCCTGCCGCACGGTGGGCCGGGCCAGCCCGGTGCGGTCGGCGATCTCGGCGATGCGCAACGGCACCGGCACGGCCCGCCGTACCGCGTCGAGCACCGCGATGCGGTTGAGCTCGCGCAGTACGGCGGTGCCGGTGGCGCCGTGCGTCACGTGCCGGCCTCCCGGATTCCGGCGCCCGCGGGCGGCCACGGCGTCAGTAGCGTCAGTCGGCGGCGGCTCGCACGGTCACCTCGCTCAGGTGGAACGTGCCGTTGGCCGAGTTGGACAGGCCGACCACCCGTACGTAGCGGGCCTGGGCGTCCGTCGCGTAGCTGTCCCCGGAGTCGGCGGCCACCGCAGTCGAGAGTTTACCGCCGAGCGAGAACCAGTGCGTGCCGTCCGTGCTTCCCTCCAACAGGTAGGTGTAGTACCGCTTTCCGTCCACGTAGGTGCGCACGTTCACCGACGAGAGCCGCTGGTTCGAGCCGAGGTCGACCTGCCACCAGGTGCCGGCGTCGCCGATCACCCCGCCCCAGTACTGCTTGTCGGTCCGGTCGCCGTCGTCGGCCGCCGACGGCGGGCTGCCCGCCTCGGAGGAGAGCGCGGTCGCGGGCCGGCCGACGCTCACCACCGGGTCCCCTGAGGTGTCGCGCGGCGCGTAGGCGGAGACGGTCAGGCCCTGGAAGACGGCGTAACCGCTCTGGTGGGTGTTCTGGTTGACCGCCGAGAAGTCCACGCCCGCGTCCTCGGCCGGGCTCATGCCGGGCACCGTCGCCGATCCGACGACCGCCCAGTTCGTGCCGTCGGTGCTGCACGCCCCGGTGACCGTGTCGCCGGACCGGCTGATCCGGACGTACGCGGGGGCGGTGAGCCCGTCGTCCTCGAGGTAGTGGTCGAGCCGGCCGTCCCCGTCGGAGTCCCAACTCAGCATGCAGCCGTGCTCCGGAGTGACCGCCAGCGTCGCGTACCCGCCGGAGCCCGGCGCGGCCAGGTCGGAGGAGATCACCAGGCCGGCCCGGGCGTAGGGCGCGCTGTCGCCCTGCGCCCGCACCTGCGTCGTCACCGACGTGCGGTCGGCGAGGAGCCCGGGGCGGTAGACGGTGCCGTACTCGTCGGAGCCCTTGTACTGGTCGGCGCCGCCCCCGGCGAGGGCGAGCGTGGACCCGCTCTGGGCCACCGTCAACGGTGTGGTGGCGGTGGTGCGGTACGGGTCGGACACGGGTCCGGCGACGAGCACGCCGCTGCCGGCCGTGGCCGAGCCGTGCGCGCTGCCCGAGGCCCAGGTGACCCGGGCGGACAGTTGCGCCACCGTCGTGGGGGTGGCGCTCGCGGGGATCGTCACGTCCCAACTCCGGCTCGCCGTACCGTTCGTGGGCACGGTGGTCGAGGCCGGCCCGCTGACCGGCCGCACGCGGTACCCGGCCGGCGCCCGCAGGACGAAGTCCGGCTGCCCGGCGGCGCGCACCGGGTTGCTGTTCACGAAGGTCGCCGTCACCCGGACGGTGCCGCGCGGGGCCGCACCCGACTGCGCCGAGTCGAGCGCCAGGGTGCCCGAGGGGAGGTCGGCGACCCGTTCGGCGAGGGCGTGCGCGTCGCCGGCCGGCGTGCTGCGGTACTGCGTGGTCTTCTCGTCCCACTGCTCGGCGACGGCGATCCAGTCGATGGCCGGCGCCGGTTCGCCGGTGCGCAGCGACTGGTCGAGGCCGTCGAAGTACTTCTGCCACCGCGGCAGGTAGTAGTCGCCGACCAGGCCGTTCCACTCGCGGGCGGCGTAGTCCTGGATCACGCCGGTCTTCGACCACTGGGTGAGCAGGGAGCGCGCGTCGTACTGCAGCGCCGCCGCCTCGGCCGGCGAACCGGCCTGCGCCGCGGCGTCCGCCTGCCAGGAGCCGAAGAGGAAGTTGCCGTCGGTGCCGAGCAGTTGGTCGAGGAGCTTCATCTCGCCGGTGAACGTGCCGGTCAACTGCTCGAAGAGCGAACGGTCCTGGGCGGAGTAGGCGGTGCGGATCTTCGGCAGCAGGGTCCGCCCGTCGTTGGCGAGCACCTGCCGGGCGAGGTCGACGACGTCGTAGCGGTACGCGGTGCTCGTCCGCAGCGACGGGCGCACCGCGAGCAAGTCGCCCAGCGCCAAGCGCAGTTGCGCGGGGTCGTAGCCCACCGAGCCGCCGCTCCTGGTCAGCGACGGCTGCAACTCGTAGACGCCGGTGACGTGTTTGGTGTCATTGGTGGCCGGCCAGGAGTAGACGGTGTCGGCCAGGATGCTCCAGGCGGCGGTCGCGTGCGGGTCACTCCCGCCGTACCGGGCGGTGGCGTAGTCGGCGAACCACGGGTGGACGTCGACCGCGGTCGGCTCCCAGGCCAGGTCGGAGAAGAACTCCACGGCCGCGGGGTTGTTGTCGATGGCCTCGGGCATCATCGCGATCCCGTTCAGCGCCGTGCCCGGCCGGGCGAGCCACTGGTGGAACTTGGTGTTCCATGTGGTCAGGCTGGTGCCGAGGTTGGTGTGGCCGCCGAAGTTCCAGATGGTGCCGAAGGCGTAGGGCACCCCGTCGAAGTCGTGGTCCCGGTCGGTGATGTTCGGCTGGTCGGAGTTGCCGTCCACGACGAGCATCTTGGACTGGTCGACCGCGGTGAGGGTGGCCTGCAACGGGTTGTTCTCCCAGCCCAGGATGGCCCAGATCGCGTCGGGGTGGGCCTTCTCCAGGGCGTCCTGCACGGCGCGGGAGGCGTCCGGGATGTCCACGTCGCCGGCCTGGCCGCCCTCGTGCAGCAGGTCCATCTTGTACATCGTGCTCGGACCGAAGAGCCGGGTCTGCGCCTGGTAGAACTCCGCGGCCACGGCGGTGAAGTCCGCACCGGTGGGGTCGAGCCAGTCCGGCCGCTTCAGGCCGTTCCAGGTGCCCTGCGCGATGGTGTGCGCGCCGGCGTTCTTCTGCGCGAAGTCCGGTGGCACGGTGCCGTAGTAGCCGGGCAGGACGGGGGTCATGCCGAGCGAGCGGAGCCGGGAGGTGATCTGCCGGCCGAGCGCGGCGCGGGAGTCGATCAGCTCCTGGGGGATCGGGCTGCCGAGGCAGCACAGGTTCTGCAGCATCCACCACGACTGGTGACCGGGTTGCGGAATCCACGAGCGCATCTCGGCCGCGGTGTAGCCGAACTTCTCGAAGGTCTGCTCGTACACCGCGTCCTGGCCCTCGTAGACCAGGACTTCGTTGATCCCGTCCAGCGCGAGCACGTCGATCCGGTGCTGCCACTGGGTCCACGTCATGTACGGGCCGCTGTACCCCTCGTTCGTGTCGTTGAGCGCGAACCGGTGGGCCACGACGGCGTCACCGGTGAGCGGAGCCTTGGGGAGCGGGAGGCGCGCCGGGAGGTGCGCCTGGTCGCCGTTGAGCGAGAAGTCCGCGTGCACGACGTCGTGCAGATACGTGCCGAAGCCGCGCAGCGCGGTCGCCGGGGTGGTGCCGCTGACGGTCAGGTGGCCGCCCAGCGCCTCGACCCGGTAGCGGTCGGTGCCGCCGGACAGCCGGCGGAGGTCGACCTGGGCGGCGTGCGCCTTGCCGAGCAGGCGGACCAGCGCGTCGTGGGCCGACGCCATGGCGGAGGCGTCGGAGGCGGAGGCGTCCGAAGCGGAGGTGAGAGCGGGGGAGGAGGCGGGGGCGGCGTGGGGAGCGGCGGCGGAGGAGGCGGTCGTGGCGGTGGCCGGCGCGGCAGCCGCCACGGCGGTACCCGGCACGGCGATGAGCGCCGCGCCCGCGGCCAGCACGGACAGGGCGGCGAGCGCCCGGCGGTAGGGACTGCGGATGCCGGCGATCACGGCCTGGCTCGCATTACGAAGTGTCTCTTCCTATCCATGCGGATAGTTGAGCGGTTCATGCCATTTAGCGTCAAGAGACTGCACAGGCACCGCGGGGACGAGTTTCGGCCGATCCTCGCCCGCGGCGCGGGTGCGCCCCCTCGGTCGCCACGGCCGGCCCACCGGCGGCGGTGCGCGCCGTATCCCGGTCCGTCGACCCTTCGTTCCGTGTCGTTTCCCATCGAACGAAAGTCACAGGGTGTGGGGCGTGGCTTTGATTCGATGCTGGCGGACGCCATGGGTAGCGAGTGTGGAAGCCACAATACCCGTGTTGACCTTGGATGCGATGGATGTGCGTCGCCGGTCTTTCGATATCGATGAACAGCGTGCCACCATGCAGCCAACGCAAGTGCACTCGATATGCATTCGGGTGATGTCGCTTGAGCGCCGAAAATTCACGGTTCGGTTGCTTCGGGTGGCCGTTGCCGCGTTGTGGGTGCGTCCTCACGACCGGCTCCACCCGCCGTGCCGAGCTGTCGAGGGGTGAGATGACCAAGCTGCGCAAGATGTCGACCACGTTCTGCGCGGGAGTCCTGCTGGCTCCCGTCCTGCTGTGCCATGCCGCGCGGGCCGCCGAGGGAACGACCACGTGCGCCGGCGCCGCGGCCACCGGACCCACCGCCACCGAGATCCTGCAGGTGAACTACGAGAGCGGCACCCTGGATTCGGGAGTGCCGGGCCTGACCACCACGCACGCCACGGCCCCCGACGCCTCCGCTGTCGTGCAGCCAGGACACGACAGCTCATACGCGGTCCAGCACAAGGTGACGCTCGGCGACCCGGGATACGTCTCCGACGGCGCCCCGCGCAGCGAGAGCGCCACCGACCAGCTGAAGAACGGGCAGTTCGACGTCGGCGACGTGCAGCGCTACGAGTTCAGCGTGCTGCTCAAGGACTGGCAGCCGTACACGGCGGGCGACAGCGACACGGGCGACATCGTCTTCCAGGGCAAGTACGGGGGCGCCCAGCCCCCGGCGTTCTACCTGATGACGAAGCGCAACGCGATCGCGTTCAGGTCGCCGCAGATGGACCGGCAGTCGACCGTGGTGCCCGACTTCCGCCCCTACGTCGACCAGTGGATGAACTTCCGGGTGGACGCGAGCTGGACCACCGACGACACCGGCTACTTCAGGGTCTCCGTGCAGCTCCCGGGCCAGTGCGACTACGTCCCGGAAGCCGCGTGGGAGAACATCCGCACGTATCAGCCCGCGGACCCGGCCGACCACGGCTACCTCAAGTGGGGCCTGTACCGGCCGTCGGAGTCGATCGCGAACGGCGACGTCCCCACGCGGATCGTCGAGCACGACGACATCCGCGTCTTCGACCTGTCGTGACGCGCGCCCGCATCGCGCGCCCGTGCCCGCACGTCCAGGGACGCCGATCCGCGCCGTGCGGTGGCGATCCGAACCCGCGACATGAATCCCCAGAGTTCCCAGAACCCCCAGATCCGACACCTTCAGGAGTACAGATGACCGACCACGCTTCCCTGAGCAGGCGCCGACTGCTGCAGGCCGGCGGCGCGTTGGGGCTGGCGGCAGCCGCGGAGTCCGTCCTCGCCGGCCGGGCCGACGCCGCGACCGCCGGGCGGCCCCGGACGACGGTGACCGACCTGGGCCCGGGCCTCGTCCAGTTCTCGCTGATGAGCGGGCTGCTGGTCGGCGACACCGTCTACGTCGGGTCACGCAACCTGGACCCCGCCTGCGTGGTCGGGTTCGACCGGTCGACCCGGAAGGTGGTGGCGCACACCCCCATCGACGCCGAACCCGAGCCCTCCATCCAGGCGCTCGCGGCCGACCCCACCGGCCGCTACCTCTACGTCGGCGTCCTGCTCAAGGCCGACCAGGGCGGGCCGAACCTCTTCCGCTGGGACCTCACGACGCCGGACCAGCCCGCGGTCGCCGTCGGCCGGACCGAGGACCGGGACATCCGCGATCTCGCGGTCGCCCCCGACGGCACCGTCTACGCGGTGGGCGGCCTGCCGGGCAAGGCGCCCGCCCTGTGGGAGTACGACCCGGCCACCGGCGCCGTCACCAACCTCGGCGTCCCCGACCCGAACGCGACCCTGGCCAGGGCGGTCGCGGCCTCGCAGGACACCGTCTTCTTCGGCGCGGGCAGCATCCTCGCCGGCGGGGGCGGCGCGAGCCGCGCGTCGCTGTTCGCCTACGACCGGGCGGCGCGCACCTTCGCGTCGGTCGTGCCCAAGGAGATGGAGCAGGACCCCAGCATGCGGGAACTGGCCGTCATGGGGGACCAGTTGGTGGTCAGCACCTCGGGCGCCGTGGAGCCGGGGAAGATCGCCGTGATGGAACTGGAGGACCTGTCCTCCTACACTCTGGTGACCACGCAGAGCGACACCATCAAGTCGTTCACCTGGGACGACGACCGGGTCTACTTCGCCACCGAGTCCGGGGTGCAGGCGTACACGAAGGCGGACCGGACGATCGCGCCCGTCGCGTTCTCCGGGCCCGACCTCGGCGAGATCTGGGGCCTGGACCACATCGACGGGGACCTGGAGGTCGTCTCGGGCTACGGCTTCGTCGCCGAGATCGACCTGGCGGCGAAGACGTCCGTGGTCACCGACCTGCTGGCGGCCGGCGCGCCCGCCAGCCCGCAACTGGGCATGGGCATCGCGGCCGGCGGCGGGTACGTCTACGTCGGCGGCAACGGCGGCGTCGCCCGGCACGACCGGAGGACCGGGGAGGTCGTCAACCTTCTGGTGCCCGGCGAGGCCAAGGACGCCGAGGTGATCCGGGGCAGCCTGTACACCGGCCAGTACGACGCGCAGGGCATCTGGCGGTACGACCCCGCCGCCCGGAACGCGCAGCCGCACCAGGTCGCGAACTTCCCCAGCCAGCAGAACCGCCCGCTGGACACGTCCTGGGACCTGGCCGACCAACTGCTCCTGGTGGCCGTGCAGTCCGACACCGAGGGCGGCGGCGCCCTGTGGACGTACTCGCCGAGGACCGGGAAGTCGGCCTCCTACGTCAACCCGATCGACGACGTCCAGATGGTCCGGGCGGTGGCGAACGAGGGCGGCGTCGCGTACCTGGGCGGCGACAACGCGGCCGCCGGGGGACCGACTCCCGCCGTCGTCGCCGTCGATCCGGTGACCGGGCGGGAGCGGTGGCGGATCGACCCGCGGCAGCCCGCGGGGGTGGCCGCGCTCGCCGTGCAGGGCCGGTACCTGTACGGACTGGGCAGGAAGGGCGGGCTGTTCGTCATCGACGTCAGGACCCGCACGCTGGTGCACACCGCCGATGTGAGCGCCGTGTGCACGGGGTTCGCCGCCATGGTCGTCAACCGCGGCACGGTCTACGGCGTTTCGGACACGACGCTCTTCCGCGTCCACCCGCGGACGTTCGCGGTCAGCACCGTGGTCGCCGGCATCAACGGCGCCTGGTACAGCGGCCCGCACGTCAACGCCGAGGGCGGTCTGCTCTACACCCTGCGCGACCGCAACCTCGTCGAGGTCGACGACCGGCCGGCCCGCTGACCGGTCGCCCGCTGAAGGGTTGCCCGCTGACGGGGGCCGCCCGCTTCCCGCTGTACGCCGAGCCGTGGCCGGCGGCGAAAGCCGCCGGTCCCCGGCCGTATCGACCTTTGATTGATATCTTTCGGTTGTCGAGTGAAGGTGGACGGCTCACGCTCGTGCCGAGAGAGGACTGAACGTGTTGGCTGAGGAACGGCGTGAGGCGATTCTGCGTGCTGTGGAGCGCCAGGGTTCGATCACCGTGAAGGAACTCGCGGCGGAGATGGGCGTCTCCGCCGTCACGCTGCGCCAGGACGTACGGGAACTCGCCGGCCGCGGACTGCTCACGCGCGTGCACGGCGGTGCGAGGGCGCTGGCCCCGGCCGAGCCACCCGCCGCCACCGCTCCCACCGCATCCACCGCACTCACCGCGGGCCCGGCGCCGGCCGGTGAACGGCACGCCGTCGGGCTGGTGGTGCCGCCGGGCGGCTACTACTACGCCGAGGTGATCCGCGGCGTCCAGAACGCGGCCCGCCCGCTCGGCGTCCGCGTCGTGCTGGCGGTCTCCGGGGAGTCGCTGGCGGAGAACCAGGAACAGGTGCGCCAGCTCCTGGCCGGCGGCGTCGACAGCCTGCTGCTGATGCTGCACTCGGGGCTGCGCCCGCTGGACGAGGCCGAGGAGTGGCTGAGCGGCCTGGGCACACCGGCCGTGCTCGTGGAGCGCCGGGTGGGGCTGCGGGCCGGGCAGTTGGAGCAGGTGGCCTCCGACCACGCCTACGGCGCGGCCCTGGCGGTGCGCCACCTCGCCGGGCTCGGCCACGACAAGGTGGCCCTGGTGGCCCGGGTGGAGAGCCCCAACACCCCGCTGCTCAGCGCCGGTTACGCCGACGCCGTGGCGGCGATCGGGCTGACGCCGTGGCCGGAGTACCTCATCGACACCAGCGGTGACGCCACCGCGGCCGACGCGCGCTTCGAGGAGGTGGTGCGGGCGGTGGAAGCCGGTGAGGTCAAGGCGGCGCTGGTGCACAACGACATCGACGCCATCGCCCTCGTGGGCATCCTGCGCGCGCGGGGACTGCGGGTGCCGGAGGACCTGGCGCTGGTCACCTACGACGACGAGGTGGCCGAGTTGAGCGATGTGCCGCTGACCGCGGTGGCCCCGCCCAAGCAGGCGGTGGGGGCGTGGGCCCTGGACCTCGCGCTGCGCCGCCGGGCCGACCCTTCCGCGCCGCTCGCCGAGATCCTGCTCCGCCCGCAGCTGCGGGTGCGGGCCTCCTGCGGTGCCGACCGGCAGGCCGGCGCCTGACCGACGAATAGCGTTTGCTTTCGTTTCCTTCATTCGAAATCATATGCATTGACTGGCTGTCGTGTGTAGCGAATACTTGCGGTGACACCCAAGCGAACGATCGGTGGCACATCATGTTTCGTAGCCGACTGGCAGCCCTGGCCTGCTCCGTCGCGGCACTCGGCCTGCTCGTCACGGGATGCGGGAACTCGGACGGCGGCGGGTCCGCGGCGGGCAAGGACACCGGGAAGGTCACCTTCTGGTCCTTCGTCAAGGGCTCCGACAAGGTCGCCGCGGCATTCAACCGGACCCACCCGGGCATCAAGGTGAGCTTCGAGTCGATGCCCTCGGGCCAGGAGTACTACTCCAAGCTCACGAACGCGGTCCGGGCCGGCACCGTCCCGGACGTCGCGGTGGTGGAGTACCCCCAACTGCCGCAGTTCGCCACCCAGGGCATGCTGGAGAGCCTGCCCGGGTCGCTCGGCTCGCTGGTCAGGACCGACTTCCCGGCCTCCGTCCAGCGGCTGGTCCAACTGGGCGGCAGCACCTGGGGCGTTCCCCGTGACGCGGCGCCGCTGATGCTCTACTACCGCAAGGACTTCTTCGCGGACCACAAGATCTCCGTCCCCACCACGTGGGACCAGTACCGGGACATGACGCAGCAGGTCAAGAAGTCCGATCCGAAGGCCCGCGGCGGCGTGTTCTACACCGACGACCCCAGCCTGTTCACCGGCCTCGCCTGGCAGGCCGGTGCGCGGTGGTTCGGCACGGACAAGGACGCCTGGAAGGTGTCGCTCGACGACGCGGCCTCCCGCAAGGTGGCCGACTTCTGGGGCGACCTCGCCCGCAAGGACCTGGTCAGCTCGCTGAGTTCGCTCGACCCGTTCTGGACCAGCGTGCAGCAGAACCGCACCGTCGCCTACGTCTGCGCGAGCTGGTGCGCGGGCTCCCAGCAGGCGACCGTCGCCGACCAGGCCGGCAAGTGGTCGGTGGCACCGGTCCCGACCTGGGACGGCAAGCCGGCCTCCGGCATGTACGGCGGCTCGTCGTTCGTCATCCCCAAGGGCGCCAAGAACAGCGCGGCCGCGGCGGAGTTCATCAAGTGGATCACCACCGACCCGCAGGGCATGAAGGCGTGGGTCTCCGGCGGCACCAGCAGCATGTTCCCCGCCGACCCCAAGCTCGTACCGGTCACCAAGGCGGCCTTCCCCACGACCTACTTCGGCGGCCAGGACGTGTACGCGGTGGCCGGCGAGTCCTACGACGCCGTCAAGCCGGGCTGGACGTGGGGACCCGACATGGGCACCACGAACACGGCCATCGTCGACCAGCTCCCGAAGGTCGCCGAGGGCAAGGCGAACCTCTTCGACGTCCTCAAGGGCGCGCAGCAGGACACCGTCAAGGACATCCAGCACCGCGGGATGAAGCTCGCCCCGTAGCACCCGCGGCGTGCGCACCCGTCCGGCCGCCGGACATCCGCCCGGTCCCCGGGCGCCGGTCCTGCTGCCGCACACCCGCCCGGGCACCCGTCCCGTCCCCGCCCCACGCCCCCTCCGCGCTCTCCCGTCGAGAAAGGCCGGTATGGCCAGCCCGTCCGTCCGTGCCCAGCGCCGTACCGCCGCGCTGCTCCTGGCACCGTTCTTCGTCCTCTTCAGCGCCGTCGTGCTCGCCCCGCTGGTCTACGCCGGCTGGCTGAGCCTGTTCACCACCCGCACCTCCGGCCTCGGCTTCGGCGGCACCCAGCAGGTCTTCGCCGGCCTGGACAACTACACGCGGGCGCTGTCCGACCCGGCGTTCCGGAACGGCTTCCTCACCATCGCCGCGTATGCCGCCGTCTACCTCCCGGTGATGATCGGCGGCGCGCTCGTCCTCGCCCTGCTGCTGGACTCGGCCCTGGTCAAGGCGCGCGCCTTCTTCCAGCTGGCGCTGTTCCTCCCGCACGCGGTGCCCGGCCTGATCGCGGCCCTCATCTGGGTCTACCTCTACACGCCGGGACTGAGCCCGGTGATCGACCTGCTCGGGTCGGCCGGCCTGCACGTCGACTTCCTCTCGGCGGACAACGCGGTGTTCTCCGCGGCCAACATCGCCGTCTGGGAGTGGATCGGCTACAACATGGTCATCTTCTACGCCGCGCTCCAGGCGGTGCCGCGCGAGACCCTCGACGCGGCGCGGCTCGACGGTGCGGGCGGCATCCGTACCGCGCTGTCGATCAAGGTGCCGATGATCCGCCCGGCCATCGCGCTGGCCGTGCTGTTCACCGTGATCGGGTCGGTCCAGCTCTTCACCGAACCGAAGGTCATCTACAGCGCCTCCAGCGCGATCGGCAGCAGTTGGACGCCCAACATGTACGTCCAGACCGCCGCGTTCACCCGCGACGACCTCGGACTGGCCGCGGCCGCCTCGCTGCTGATCGCGCTGTTCGCCGCGGCCCTGTCGTTCCTCGTCACCCGCTTTCCGCGCCGCAGGAGGCAGCCATGACCGAGCCCACGACGCTCAGCGCGCCGCCCGCCGCGGCGCCGGCGCCGACCGGCGGGAAGCCGCCGGTCCGGCGCGGGCCGCGCATACCCGGCAGCCGTCAGTCGCTCCTGCTGTCCAGGGCCGGGGTGACCGCGATGCTGGGGCTCGCCGCCCTGTACACGCTGCTGCCGATGCTCTGGCTGGTCCTGTCGTCCACCAAGAGCCGCCAGGACCTGTTCGCCACCAACGGATTCGCGCCGGGCCGCCACTTCGCGCTCTTCGGCAACCTGCGGTACCTGTTCAGCACCGAGGACGGCATCTACCTGCGCTGGATGGGCAACACCGTGCTGTACGCGGGTGTCGGCGCGCTGCTGGCGACGGTGCTCAGCGTCGCCGCCGGGTACGCCTTCGACAAGCTGGCCTTCCCCGCCAAGGAGAAGCTCTTCGCCCTGGTCCTGCTGGGCGTGATGGTGCCGGGCACCGCGATGGCGATCCCGCTGTACCTGATCGCCGCCAAGGTCGGCCTGGTGAACACCTACTGGAGCGTTTTCGTGCCCGGCCTGGTGTTCCCGTTCGGGGTCTACCTGGCCCGGGTCTTCAGCGCGTCCTACGTCCCCGGCGAGGTGCTGGAGGCCGCCCGGGTGGACGGCGCGAGCGAGTTCAGGACCTTCCGCCGGATCGCCTTCCCCATGCTCGCGCCCGGCTCGGTGACGATCTTCCTCTTCCAGTTCACCCAGATCTGGAACAGCTTCTTCCTGCCCCTGGTGATGCTGTCGGACAAGAAGCTCTACCCGGTCAACCTCGGTCTGTACGTCTGGTACTCCTCCGCGCTGTCCGAGGGGCACCCGCAGGACTACCTGCTGGCCGTGGTCGGATCGCTGGTCTCGGTGGCCCCGCTGGTCGTCCTCTTCCTGATGCTCCAGCGGTACTGGAAGTCCGGCATGACCGCCGGCGCGGTGAAGTAGGCGGGTGGGAAGCCCCCTGCGGACGTCGAGCGGTCCGGGGGCGGCGTCGACGAAGCAGCCGGCCCCGCCCTCCCTGCTCTCCCCACACGTCACGGTGGCCCTTTCGGCCACACGCGTTTCAGCGTGGATCGCTCGCCCGCCACGGCCGCCAGGCATCGGAAAGCGCAGGCGGCTCGCCCTCGCACGCCCGGGGCGACCTGGTCGAACGCCGCGCAGCACGGCCCCGGTGAGGGCGGGACAACGGCCGAAACGCCCCCTTAACCACGCGGGCCGGCAGGTGGATATTCCGGCGTGGGCCGCCGTGAACATGTCATGAACATGATGATCTCCTCGGTGCCCGGTACCCCACCCCCACAGCCCCGGCCTCGACGAAGCGGCCGGGGGCCCGGAACAGGAGAGACACATGCGCACCAGTTATGCCCTGCCCGTGGCCGCGCTCGGCGTGGTCGCCGCGCTCGGGCTGTCCTCCGGCGCGGCGTCGGCCGCCGACAACCCGCTGAGCCTGGCCTGCCAGGCCACACCGCCGATCGTCTCCGCGGAGACCTTCACCATCGACGCGGGAGTCAACGGCACCGCGCCGGCTTCCGTGGCCGCCGGGAGCGCCTTCACCGTGTCGCTGGCCCCGGACGCGATCACCGTTCCCTCGTCCGTCAACGGGAACACCGTGAACTCGATCAGCTCGCTGACGCTGACCGCGCCGGTGCCGGCGAACGCGACGCTGACCGGCGAGACGCTCAGCGGCGGTTCCGGGCTGGGCTCGGGCACCCCGTCGGTCTCGGTGAGCGGCGGCACCATCGCGCTGACCGTGCCCGGCCCGATCAGCGGCGGCAGCACCTTCACGCTGCCGACGCTGAACCTGGACCTGACCGCCGGCGCCTCCGGCACCACCGTGCAGACCCAACTCGCGGGCAGCAGCTACTCCAGCCCCGGCCTGACCTTCACCGCGAACGTGACCTCCAGCATCTTCACGGTGAACGCGCCGACCGCCTGCTACCCCTCGCCGAACCCGGTGCTGACCTCGACGACCGTCTCCTGACAGCCGCGCACGGCACGGGCGACGGGCCCGGCACCGACGACCTGGTGCAGGTCGTCAGCGCCGGACCCGTCGCGCCCGACCGCACTACGCGGTCGCCGCGCCGGTGCTCGTCACGGCCCCGAGGTCAGATAGGTCACCGTGGTGCCGCCGTTGACCTGGCCGCCGGAGTTGTTGATCACATGGCTGATGGTGCCGCTGCCGCCCAGCGAGACGGTCACCATGTCGTGGAAGGACGAGCCGCTGCCGGGCACCTCGATGGCGCGGTCGGCCACCACCGACGGGTTGGTGCTCATGTAGCAGTAGACGCCGAGCCCCCACGCCTGGTGCGAGGTGACCGAGTCGGCCACCTTGTAGGAGGGGTAGCCGTTCTCCCCGCCGCCTGGTGTCCAACTGGCGTTGTTCGGCACGTCGTAGGGCATCTCGGACTGGTAGAAGTACGTCCGCCCGCCGTTGCCTTTCCACAGCGTCTGGTACTGCTGGTAGTGCTCGACGGCCAGGCCGTACATCGTGACGTTGTTGCCGTTGACCACCAGCCCGTTGGCGGCGGTGTTGGTGTTCCAGCCGACGGTGCCGCCGTTGCCGTGGTCGGCGCGCCAGATCCACAGGTCGCTGCCGATGGTGTTCGCGCTGTTGACGACGAGGGACTGGGTGGCCTTCCCGGCGACGTCGCCGCCGACCCGGAAGAACACGTCCTGCAACGTGGTCGGGTCGGACGCGTGGCTCGCCGAGGAGCCGGCCGGGCCGATCTGCACCAGCGAGCTGCTGTTGGTGGTGCCCGCGCTGACGATCAGCCCGGCGATGTCGATGCCGTCCACGTCGGCGGTGGTGATCGCGGTGACGCCGTTGTCGGGCATCAGCGTGGCCAGGCCCAGGCCGAGCACCACGGTGTCCGGGCGGGTGATGTTGATCGGCGCGTTCAGGTGGTACACGCCGGGGGTGAAGAGCAGGTTCAGCCCGGAGGAGAGCGCCGCGTTGATGGTGGCCGCGGTGTCACCGGACTTGACCACGTAGAACTGGGTGATCGGGATCGAGGTCCCCGGCGTCGAACCGCCGGTCCAGTCCGGGCCGGTGGCGTTGGTGCGCAGGCTCGGCACCATGACGTTGTACAGGCCGGTCGAGTCCGTGTAGAGGTACGGCTTCTCGCGCACCGTCGGGGACTGGCCGACCGTGGTGTAGGTCGGGAACGACTGGGCGGGGGCGCCGTTGTCGCCGACGAAGACCATGTTCCAGTTCGACCCGGCCCAGCTGCCCATGGAGGTGTCCTGCGTCAGGAACTGCTGCTGGGTACCGGAGTTGACCTGGCCGGAGACCCGCGAGTCGCCGATGAACCCGCCCGAGGACCAGTTGCTGCTGTTGTTCCCCGAGGTGTTGTCGTCCAGGATCATGTTGCCGTGCACGTCGACCCGCCGGAACGGGTCGGCCTGCGAGACGGCGTACTCCAGCGTCCCCGAACTGGGCGTGTCGGAGAGGTTCTCCACGTCGCGCCAGAAGTTCTGGGTGGCGTTGCCGCCCGACCAGCCGGCGTCCACGTGCACCCCGCCGCCGGTCAGCGAGACGTCGTCGGGCGACGCCCCCAGGCCGGCCACCTGGGTGTAGAAGCCCACCGGGACGTCCACGTTGTAGCTGCCCGGCGTGAACAGCAGCGCGTAGCGGTTGTTGCCGAACTGGTTGGACTGCTGGGAGCTGTAGACCGAGTTGATGGTCGACTGGATCGACGACGACGACATCGACGGGTCGAAGATCTTCACGTTGGGGCCGAGGTCGGGGTTGTTCGGGTTGGTCGGCGGGGGAGTGCCGCCCGTGCCGCTGCCCGGGTCGTTCAACGCGAAGGACTGCGCGCTGCTGCCGTTGCAGGTGTACTGCTGCAGCTGCACCGAGTCCGCGGTCGAGGCGCTCGGGACGTCCAGGCACAGGCCGCTGTAGTGGTTGACGAAGTGGTAGGAGCCGCTGCTCTCCTGGACCGGCTGCCACTCCTGGCTGCTCCAACCCCCGTTGGACCACAGGTGGATGAGCGCGCCGTTGGCGGTGGACGGACCGTCCACGTCGATGGCGGGCTGCGCGCCGTTGGCGTTGACGATCGTGTAGTAGCCGGAGTCGGTGGCCGGTTGGAGCTGCCACTGCTGAGCGGTGCTGCCGTTGCAGGTGTACTGCTGGACGGCGGTGCCGTTGGCGGTCGCGGCCGCCGCCGCGTCCACGCACTTGCCGCTGTTGCCGGCCACCAGGTTGTACCAGGTCGAGGGGGAGACGGCGGCGTGCGCGCTGGCCGCGCCGACCGTGGAGAGCGCGGCGGCCACGAGTACCGCGGCCGCTCCGGGTCCGACCGCGCGACGCGCCGTCCGGCCCAGTTTCAAGAAACGTTTCATGACGCCCTTTCCCAGCAGGGTTCGTGTTTCTGAAACAAGAAGTGCGGCACATCCCGGACCAGCGCACCCCCGCGACCGTGGTGGCGCGCGTGCGGCTGACGAACGTCCGGCCTCTCAGCAATGTGTGTTTCATGAAAGAAGCAGAGCCGTTGCGGGCATGTCAAGGCATTGGTCTGACACCGCACGTCAGCGGTGCCGAGGCGCGGGGGACCAGGTGATCTCCCCGGCGGGCGCGGCCACGGGCGCCACCCGGCGCCGCAGGTCCGTCCGCCCGGCGCCGATGGTCAAGTCTTCATCTTCTGCACGCTGTTGACGTCCGGTACGGCCGGGCGGCGGGGCCGGACGGCAGGTGTCTACAGCTTGTGAACGCACAGGTCGGGGCGGGGCGGCGGGTCAACCGCGGTGCGCGGGCGCTGACTCGGCGGTACGGCCTGAACGCATCCGGTCAGGAAGGTTTGCTTACAGAAGCCTTGACGCGGTCTCGCGTTCCGTCGCAGACTCCGGTTCTGCTCGGCCGAGATGAAACACCCCCCCACCACCGGCCCACACGGAGCCACGCATGCGTCTCAGACACGGCATCGCGTCCCTTGCCACGATGGCCCTCGCCTCCGCAGCCGCCTTCCTCGGCGCTGCGGGCCAGGCCCACGCCGACACCGGCCTGCCCGCCCACTTCGCCGCCCCCTACCTCCAGATCGACGGCAACACGGCCAACGACATGGCGTCGGACATGAACGCCACCGGGCTGAAGTACTACACGCTCGCCTTCCTCACCCCGAAGTCCGGCTGCACCGCGGAGTGGGAGGGCAGCGGCGACTCGGTCGGCGCGTACACCTCGCAGATCAACGCGCTCAAGTCGGCCGGCGGCACCGCCATCATCTCCTTCGGCGGGGCCGAGGGCGGGGAACTCGCCCAGACCTGCACGTCGGTCTCCTCGCTCACCGCCGCCTACGCCAACGTCGTCAACACCTACGGGATCACCCGGCTCGACTTCGACATCGAGGGCGGCACGCTCGGCGACACCGCGTCCAACCAGCGCCGCAACCAGGCGCTCGCCGCGCTCCAGGCGCAGAACCCGGCGGTGCAGGTGGCCTACACCCTCGCCGTCGCCCCGAACGGCCTGCCCTCCCAGGAGTACGGCGTCCTCACCGACGCCAAGAGCAAGGGCGTCAACGTCAGCGCGGTCAACATCATGACGATGGACTTCGGGGACGGCGAGAACGCGCTCAACGACGCCGAGTCCGGTGCCCGCGCCACCGCGGGACAGCTCGCCGGCCTCTACGGCATCTCCACCTCGGCGGCCTACGGCCGGCTCGGGCTGACCCCGATCGCGGGCCAGAACGACGACAACGAGTACTTCTCGCAGTCCGACGCGCAGACGCTGGAGAGCTTCGCCGCGTCCAACGGCGTCCAGGAGCTGTCGTTCTGGGAGGTCGACTACTACGACAAGGGCGTCGGCTACGCCTACTCCCGGATCTTCAACCAGCTGACCGGCGGCGGGGGCAGCACCCCGCCGGGCGGCGGCACGACCGGCCAGATCACCGGATACGGCGGCAAGTGCGTGGACGTGGCGTCCGCCTCCAGCGCCAACGGCACGGCGGTGCAGCTCTACGACTGCAACGGCACCAACGCGCAGCAGTGGACGGTGGGTTCGGACGGCACCCTGACCGCGCTGAGCAAGTGCATGGACGTGGCCGCGGCCGGCACCGCCAACGGCAGCCAGGTGCAGCTGTACGACTGCAACGGCACCGGCGCGCAGGTCTGGCAGCACCAGTCCAACGGCGAGCTGCTGAACCCCGCGTCCGGCAAGTGCCTGGACGCGACCGGCCCCAGCTCGGCCAACGGCACCCGGCTGCAGATCTGGACCTGCGCCGACAGCGCCAACCAGCAGTGGACCCTGCCGAGTTGAGCTGACGCCAAGCCGCGGCCCCGGCTCCGGGGCCGCGGTCGGGGCCGGCCCGGCCGGGGAGCGTCCACCCGCCCCTCGGCCCGGGCCGGCCCGCAGTCGTGCCCGGATCACCACCGGCCCTGACCAGCGGCTTTCACGCGTGGTCGACCCGCTGTCACGGCGCCGGCATCGGAGTGCCGGAATCCGGTCGCCGGGTGTTCCGCAAGTGTTCAACTCGACGTCCGTGGCGGCGCTGTGTGCGGTCCCTAGGGTCCCTTGAGGCTCAGGAGGAAGGGACTCATGGACACACCCCTCGCGGTCCGGGCACGTGGGATCACCAAGTGCTTCGGCGATGTCGTCGCACTCGACGGGATCGATCTGGATGTGGCGCAGGGTCAGATCCACGGCCTGGTCGGCCCGAACGGCGCGGGCAAGACCACCCTGCTCGGCCTGCTGCTGGGCCTGTCCGTCGCCGACGGCGGGCGCCTGGAGATCCTCGGCGCACCGGTCGGGCGGGCGCTCGCCGCGCCCGACGGCGTCGCCGGCTTCGTCGACGGACCCGGCCTGTACCCCTCCCTCACCGCCCGGCAGAACCTCGCCGCGCTGGTCGCGCTGCGCGGTCACGACCCGCGGACCGGCGCGATCGGCGACGTACTGGACCAGGTGGGGCTCACCGATGTCGCCGACGACCGGGTCCGCGGCTACTCCCTGGGCATGCGCCAGCGGCTCGGGCTCGCCGCCGCCCTGCTCACCAGGCCCCGGCTGCTCGTGCTCGACGAACCCTCCAACGGCCTCGACCCGGCCGGGAAGAGACACGTCCACGGGGTACTCACCAGGCTCGCGGCGGACGGCACCGCCGTGGTGGTCTCCAGCCACCGCATGGACGACCTGGAGGCGCTCTGCTCCGAGGCCACCATCCTCGCCACCGGGCGGGTGGTCTTCTCCGGCCCGTTGAGCAAGCTCGCCGCCGAGAACCGCGAACTCGACTACCGGCTGCTCAGCTCCGACCTGCCGGCCGCCCGCCGGCTGGCCGCCGGCACCGCCGGGATCACCGTCGTGGACGACGCCCGGGCCTGGCGCGGCGCCGAAGTGCTCGTCGTCCGGGCCCTGGTGCCCGCGCTCGACGAACTGGTGGCCGGGCTGGTCCGGTCCGGCGTCGCGGTGCGCGAGCTCGCCCCCGTGTCGTCGCCGCTCGAAGCCGCGTTCCTCGCCCTCACCGAAGAAGAAGAGGAGGCCGGCCGATGACCGCGACGCCGACGACCGTGGACACGGCCGCGACCGCCGCCGCCGACGGCGGGACCGCCGTCGGGGTGCGCCCCGTCTCGGTGGCGCGTGCCTACCGCTTCGAACTGGTCAAGCTGGTCTCGCAGTGGCGCGTCCGGCTGCTGGTCCTCGTCTGCTGGATCGCGCCGGCCCTCTTCGTCGCCGCGGTGAGTGAGCAGAGCACGCTCCCCTCCGACACGCTCTTCGGCCGCTGGATGCACGCCACCGGGTGGGCCGGGCCGCTGGTGGTGCTCGGGTTCGCCGGCAGTTGGGCGCTCCCGCTGCTGACCTCGCTGGTCGCCGGCGACGTCTTCGCCGCCGAGGACCGGCTCGGCACCTGGCGTCACCTGCTGGTGGCGGTCAGGTCCCACCGGCGGATCTTCGCGGCGAAGGCACTGGCCAGCCTCACCGTCATCCTGCTGCTCGTGGTCGGGCTGACCGCGTCCGGTGTGGTCGGCGGCCTCGCGGCGGTCGGCAACCACCCGCTGGTCGGTCTCGACGGCCACCTGCTGTCGCCGTCGTCCGCCGCCGGGAACGTCCTGCTCGCCTGGACCTGCGCGCTCGCCCCGACGCTGGCGCTCGCCGCGATCGGCCTGCTCGGGTCGGTCGTGCTGGGCCGGTCCCCGATGGGGCTGCTGCTGCCCGCGCTCGTCGCGCTCGCCATGCAACTGGCCCAGCTCCTGCCGCTGCCCGTCGCCGTACGCCTGGCGCTGCCCGGCTACGCGTTCATCGCCTGGAACGGCCTGTTCACCAGCCCGGCGCAAGTCGGGCCGCTGCTGATCGGCATCGCGGTCAGCCTGGTGTGGGCGGTGGCCGCGACGGTGCTGGCCTATCTGCTCTTCCTGCGGCGCGACTTCACCAACCTGACCAACGACGGCTCCGGACGCCGCGCGATCACCGCCGGGCTGCTGCCGCTGGCCGGACTGCTCGCCGTCACGGTCGCGGTCGTCGCCGTCGCGACCCCCTCGACGGGCTCCGGCATCGACCGGAACAAGCTGCAGCGGTCGGTCGCCACGGCCTTCGGGCACCTGTACCGGATGCAGACCGAGCAGCTCAACCGCCCCGCCGTCACCGAGGCGCAGTTGCGGGTCTCGGCGACGTGCGACAAGAGCGACGGCCATGTCGCCGCCAAGGGCGCGGGCAACGACTGGCGCTGCGTCGTCACCTGGCACCTCCCCGGCGTCCAGGCCCCGGGCACGGCCGTCTACCAGCTCGACGTCACCTCCGACGGGCGGTACGTGGCCGACGGCGACGGACCGAAGGAAGTGAACGGCTACTTCCTGGTGCGCTCCCCGACCGGCGACGCGCCGAACCCGCTCTGGCAGTTCGACGGCAATGTCGAGCTGCTCCACACCACCCCGAAGGGATAAAACCTGATGCAGGTAACACGCCGCCGAAGGCGTGTCGGGAAGGCGCAAGTCGTCTTTCTCGGCCGGCGCATCGGCCGCCGGACGGTACTGGTCACGGCGGGCCTCACCACGCTCGCGCTGGGCGCCACCGGCACCGCGTTCGCCCAGACGCACCAGTTCGGCACCCAGCAGGTCGGCCAGACCACCGACAAGGGCCAGGTCATCTCCAGCGACCAGTACCTCGCGCCGTACGGCGACCGCCTCGTCATCAACGACGGCAAGATCATGTCGTCCTCGGTCAGCCCGGACGGCACCCACCTCGCGGCCTCGGTCACCGATGGCGACGGCGCGCTGACCATCGTGGACCTGAAGACCTGGAAGGTGCAGCAGCTCGTCGGCAACAACGCGGCGGCGAACCTGAGGATCAGCGGCAACGACGTGGGCCAGGAGGGCCCCTCGTACTCGCCCGACGGTTCGCAACTGTGGCTGGGCCAGACCGACGGCTACACCCGCTTCACCGTGAACGCCGACGGCACCCTCGCCGACCCGGTGTCCGTCAAGATCCCGGCGGACGGCGCCAAGCACGCCCTGGTCGGGGCGGCGGTGTTCTCGGCCGACGGCTCCACCGTGTACTCCGCGGTCAACGGCCAGAACCGGGTGGTCGCCATCGACGCGGCGACCGGCGCCATCGAGCAGAGCTGGGCGGTCGGCAACGCGCCGCGCGACCTCGTGCAGGTCGGCGGCAAGCTCTACGTCAGCAACGAGGGCGGCCGGCCGGCGAAGAGCGGCGACACCACGCTCAACTCCTACAACACCCAGGTGCCGGCCAGCCCGGTGACCGGCGCCACCACCACCGGCACCGTCAGCGTCATCGACCTGGCGACGCCGGCCGCCGCCCCCGCGACCATCAACGTCGGCCTGCACCCGACCGCGCTGTACGCGAAGAAGGGCACGGTGTTCGTCACCGACACCGCCAGCAACGACGTGGCGGTGATCGACACCGCCCGCGGCAAGGTCGTCCAGACCATCTCCACCAAGCCCTGGCCGGAGGCGTCGGTCGGCTACGAGCCCGACGCGGTCACGCTCACCGACGACGGCCACCTGCTGGTGACGCTCGGCCGCGCCAACGCGATCGCCGTCTACAAGTACCGCACCGCGCAGGAGCCGGTCAGCTACGTCGGCCTGCTCCCGACGGACTACTTCCCCGCGGAGATCACCACCGTCGGCAAGCAGGTGGTCGTCTCCAACACCCGCGGCATCGACTCCCGCCGCCCCACCACCAGCGCCGGGCACGGCACCCATGACACGACGTCCAGCCTGACGCACTTCACGCTGCCGAACGACCGCGTGATCAGGGCCGAGACCGCCAAGGTCTTCCAGCAGAACGGCTGGACCAGCAGCGACGTCAAGCTCGCCAAGGGCCGCAAGGCGAAGGCGGTGCCGGTCCCGGCCCGGCTGGGCGACCCGTCGACGATCAAGCACGTCTTCCTGATCGTCAAGGAGAACCGGACCTACGACCAGGTCCTCGGCGACATGCCGCAGGGCGACGGCGACCCGGCGCTGACGGAGTTCGGCGAGAACGTGACGCCCAACCAGCACGCGCTGGCCACGCAGTTCGGGCTGTACGACAACACCTACGACATCGGCACCAACTCCGCCGAGGGCCACAACTGGCTGATGCAGGCCGACGATCCGGAGTACACCGAGTCCTCCGCCGGTGAGTACACGCGCAGTTACGACACCGAGGACGACGCGCTCGGCCACCAGAAGAGCGGCTTCCTGTGGACCGGCGCGCAGGCCGCCGGGAAGACCGTGCGCGACTTCGGCGAGTTCCAGCAGTTCCTGACCAAGCCGGCCGACGCGAGCTGGCAGAACCTGTACTGCGACGCCAGGAACATGAACGCGACCGGCCAGCCGAGCGGTTACACGCTCGACTCCTCCTCGCCGATCCCGTCGCTGAACAACGTCTCGCTGCCCACCTTCCCGAAGTTCGACACCAGCGTCCCGGACATCTACCGGGAGCAGATCTGGCAGCAGGACTTCGAGAAGAACGGTCCGGCGAACCTGAACATGTTCTGGCTCTCCAGCGACCACACCGGCGGCCCGGCCAGCCCGGCCGCCCAGGTCGCCGACAACGACCTCGCCGTCGGGCGGATGGTCGACACGATCTCGCACAGCAAGTACTGGAAGGACTCGGCGATCTTCGTCGTCGAGGACGACTCCCAGGCCGGCCTCGACCACGTCGACGGCCACCGCGCGCCGATCCAGATCATCAGCCCCTATGCGCAGCACGGCGTGGTGGACGACCACTACTACTCGCAGATCACCATGATCCGCACCATCGAGCAGATCCTCGGCATCCACCCGATGAACCAGAAGGACAGCGCGGCCAGCCCGATGACGGGCGCGTTCCGGGCCAAGCCGGACGACACCCCGTTCACGGCGCTGCCCAACCGGACCTCGCTGACCGCCGGAGTGACCACCCCGCCGTCGTGCGGCGTGGACACCCCGGCACCGCAGGACCCCAAGGCGGCGGCCGTGCCGTCGGTGAGCGTGCCGGCGGCCGAGAAGACCGTGGCGGCCCAGTGGAACGCCTGGAAGTCGAAGCAGCGGCTGACCGGCCCCAACGCCGTGCCCGACTACGCCCCGCCCGCCCAGATGAACCACTTCACCTGGTACCAGACGCACAACTGGGCGAAGCCGTACCCCGGTGAGAGCAAGATCTACGCACCGGACGCCGTACCCGGCGCCTACATCCCGTCCGCGGACAACGACGACTGACACCGACAGCGTCGAAGGGCCCCCGGACGGCAGCACGCCGTCCGGGGGCTCTGTCGCGGGTACGGGCGGGGCGGCGTCGGGGCGGGGGAGCGGTCAGCGGGGGGTGAGGAGCTGCTCGGTCCAGATGGTCTTGCCCTCGGGGGTGTAGCGGCTGCCCCAGCGGTGGGTGAGCTGGGCGATCAGGAACAGCCCGCGGCCGCCCTCGTCGGTGAGGCGGGCGCGGCGCAGGTGCGGCTGGGTCTGGCTGGGGTCGGAGACCTCGCAGATCAGCCGCTGGTCCTTGATCAGCCGGACGGTGATCGGCGCGCCCGCGTACCGGATGGCGTTGGTGACCAGTTCGCTGACGATCAGCTCGGTGCTGAAGGCCAGTTCGGTCAGGCCCCAGGCGGTGAGCTGGTCGGTGACGCCGGAACGGACCTCGGCGACCGCCTCGGGGTCGGCGGTCACCGTCCACCCGGCGGTCAGGTCGGCGGGCAACTCGCGGGTGCGGGCCAGCAGGAGGGCCTGGTCGTGGTCGGGGGCCGGGTCGGAGAGGCGGCCGAGCAGCTCGCGGCCGGCGTCCGCCATCGAGCGGCCGCTCGCCGCCGCCGACCGCGCGACCTCCGCGACCGCCGCCTGCCGGCGGTGCCCGGCCGGGTCGTCGCGCGGTGCGGCGCCGTCGCTGTGGAAGACCAGGACGTCTCCGGCGGACAGCAGCAACTCGGCCATCTCGAAAGGCCCGTTGCCGGTGCCCAGCGGCGGGCCCGCGGTGACCTCGACCTGCTCGGCGACCAGCGGTTCGGCGGCGGCCGGCGGTTCGGTGGCGTCGGGTCCGGCCGGATCGGTGGCGTCGACCTGGCCGGGCCCGGCGGCCCCTCCCCGTACCAGGACCGGTCCCGGGTGCCCCGCCGACGCGATGAGGCAGCGGCCGGTGAGCGGGTCGTAGGTCGCGTAGACGCAGGAGGCCCCGCGCAGCGCGCCCTCGATACCGGTGTGGACCGGGTCGCGGTCGTCGGTGTTCGCGAAGCGCACGACCAAGTCGTCGAGGTGGCTGAGGAGTTCGTCGGGCGCCGGGTCCAGGTCGGCGAGGGTGCCCACCGCGGCGCGCAGCCGGCCCATCGCGGCGGTCGCGCCGAGCCCGTGCCCGGGCACCCGCCCGACCAGGAACGCGACCCGGGCGGAGGACAGTTCGATGACGTCGAACCAACTCCCGCCGATGCCCTCGGGGGTGCCGCCGGGCACGTACACGCCGGACGTCTCGGCCGCCGTGCTCTCCTCCACCACCCTTGGCAGCAGGCTGCGTTGAAGGGTCTCGGCGGTACGGCGCTCCTTGGTGTAGCGGCGCGCGTTGTCGATGCTCAGCGCGGCCCGCGAGGCGACCTCGTCGGCGAGGCCGGCGTCGTTCTCGTCGAACGGGCGGCGCCGGCCGGTACGCCAGAGCAGCACGGTGCCCAGGACCAGGCCGCGCGCCTGCACCGGCATCAGCAGCAGCGACGTGGCGCCGGGCGGAAGGAACAGCCGGGACCGCTCCTCCTGCGCCGCCAGCAGCGACCGCAGCTCGGTGAGGTCGGGCAGGAAGCCCGCGGCGCCGCGCCGCACCTGCTCGCTCGCGACGTCTCCGACGGTCAGGGTGGCGCCGCGCGGGTACAGCTCCTGCGGCCACCCGTCGACCGCCGCCACGGCCACCCGGCGGAGCGGCGTCGCGCCGGTGAACGGGGCGGGCTCCTCGCCCTGGAGCACGGAGAGGGTCAGGTCGACCGCGGCCAGATCCGCGAAGGCGGGCACGAGGACGGCCGCCAGGTCCTCCGCGTTGCGGGTGATGTCCAGTGACCCGCCGATCGCCGCCGCGGACGCGTACCGCAGGTCGGCCCGCTCCGACGCGCTGCCGCCCGCGGTGGCCAGCCGCGGGCGTCTCAGCGGGCCGTCCTCGGCGCGCGGCTCGGTGTCCTCGGCACTCGGGTCGGGGTCCTGCGCCGCGGCGCCCGGCTCGGCCCGGTCCGGGCCCGGCGGGCCGCCCTGCGCCATCCGCAGCAGGAAGTGCACGCCGTGCGCGCCGTCCGGCACCAGGACGGACACCCGCAGCCGGACGTGCAGCGTCCCGCCGCCGGGCCGCAGCAGCACCACCCCGCCGGTGTTCTGCCGGCCGCCGAGCGCGCCCGACGCCAGCACGGACCAGGTCCCGGGGTCTTCGAACAGCTCCACGACATCGCGGCCGCGCAGCGCGTCGGGGCTGCATCCGAGCAGCGCCGCGGCCCGCCTGGTGCAGCTCACCACCGTCTTGCGGGCGTCCACCACCAGCGCCGCGTCGCCTCGCGACCGGCGCGCCGGTCCCTCCGGCCCGTCGGCGTCGCCTCGCCGCCCAGGCCCGCTCGAACCCATACGCCCATTGAAACCCGCGCGCCGACCGCCCGCGCGCCGACCGCCCGCGCGCCGGGCGCGCCGCCCCGCCCGGCAGCGCCCGCCGCCCGCCAGGGGCCCGCGAGCGCCGTACGCGAGCCCCGTGACCGCCGTGTGGAGCTCCCGTGCGCCGGCTCCGCCGGGTTTGTCCCGGGAAGCTCACTCATTGCGGTGAAGCCCGGCCGTTCCCGGGCCGGGGCGGCACGGAGGCTCGCACAGTGGAACCGCAGAGTCTCCGGGGGTCCCCGGTGCCCCCGGATTCCGACGGAAGGCGGGACAAGGATGCGCACCGAAGCGATCAACCGAGTCAAGCTGGTCTTCACGCTGTTCGACGCGGACGGCAACGGATACCTCGAACCCGACGATTTCGACCTGATGAACCGGCGCGTGGCCGAAGCGGCGACCGCCTCCGACGATGCCGCCAGGGCCGCGATGGCGGCCGCCTTCCAGCGCTACTGGACCACGCTGGTCACGGAGTTGGACGCCAACCAGGACGGCCGGATCAGCTACGAGGAGTTCCAGGCGTGCGTGCTCGCGCCGGAGCGGTTCGACGACGCGATCGCCGACTTCGCCCACGCCCTGGCCGCGTTGGGCGATCCGGACGGCGACGGCCTGATCGAACGCCCGCTGTTCGTGGCGCTGATGACCGCGATCGGCTTCCGACTCCCCAACATCCACGCGCTGTTCGACGCGTTCGCGCCCGACGCGGCGGACCGGGTCACGGTGCCGGTCTGGGTGGAGGCCATCAAGGACTACTACCACCCGCTCAAGGGCGGCATCCCCGCCGACCACCTGGTCGGCGCCCCGGCCGTCTGAGGAGCCTCCCGGGGAGTTTCCTGAGAGCTGTACGAGAGCCGATCGGGGGCACGGCCGCGGGTCGACCGCGCGAGGGCCGTGCCGGGGCCGCGCCGACGGCCGGACGGCGTCCCGCGCGGCCCGCCGGGACCGTGGGGCCGGCGGGTGTCACAGCACCCGCCGGCCCCACGCCGCGAACACCGCCAGGGACAGGTCGACGAAGTCGGGCGCGCCCATCTCCCGGTAGGCCGCCTCGAAGTCGGCGTCGCGCGCCAGGCCCGCCGCCACGATCCCCTCGCGGGCCTGCTCCAGGGTCATCTGCCACCATCGCGTCTCGGCCCCGCCGCCGTACACGACCTGCAGCCGCGGGTCGATGCCGACCTCGCCGAGTCCGGCCCGCTGCAAGGGAACCGGCAGGCTCCGGGCCCACGCGGTGTGGGAGCCGAGCGCGCGCTCCAGGTGGTCCCGGAAGGCACGCATCACGGTGCGGTACGCCGCGTGCGGGGAGTCGAGCACCGGGAACGACGCCGGCTCCTCGACCAGCAGCACCCCGCCCGGTTTGAGCCAGTTCGCCAGCCGCGCCACCGCCCGGTCCGGGTCGGGCAGGTGCAGCAGGACGAAGCGGGTGTGCACCACGTCGAACGACTCCGGTGGGAAGTCCTCGGTGTACATGTCGTGCCGCAGCACCCGTACCCCGGGCCCGGACAGATCGCCCAGGAAGGCGGTGTCCAGGTCGGTCACGGTCACCCGGGCGCCCTGCCCGGCCGTCCAGCGGGCCACCGACCCCGCGCCGCCGCCGACCTCCAGCACGTCGTCGCCGGGCTTCAGGCCGAGCGCGGTCAGCCGGGACCGGGTGGCCTCGTCGAGCACGGACTCCAGCAGCTGGAGACGGCCGCGCTCGCCGTCGACGGCGTGGCTGAACATCCCGTCCCGGTAGCGCTCCTGGCTCCAGGCCGGAGCGCCGGACCCGGCTCCGGCCCCGGGCCCGACGGCCAGCTCGGCCCCGGGCTCGGATCGAGGCTCGGGAACAGTCTCGTACTCGGGCACGGACCCGCGCTCGGCCTCGGCGACGATTCGGGGCTCGGTCCGGTCTCCGGCGTGGCCGTCCTGCAGGTCAGGAGCGGGCGTCGCATCTGCGTCCATGCCCGCAACCGTGGCAGCCGTACCGGGCCGTCCTCGGTGATTTCCCGGTAACCCACCGCAAAAGGTGATTCTCCCCGGCCTGCCCTGGACCGCACTGCGCAAGCTTTCTGCAACACCAGGAAAGTTGTTGCAGCACGTCTTGACGGGGCTGCCGGTCCGGAGCATGGTCTACCTCGCGTTCAACCGCCGTGCCTGCCACGGCGGTTGGCTCCGGGGGCCCACGGGAGGGCCACCGGGCCGCTCGTCCGAGGCGCGTCGGAGCCGGGTGGTCGCGTACGCATGCCGCAGTCCTCCACCATCAGCGGGAGCCATCCATGCTTCGCTCACCAGACCGCGCCGATCCCCCCCACCGCGCGGAGCCGCCCTGCTTCGAGTCGCCCTCCTCGGAGCCGCGATCCCCGGCGTCACGCCACGCCGAGCCGCACGGCGGCCGGCCGCGGACGCCGCGGCGCGGGGGCCGACGAGGCGTCCGCCGGGCCCTGTTCGCCGCCGCCGCCCTGGTGGCCGGCGCCGTCGTCCCGCTCGCCGCCGTCCAGGGCACCGCGCACGCGGGCCCCGCCACCACCGCGGCCGCGAGCGGCGGCAACGGCAGCGACGTGACCGCCAACCTCTTCATGTGGAACTGGCCGTCGGTCGCGAACGAGTGCACCACCCAACTCGGCCCCAAGGGCTACGGATCGGTGCTCGTCGCCCCGCCGCAGGACTCGATCCGGCTGTCCGGCGCGCACCCCTGGTGGGAGATCTACCAGCCGGTCGGCTACGACCTGAACAGCCGGATGGGCACCGAGGCGCAGTTCCAGTCGATGGTCACCGCCTGCCACGACGCGGGCGTCAAGGTCTACGCCGACGCGGTGATCAACCACATGTCCGGCAACGACCAGGCCAGCACCGACTCCTACGGCGGCGACAGCTTCAACGTCGGCTCGAAGTCCTACGGCCAAGTCCCCTACGCCCCCTCGGACTTCCACACCTCCCCGGCCAACTGCCCCAACGCCGACATGGCCATCGACGACTGGAACAACCAGACCCAGGTCCAGGAGTGCGACCTGTCCAACCTCGCCGACCTCTACACCGAGACCGACGACGTGCGCGGCAAGATCGCCGGATACCTCAACAAGCTGATCGGCTACGGAGTCGACGGCTTCCGGGTCGACTCCGCCAAGCACATCAACCAGTCCGACATGGCGAACATCGAGTCCCGGCTCTCCGACACCGAGTGGGGCGCGCGGCCGTACGTCCTGCAGGAGGTCGCGCTCGGCAGCGGCGGCAACCTCGCGCCCGCCGCGTTCGAGTCCAACGGCAGCGTGATCGGCTTCGACTACGCCAACGCGATGAAGGCGCAGTTCCAGGGGAACATCGCCAACCTCAAGACGTTCGGCCAGAGTTGGGGCCTGGAGCCGGCCGACAAGGACGGCGCGATGGTCACCAACCACGACACCGAGCGCAACGGCAGCACCCTGAACTACAAGAACGGCTCGCAGTACACGCTGGCCACCGAGTTCATGCTCGCCTGGGGATACGGCGCCCCGACGGTGTACTCCGGCTTCGCCTTCAACAGCTCCGACGACTCCCCGCCGGCCGACGGCAACGGCTACGTCACCGACACCGACTGCTCCTCCAGCGCGTGGGTGTGCACCGACCGGGTGCAGGGCATCGCGAACATGGTCGGCTGGCACAACGCGGCCCAGGGCGGGCAGGTCGCCAACTGGTGGGACAACGGCAGCAACGCGATCGCGTTCAGCCGCGGTGACCAGGCGTGGATCAGCCTGAACAACAGCGACTCCGCGGTGACCGGCACCTTCACCACCGGCCTGGCCGCGGGCACGTACTGCGACGTCATCCACGGCGACCTCACCTCCTCCGGCGGCTGCAGCGGCTCCACCGTCACCGTCGGCTCGGACGGCACCGCCTCGGTGACCGTGCCCGCGCACGACTCCGTCGCGCTGTACCAGGCCGGCACCTCGACGACCACCCCGCCCACCACGCCGCCGACGACGCCCCCGACCACCCCGCCGGCCGGCACCGTCACCGAGACCTTCCACGAGTCCGAGGCCGCGCCCTCCGGCCGGCAGGTCTACCTGGTCGGCTCCATTCCGGCGCTGGCCGGCTGGGACACCACCCAGGCGATCCCGCTGGACTCCACCGACGGCACCGCCTGGACCGGTGCGGTGAACCTCCCGGCGAACACGTCCTTCGAGTACAAGTACATCCTCAAGGACGCGTCCGGGAACGTGACATGGGAGCCGGGCAACAACCACACCGCCGGCACCGGCAGCGCAGGCGGCACCCTGAACGACACCTGGGGCGTCCAGTCCTCCGGCGGCGCGAACCAGGTCGCCGTCGCCTTCCACGAGGCGGAGTCCGCGCCCGCCGGCCAGAAGGTCTACGTGACCGGCTCGATCCCGGTGCTCGGCGACTGGGCCCCCGCCCAGGCGATCGCGCTCAGCTCCACCGACCAGGCGCACTGGTCCGGCACCGCGAACCTGCCGCCGAACACGTCCTTCGAGTACAAGTACATCCTCAAGGACGCCTCCGGGAACGTGACATGGGAGTCGGGCGCCAACCGCACCGCCGGCACCGGCGGTTCTGGCTCGCTCACGCTCGACGACACCTGGAAGTAAGGCACCTGGAAGTCCGGCAGCAAGGCAGTCGCCCCGCGACGGGGCCCGGACCGGCGCGTGTCCGGGCCCCGTCGCGCGGGCCTCGCCGAAGGCACCCCACGCCGACGGCACCTCGCCCTCCCTCGCAGATCCCCCCACCCGGAAGGCAGTCATGCATATGCCGCTCCGCCCGTCCGACGCGCCCCCATCCCGCCGACGCCTGCTCACCGTCGCCGCCGCCTGCGCGGGCCTGCTCGCCGCCGCGGTCGCCTGGACCTCCCCGCCGGCCGGCGCCGCGACCGCCCCCGGTGGCCCCGGCTCCGCCTCCAGCTGGAACGAGCCGCTGGGCACCCAGGGCTACGCCACCGCGATCGGCCCGGACTCCAAGGTCTGGTACCTGCTCGCCAACGGCGCGCTGCAGAACGTGTACTACCCGCAGACCGACAACCCGGACACCTACGGCCTCCAGTTCTACGTCAGCGACGGCTCGACCTTCACCGACGACGAGATCGGCTCCACCACCCACCAGGTCGCCCTCGCCGACCCGAAGTCGCCGACCTTCACCCAGACCAACACCGCCACCTCCGGCGCGTACACGATCACCAAGACCTACGTCGCCGACCCGGCCCGCTCGGTGATCCTGGTGCACACCACCTTCACCAACAACTCCGCCACCCCGCTGGCGCTCTACGCGGACTACCTGCCGCAACTGGACAACCAGGGCAACGGCAACAGCGGCGGCACCGACGACGCCAGCGGCGACCTCACCGCGTCCAACGGCCCGGTGGCCAGCGCGCTCGCCGCCTCCGTGCCCTTCACCACCGCCTCCACCGGCTACGTCGGCACCGCGAGCAGCGGCAGCGCCCAGCTCACCGGCGGCCACGAACTGTCCACCCCCTACAGCGCGGTGCCCAGTCCCGGTCACATCGAGCAGACCGCGGGCATCCCGGTCGCCGCCTCCGGTTCGACCACCTTCACCATGGCGCTGGCCTTCGGCGCGACCACCGCCGCGGCCGTCTCGGACGCCTCCGCGTCGCTGGCGGCCGGCTTCGCCGCCACCGAGAGCGCCTTCCAGTCCGGCTGGCACGACTGGTGGGCCGGCCTCGACTCGCCGCCGGCGTCGGTCACTTCGAGCCCCGACCTGCTCACGCAGTACGAGATCTCGCTGATGGAGCTGAAGGCCGACGAGGACAAGACGTACACCGGTGCCTTCGTCGCCTCGCCGTCCACCCCGTGGGGAGCGTCGGTCGGCGCCGACGGCGGCGGGCAGCACGGCTACCACCTGGTGTGGACCCGCGACGAGTACCAGATGGCCTCCGCGCTGCTGGCCGTCGGTGACAAGCAGGACGCGAGCGACGCGCTGACGTACATCCTCGACTACGAGATGTCCGCGAACGGGCAGGTCAAGCAGAACACCTGGCTGAACGGCAACCCGATGTGGGGCGGCAACCAGCAGGACGAGCAGGCCGATCCGATCATCCTCGCCTACCAGTTGGGCCGCACCGGCGCCGCCGACTTCGCCAAGGTGAAGCTGCTGGCCGCCTTCATCGCGTCCAACGGCCCCACCACCGGGCAGGAGCGCTGGGAGGAGAACGGTGGCTACTCCCCGGCCACCATCGCCGCCGAGATCGCCGGCCTGGTCTGCGCCGCTCAGCTCGCCACCGCCAACGGCGATACCGCGGACGCCACTTCGTGGCTGACCACCGCCAAGGACTGGGCGTCGAAGGTGGACAGTTGGACTTACACCACCAACGGCTCCTACGGGAACGGAAGTTACTTCCTACGGATCACCCCCGACGGTCAGCCGGACTCCGGCGCCACCATCGGCCTGGCCAACGGCGGCGGCAACCACGACGACCGGACCGTGGTCGACCAGAGCTTCCTCGACCTGGTCCGGCTCGGGGTGCTGGCCCCGAAGTCCACCGAGGTGACGAACACCCTCGGCGTCGACGACGCACAGATCGCTGTGCGGACCCCCGAGGGCGCCATCGACCACCGTTACGGCTTCGACGGCTACGGCGAGACCGGCTCGGGCGCGGACTACACCGGCGCCGGCACCGGGCAGCCCTGGCCGGTGCTCACCGGCGAGCGCGGCGAGTACGAGGTGGCCGCCGGCGACCTCACCGGCGCGCAGTCCGCACTCGGGACCATGGCCGGCGCCGCCGCCGACCACCAGATCTCCGAGCAGGTCTGGGGCGGCAGCACCGGCACCAACGGCTTCACCTTCGGCAAGCCCGACAACTCCGCCACCCCGCTGATGTGGGCGATGGCCCAGTACGTGCGGCTGGCCGTCGACATCTCCGCCGGCCAGGACGTGGACACGCCCACCGCCGTCTGCCAGACCTTCGACGTGTGCGCGGCGCCGCCCACCGAGGCCCCGGCCGCGCCCACCGGCCTCGCGGCCACCGCCGTCCGCACCACCGGCGTCACCCTGTCCTGGACCGGCGACGCGCGCGCGGCCGGCTACCAGGTCTACCGGGCCACCGGCAGCGGCACCGCGGCCCTGGTCGCCACCACCGCCGACACCACCTACGCCGACAGCGGCCTGGACGCCGCCACCGGCTACACCTACTACGTCACCGCCTCCAACAACATCGGCACCTCGCCCGCTTCGGCGAGCATCCACGTCACCACCAAGACGCCCGGACCGCCGCCACAGGCCCCGACCGGCCTGAAGGCCACCGCCACCAGCACCACCGCCGCGCTGTCCTGGCAGGCCGCCACCGACACCTCGGGCGGCACCGTGGCCGGCTACCGCGTCTACCGCGCCACCGGCAGCGGCGCCACCGCCCTGGCCGGCACCACCACCGGCACGACCTACACCGACACCGGCCTCACGCCCACCACCGCGTACACCTACACCGTCACCGCCTACGACACCGACGGCAACGAGTCCGACGCCTCCGCCGCCGTCACCGCCACCACCACCGCGAACAACGTCGAGGTGATCGACCTGACGGTGCCCGCCGCCACCGACCCCAGCGGCAAGACCGTCTACCTGGCCGGCACCCTGTCCGCGCTCGGCGGGGGCGCCGCCGACTGGGCACCGGACGGGATCGCCTTCACCCGCGTCGACGCCACCCACTGGACCGCCACCGTCAAGGCCGCCGGCCCCACCACGATCCAGTACAAGTACACGCTCGGCGGTGCCTGGGCGAACAACGAGGAGACCGCCGGCTGCGCCTACGTCGGCAACCGCACCCTCGTGATCGACGGCGGCACCCAGCACGACACCGTCGCGAACTGGGAGGGCTATGGCGGTTGCTGAGCCCGCCGGCCGCACGGTCCCGCGGGAGTCGCCCGGATGGGCGAACCGCGGGGACGATGCGGTTGCGGTCCGGCCGGGGCCAACCTTGACTGGCGCTGATACCTGCTGGGCGGCGAGAGGGGTACGGGATGCTTTCGGTGCGCGGGCTGTTCACCTCGATCGTGGACGACGACGACGCCTACCGGCTCTTCTGCTCCATCGCGGCCAGCGGCGAGGCCCAGGGCGGCTGGGAGAACGGCCGGATCGCCGCGCTGGTGCCCCCCTCGCAGCGGGAGCTGGCCCCGAAGATCGCCCGGCACGGCGCCGACGAGGACAAGCACGGCCGGATCTTCAACGCGCTGCTGCGCAAGCGCGGGCTGGAGCCGGTGCCGGTGCCGGCCGACACCGACTACACGATGCTGCTGGAGCGGGCCGGTATCGGGCTGGCCCACACCCGGCTGCGCGCGGACCAGCCGCTGACCGAGCAGGACATCGTCACGTATCTGGCGCACAGCCGGGTCACCGAGCAGCGCGCGTCCGAGCAGATGGCGCTGCTGCTCAGGTACTTCGCGGAGCACCCGGAGGTCGGCCGCGCGGTCCGGGCGATCTCGCACGACGAGGACAACCACCTCGCCTACTGCCACGAGGAGTTGCTGCGGTTGGCTGCCGCCGGGCACGGCCGGGTCATCCACCGCGTACTGCGCGAGTGCGCGCACGCGGAGATCCGGGTGCACCGCGATGTGAGCCTCGCGGTGATGGCCCGGATGGGCCGCATCCTGCGGTGGCCGGCGCCCACCGCCGCGCTGATCCGCTTCGGCATCCACCTCACCTACCTCTACGAGCGCGTGCACGGTTGGCGCCGCATGACGACGTTGACGATGCCTCTGCGCCGCGACGCCCTCGGTAGTGCCCCCGTTCCCGCGCGAGCCTGACCCTCCCGGGGGTGCCCCGACCTGTGATCCACGGGACCTTTCGGTCGGCGCGAGCAACCCTCCACCGGCAGGTGGTCCCTGAACCGACAGAACGCACCACCCCGGCGGGTCAGGGCACCGTACGGATCGTGGCGGAGGCGACGTGTTCGTTGTCGTCGGAGAAGACGATCTCCGCGTCGAGGGTGCGCCCCGCCAGCACCTGGGGAACCCAATGGCGGGCGTCGTCCCACATGGAGTCGAGCGGCAGCGCGTCGACCGGCACCCAGAGCGGCGCGATCTCGCGGGTCTCGGCGGCCTCCCCGAGCACGCGGGACGTGGTGAACGCGGTGACCCACATGTCCCAGGCCGGCCGGGCCGGAAACCGCCAGTCGACGACGGCCGCGGAGCGCAGGTCGGCCGCGTCGACCACCAGCCCCGACTCCTCGGCCACCTCGCGCACCGCGGCCTCGGCCGCGCTCTCGCCGGGCTCCACGTGCCCGCCGAGACCGACCACCTTCCCCGCGCCGAGCCCCGTCTTCTTGCGCCCGAGCAACACCTCCGTACGGCCGTCGGCGCCGTCGCGCAGGCAGAAACACAGGCAGGTATGAGTACGTTGGTCCATCCGTCGGATCATGGCGCACCTTCCCCCGACGCCACAACGCGCCCCCCTGCCGCCTGCCGGCACGCGGTGACGTACGCGCGGGTCGGCCGCCCCTTCGCGGCCCGCGGCCAGGCCAGGGCGAAACGGGTGGTCGGCCATCTGGAGCGGCCGCGCGCGGAGATCGGCCGGTGGGAGGCCCGCGCCCGGGCCACCGCGTGCGACCCGCGCCCCTGACCCGCGCGCCCCTGACCCGCAAGGCTCCGCCTGCCGTTCGGCGGCCCGCCGTGCTCCTCTAGGCTCCTGCCATGACCAGCGAGATCGAGGACGTACGTGTCGGGCCGCCGAACTTCGGGACGGAGCGCGAGACGCTGCGGGCGTTTCTCGACTACCACCGGGCCACGTTGGCGATGAAGTGCGCGGGGCTCGGCGACGAGGAGCTGCGGCAGCGCTCGATGCCGCCGTCCACGCTGTCGCTGCTGGGCCTGGTGCGCCACCTGGCGGAGGTCGAACGGGCCTGGTTCCGGCGGGTGTTCGAGGACCACGACGCCCCCATGGTGTGGTCGCGGGAGATCGACTTCCAGGCGGCGTACGACGCGAGCGGTTCGACCCGGGCGGAGGCGTTCGGCGCGTGGGAGGCGGAGGTCGCGGCCTCCCGGCGGATCGAGGCGGCGGCCGCGTCGCTGGACGTGGCCGGATACCAGCCCAGGTGGGAGGAAGAAGTGAGCCTGCGGATGGTGATGGTGCACGTGTTGCTGGAGTACGGACGGCACAACGGCCACGCGGACTTCCTTCGCGAAGGAGTCGACGGGACGGTGGGGGCGTAGCGGTAAGGGGATCGTAAACTCCCCTGGTGGACATATCTCCGCCGCCGTCCCCTGAGGACCAGCCGCCGCCGCCCGGGGGATACCCGGCCGGCCCCCCGCCGCCGCCCCCCGCCCCCGATCCGCCCTACGGCGGCTCCTCTTCGCCGTACGGGTCCGGCCCGCCGTACGGCTATCCGCAGACGCCGTACGCGCAGCCCTCGCCGTACGGCGGCGACGGCCAGCCGCCCTACGGCGCGGGGCCGGGGCCCTACCAGCAGCCGAACCCGAATCCGTACGCGGCCCCGGGCGGGCCGGGGATTCCCGGGCAGTACACCGCGTATCCGGGGCCCGGCGCGGGCTGGTACGCGGCGAACCGCACCACCAACGGGCTGTCGATCGCCTCGCTGGTGACGTCCTTCACCTGCGTTCCGCTGCTCGGCCTGGGTCTTGGCATCGGCGGGCTGAAGCAGGGCAAGCGGCAGGGGCAGCGCGGGCGCGGCCTGGCCATCGCGGGCATCACGATCAACTCGATCACCACCCTGCTGACCGCGCTGCTGATCACGCTCGGCGCGCTCGGCGTGCTGGACGACGGCGGCAACACCAACGTCCAGGACATCAAGGCCGGCCAGTGCTTCAACACGGTCGGGCACTCGCTCAAGGAGTTCGAGGGGGGCGCGAAGGTGTCCCGGACGGTGAACGTGGTCGACTGCGCCAAGGCGCACGACGCCGAGGCGTTCTACACCTACAGCCTCGACCCGAGCACGAGCGGTTCCTATCCGGGCGTCGACGCGATCACCAGCCAGGCCCAGGCGACCTGCGGCAAGCAGATGAGCGAGTACCTGGACGGCGGGTCGCTCCAGGACGGCATGCGGCTGTTCTTCTTCGGCCCGCAGAGGTCGCTGTGGGCCGCCGGCGACCGCTCGGTGACCTGCTTCTTCGGCGACGCCGACGCCAAGGTGACCGGTTCGGTGCGGGGCGGGTCGGACGGCAAGGGGTCTGACGGCGGGTCCGACGGCGGCTCTTCCGACGGCGGCTCCTCCGACGACGGCGGCGACTCGGGGGTGGGCGTCTGATCCGTCCCTGACCGGCCGGCCGCGCGAAGGGCGGCGGGGCCCGCGCGAGCCCGGCGGGAGCGTGACGGGTGCGGCGTACGAGCACGGTGGGAGGTCCTACGGGCTCCGATCCGGGCTCCCGCACGTCGGGTGACGTTCAGGGGAGAGCTTGCGGTCGTGCACCGAGGGTTGCCAAGCTGTCGCACACAGTCAACCCCTGGGAGGGGCACGTGGCCTTCGGTGAGCAGCCCGCCTATCTGCGCGTCGCCGGGGATCTGCGGCGGAAGATCCTCGACGGCACGCTGCCGCCCCACGCCCGCCTGCCCTCGCAGGCCCGCATCCGCAGCGACTACGGCGTCTCGGACACCGTGGCCCTGGAGGCGCGCAAGGTGCTGATGGCGGAGGGCTACGTGGAGGGCCGCTCGGGCTCGGGCACCTACGTGCGCGAGCGGCCCGAGCGGCGCAGGATCGTCCGCAGCGGTTTCCGGCCGACCGGTCTGCCGAGCCCCTACCGCCAGGAGCAGGCCGACGAGGAGAGCAAGGGCACCTGGGAGTCCCGCAGCGTGCAGGACTCCGCGTCCGCCGACATCGCCGAGCGGCTGGGCGTCCAGGTCGGCGACCGGGTGATGCGCACCCGCTACCTGTTCCGCACCGAGGGCGAGCCGTCGATGCTCTCCACCTCGTGGGAGCCGCTGGCGCTCACCGCCCGCACCCCGGTGCTGCTCCCGGAGGAGGGGCCGGTCGGTGGGCAGGGCGTGGTGCCCCGGATGGCGGCGATCGACGTGCTGGTCGACCACATGTCCGAGGAGGTCGGCGCGCGGCCGGGGCTGGCCGAGGAGACCTCGGCGCTGGGCGGCGTGCCCGGGCACATCGTGATCGAGATCCGCCGCACGTACTACGCATCGGGGCGGCCGGTGGAGACGGCCGACGTGGTGATCCCGGCGGAGCGCTACCGGGCCGTCTACCACCTGCCCGTGCGCTGAGGCCGTAGGCGCCCCGCACCGCGTCGCGGGGCGCTGCGGGGCGTCGGCCTCGCCGCGCCCCGCGCCGTATCGCCGTGCCGTACGGACGCGCCGTATCGCCGTGCCCGGAAGGGGCGCTGACGGAGCGTCAACTTCAGGTCGAACGAGTGGCCGGATCGGTACCTCTTCGTGTCATTCCGTGCCCGCCGGGTGAACCCCGGGCGTAGGGTCGGGCATATGCGCATCGCCGATTCCGCCAGCACGGGACCGGCCCGGATGCGGCGGCCGAGGCGCGAAGGAGGGGGCGGCGTAGTGACGTCGGAGTTCGGTTGGGTCCTCATACGGCAGGACGAGGGCGGCAACCGCTACCGGGTGGGGCGGTACGCGACACGCGCGGAGGCCGAGCGGGTCGCCGAGACCCTGACCTACCCCGCCGCCCCGTCGGCCCCGCCGCAGGTGTACGTGATCGAGCAGGTCGTGCCCCGCGCGGCCGAGGCGTGACGGCCCCTTCCGCGCACACCTGCGCAGAAAAGGGCAATATCGGGTAAGAGGGGGTAAACCTCTCTTGGAGGTCGGGTGCGCGCACACCCGACCCGACCCGGTCGGGGGTGCAACGTATGAGCGCCAGCGGCGACGACCCCGGGGCGCCGCCCGGCCGCGCCCCCCGGCCCGTACCGCCGCCGCCCGAACCGCCCTCCGCGCCGCTCCCCGGCCAGGAGCCGGACGCCGCCGGCGGGCCGCGCGCCTCCGGCACCCTGCTGGACGCCCTCCGGGTGGCCGTCGTGATGCTGGACACCAGCGGCCGGGTGCTGCTGTGGAGCCCGCTGGCGGAGGACGTCCTGGGCTGGGCGGGCGAGCACATCGTCGGCCGCAGGGTGGGCGGACTCTTCGGCCCGCCCGAGCCGTTCCCCGGTGACGCGGACACAGGGGAGGAGGGGGCCGCAGGCGCCGAGCCGTCCCGCCCCGGAGCCCGGAACCCCCTTCCCCCGGACGCGTCCGAGGGCGACGGCCGGCCCGAGCAGATCCTCGGCGAACTGCTGCGCACCGGCCGCTGGAACGGCATCCTCTCGCTGCGCCACCGCGACGGCCACACCGTGCAGGTCGACACCCGCGCCAGCCTGCTCGTCGACGGCGACGGCCGCCCGTTCGTGCTCGCCTCCCTCGCGGAGACCAGCCGGCTGCGCACCCTGGAACACGACCTCGCCGCCCTGGACTCCCTGTTCGACTCCTCCCCGCTCGGCGTCGCGATCCTCGACCGCGACCTGCGCTACGTACGGGTCAACGACGCGCTCGCCGCCATGAACGGCATGCTGCCGGCCGACCACATCGGCCGCAGCGTCGAGGAGCTCCTCGACGCCGAGACCGCCCGCGAACTGGCCGCGCTCCAGCGCCGCGTGCTGCACACCGGCCGGCCGGTGATCGACGTGGTGGCGCCCGCCCCGGGCGGCCGCGGCCACCGCTCGCTGTCGTACCACCGGCTGGTCGACCGGGCCGGGCGGGTCCTGGGCGTCAGCGCCACCGTGATCGACGTCACCGAACGGGTGCAGGCCGCCGAGCGGGCCGAACGGGCCCGCCGCCGCCTCACCCTGCTCAACGACGTCGGCTCGCGGATCGCCGGCGTGCTCGACGTGCGCCGGGTCGCCGAGACCATCGCCGAAGCGCTGGTGCCCACCTTCGCCGGCTACTCCGGGGTGCTGCTGCACGCGCAGGTGGCCGGCGGCGGCGACCTGCCGACCGCCGGCTTCCGCGAGACCCAGCCGCTCCGCCAGCTCGGCGTCGGCGCCGCGCACTGGACCCCGCAGGTCGAACGGATGCTGCGGCGCGGCCAGTCGATCGGCTTCACCCGGCGCTCCGTCTTCGGCACCGTGCTGGCCGGCGGCGAGCCGCGGCTGCTCGACGGCGATGACCAACTGCGCGCCACCACCTACCCCGACGACCCCAAGGTGGACGCCGCCCTGGAGTTGGGCCTCCACTCGATGCTGGTGCTGCCGCTGCGGGCCCGCGGGGTGGTGCTCGGGCTGCTGGTGGTCGCCCGCGACCGCGGCCGCGAGCCCTTCGACCGCGACGACCTCGCGCTCGGCGTGGACCTCGCCGACCGGGCCGGCACCGCCCTGGACAACGCGCGGCTGTACGTCCGCGAGCGGGAGGGCGCGCTGACCCTCCAGCGCAGCCTGCTGCCGCGTACCGTCCCCGAGCCGCCGGGCGTCGACATCGCCTACCGCTACGTGCCCGGCAGCAGCGGCGCGGAGGTCGGCGGCGACTGGTTCGACGTCATCCCGCTCGGCGGCGGCCGGCTCGCCTTCGTCGTCGGCGACGTGATGGGCCACGGCCTGGTCGCCGCCGCCACCATGGGCCGGCTGCGCACCGCTGTCCGCACCCTCGCCGGCCTCGACATGCCGCCCGACGAACTGCTGCGCCGGGTCAACGAGCTGGGCGACGACCTCGCCCAGAACCGGACCGAGGGCTGGATGGCCACCGCGGTGTACGCCGTCTACGACCCCTCCACCCGGCGCTGCGCCATCGCCCAGGCCGGCCACCCGCCGCCGGTGCTGGTGGAGCACCAGGACGACCCGGACCGCTGCTACGCCCGGCTGCTGGACCTGCCCACCGGGGTGCCGCTCGGCGTCGGCGGGGTCCGCTTCGAGACCACCGAGCTCGACGTGCCCGACGGCGCGGTCCTGGTGCTCTACACCGACGGGCTGGTCGAGGCCCGCGGCAAGGACATCGGCCTGGGCATCGAGCGGCTGCGGGAGACGCTGTGCCGCCGGCTGGGCTCCCTGGAGGACGCCTGCGACGACCTGCTGGCCACGATGGACCCCGACCGCGAGCCGGACGACGTGGCGCTGCTGATGGCCCGCCTCGGCGGCCTGCCGGCCGGTTCCACGGCCGCCTGGACCTTCCCCGCCGAGGCGAGCGCGGTCCGGCTGGCGCGCCGCCGGGTCCGCGACACCCTGGCGTCCTGGGGCCTGGCGTCGCTGACCGACGTCACGGTGCTGCTGGTCAGCGAACTGGTCACGAACTCGCTGCGGTACGCGCACGGCCCGATCGGGGTGCGCATGGTGCGCGGCGGCTCGCTGCTGGTGGAGGTGTCGGACCCGCTGCCGGACCCGCCGCGCGAGCGGGTGGCGGCCGAGGACGACGAGGGCGGGCGGGGCCTGCAACTGGTGGCCGGGGCGTCCCGGCGGTGGGGGACGCGGCACGGCTCGCTCGGCAAGACCGTCTGGTTCGAACTGGCTCTGCCGTGACCGCAGGGCGCTGCCGGGGGCGCCGACGGGCTCGATGGTTGCGAGCGACTGTGCCGGGTATGCCGAAGAGGCGGGAGCGAGAGGTGCGACCGTGGTGTTCCGGGGACGGCCCCCGCGCCCCAGGAGCCGAGATGATGCTGTGATCGACAAGACCGTGTGCTGGACGGTCGCCATGCTGAATACTCGGGTCCAACCGGTCCATGTGTGCTGAGCTGGAGGGGTCGGGCGAGTGAGCGACATGCCAGCAGGGGCGGTTCCGCCCGGCGACGACGACGCGGACGCGGCAAAGGCCGGCGTCTGGCAGTCCAGCCCGCCCGGGTCCCTGTATGACTACATACGCGTCGCCTCCTTCTCCCTTGACGCCGAGGGCCGGATCGACCAGTGGAGCGAGCGCGCCACCGAGTTCTTCGGGCTGACCGCGGCCGAGGCCGTCGGCAAGGACCCGATCGCCGCCTTCGCGCCGCCCGACGTGCAAACGCGCGCGCACCAGCGGCTGGCGAAGATCCTCGACGGCCGCGAGTGGCAGGGCCTGGTGCCGTACCGCGACGCCTCCGGCGCCGAGGGCCGCGCCGAGGTCTACGTGATGCCCGCCGACCACGGCGCGCTGTGCCTGGCGGTCGACGTGGCCGCGCTGCGCCAGATCGAGACCGATCTGGCCGCCTCCCAGGCGGTGTTCGGGCAGTCCCCGATGGGCTTCGTGCTCTTCGACACCCACCTGCGCCTGGTCCGGGTCAACGACCGCTTCGCCGCGGTCTTCGGCCGCCCGACCGAGCAACCGGGCCGCGGCCCGCAGGACTTCCTCTCCCGGGTGGAGGCCGACCGGCTGTCCGCCGCGCTGCGGCAGGTACTGGAGACCGGCGACGCGGTGCTGGACATGCCGCTGGTCGGCACCGTGCCCGGCGACCCGGCCCGCCGCCGCTGGTCCATCTCGCTGTACCGGCTGCACAGCAACTCCGGCCGCCCGATCGGTGTCGCGGGCCTGGCGATGGACGTCACCGGCCGGCAGCGCGCCGAGCGCGAGGCCGCCCACGCCCGCCGCAACCTCGCGCTGCTCAACGAGGCCGGCTCGCGGATCGGCACCTCCCTCGACCTGGAGACCACCGCCCGCGAACTGCTCGACGTGGCCGTGCCGCACTTCTGCGACCTCGCCTCCGTCGACCTCTACCAGGCGCTGCTGTCCGGCGCCGAGGACCTGGCCCGCACCACCGACGGCAGCGGCGAGGTCCGCCGGGTCGCCTTCGCCAGCTCGGTCTCCGACGCCCCGGTGGCGATGGCCGGCGACGACGACGTCGAACCCAGCGAGGGTCCGGTCTCGGTCGGCTCGGTGCACCGCTTCCGGTTCGGCTCCGCCAGCGCCCGCGCGCTGCGCACCGCCCAGCTCCAGGTGCTCGACGGCGAGGGCGGCCACGACCTGGGCGGCACCCCGCTGGTGCAGTCCACCCTGGTGGTGCCGATGGTGGCCCGCGACACCGTCCTCGGCCTGGTGCAGTTCTCCCGGGCCAAGGGCAGCGAGCCGTTCACCGAGCGGGACCGGATGCTCGCCGAGGAACTGGCCGCCCGCGCCGCCATCTTCCTCGACAACGCCCGGCTCTACCGCCGCGAGCACGAACGCGCGCTGATCCTCCAGCGCAGCCTGCTGCCGCCGGACGACCCGGAGGCGACCGGCCTCGACATCGCCTGCCGCTACCTGCCCGGCAGCATGGAGACCGAGGTCGGCGGCGACTGGTTCGACGTCATCGAACTGCCCGGCCACCGCACCGCCCTGGTGGTCGGCGACGTGATGGGCCGCGGCCTGCGCGCGGCCGTCGCGATGGGCGAACTGCGCACCGCCGTCCGCACCCTGGCGATGCTCGACCTCGAACCGGCCGAGGTGCTGGGCGCGTTGGACGAGGTCGCCGAGGGGCTCGGCTCCTCCTCGGCCGGCCGCACCCGCCGCTCGAAGAACCCCGCCGACGTCGACCTCGCCGAGGTCTACCTCGCCACCTGTATCTACGTCGTCTACGACGCGGTGACCCGCCGGTGCACCATCGCCAACGCCGGGCACCTGCCGCCGGTCGTGGTCGAGCCCGGCGAGGACCCGCTGCTGCTCGAAGTGCCCCGGGGGGTGCCGCTGGGCGTCGGCGGCGAGCCCTTCGAGGAGGTCGAGGTGGAGCTGGCCGAGGGTGCCCTGCTCGCCCTCTACACCGACGGCCTGGTCGAGTCCCGCAACCACCCGCTCGACGAGGGCCTTGACGCCTTCCGCGCCTCGCTGGCCGGCCCGGCCCGCCCGCTGGAGGACGTCTGCGACCACATCCTGGCGACCCTCGACACCGCCCACGGCGAGGACGACATCGCGCTGCTGATGGCCCGTATCCGCGGGCTGCCGGCCGAGCAGGTCGGCGACTGGACGCTCGCGCCGCAGCCCACCTCCGTCGCCAAGGCCCGCGAACTCGCCCGCGACCAGCTGCTGGAGTGGGGTCTCGACGACCTCGTCGACACCACGGAACTGCTCGTCAGCGAGCTGGTCACCAACGCGCTGCGGCACGGCTACGGCGACATCCGGCTACGGCTGCTGCTGGACCGCACCCTGGTCTGCGAAGTGTGGGACAACGCGCTGATGCAGCCGCGCCGGCGCCGCGCCCGGGACACCGACGAGGGCGGGCGCGGCCTGCAACTGGTCGCGATGCTCAGCCAGAGCTGGGGCAGCCGCCGCACCCACCGCGGCAAGACCGTCTGGTTCGAACTGGCGCTGCGCGGCGGCCAGCCGGGCTCCGCCGGGCCGTCCGTGGACGACCTGCTCAGCATGTTCTAGGGCGCTGTACGGCGCTGTCCGGCGCCGCGCCGTCAGGCCGCGCCGGACTTCAGCCGGGCCAGGCGGGCGTCGATCTCCGCGCTGTCGCCCGCCGCGTCCAGGGACTCGAACTGGGCGTCCAGCGAGGAGGCGGCCAGCTCCTGACGGCCCTGCGCCCGGGCCTCCTCGCGCCGCACCTTGTCCTCGAAGCGGCCCAACTCGCTCGTCGGGTCGAGGACGTCGACGCTCTTGACCGCGTCCATCATGGTGTTCCGCGCGTGCGCGGTACGGGAGCGGGCGACCAGTTCGTCCCGCTTGGCCTGCAACTGCCGCAGCCGCTCCCTCATGTCGTCGAGGCCGCCGCGGAGCTGGTCCACCACCTCGTTCTGCGAGGCGATCACCGGCTCCGCGGTCCGCGCCTCCTTCTCGGACTGGAGCTGGCGGCCGAGCGCCACCTTGGCGAGGTTGTCGAACCGGTCGGCCTCCCCGCCGCCGCCCGCCGCCCGCAGCTCGTCCGCCTTGCGGCTGGCCGCGGCCGCCTTGCCGCCCCACTCCGCCGCGGCGGACACGTCCTCGGCGTGGTCCTGCTCCATCATCCGCAGGTTGCCGATGGTGCCGGCGACGGCGTCCTCGGCCTCCTTGATGTTCTCGGTGTACTCCCGGATGAGCTGGTCGATCATCTTCTGCGGGTCCTCGGCCTGGTCGAGGAGCGCGTTGATGTTCGCCTTGGCGAGCTGCGCCACCCGGCCGAGGATCGTCTGCTTCGTCATGGCTACTCCTTGACTGACCTGGGGTCCTTCGGTCTTCGGGGTCCCGCGTCCGCGAGGTCCCGCGGATGCGGGGTGTGCCGTGCGTGCCGTGCGTGCGGCGGGAGCGGGGGCCGGCGGACCGGGCCCGTCGGCCGGCCGGCCCTAGAAGCGCCCGCCGCCGCCCATCCGGCCGCGGGTCCCGCCGCCGCCGAAGCTGCCGGGGCCTGCGCCGCCCCCTATCCCGCCGCCGTACCCGCCGTAGCCGCCCATGCCGAAGCCGCGGGTCCGGCCGCCGCCGAGCAGGTCGCCGAGCAGGATGCCGCCGAGCACGGCGCCGCCCACCCCGCCCATGCCGCCGGCGCCGCCGTGACCGCCGCGCCCTCGCCGCCCGCCGAAGCCGGTGACGTCCTCCTGCGCGTAGGTCTGGGCCTCGCGGGCCAGCCGGTCCGCCTCGCGGGCGTGTTCCAGCGCCTCCTGCGGCTCCCTCGCCGCCAGCGCCTCCGCCCGCCGCAGCCGGCGCTCGGCCTCGGTCAGCCGGGTCCTGGCCTGGCTGCCGATCGCGCCGCGGTGCGTGGTGACCACGTCCCGGGCCGCCGCGACCTCGCTGCGCGCCGCCAGCAGCGCCTGCTCCAGCAGCGCCGAGGCCCGGCGCTGCCCGGCCTCCTGCTCCCGGGCCCCCGCCAGGGCCCCGTCGAGCGCGGCGTCCGCCTCCTCGACCCGCCGCAGCGCCGCGATCGGGTCCGGCCGCCCGGCCGCCAGCTCCGTACGCACCGCCGAGAGCACGCTCTCCGCCCGCGCCACCCGCCCGCGCAGTTCCGCGTGCGCGGGCCCGGAGGGATACGCCGGCGCCGGTCCGCCGCCCGCGCCCTCATGATCGCCGCCCGCCGGACCGTTCAGCCAGTCGGCGGCGCCCGTACCCGAGGTGGTCGGGCCGCTGCCGGGGCCGTTCCCGTACGGGCCCGCCGGCGGCTGCGTGCTGCCGCCCGGGGCCGGGCCCGCGCCCAGGATCGCGCGGGCCTCGGCGAGGTCGGCCTCGGTCTCGGCGAGAGCCTCGGCCAGCTTCGTGTCGGCCGCGTGCAGCTCCTGCTCCCTTCGGGTGACGGAGTCCGCGAGCATGGTGGCCTGGTCCAGGGCGCCCTCGGCGGCGCGGACGAAGACCGCGGCCCGGCCGTGGTCGGAGCCGATCGCGGTGTGCGCCTGCTCCAGGCTGGTCCGGGCGAAGCCGAGCCGGTCGCGGGCCTCGGCCGGGTAGCCGGCCACCGGTTCCAGCGCCGAGTCGGCGTACCGCTGCGCCAGCGGGCCGAGCGCGGCCGCCGCGGCGTCGATCCTGGCCGGCAGCGCCGCCGCCTTCTCCTCGGCCCGCGCCAGCACCTGCGGGGCGTTGGCCTCCATCGCGCGCAGCCGGTCGAACGCCTCCGACTCCGCGTCCAGCCGCCGGTTCGCCTGGGTACAGCGCGACAGGATCTCGTCGAGCATCTGCCGCCGGGTCTCGTCGTCCTCGGGGTAGGCGTCGTCGAGCTTCTGCCGCAGCCGGAACGCCGCGGTCAGCTCGCCCTTGGCGTACTCCACCGCCTCGCCGAACGGCTGCGCGGCGTCCTCGCCGAACTGCGCCGCCGCGAACCCCACGTCCTCCTGGCTGGTGCGCACCGCGTCGTCCGTGGCCACCAGCAGCTCGCGCGTCTGCGCGTCCAGCTCCGGCAGCGGCGTGACCGGCACCGGCTGCTTCGGCCGCGTCCGCCACTCGCTCGCGCCCTGCCCCGCCGACGTCCGCACCGGGCGCTGGTGGGCGGCCCGCCTGCGGTACGCCCAGATGCCCAGCAGCAGCGCCGCGCCCAGCGCGACCACCGGAATCCACACCGAGCCGGACGAGCGGCTGCCAGCCCCGCCCGGGTCCGCCGCGCCCGGGGTGATGGCCGGGGCGGTCACCGGGTGGCCGTCGAGCACCGCGTCGTAGCCGGTCGCCGCGCCGACCGCCGCGCCCGCCCAGTCGTCGTGCCGCAGCGCGGGCTCGATCGCCTGGTCGCCGACCTCGTCGATCTGCCGCTGGGTGAGCCCCGACTCCTGGTCCGCCGACACCGCGTACTGGCGGTCGTGGGTGGCCACCGCCAGCAGGACGTCCCTGCGGCCCAGGCCGTTCTTCACCGCGGTCGCGTTCGCCCAGTCCTGCGGGGAAGCGCCGGAGAAGCCGTTGACGTAGACCGCGAAGAGCTGGAGCTTCTGCCGGTCGTAGAGCTGGTTCAGCGCGGCCTGCACCTCCGCGGTCCGGCCCTGCAGCGCGCCCACCCTGTCGGTGACCTGGCCGGTCCTGGCCAGGGGTATCGGGGCGTCCGCGACCGCCCGCAGCGGCAGCCCCGCGCCCATCGCCAGTGCGGCCAGCGCCACCAGCGCGGCGGCCGACGACTTACGTTTGTGGCGCACCGCGTTGCCTCCCGCTGTCCGCGCCACGGCCCACCGCGTGGCTCTTTTCGGGAGCGTATGTGCGGCTTATGCGTCGCGCGACCGGGGAGCCGTCCCGAGCCCGATACCGTGCCCCGCCCGTGCCGCGGGACACGCCCTAGCGGAAATTCCCCGAAAGTGGGAGGGTTTCCGGTTTTCGGGACGGGTCCCGTTCGGGCCGGTCTACTCTCCCTATTCCATCGATGGGGGATTTCCTCCGGGCCCCGGAGGAAGATTCCCGTCCGGGACGGAAACGCGCGCGCCCGCGTGGATTCCGCACCGGGCGACCCGGGATTCCCCCTGGTTCGCCGGGGCACGGGTGCCCGGGATTCCGCGGGATTCGCCGGGAGCACCCGGGGAATCCCGAGCCATTCCGTAATTCGGTGCCAATGGTGCCCCGGAAGGCGCCGGATATTCCGGCGGACCGGATGCCCGGAGCATCATTGGCACCGAATTTCCGGGGGCCTGGGCGACCCGGCGACTCGGTGGACCAGGGCGCCCCGGTGCATCCGGTGCGTCCGATGGGGGCGGGTCCGGCGCGGTGCCGGTCCTGACGGCGGGAGACATGGGACATGACGGACGGCAGGCTGTACGGCCGCGTGCGGGTGGTGGAGTTCACCGGGGACGCGCTGAGACGCTCGGGCGTCCCCGCCCGGCCGCTGCCGATCGTGCTGCTGGTCGGCCCGCGCGGCAGCGGCGGCTCGGTGCTGCTGGACCGGCTGTGGACGGACTTCAGCGGGCGCTGCCTGAGCGTCCGGCTCGACCTGGGCCGGGCCGAGGCGGTCGAGGACATCGTGCTGGCCGCGATCCAGGGCTGGGGCCGCCGGGTCCCGGGCATCCGCCCGATCCGCTTCTGCCGCACCCGGATGCTCTTCAAGGCACTGAGTTTCGTGGACGCCGGCGGCGGCCGGGCCGCGTTCGAGGCGTATCTGCGGGCCGGCCCGCAGGACGCCGCCGCGCACGCCGCGCTCGACGGCCTCGCGGCCCGGGCCGCGCCGCTGCTCCCCGCCGACCAGCAGGTGCTGCTGTCGGCCACGGCCAGGGCGCTGGGCCTGCTGCTGTCCGCGGTCGGCCGGCGCCGGCGCGGCGACGCCGAGGCCAGGAGCTGGCTGAAGGACCACGCCCCCGGCGTCGGCAGCGCGGAGGACCGGCTGTGGGAGATCCACCGCCGCCACCACGGGCGCAGCGACGCGCCGGACGCGGCCCGCACCGCGCTGAAGACGGTGTGCGCCGCCCTGCTGGCCGACCTGCGCACGGACTTCAACCGGCGCTCGCTGCGCGGCCAGCGGCCCGCCAACTGCCTGCTGATACTGGACAACGCCGGCAGCCGGGCCGGCGAGCTGTTCCTGGAACTGCTCGCCGAGTGCCGCCGCGAGAGCCACCGGGCCCGCGAGCGGCCCGACCCCGCGCTGGTGGTGGCCGCCCGACGGGGCCGCGCGCACACCGCGATGGCGCCGCTCGCCTCGACCGACGACCGGCTGAGCTTCGCCGTCCGGCACCCCGCCGCGCCCGCGGGCGCGGACCACCCGGTGTGGTGGTACCCGATCCGGCTCACCGGCCTCGGCCGCGAGGACGTGGTGGTGATGTGCGGCAGCGGCGTGCTGGGCAGCCAGAAGCGCGACGCGAGCCACCTGAGCGACCTGACCGACGGCCACCCCGAGGCGGTCGATCGGCTCGCCCACCTGCTGGCCCGGCCCGAGGCGGCCGGGGACGACCCGCGCCGGCTGCTGGACCGGCCGCTGCCCGCCGCCGAGTACCTGCCCGACCACTGGACCGCGCCGGCCCGCCCCACCCCGCCCGGGTCGGCGGAGGGGACGGAGGACGGGGCCACCGGAGCTCCGACCGTGGCCGCCTACCTGCTGCGCCGCATCCTCGCCGACGACCACGTCGACGGGCCGGACGGCGGCATCGGCCCCGACGGCGGCTCGCTGCTGGACACCATGGCGGTGCTCGCGCTCACCCCCGGTCTGCGGCTGGGCGCCGGCACCGCGGCGCTGCACTTCCTGGGCTGGACCCGGTTCGACGCCGCCACCGCCCGCCGCCGGCTCGGCGCGGCGCTGTGGCTGGCGGAGGTGCCCGACCCGCTCGACGGCGCGGCCGAACCGGACCCGGACGGCGCGCCGGACGCGCCCGTCGGACCCGCCGCCCGGCTGCACCCGCTGGCCGCCCTGCTGCTGCACCGCCGGCTCGCCGCGCTCCCCGAGGTGTGGGACGGCGCCCACCAGGGCTACGCCGCCCACTACTCCGGCGCCCACGACGCGCCGCTGCGCCACCACCACCTGCTCGCGCAGGCCACCCCGTCCCGCCGGGAGCCGCTGACCGCGGTCGCCGGGTACCTGGAGCGGGAGTACGACCGCTGCGCGTCGCCCGAGAGCTGGCAGGTGATCCTGCGCCAGGTGGCCGCGGCCCCCAACCGGCTGCGTACGGAGGGCGATCCGCGCACCTTCGTCACCGCGCTCGCCGGGCGGCCCGACCCGCGCGACCGCAACCGGACCATCAGCCGCCTGGTGACCGCGCGATGGCTCTACGGCGACCGGTCGTTCGACCCGCGCCACCACCTGGCCGGGCTGATCTCCGCCGAGTACGGAAACCTCGCCGCGATCTGCGGCGGCAACGAGGCGCTGTTCCAGGAATCCGGAAAATACCACCTCATCGAGGAGGAGTGGGATCGATGAGAGTGCCGCGCATGCTCCGAGTCCCCGAACAGTGGTACGGAAACCTGCCCCGCCCGATGCGGATCGGCGTGGTGGCGGCGGTCGTCACGGGTCTCGTCGCGGGAATGTTCGGCGTGTTCGCGCTGGTCGACCGGATCAGGAACCAGCCGTGTATGCGCGGCGGCGCGACCGCCGTCACCGAGCACGGCGCGAACGGCGAGTGCGTCGGCATCACCGACGGCTCGTACCCGTTCGACCCGCGGTTGAAAGGCGTCGAGCAGGCGATCCGGAAGGAGAACCGGGACGTCACCCGCGAACACCCGAAGGACTACGTCAGCGTGGTGGTGCTGCTGCCGATCTCCGCGCACAGCGGCAGCATCATGGCGATGTCCGCCGTCGTCGAGCAGGTGCGCGGCGCCTACACCGCGCAGTACTACGCCAACCGGCAGAACGTCGAGGGCGTCGCGCCGTACATCCAGCTACTGATCGGCAGCGACGGCTACCAGGCCAACCAGTGGAAGGCGGCCACCTCCGCGATCGAGCACGCCACCGCCCAGCACGTGGCGGCCGTGACCGGGCTCGGCCTGAGCCTGGACGGCACCCGCAGCGCGGTGCGCGAACTGACCGCCCGGAACATCCCGGTGGTCGGCTCCAGCATCACCGCCGACAGCTTCAGCGACATCAAGAACTTCGTCCGGGTCGCCCCGAGCAACCAGGACAACATGGCCGCCGCGCTGTCCTACGTGCAGGCGGACTACACCCGCGCGGTGCTGGTCGAGGACGGCAACGCGGGCGACAGCTACGACGCCACGCTGGTCAGCGGCTTCCGGAAGTTCGCCGCGATACCGCACCACCGGATCGTGGACGTGGAGCCGTTCGACACGACCAAGCGCGACCGGGCCACGTCGGAGTCCGAACAGGCCGAGGCCGAGCAGGAGGTCTCCACCCGGATCAGCCAGATGGCGCTGGACATCTGCGCCCAGCAGCCCGCGGTGGTGCTCTTCGCCGGGCGCGGCCAGGACGTCGGGGTGCTGGTGCACGCCTTCGCCAGCACCTGCCTGGACAAGTCGATCGAGATCGTCAGCGGCGACGACATGTCGAACCTGGCGGTCACCCCGCAGTTCCGGCGCGACCTGAACGGCCATGTCACGGTGGAATACGCGGGCGTCGCGCACCCCGACGAGTGGACGTCGGCCCACGACCCCGCGGCGGCGCGGGACGAGCAGGACGGCGCCCGTGGCTTCCGCGCCTTCGACCAGACCTTCCAACGGCTCTTCCCCGGCGGCACGTTGACCGACGGCAACACCATGACGGCGTACGACGCGACGCTGACCGGGGTGTCCGCGGTGCGGCTGACCGAGCAGCGGCAGCCGCGCGCCGACGCGGTGGCGGGCGAACTCGGCGCGCTCCAGGGCGCGCACCAGGTGCTCGGCGCGAGCGGCCCGATCCGGTTCACCGCGAACTACCAGACCAGCCGGACCGGCAGCAATCCGGTCGGCAAGGCCAGCCCGATCCTGCGGCTGGGCCGGGACGGCAACCCGCGGGTGCTGGAGGTGGCGTGGCCGGCGGCCGCGCCACCCGTCGGATGAACTCCCGCAGTGGGAGCGACCGTTAGGGTGGCGCGGCCGTGCCGTGAGCCGGCCTACTGGCCGCGCCGGCGGATCTTCGCGCCGAGCCACACCAGTGGGTCGTACTTGCGGTCGACGGCACGTTCCTTCAAAGGGATCAGCGCGTTGTCGGTGATGTGGATGTGCTCGGGGCAGACCTCCGTGCAGCACTTGGTGATGTTGCAGTAGCCCAGGCCGTGGTCGTCCTGCGCGGACTCCGCCCGGGTCGGGCCGCCGTCCGCGGCGGCGGCGTCCAGCGGGTGCATGTCCAGCTCGGCGACCCGCATCAGGAACCGCGGCCCGGCGAACGCGCTCTTGTTCTCCTCGTGGTCGCGCACCACATGGCAGGTGTCCTGGCACAGGAAGCACTCGATGCACTTGCGGAATTCCTGCGAGCGCTCCACGTCGACCTGCGCCATCCGGTACTCGCCGGCCGCCACGCCCTTCGGCGGCACGAACGCGGGTATCTCGCGGGCCTTGGCGTAGTTGAAGGACACGTCGGTGACCAGGTCGCGGACGACCGGGAAGGCCCGCAGCGGGGTGACCGTCACCGTCTCGTCCCGCGCGAAGACCGACATCCGGGTCATGCACATCAGCCGGGGCCGCCCGTTGACCTCCGCGCTGCACGAACCGCACTTGCCCGCCTTGCAGTTCCAGCGCACCGCGAGGTCGGTCGCCTGGGTGGCCTGGAGCCGGTGGATGATGTCGAGCACCACCTCGCCGTCGTTCACCTCGACGTCGTAGTCCCGCAGCCCGCCGCCCTCGGCGTCGCCCCGCCACACCCGGAACCGGGCCGTGTAAGCGCTCACGCGTCCAACTCCTCGTCCGTCAGGTACTTCAGCAGCTCGTCCCGTTCGAACAGGTCGAGCAGGTCGGGCCGGATCGGGCTGGTCGGGCGGCGGCGCAGGTCCACCGCGCCGCCGGCCGCGTCCGACAGCTCGCACACCAGGTTGACCTTGCGCCAGGTGCGGTCCATCTCCGGATGGTCGTCGCGGGTGTGGCCGCCGCGGCTCTCGGTACGCTCCAGCGCCGCCCGCGCCACGCACTCGCTGACCAGCAGCATGTTGCGCAGGTCGATCGCCAGGTGCCAGCCCGGGTTGAACTGCCGGTGCCCCTCCACCCCGGCCCGCGCCGCCCGTTCGCGCAGCACCGCCAGCCGGGAGAGTGCCTGCTCCATCTCCGGGGCCCGCCGGATGATTCCGACCAGGTCGTTCATCACCTGCTGCAACTCCTGGTGCAGGGTGTACGGGTTCTCCACGGGGCCGGCTTCGGCCCCGCTCCCCGCCGCGCCCGCGGCCTCGAACGGCCGCAGCGCCTCCGCCGCGGCCTCGTCGATCTGTGCGCCGTCCGCGACCGGGCGGCCGTCGCCGAGGCCGGCCGCGTACCGCGCCGCGTGCAGCCCGGCGCGGCGGCCGAAGACCAGCAGGTCGGACAGGGAGTTGCCGCCCAGCCGGTTGGAGCCGTGCATCCCGCCGGCCACCTCGCCGGCCGCGAACAGCCCCGGCACCCCGGCCGCGGCCGCGGTGTCCGGGTCCACGTCGACCCCGCCCATCATGTAGTGGCAGGTCGGCCCGACCTCCATCGCCTCCGCGGTGATGTCGACGTCGGCCAGCTCCTTGAACTGGTGGTGCATCGACGGCAGCCGGCGGGTGATCTCCTCGGGGGTGAGCCGGGTGGACACGTCCAGGAACACCCCGCCGTGCGGGGAGCCGCGGCCGGCCTTCACCTCGGAGTTGATCGCCCGGGCCACCTCGTCGCGCGGCAGCAGCTCCGGCGGTCTGCGGTGGTGGTCCGGGTCGGTGTACCAGCCGTCGGCCTCCTCCTCGCTCTGCGCGTACTTCTCCTTGAACACGTCCGGTACGTAGCCGAACATGAACCGCTTGCCCTCGCTGTTGCGCAGCACCCCGCCGTCGCCGCGCACCGACTCGGTGACGAGGATGCCCTTCACCGACGGCGGCCAGACCATCCCGGTCGGGTGGAACTGGATGAACTCCATGTTGATCAGCGGCGCCCCGGCCAGCAGCGCCAGCGCGTGCCCGTCGCCGGTGTACTCCCAGGAGTTGGAGGTGACCTTGAACGACTTGCCGATGCCGCCGGTGGCCAGCACCACCGCGGGCGCGTCGATCACGAACAGCCGGCCCGACTCGCGGACGTACCCGAAGACCCCGGCGACCTCGCCGCCGGGGCCCTTCAGCACGCGGGTGACCGTGCACTCCTGGAAGACCTTCAGCCGGGACTCGTAGTCGCCGCTCTCGGCGTGGTCCTCCTGCTGGAGCGAGACGATCTTCTGCTGGAGGGTGCGGATCAGTTCCAGGCCGGTACGGTCGCCGACGTGCGCCAGCCGCGGGTACTCGTGGCCGCCGAAGTTGCGCTGCGAGATCTTCCCGTCCGCGGTGCGGTCGAACAGCGCGCCCCAGGTCTCCAGTTCCCATACCCGGTCCGGGGCCTCCTTGGCGTGCAGCTCGGCCATCCGCCAGTGGTTGAGGAACTTCCCGCCGCGCATGGTGTCGCGGAAGTGCACCTGCCAGTTGTCGCCGGAGTTGACGTTGCCCATGCTCGCCGCGATGCCGCCCTCGGCCATCACCGTGTGCGCCTTGCCGAACAGGGACTTGCAGATCACCGCGGTCCGCAGTCCCTGCTCCCGTGCCTCGATCGCGGCGCGCAGCCCCGCGCCGCCCGCGCCGACCACGACCACGTCGTACGCGTGCCGTTCCACATTCGTCATCTCAGAAGAACCTCGGATCGTCGAATACGCCGCTGGACACCAGGTACACGTACAGGTCCGCGACACCGACGCTGATCAGCGAGGACCAGGCGAGCAGCATGTGGCGGCCGTTGAGCACTCCCACCCATCCCCACAGCCGGTAGCGCACCGGGTGGGCGGAGAAGTGCCGCAGCTTGCCGCCGATGATGTGCCGGCAGGAGTGGCAGGAGAGGGTGTACGCCCAGATCAGGCCGACGTTCACCAGCAGCACGAGGGTGCCGAGCCCGGCGTGGCCCCAGTTGCCGTGCCGGTCGCGGAAGGCGAGCACCGTGTCGTAGGTGAGGATGCCCGCGACCACCACGGCCAGGTAGAAGAAGTAGCGGTGGACGTTCTGCAGGATCAGCGGCAGCCGGGTCTCGCCGCTGTACGACGTGTGCGGTTCGGCCACCGCGCAGGCCGGTGGGGAGAGCCAGAACGACCGGTAGTACGTCTTGCGGTAGTAGTAGCAGGTCAGCCGGAAGCCCAGCGGGAAGATCAGCACCAACAGGGCGGGCGACAGGCCCCACCAGTTCCCGAACAGGTGCCAGTCGGCGCCGCCGTTCATGTCCGTGCAGTTCGAGGCGAGGCACGGCGAGTAGAACGGCGACACGTACGGCGCGGCGTAGTAGTGGCTGTTCGCGAACGCCCGCCAGGTCGAGTAGCCGATGAACGCGGCCAGGCCGAGCGCGCTGACCAGGGGCGGCAGCCACCATCGGTCCGTTCTCAGGTGTGGCGCGGATATCGCCGCGCGGCCGGGGCTGCCGACGCCGTGGGCGATCCGCGCGGGGGCGGCCGCAGGCGGCGGGGACGGCGAGGTGCTCGGTGGGGTGCTCGGGGTGGTTCCGGTGGACAAAGGTGACTCCGCGGGGGATGGCAAGGGGCGCACCCGCCGCGAGGCGGCGGGCCGGGGCCGGGAAGGCCGCGGGAGCGGTCGCCGGCGTCATGCGCCGGGGCCGCCCGGGGAGGGGAGAGGGGGATTCGTCGGCGGCCCGGGGGAGCGGCCGCGGCCGGCCGTCCGTACGGACTCGCGGCCGGCGGAAGGGGTCAGGGCGCGTGCCGGTAGGGAGAGCCGAGCCCCTCGTCCTCGGCGTCCGCCCACAGCCCGCGGTCGTACGGCGCGTCCGGGATCGAGACGATCTCCAGGGTGCGGCGGTCCGCGGCGGCGGGCACCGACTCCTGCAGCAGGGCCAGGCTGTCCCGCAGATGGTCCGCGGTCGCACGCACCCGGCGCATGTCCAGGGTGTCGCCGGCGTGCTCGTCCAGCCGCGCCACGCAGCGCATCAGGTCGTCCAGCCGCCGCTGGACCGAAGTCAGGTCGTCGTGCAGGGACATGGAGCGCCCTCGCCATCTGTCGCCGTGCGAAGTGGGGAAGCAGCGCTTGAGAGTGTCGCGTGTCACACCTGCTCTTGTGAAGACCGCTGCACCGACCGTGTGCGGCCCGGGGCGGGACACCGCCGGGCGGCCGGTGGCGCGGCCGACGGCGTGACAGGTGATGCGACGGTGACGCGACCGGCGGTCGACCTGGTGCGTACGGCGGTCGGCGGCGGTTTCTGAGCCGTCCGGGTGGACCCCGGGCGCAGGTGCGTCGTGTCACGGGTCGAAAGGGGCACAGGTCTTCTTGCAGTGAGGGCCGGGCCCTCACTCTCCCCGTCCCCGTGCTTCAGGCCGATCGATGACGTCCCGGTCGTGCGCCCCAGAGCGGCGCCGGCCGGGCCGCGGAGGTGTCCGAGCCCATGAACCGCAGCGCGAAACCGACCGCCGTACCGCCGGCCGCCCCGGAACGGCGCCGTCGTGCCGTGTCGACCACGGCATGTGTCGCCCTGGCGCTGACGGTCGGCGCCACCGCGCTGACCGCCTGCTCCTCGTCCGGGACCAAGGCGGCCGGCACCGCCGGCACCGATGTGGCCGCGGTCTCCCGCGCCGGGGTGCGCGACGGCGGCTCCCTCACCTGGGCCGTCGACGAGATGCCGAAGACCCTCAACGCCTTCCAGGCCGACGCGGACGCCGGCACCGCCACCGTCACCGGCGCGACGCTGCCGGCGATGTTCCGGCTGGACGCCCACGGCGCCCCCCGGCTCGACCGGGACTACGTGACCGCGGCGAAGGTCACCGCCCAGGACCCGCGCCAGGTCGTCACCTACGACCTCAACCCGAAGGCGAAGTGGAGCGACGGCCGGGCGATCGGCGCGGCCGACTTCACCTCGCAGTGGAAGGCGCTCGGCGGCAAGAACACCTCGTTCTGGACCGCCCGCAACGCCGGCTACGACCGGATCTCGGCGATCGCCCCCGGCGCCGGCGCCCACCAGGTCACGGTCACCTTCGCCACTCCCTACGCGGACTGGCGCTCGCTCTTCGCGCCGCTGTACCCGAAGACGGTGACCGGCAGCGCGGACGCCTTCAACGACGGGGTGCGCACCGCGCTGGCGGTGTCCGCCGGCCCGTTCACGGTCAAAGCGGAGGACGCCGAGGCCGGCACCGTCACCCTCGCCCGCAACACCCACTGGTGGGGCGGCCGGGCCAAGCTCGACCAGATCGTGCTGACCGCGACGCCGCGCGACAAGCGCCCGGCGGAGCTGGCCGCGGGCAAGCTGGACGTGGCCGAGATCGACCCGGGCGAGCTGAAGGCGGCCAAGGGCACCAAGGGTGTCGGGGTGCGCACCGCCCCGGACGACGCGTACGCGCAGCTCGCGCTCAACGGCAGCTCCGGTCCGCTCGCGGACGAGCGTATCCGGCACGCGGTGGCCCGCGCGATCGACCGGAAGAAGATCGCCGCGACCGTGCTCAAGCCGCTCGGACTGCCCGCGGAGCCGCTCGGCAACCACCTGGTGCTGCCCTCGCAGGCCGGGTACAGCGACCACAGCTCGGCGCTGGGCACCGCGGACGCCCAGCAGGCCGCGGCGCTGCTGGCCGACGCGGGCTGGCAACGGCCGGCCGCCGGCAAGACCGGTGACAAGGCCGCCGGGCCGGCCGCGGGCTCGGGCCGCACCTCCGCGTCCGGGGCGCTGACCGTGGTGGAGCCGGCGCGGGCGGTGACGAAGGACGGCAAGGGGCTGACCATGCGGTTCGTCCTGCCGGCCGACTCGCCGACGCTCGACGACGTGGGCGGGCAGATCGCCCGGATGCTGTCGCAGATCGGCATCCGCACGGAGATCAGCAAGGTGGACGACGACAGCTTCTTCCAGGACCACATCGCGTCCGGGGACTTCGACCTGGCGCTGTACTCCTGGCCCGGCACCGCGTTCCCGGCCACCGATGACACGCCGATCTTCGCCAAGCCGGTGCCCGCGCCCGACGGGTCGCTCGCCGTCGCCGAGAACTACACGCGGGTCGGCACCGACCAGATCGACCAGCTCATGGCCCGGGCCGGCTCCGAGCTCGACTCCGGGCAGGCCCGCAGCCTCACGAACCAGGCGGACGAGCGGATCTGGGCGGCGGCCGCGTCGATCCCGCTCTACCAGCGCCCCGAGGTGGTCGCGCTCAGGACGAACGTGGCGAACGCCGGGGCCTTCGGGTTCCAGACCCCCAGCTACCAGAACATCGGGTTCCGGAAGTAGCGGCTGCGGCGCCCCGGGCCACCGGGGTGCCCGTCCCGTTCCCCGTGCCCCTCGACGACCGCGGCTCCCTCCGATCCCGCCCCGGAGGGAGCCGCGGTCGTCAACGCACCTCGTAGCTCCCCGTACCATGGGGTGAGGCCGTGGCGTGACCCTGCCCGGCGGGCGATTCGCGTCGAAGGAGAAGGCGCGACGCCATCCACGATTCCGGGAGAAGCGCCGCATTCATGTCCACGCGCCACGACATCCGTAACGTCGCCATCGTCGCCCACGTCGACCACGGGAAGACGACCCTGGTGGACGCCATGCTGAAGCAGGCCGGGGCGTTCGCCGCGCACCAGCATCTGGACGACCGGATGATGGACTCCAACGACCTGGAGCGCGAGAAGGGCATCACCATTCTCGCGAAGAACACCGCCGTCCGGTACCACCCGAAGGACGGTGGCGACCCGGTCACGATCAACATCATCGACACCCCCGGCCACGCCGACTTCGGCGGTGAGGTCGAGCGCGGCCTGTCCATGGTGGACGCGGTGGTGCTGCTGGTCGACGCCTCCGAGGGCCCGCTGCCGCAGACCCGCTTCGTGCTGCGCAAGGCGCTGTCCGCCCGGCTGCCGGTGATCCTGTGCATCAACAAGACCGACCGCCCCGACTCCCGGATCGACGAGGTCGTCAACGAGACGTACGACCTGTTCCTGGACCTGGACGCGGACGAGGACCAGATCGAGTTCCCGATCGTCTACGCCTGCGCGCGTGACGGCATCGCCTCGCTCACCAAGCCGGACAACGGCACGGTGCCGGCCGACAGCGACAGCCTGGAGCCGTTCTTCTCCACCATCCTGTCCACCGTCCCCGCGCCGACGTACGACGAGCAGGCGCCGCTGCAGGCGCACGTCACCAACCTCGACGCGGACAACTTCCTCGGCCGTATCGCGCTGCTGCGGGTCGAGGAGGGGCACCTGAAGAAGGGTCAGACGGTCGCGTGGATCAAGCGCGACGGCACCATCTCCAACGTGCGCATCACCGAGCTGATGATGACCGAGGCGCTGACCCGCAAGCCCGCGGAGTCCGCCGGTCCCGGTGACATCTGCGCGGTGGCCGGCATCCCGGACATCATGATCGGCGAGACGCTGGCCGACCCGGAGAACCCGATCGCGCTGCCGCTGATCACGGTGGACGAGCCGGCCATCTCGATGACGATCGGCACCAACACCTCGCCGCTGGTCGGCAAGGGCGGCAAGGGCCACAAGGTGACCGCGCGCCTGGTGAAGGACCGGCTGGAGCGCGAGCTGGTCGGCAACGTGTCGCTGCGGGTGCTGCCGACCGAGCGCCCGGACACCTGGGAGGTGCAGGGCCGCGGCGAGCTGGCGCTGGCGATCCTGGTGGAGACGATGCGCCGGGAGGGCTTCGAGCTGACCGTCGGCAAGCCCGAGGTGGTCACCCGGGAGATCAACGGCAAGGTGCACGAGCCGATCGAGCGGATGACCATCGACTCGCCGGAGGAGCACCTGGGCGCGATCACCCAGCTGATGGCCTCTCGCAAGGGCCGGATGGAGACCATGACCAACCACGGGTCGGGCTGGATTCGGATGGAGTGGATCGTGCCGTCCCGCGGCCTGATCGGATTCCGGACGGAGTTCCTCACCCAGACCCGCGGCACGGGCATCGCGCACTCCATCTTCGAGGGCCACGAGCCGTGGTTCGGCGAGCTGCGCACCCGCAACAACGGCTCGCTCGTCGCGGACCGGGCCGGCGTCGTGACGCCGTTCGCGATGACCAACCTCCAGGAGCGCGGCGTGCTGTTCTGCGAGCCGACCACGGAGGTCTACGAGGGCATGATCGTCGGTGAGAACTCGCGCTCCGACGACATGGACGTGAACATCACCAAGGAGAAGAAGCTCACCAACATGCGGTCTTCCACCGCGGACGTCACCGAGTCGATCGTGCCGCCGCGGAAGCTGTCGCTGGAGCAGTCGCTGGAGTTCTGCCGCGACGACGAGTGCATCGAGGTCACTCCGGAGACGGTCCGCATCCGCAAGGTCGTCCTCGACCAGAAGGAGCGCGGCCGCGCGGCCGCTCGCGCCAAGCGCTAGATCTGTCACCGAAGGGGCGCTGGGAGTCACGTCCAGCGCCCCTTCGGCATGACCTGCGCCGTTTGTCCGCCGTCCGTTTATCGGACACAAGTGGTCGTTAGTTAGATCACATTTCCGATTTGTGCGTGTCTGTATACGTTCCGGATTGTCCGGATTTCAGGACGGTGTAGGCGTGCCCTCGTGACCTGGGCGTGATCACGGCTGCACGGCAGCCCCCTTCCGTAGCGGATAGTGGATCAGGTTGAGCTCGGGTCAATGGGTCACGCGCAGCCACTGCCGCGCCGACTCACGAGCACAGAAGGTCGCAGTCGCTGTCAGGGGTGTCAGGGGGCGCTCGGCCTTCTCACACATCGACACATGTATCGACAGTGACTCCTGAGGAGGCATACCCATGCGCGGTGCCAAGAGCGCCAAGTGGGTCGTAGGAGCGGCGGTAGTCGCGCTGGCCGCGACCGCCTGCGGTTCCGGAAGCTCGGACAAGGCCGGCGGCTCGAACGACGGGATCGTCAGGGCCTGGTGGGGTGACCCCCAGAACCCGCTCGAGCCCGCGAACACCAACGAGGTGCAGGGCGGCAAGGTCCTGGACATGATCTTCATGGACCTCAAGGAGTACGACCCGAAGACCGGCAAGGCCAACCTCGAGGCGGCCCAGTCGATCGACACGACCGACCAGCAGAACTTCACCGTCAAGCTCAAGCCGGGTCTGAAGTTCTCCGACGGCACCCCGGTCACCGCCAGCTCCTTCGTGGACGCGTGGAACTACGGCGCGCTGCTCACCAACAAGCAGCTCAACGCGTACTTCTTCGAGGACATCGAGGGCTACGACAAGGTGCACCCGGACAGCGGCGCGCCGACGGCGAAGACCATGTCCGGCCTGAAGGTCGTGGACAGCAGCACCTTCACCGTCAAGCTCACCCAGAAGTTCTCCACCTGGCCGGACCGGCTCGGCTACAAGGCGTTCGCGCCGCTGCCGAAGTCGTTCTTCACCGACCACGCCGGCTACCTCAACAAGCCGGTCGGTGACGGCCCGTACAAGGTCGAGTCCTACACCAAGGGCTCCAGCATGAAGCTGGTCCCGAACCCGTACTACACCGGGCCGAGCAAGCCGAAGAACAAGGGCGTGCTGCTCAAGGTCTACACCGACTCCAACACCGCCTACGCCGACCTGCAGGCCGGCAACCTGGACGTGCTGGACGACATCCCGGCCGAGCAGCTCACGCACGCCAAGTCCGACCTGGACGGCCGCTACCTCAACCAGCCGGCCGGCATCATCCAGACCGTGTCGTTCCCGCTGAACCAGAAGGCGTGGAACGCGCCCGGCATGGACAAGGTCCGGCTCGGCCTGTCGATGGCGATCGACCGCAAGACCATCACCCAGAAGATCTTCCAGGGCACCCGCACCCCGGCCGGCGACCTCACCTCGCCGGTGCTGGGCGCGGCCGGCGGCTACAGCGCCACCATCGCGGGCGACGCGGTGACGTACAACCCGGCCAAGGCGCGCGAGCTGATCAAGGCGGGCGGCGGCATCCCCGGCGGCCACATGACGATCGGCTACAACGCCGACTCCGGCTCCCACAAGCAGTGGGTGGACGCGGTCTGCAACAGCATCAACAACGTGCTGGGCGACAACAAGGCGTGCGTGGGTGCCCCCACCGGCACCTTCGCCGACTTCCGGAACCAGATCACCAAGGGTGAGATGACCAACCCGTTCCGGTCGGGCTGGCAGATGGACTACCCGCTGATCGACGACTTCCTGACGCCGCTGTACGCGACCGGTGGCAGCTCGAACGACTCGCACTACAGCAACCCGAAGTTCGACGCGCTGATCAAGCAGGCGAACGCCGAGCCGGACACCACCAAGGCGACCGAGCTCTACCAGCAGGCCGAGAAGCTGCTCTTCACGGACATGCCGGTGATCCCGCTCTGGTACCAGAACGGCGAGGCGGGCTGGTCCAAGCGCGTGTCCAACGTGACCGAGAACGCGTTCAGCTACCCCGTCTACACGGACATCACGGTCAACAGCTGACCTGATGCCGTGCCGCGCCCGCCCCGGCGACCCCGGGGCGGGCGCGGCACCACCGTCTGGTCCGATCCATGGAGGACACATGGGGCGCTACGTCATCAGGCGACTGCTCCAGATGGTGCCGGTCTTCATCGGCACGACGTTTCTGATCTTCGTCATGGTCTACGCCCTCGGCGACCCCGTGGCGGCCATGTTCGGCGACAAAGCGCCCGACCCGGCCACCGCGGCGCAGATCAGGCACGCGATGTACCTGGACCACTCACTACCGGCCCAGTACATCCACTACATGAAGCAGATCTTCACCGGTGACTTCGGCACCTCGGCCAGCGGCCAGCCGGTCACCGAGCTGATGGGTACCGCCTTCCCGGTCACCATCCGGCTGACCCTGGTCGCCTTCGCGATCGAGGCGGTGGTCGGTGTCGGCCTGGGCCTCGTCGCGGGCCTGCGGCGCGGCCGGTTCGCCGACTCCGGCGTGCTGGCGTTCACCCTGGTCGTGGTGGCGGTCCCCACCTTCGTGACCGGCTACCTGCTCCAGTACTTCTTCGGTGTGAAGTGGCACGTGGCCAACCCCGCGGTCGCCGAGGGCGCCCCGATCGGCGACCTGATCATGCCGGGCCTGGTGCTGGCCGGCGTCTCGCTGGCGTACGTGGCCCGGCTGACCCGCACCTCGGTCGCGGAGAACTCCCGCGCCGACTACGTGCGTACCGCCGTCGCCAAGGGCCTGCCCCGGCGGCGCGTGGTCACCGTGCACCTGTTGCGCAACTCGCTGATACCCGTGGTCACCTTCCTCGGTACCGACCTCGGCGCCCTGATGGGCGGCGCGGTGGTCACCGAGCGGATCTTCAACATCCACGGCGTCGGCTACCAGCTCTACCAGGGCATCCTGCGGCAGAACCCACCGACGGTGGTCGGCTTCGTCACCATCCTGGTGATCGTCTTCCTCGCCGCCAACCTGCTCGTCGACCTGCTCTACGCGGTCCTGGACCCGAGGATTCGGTATGTCTGAGATGACCGACAGCCACTCGGTGGTCAACGGCGTCGCCACCACCCCCCAGAAGCCCTCCGATCAGGGCAAGGAGCGCGAGAAGGCCCGCAGCCTGCGGTCCGACGCGTTGCACGACCTCAGCCGCAAGCCGATGTTCTACATATCGGGCCTGCTGATCCTCTTCCTGATCTTCATCTCGCTGTGGCCGGGCGTGCTCGCGAGCGGCAACCCGCTCTCCTGCGACCTGGCCAAGTCCCAGATGGGGGCCACCTCCGGGCACCCGTTCGGCTTCGACACCCAGGGGTGCGACGTCTACACCCGCACGGTGTACGGTGCCCGCGCGTCGGTGTCGGTCGGCATCTTCTCCACCCTCGGGGTGGCGGTGCTCGGCTCGCTGCTCGGCGGCCTCGCCGGGTTCTTCGGCGGCTGGTGGGACGCGATCCTCTCCCGGATCAGCGACGTCTTCTTCGGCATCCCGATCCTGCTCGGCGGCGTGGTGTTCCTCTCCGTGGTCAAGGGCGGCACCGTCACCACCGTGTCGATCTTCATCGTGCTGCTGGGCTGGCCGCAGATCGCGCGTATCGCGCGCGGCGCGGTGATCACCGCCAAGCAGCAGGACTACGTGCAGGCGGCCCGCGCGCTCGGCGCGAGCAACACCCGGATGCTGCTGCGGCACATCGCGCCCAACGCGCTCGCCCCGATCATCGTGGTGGCCACCATCGCGCTGGGCACGTTCATCTCGCTGGAGGCGACGCTGTCCTTCCTCGGCGTCGGCCTCAAGCCGCCGGCCGTCTCGTGGGGCATCGACATCTCCCAGGCGTCCAGCGAGATCCGCAACGCGCCGCACATGCTGCTGTGGCCGGCGGGCGCGCTCAGCATCACCGTGCTGGCGTTCATCATGCTCGGCGACGCGGTCCGCGACGCCCTCGACCCCAAGCTGCGCTAGGAGGCGTCACGTTGACTGTCACCGACGAGAGGGCGGGCGCCGCGGCGCCCGCGTCCACCACTCCGCTGCTGGAAGTACGCGACCTGCACGTGGAGTTCCACACCCGTGACGGGGTGGCCCGCGCCGTCAACGGCGTCGACTACTCGGTGAACGCCGGTGAGACGCTGGCGGTGCTCGGTGAGTCCGGCTCCGGCAAGTCGGTCACCGCGCAGACCATCATGGGCATCCTCGACATGCCGCCCGGCCGGATCACGCACGGCGAGATCCTCTTCCAGGGCCAGGACATGCTGAAGATGTCCGCCGAGCAGCGGCGCCGGATACGCGGCCGGAAGATCGCGATGATCTTCCAGGACGCGCTGTCCTCCCTCAACCCGGTGCTCAGCGTGGGCTACCAGCTCGGCGAGATGTTCCGGGTGCACCAGGGGATGTCCCGCAAGCAGGCCAGGGCCAAGGCGATCGAGCTGATGGACCGGGTGCGCATCCCGGCCGCGAAGGACCGGATCGGCGACTACCCGCACCAGTTCTCCGGCGGTATGCGCCAGCGGATCATGATCGCGATGGCGCTGGCCCTGGAGCCGGACCTGATCATCGCGGACGAGCCGACCACGGCGCTGGACGTCACGGTGCAGGCGCAGGTGATGGACCTGCTCGCGGAGTTGCAGCGCGAGTACAACATGGGCCTGATCCTGATCACCCACGACCTGGGGGTGGTCGCGGACGTCGCCGACAAGATCGCGGTGATGTACGCGGGGCGGATCGTGGAGAGCTCGCCGGTGCACGACATCTACGGGGCGCCCGCGCATCCGTACACCAAGGGCCTGCTCCAGTCGATCCCGCGGCTGGACCAGAAGGGCCAGGAGCTGTACGCGATCAAGGGCCTGCCGCCCAACCTGACCCGTATCCCCGGTGGCTGCGCGTTCCACCCGCGCTGCCCGATCGCGCAGGACGTGTGCCGTACCGAGGTGCCGACGCTGCACACCGTCGGCGCCGAGCGGGGCAGCGCCTGCCACTTCTGGAAGGAGACGATCGGTGACTGAGCCCACTTCCCGTGAGCGCACCTCTCGTGAGCCCGCCGCCGGCGAGCCCGCCGTCCGCGAGCCCATCCTCCGGGTCCGCAACCTGGTCAAGCACTTCCCGCTGACGCAGGGCATCCTCTTCAAGAAGGAGATCGGCGCGGTCAAGGCCGTCGACGGCATCTCCTTCGACCTGTACGCGGGGGAGACGCTCGGCATCGTCGGCGAGTCCGGCTGCGGCAAGTCCACCGTGGCCAAGCTGCTGATGAACCTGGAGCGGGCCACCTCCGGCGAGGTGTTCTACAAGGGCGAGGACATCACCCGGCTCTCGGGCCGGGCGCTGAAGGCGGTGCGCCGTAACATCCAGATGGTGTTCCAGGACCCCTACACCTCGCTGAACCCGCGGATGACGGTCGGCGACATCATCGGCGAGCCCTTCGACATCCACCCCGAGGTGGCGCCGAAGGGCGACCGGCGGCGCCGGGTGCAGGAACTGCTGGACGTGGTCGGCCTCAACCCCGAGTACATCAACCGCTACCCGCACCAGTTCTCCGGCGGCCAGCGGCAGCGGATCGGCATCGCCCGCGGCCTGGCCCTCAACCCGGAGATCATCATCTGCGACGAGCCGGTCTCCGCGCTGGACGTCTCGGTGCAGGCGCAGGTGATCAACCTGATGGCGAAGCTGCAGGACGAGTTCGGCCTGTCCTACATCTTCATCGCGCACGACCTGTCGATCGTGCGGCACATCTCCGACCGGGTCGGCGTGATGTACCTGGGGCGGATGGCGGAGATCGGCACCGACACCGAGATCTACGAGCACCCGACCCACCCCTACACGCAGGCGCTGCTGTCCGCGGTGCCGGTGCCGGACCCGAAGGCGCGCGAGCACCGGGAGCGGATCATCCTCTCCGGCGACGTGCCCTCGCCCGCCAACCCGCCGTCCGGCTGCCGCTTCCGCACCCGCTGCTGGAAGGCGGAGGAGCGGTGCGCGCAGGAGACGCCGCTGCTCGCGGTGCCGGAGGTCTTCGCGGGCTCCGACAGCCCGGCCGCGCACGAGTCGGCGTGCCACTTCGCGGCGGAGAAGGATGTGGTCGGCAGCGCGTCCGCCGACGCCGCCTGACGCACCGTCGCACACAGCCGGCGCCGGCCCGCTGCGCGAGCCGCCGTCGTATAACACCCGGGAGCGCCCCGGTCCGCCTTGCCGCGGGCCGGGGCGCTTCGGCGTGCACGGGTTCCGCGACCGCGCGGGCGCGGCCAACCGGGTGAACTTCCGCCACCCGGCCACCTCCTGACCCGCACTTTGGGCCCACGACACGGGAGCGAAGAAGTGCGGTCGTGTCCGTATTGGGGTGTCATGAGTACTCACATGCCATTTGTGACCCAGGAGGAGGCGTTCGATGCGCGGAGCCACACGCGTGAGGTGTGCGGTGGGCGTGCTGGCGGTCGCGCTGGCCGCCACGGCCTGCGGCGGCGGGAGCAGCGGCGGCAGCAGCGGCGGCAGCAGCAACGGAATCGTCCGCGCCTCCTGGGGAGACCCGCAGAACCCGCTGGAGCCGGCCGACACCAATGAGGTGCAGGGCGGCAAGGTGCTCGACATGGTCTTCCGCGGCCTGAAGAAGTACAACCCGAAGACGGCGAAGGCCGAGAACCTGATCGCCTCGTCGATCACCAGCACCGACGCGCAGAACTTCGACATCAAGATCAAGCCGGGCTTCAAGTTCTCCGACGGCACCCCGGTCACCGCCGACTCCTTCATCAACGCCTGGAACTACGGCGCGCTGCTGAAGAACGCCCAGCTCAACGCCTTCTTCTTCGAGCAGATCGACGGCTACGACAAGGTGCACCCGGACGCCGCCGGCGCCACGGCCACCGCCACCAAGCTCTCGGGTCTGACGAAGGTGTCGAACACCGAGTTCAAGGTGAAGCTCAACCAGAAGTTCTCGCTGTGGCCGGACACCCTCGGCTACGCGGCGTTCTACCCGCTGCCGCAGTCGTTCTTCACCAACCAAGCGGCCTGGCTGAAGAAGCCGATCGGCGACGGGCCGTACCTGATCCAGAACTACACCAAGGGCACCCAGATGTCCCTGCGCAAGTGGGACGGGTACACCGGGCCGGACGCGGCCGTGAACAAGGGCGTCGACCTGCGGGTCTACACCGACAACAACACCGCGTACACCGACCTGCAGGCCGGCAACATCGACCTGGTCGACGACATCCCGGCCTCGCAGCTGAAGAACGTCAAGTCCGACCTCGGCAGCCGCTACATCAACGAGCCGGCCGGCATCATCCAGACCGTCGCCTTCCCGCTGTACAGCAACCGCTGGTCGTCGGCGAAGTCCGCGATGGTCCGGCAGGGCCTGTCGATGGCGATCAACCGCAAGCAGATCACCCAGCAGATCTTCCAGAACACCCGCACCCCCGCCACCGACTGGACCTCGCCGGTGCTCGGCAGCGCGGGCGGCTACAAGGCCGGGCTGTGCGGCCAGGAGTGCACCTACGACCCCACCAAGGCCAAGCAGCTGATCGCGCAGGGCGGCGGCCTGCCCGGCGGGAAGATCACCATCGGCTACAACGCCGACACCGGCTCGCACAAGGAGTGGGTGGACGCGGTCTGCAACAGCATCAACAACGTGCTGGGCAACAACAAGGCGTGCGTGGGCGAGCCCACCGGCACCTTCGCCGACTTCCGGAACAAGATCACCAACAAGCAGATGACCAACCCGTTCCGGTCCGGCTGGCAGATGGACTACCCGCTGATCCAGGACTTCCTGCAGCCGCTGTACTTCACCAACGCCTCGTCGAACGACTCGCACTACAGCAACCCGCAGTTCGACAAGCTGGTCAACCAGGCGAACGCCGACAGCGACACCGGCAAGGCGATCAGTACCTTCCAGGACGCGGAGAAGCTGCTGGTCAAGGACATGCCGGCGATCCCGCTGTGGTACCAGAACGGCAGCGCGGGCTACTCCTCGAACCTGAGCAACGTCCTCCTCAACCCGTTCAGCGTCCCGGTCTACAACGAGATCAAGGTCAAGTGAGACCGGCCGGAGGCCGCACCGGGTCGCCCCGGTGCGGCCTCCGCCCACTCCCCGTGCAGGAGGCCCCATGGGACGCTATGTGATCCGGCGGCTGCTCCAGATGATCCCGGTGTTCATCGGCAGCACGTTCCTGATCTTCTTCATGGTCTACGCGCTCGGCGACCCGGTCGCCGCGCTCTTCGGCGAAAGGGCACCCGACCCGGCCACCGCGGCCCAGATCCGGCACGACCTGTACCTCGACCACTCGCTGGGCGCCCAGTACCTGCACTACATGAAGAACATCTTCAGCGGGAACTTCGGCACCGCCTTCAACGGGCAGTCGGTGACCTCGCTGATGGGCAGCGCCTTCCCGATCACCATCCGGCTGACCATCGTGGCCATCATCTTCGAGATCATCATCGGCATCGCCCTCGGCGTGATCACCGGCATGCGGCGAGGCAAACCGGTCGACACCGGGGTGCTGCTGCTGACCCTGGTGGTCATCTCGGTGCCGACCTTCGTCACCGGCTACGTGCTCCAGTACGTCTTCGGCGTGGAGCTGCAGTGGACCAGTCCCTCGGTGTCGCCGAGCGCGCCGTTCAACGAACTGATCCTGCCCGGGCTGGTGCTGGCCCTGGTCTCGCTCGCCTACGTCACCCGGCTGACCCGCACCTCCATCGCCGAGAACACCCGCGCCGACTACGTGCGTACCGCCGTCGCCAAGGGCCTGCCCCGGCGCCGGGTGATCATCCGGCACCTGCTGCGCAACTCGCTGATCCCGGTGGTGACCTTCATCGGCACCGACATCGGCGCCCTGATGGGCGGCGCGATCGTCACCGAGCGGATCTTCAACATCCACGGTGTCGGCTACCAGCTCTACCAGGGCATCCTGCGCAACAACGCGCCGACCGTGGTCGGCTTCGTCACCATCCTGGTGCTGGTCTTCCTGCTGGCCAACCTGCTTGTCGACCTGCTCTACGCGGTCCTGGACCCGAGGATTCGCTATGCCTGAACCGATCGACCCGAACGAAGCGGTCGACCCCAACCAGGCCATCGCGCCGACCAGCGGCTTCGGCGGCGGTATGGACCTGGCCGCCACCGACGCGGAGACCCTGGAGAAGCCGCCGGGGGAGGGCCAGGAGGGCGGCCCGGCCGCCAAGCCCCGCAGCCTGTGGTCCGACGCCTGGCGCGACCTGCGGCGCAACCCGATCTTCATCATCTCCGCGCTGATCATCCTCTTCCTGATCTTCATCTCGATCTGGCCCGGCACCATCGCCACCCAGGACCCGCTGAAGGCCAACCTGGCCAGGGCGCAGGAGGGTTCGTCCCCCGGGCACCCCTTCGGCTTCGACAACCAGGGCCGCGACGTCTACACCCGGGTGGTGTACGGGGCCAGGGCGTCGGTCACCGTCGGCGTGTGCGCCACCGCCGGCGTGGTCATCCTCGGCAGCGTGCTCGGCGGCCTCGCCGGGTTCTTCGGCGGCTGGTGGGACGCGGTGCTCTCCCGGATCAGCGACGTCTTCTTCGGCATCCCCGTGATCCTCGGCGGCCTGGTCTTCCTGTCGGTGGTGACCAACTCCACGGTGTGGCCGGTGGTCGGGTTCATGGTGCTGCTGGGCTGGCCGCAGATCGCGCGTATCGCCCGCGGCTCGGTGATCACCGCGCGGCAGAACGACTACGTGCAGGCCGCCCGCGCGCTCGGCGCCGGCAACTCCCGGATGCTGGTGCGCCATATCGCGCCCAACGCGGTCGCCCCGGTGATCGTGGTCGGCACCATCGCGCTGGGCACGTACATCGCGCTGGAGGCGACCTTGTCCTACCTCGGGGTGGGCCTGAAACCGCCCACCGTCTCGTGGGGCATCGACATCTCCGACGCGTCCAACGAGATCCGCAACGCGCCGCACATGCTGCTGTGGCCGGCGGGCGCGCTCAGCATCACCGTGCTGGCGTTCATCATGCTCGGCGACGCGGTCCGCGACGCCCTCGACCCCAAGCTGCGCTAGGAGGCGTCGCGATGCCAACAGGTGGCACAGGAGCCACGGACGCGGCGATGGTGGCGCCCGGGCGGCCGCCCGCCGACGGCGGCCCGCTGCTCGACGTACGCGACCTGCACGTGGAGTTCCGGACCAGGGAGGGCACCGCGAAGGCGGTCAACGGCGTGGACTACTCGGTGAACGCCGGGGAGACGCTGGCGGTGCTCGGCGAGTCCGGCTCGGGCAAGTCGGTCACCGCGCAGGCGATCATGGGCATCCTCGACACGCCGCCCGGTTTCATCACCAGCGGCGAGGTGGTCTTCCAGGGCCGGGACCTGCTCAAGCTCGGCACCGAGGAGCGGCGCCGGGTCCGCGGCGCGAAGATGGCGATGATCTTCCAGGACGCGCTGTCCTCGCTCAACCCGGTGCTCAGCGTCGGCGAGCAGCTCGGCGAGATGTTCCGGGTGCACCACAAGGCGTCCCGCAAGGACGCCCGCGCCAAGGCGATCGAGCTGATGGAGCGGGTCCGCATCCCGGCTGCCCGCGAGCGCGTCAAGCAGTACCCGCACCAGTTCTCCGGCGGTATGCGGCAGCGCGTGATGATCGCGATGGCGCTGGCCCTGGAGCCGGACCTGATCATCGCGGACGAGCCGACCACGGCGCTGGACGTGACCGTGCAGGCGCAGGTGATGGACCTGCTCGCGGAGCTGCAGCGCGAGTACAACATGGGCCTGATCCTGATCACCCACGACCTGGGGGTGGTCGCGGACGTCGCCGACAAGATCGCGGTGATGTACGCGGGGCGGATCGTGGAGACCTCGCCGGTCCACGACATCTACCGGGCGCCGGCCCACCCGTACACCAAGGGCCTGCTCGACTCCATCCCGCGGCTGGACCAGAAGGGCCGCGAGCTGTACGCGATCAAGGGCCTGCCGCCCAACCTGCTGCACATCCCGCCCGGTTGTGCCTTCAACCCGCGCTGCCCGCGCGCGCAGGCCGTGTGCCGCACCGACGTGCCCCCGCTGTACCGGGTCGACCAGGACCGGGCGAGCGCCTGCCACTTCTGGAAGGAGACCCTGGATGACGACAGCCTCCCGTCCGCAGACGCCTGAGCGGCCCGTGCCGCCCGACCCCTCCGGGCGCGAGCCGATCCTGACCGTCCGGGGCCTGGTCAAGCACTTCCCGCTGACCCGCGGCATCCTCTTCAAGAAGCAGATCGGCGCCGTCCAGGCCGTCGACGGCGTCAACTTCGACCTGTACGCGGGGGAGACGCTCGGCATCGTCGGCGAGTCCGGCTGCGGCAAGTCCACCGTGGCCAAGCTGCTGATGAACCTGGAGGAGCCCACCGCGGGCGAGATCGTCTTCAAGGGCGAGGACATCACCAAGTTGTCCGGGCGAGCGCTGAAGGCGGTGCGCCGCAACATCCAGATGGTCTTCCAGGACCCCTACACCTCGCTGAACCCGCGGATGACGGTCGGCGACATCATCGGTGAGCCCTTCGACATCCACCCCGAGGTGGCCCCGAAGGGCGACCGGCGGCGCCGGGTGCAGGAACTGCTGGACGTGGTCGGCCTCAACCCCGAGTACATCAACCGCTACCCGCACCAGTTCTCCGGCGGCCAGCGGCAGCGGATCGGCATCGCCCGCGGCCTGGCGCTGCGCCCCGAGATCATCGTGGCCGACGAGCCGGTCTCCGCGCTGGACGTCTCGGTGCAGGCGCAGGTGGTCAACCTGATGGAGCGGCTGCAGGACGAGTTCCAGCTCTCGTACATGTTCATCGCGCACGACCTGTCGATCGTGCGGCACATCGCCGACCGGGTCGGCGTGATGTACCTCGGCAAGATCGTGGAGATCGGCTCGGACGAGCAGATCTACGAGCACCCGACCCACCCGTACACGCAGGCGCTGCTCTCGGCGGTGCCGGTGCCCGACCCGGAGGCGCGCGAGCACCGGGAGCGGATCATCCTGGCCGGCGACGTGCCCTCGCCCGCCAACCCGCCGTCCGGCTGCCGGTTCCGCACCCGCTGCTGGAAGGCCCAGGAGATCTGCGCCGAGAAGGAGCCGCCGCTGGCGGTGCCGGAGGTCTTCCGCGGCACCGCGGGCCCGGCCGAGCACCCCTCGGCGTGCCACTTCGCCGAGGAGAAGCAGATCGTCCCGCCGGAGTGAGAGCCACCCGTGCGGTGCCGAACGCCAGGGCCGGGTCCGGGACTCCCCGCAGGGAGTCGGGACACGGCCCTGGCGTTCGGCACCGCACGGGCCCGCGGTGGCCGTGGCCACGGTCAGGCGGTCAGGCGGTCAGGGTCAGGCGGACTCCTCCGACGCGGAGGCCACCGCGTTCGACTCCTCGGCAGCGGCGAGCGCGGGGTCGAGCACTATGTCCTCCTCGCGCGCCGTGACCGTCGGTTCCTCGGGGAAGTGGCAGGCGGTCATGTGGCCGTCCACACTGTCGCCGAGCTGCACCAGCGGCGGCTCCTGCTCGGCGCAGACGTCCTGCGCCTTCCAGCAGCGGGTGCGGAAGCGGCAGCCGGACGGCGGGTTGATCGGCGAGGGCACGTCGCCGGCCAGCCGGATGCGCTCGCGGCCCTTGTCGTCCGGGTCCGCCTCCGGCGCCGCGGAGAGCAGCGCGTGGGTGTACGGGTGGCGCGGCTTGGTGTAGATCGAGTCGCGGTCGCCGATCTCCACGATCTTGCCCAGGTACATCACCGCAAGGCGCTGCGAGAAGTGCCGCACGATCGCCAGGTCGTGCGCGATGAACAGGAACGCGATGCCGAGTTCCTTCTGCACCTTCTGCAGCAGGTTCACCACCTGCGCCTGGATGGAGACGTCCAGCGCGGAGACCGGCTCGTCGGCCACGATCAGCTTCGGGTTCACCGACAGGGCGCGGGCCACCCCGATGCGCTGCCGCTGGCCGCCGGAGAACTCGTGCGGGAAGCGGTTGTAGTGCTCGGGGTTGAGACCGACGGTCTCCAGCAGCTCGCGGACCCGCTTCTCCCGGCCGCCGGCCGGGTTGATCCCGTTGATCTCCATCGGCGCGGAGATGATGTTGCCGACCGTCTGCCGCGGGTTGAGCGAGGCGTACGGGTCCTGGAAGATCATCTGGATCTCGGACCTGATCGGCGCCAGCTGCTTGCGGGAGGCGTGCGTGATGTCCTGCCCGGCGTACTCGACCCGGCCTGCCGTCGGCTCCAGCAGACGGGTGACCAGTCGTCCGGTCGTGGACTTGCCGCAGCCGGACTCACCGACCATGCCGAGCGCTTCGCCCTTGTCGATGTGGAAGTCGACACCGTCGACCGCCCGGACGTCCCCGACCCGGCGCTGGAACACGAAGCCGCCGTGGATCGGGAAGTACTTGCGCATGCCGGTGACGTCCAGCAGCCGCTCGCCCGGTTCCGGGCGCTTGACCGGCACGGCCGTCTCCGGCGCCGCGCCGGCTTCCTCCGTCACCGCAGCCGCGTCGGCCGTAGCGCCCTTCTCCAGGCTCGGCTTCTGCTGTTCACTCATTGCTGGTTCCTCGACTCCCGGTCAGCGCAGCCGCGGCTGGATCTGCTCGATGAAGATGTCACGCTTCTGCTCTGCGGTCAGGTGGCACGCGGAGCCCCGTCCGTCCGGCAGCTGCGGCCGCTCCGTGCTGCACCGGTCGCCGCCGACCGTCGCGGCGAAGGCGCACCGGGGATGGAACGGGCAGCCCGTGGGCGGGTTCAGCAGGCTCGGCGGGGTCCCCGGGATCGGTGCCAGCGGCACGTCCACCGAGGCGCTCAGCCGCGGGATGGAACCCAGCAGGCCCCATGCGTACGGGTGCTCGGGGGACTTCAGGATCTCCCGGGTGGTGCCGCGCTCCACCGCCCGGCCCGCGTACATCACGACCACGTTGTCCGCGGTGTTCGCGATGACCCCCAGGTCGTGGGTGATCAGGATGATCGCGGTGCCGGTCTCCTGCTGGAGGTCCTTGAGCAGGTCGAGGATCTGGGCCTGCACGGTGACGTCGAGCGCCGTGGTGGGCTCGTCCGCGATCACCAGCTCCGGGTCGCAGACCAGCGCCAGCGCGATCATCGCGCGCTGCCGCATACCGCCGGAGAACTGGTGCGGGAAGTCGTCCACCCGGGTCTGCGGCTGCGGGATGCCGACCCTGGCGAGCATCTCGATCGCCCGGTTCCGGCCCTCCCGCTTGGAGGCGCCGGTGTGCTTCATGAACGGCTCGGCGATCTGCCGCCCCACCGTGTAGTAGGGCGACAGCGCGGTGAGCGAGTCCTGGAAGATCATCGACATCTTGTTGCCGCGCAGCCGCTCCAGGGTGCGGTTGCTCGCCCCGGTCAGCTCCTGGCCGTCGAGCGTGATCTCTCCGCTGATGGTGGTGTTGCGCGGGTTGTGCAGCCCGAGGATGGCCAGGTTCGTCACCGACTTGCCCGACCCGGACTCGCCGACGATACCGAGCGTCTCTCCGCGTTCGAGGTCGAACGACAGCCCGTCGACGGCCTTGACGGTGCCGTCCTCCGTCGCGAACCGCACATAGAGGTCGCGGACGGAGAGGAACGGGTCGGTGCTCAGCGAACCCTTGGGTTCGGGTGCGGGGTCCGGCTTGGTCACTGTGGTCACTTCGGGGCTCTCCTCGGGTCCGGAGCCTGGTGCGGTAGGGGGTGCGCCGGGTTCATGCGAGCCGAATCCGTGGGTCGATGAGGGCGTAGCAGGCGTCGACGATGATGTTGAAGACGACGATGGAGGTGGCGCCGATCAGCATCACACCCATCTCCAGCGGCAGGTCCTGCTGGGTGACGGCCGAGACGGCGAGGTTGCCCAGGCCGTGCAGGCCGAAGGTGGCTTCGGTGATGATCGCACCGCCGAAGACCGACCCGAGGTCGATGCCGAAGATGGTGATGATCGGGCCCATGGCGCCGCGCAGCGCGTACCGCAGGAAGACGTAGCGGGAGCCCATGCCCTTGGCCCGGGCGGTCCGTACGTGTTCCTCGGACAGCTGCTCGACCATCAGGGAGCGGGTCTGGCGGCTGTAGTTGGACCAGAAGATGACCGACATCACCAGGCAGGGCAGCACCATGCCGGAGAAGGAGGCACCCGGGTTGCTGGTCCAGCTCGGGTCGCCACCGCGGTTGAGCCAGCCCAGCTTGTAGGAGAACGCGTAGATGGCGAGCGGGCCGATGAAGAAGATCTGCACCGACTGGCCCAGCAGGGACACCGAGCTGGCGGCGCGGTCGAAGATCGAGCCCTGCTTCCAGGCGGAGATCAGACCGAGGCCGACGCCGACCACGAGGAAGGTGAAGGAGCCGCCGATGGCCAGCGACAGGGTGGTGGGGTAGCGGTCCTTCAGCAGCGACCAGACCGGGGTCTGGTTGTTGAAGGAGAGCCCGAAACACGGTGCCGGGCAGTTGCCCATCGGCAGGTGACGGCCGCCGAAGATGCCGACCAGGTAGTCCCACCACTGGACGATGACCGGCTTGTCGAGACCGAGGTTCTTGTGGATCTGGGCGATGTTCGACGGCGTGCAGTTCTTGCCGCAGGACAGCAGTGCCGGGTCGCTCGGCAGGGCGAAGAACAGCAGGTATGTCACCAGGCTGATCAGTACGAGGATGACTGCGGCGCCTAGCACCCGGCGGGTGAGGAAACGGAGCATGGGGTCGGGCTCTTCCGTAGGGGGGCCGCGGGTGGCGGCGCCGGTCGAGAGCGGGAGGGATCGGGTGGAGCTTTCGGCTCGCGCCGGTGGCGCCGGCCCCGCGATGCTGCCGCGGGGCCGACGCCGGTGGTGCCGACTACTTCACGTAGATGGTGTTCGGGTTGATCGTGCCGTAGGCGGAGTTGTAGCTGACGCCGCCGAGGCCCTCGCCGTAGATGTTGTAGTACTTGTCGTACAGGTACGGGATCGACGGCGCGTCGGTCTTCATGATCGTCTCAGCCAGCGTCTGCCACTCGGCGGCCTGCTGGTTGAGGTCCGTGATCTTGCTGATCCGGTCGATCTCGGTGTTGACCTTCGGGTCGTTCAGGTGCGAGTAGTTCGGGTCGTCGTCCGCGATCAGCCGGCCGTCCTGGGTCGGCGGGATGACGGTGGAGGCGTTCGGCCAGTCGCTGCCCCAGCCGGTGCGGTACAGGTCGTACGGGTTGTCCTTCTTGCCGATCAGCGTGTAGTACGCGGTCGGGTCGATGGCCTTGGCGTCCAGCGTGATGCCGGCCTTGGCGAAGGAGTTCTTCAGCGTGGTGGCGACGTTCGCCCAGCGCTGACCGGAGTTGGAGTACGCGAAGGACAGGTGCAGGTCCTTGACGCCCGCCTCCTTGAGCAGCTGCTTGGCCTTCTCGGGGTCGCCGAGCGGCTTGGTCAGCTTGCCGTACGGGTCGGACGCCTTGAAGCCGGAGACCGTCGGGCCGATCAGGTTGGTGCCGAGCTCACCCTGCTGCGGGCCACCGAGCGCGGTCTGCACCTGCTGCATCGGGAACGCGTAGATGATCGCCTGGCGGACCTTCACGTTCGTGATCCGCGAGACGTTGATGTTGAACACGTCCACGAACGGCTGGTAGTTGCTCTCCAGCCGCGACTTGTACTGCGAGCCGGCGAGCACCGACATCTGCGTCGGGTCGGCGGACTGGACCAGCGAGACCGCGTTCTTGTCGCTGTCGCTCTGCTGCTCCAGGCGCTGGGTCAGGCCGGGCTGCTCGACACCGAGCTGGATGTCCCACTTGTCCGGGAACGCGCCGCGGATCGGGTCGGTCTTCGGGTCCCAGTACTTGTTGCGGGTCAGCTCCAGGGCCTTGCCCGGCTTGTAGCTGCTGACCACGTACGGGCCGTCGGAGAACGGCGCGGTGTCGTACTTCGGGCCGGTGTCCTTGGCCTTCAGGATCGGGCCGGAGCCGGAGAGCGCCATCGCGTACGGGGCGTCGGCGTGCGGCGCCTTGAAGTGGAAGACGATGGTCTTGTCGTCCGGGGTGGCCAGCACCGAGTCGGGCAGCGACTTGCCGCCCTGCGGGCCGCCGTAGACCTTGCGGAAGTCCGTCGAGCCGGTCAGCCACTGCTGGACGTACTGCGGGCCGGCGGTCTCGAAGCTGGAGAACAGCCGCTCGATGCCGTACTTCACCTGGTCAGAGGTGATCGGCGTGCCGTCCTGCCACTTCAGGCCGTCCTTGAGGTGGAACGTCCAGGTCTTGCCGCCGTCCGAGGAGGTGCCGGTGTCGGTGGCGAGGTCGCCCACGAGGACCGTCTTGCCGGTCGTCGGGTCGATCTTGTAGTTGGTCAGCTGGCGGCTGAAGAGCTGCCCGATGACCTGCTCCTGGTTGACGTACGCCTCGGCCGGGTCCAGGTGGTTGATGCCGGCCGGCTCCAGGTCGATCGCGGTGCCGCCCTTCTTCGCCCCCGCGACGGCCGGCGCCGGACCGACCGAGTCGGCAGCGGTGCCCACCGTGATGGCCTGCACCTTCGCAGTGGTGGCGGCGGTCGAGCTGCCGCTGCTCGGGTTGTCGGACCCGCCCCCGCCGTTGCCGCTACTGCATGCGCTCAGGGCCAGAGCCCCCACCGACAGCACAGCTGCGGCGCTATACGCCCTACGCTTCTTCATCTATTCCTGCCTGTCATCGAACTGGCCTTGCCGCTCCCCGGGACCGGCGAGACGACGTGGACACTCATCAGCGGATGGTCTTGGGATCGAGAGCGTCCCGGATTGAGTCCCCGAGCAGGTTGAAGGCGACGACGAAGATGACCATCGCGATGCCGGGGAAGAACATGTAGGTGAGGTCGGACTGGTAGTTCGCGGCCGCGTCCTGGAACATCAGTCCCCAGTCCGGGGTCGGCTGCTGCATGCCGACGCCGAGGAAGGACAGACCCGCTTCGGCCGTCACGTTGACCGGCACCAGCAGGGTGGACTGCACGAGGATCGTGGTCCACAGGTTGGGCAGCAGCTCCTTGCGGATGATGCGGCTGCTGGACGCTCCGGAGAGCTTGGCCGCCTCGATGTACTCGCGTTCCCGGAGCGACAGCACCTGTGCCCGCACCAGGCGGCCGAGCGACATCCACCCCAGGATGAACTGCACCAGCACCAGCGCGGTGAACCGCAGGTAGGTGGGCTCGCCGGCACCCGGCTTGACGAACAGCGAGAGGATCACCGGCGTGAAGGCGATGAAGAACAGCTGCTGCGGGAAGGACATCATCAAGTCGGAGGCCCGGCCGACGAAGTAGTCCGTGCGCCCGCCCATGTAGCCCTGCACCAGGCCGACCACGACGCCGAGGAGCACCGAGAGGATCGTCACGCACACCGCGACGCCCAGCGAGGTGCGGATGCCGTAGATCAGCAGCGCCAGCACGTCGCGGCCCAGGCGCGGCTCGATGCCGAACCAGTGGGTGCCGTCGATGCCACCGTTGGGCTTGATCGGCAGGCCGTAGGCGTTGAGCAGGCCGTCGTCCTGGCCGTAGAGCGAGTACGCGTTCTGGCCGTACAGCTTGACGATCAAGGGCGCGAAGATCGCGACCAGGATGAAGATCGCCACGACGACGGCACAGAGCATGCCGATCTTGTCGCGCTTGAACCTGATCCAGGCAAGCTGCCGCGGCGACCGGCCCACCAGTTCGGGTGCCTGGTGCTGCCCGGGGTCGGGGTTGCCGCCCTCTGGGTCGAGAGTGAGGCTGCCGGCACTCTCAGCGGCAGCCTTACTAGGACTTGTCATCACACTTCCCCGGGACCGAAAACGTGCGTACAACGCCGATGCGCAACGCGTGTTGAGCGGGACTTTCGCAATGGAATCAACTTCCAGTCAAGGGGGGAAGGAGGGAAGAAAGCTTGTTGTTTGGCATCTTGAGCGAAGGTTTTGCAGATTGGTGTCCGTACGTGCTTGACATCTGATATTTGAAACGGGCAAAACGGATATTTTGGGACGTAGCGCGTTTACATGCAAGCAACTTTTCTGTCGCAGCTCCGATATACGGACCGAGCAGTCTGAACAACGTACGGCCGTGCGGGTGCCGTAGGCCGGTCGGGGCTCGTGATGATGTGGTCCCCGGCCGGCCGTTCCCCCTAACCTCGCCGTCCTCCCCTTGGCCGGAATGGTGTGAGCATTCCTTCCGGTTCGTATGAACGCCGAAGCCCCGGACGCGATGTGTCCGGGGCTTCGGGCGGGATCTTCGGTGGTGCGCTCCGCGGGTTCTCCGGCGGACCGGCCGGCGGGTGGGCGGCGGATGGGGCGGCAGCCGGAGCTGCGACCGGCGGGTTATCCGTGCGGGCGGCCGCTGAGGGCGCGCTTGAGGAAGTCCACCTGGAGCAGCAGCAGATTCTCGGCTACCTGCTCCTGGGGGGCGGTCATGTGGGTGACCCCGGACAGCGGCAGCACTTCGTGCGGACGGCCGGCCGCCAGCAGCGCGGTGGACAGCCGCAGCGAGTGGGCGACCAGGACGTTGTCGTCGGCGAGGCCGTGGATCACCATCATCGGCCGGGCCGGCTCGGCGGCCCGCACCAGGCCGCCGTCGCCCACGAGTGAGTTCGCCTCGTAGACCTCGGGCTGCTCGCGGGGGTCGCCGAGGTAGCGCTCCATGTAGTGCGTGTCGTACAGCCGCAGGTCGGTGACCGGGGCGCCGACCACCGCGGCGTGGAAGACGTCCGGACGGCGCAGGGCCGCGAGCCCGGCGAGATAGCCGCCGTACGACCAGCCGCGGATCGCCACCCGGCCCAGGTCCAGCGGATACCGCTCGGCGACCGCGTGCAGCGCCGCCACCTGGTCGGGCAGCGAGATCCCGGCGAAGTCGCCGGCGATGGACTTCTCCCACCGGGGCGAACGCCCCGGGGTGCCGCGGCCGTCGGCCACGATCACCGCGAAGCCCTGGTCGGCGAACCACTGCGAGACCAGGTGCGGGTTGTGCGCCGCGTACACCCGCTGGCCGTGCGGGCCGCCGTACGGGTCGAGGAGCACCGGCAGCGGGCCGTCGTCCTCGCTCCAGCCGGTCGGCAGCAGGACCGCGGTCGGGATGCGCAGCGGCCCGGCTTCCAGCAGGCGGGGCCGCGCGGTCAGGGACGGGGTCTCGGCATGGGAGGTGATCCGGGCGACCTCGGCGCCGTCGCGCAGCACCCGGGTCACCGCTCCCGGGCGGTCCAGGGTGGAGGTCGTCAGCACCGTCAGGCCGCCGCCGCGCACCGCGGTGTGCACCCCCGGTTCGGTGGAGACCCGGACCGGGGCGGCGTCCGTGCCGCGGAGGTCCACCCGGTAGACGTGCACCTCGCCGATCTCCGGCTCGGCCGCCGTCTCACCGGAGGAGGCGGTCACCAGGATGTCCTCGGCGCCGGTGTCCAGCACCGCCCGCAGGTGCAACTCCGGGCCGGTCAGCGTCCTTTCGCCCACCTGCAGGGCACGTGCTCCCGATGTGTCGGTGATCGTGACCAGCTCGCCGGCCGGGGTGCGGACCGGCACGCCGGGGAAGAGATCCAGCCAAGTTGGATCTTCCTCGACGGCCACCGTCTCGGTCGCGCCGGTTTTACGGTCCACGGTCAGATACGCCTGCGCGCGCTGGTCCCGGGTCTGCACCAGCAGCAGCGCGGAACCGGTCGCCGACCAGTGCACCGACGCGAGGTACGGATAGCGGTCCCGGTCCCACTCGACATCGGTGCGCGAGCCGTCCAGCGTGAACAGGGCCAGCGTCACCTCCGCGTTGGGCGTGCCCGCTTGCGGGTAGGCCACCTCGACCGGCGCCCGGTCCGGGTGCGCGGGCTGCGAGATCCACCAGCGCTGGACCGGCGCCTCGTCCACCCGGGCGGCGAGCAGCGCGCTGCTGTCCGGCGCCCACCAGAAGCCGCGGGTGCGGTCCATCTCCTCGGCCGCGACGAACTCCGCCAGCCCCCACGTCACCGACGCGCCGTCAGGCTCGGCGAGCGCGCGGTCGTCGGCCCCCGCGCCATCGGCGCCGACCACCCGCAGCGCGCCGCCCGCCGCGTACGCCACCCAGCGGCCGTCAGGGGACGGCCGCGGGTCCACCACCGGGCCGGGCACCGGCAGTTCGCGCACCGCGGGCGCGGCGCCGCCGCCGGTGCCTTCGGCCGCCTTTTCGGCTGTCTCCTCCGCGGCTGTCTCCGCGGCGGTCAGATCCGCCACGAACAGCCGCCCCGACAGCGCGAAGGCGGCCAGCTCGACCGCCTGGTCCACGGCGAAGGCCACCACGCCCGCGGAGCCCTCCCGGCTGCGCTCGCGCCTTGCCCGCTCCGCCGCGGGCAACTCCTCGTCCGCACCGCCCAGCACCGCGGCGGGATCGGCCACCAGCCGCTCCACCGCCGCCGCGTCCGCGCCGCCCGCCGCCAGGTCCAGCACCCACAGCAACTGCTCCCGCTCGGTGCCCGACCGGGAGCGCACGAACGCCACCCGGTCCCCGCCCGGCGCGACCGCGAAGGCCCGCGGCGCCCCGAGAGTGAACCGCTGTGTCCTCGCGTGCTGCCGTGGGAATGAGAGGTACGTCATACCCGCGACCCTAGAGGGTGGCACTGACAATCGCCCCTGTATTAGCGCCCGGTGCCGCCCGCGCCGCCCTGACCTGGCGGTCCGGCGCCGGCCCACCCGCCGTACCGGGCACGGCCGTTGGCTGGATCTGGTCATGCGCCCCCGCGTGCTTCCGTGCTCCGACATATGCGGTCGCACGGAAAGTTATGATCCGTAGCCGTGGGTGGGTAATAAGCATGTGGCAACTGACATGGACCCTGCGTATGAGGAGGTGAGCCGCTGTGGCACTCTCGATTTCGGCGGTGCTGCTGCTGCTAGTCATCGTGTTCCTGCTGATCCGCCGATCGGGGCTCAAGGCGGGACACGCGGTGGCCTGTACGTTGCTCGGCTTCTACCTTGCCAGTTCCTCGTGGGCGCCCCAGATCACCGACCTCACCAGCAACGTGGCGCAGACGATCTCCAACATCAAGATCTGACGGTCATACCGGCGGGCAGGCGGACGGCGGGCAGCAGCGGCGGCCGCTGCCCGGGTCCGGTGGGCGGAGCCGTAGGCTTCGACCATGACCGATGCTCCCGACGGCCCTCCTGAGCGGCGCCTGCTGTTCGTCCACGCCCACCCGGACGACGAGACGATCAACAACGGCGCCACCATGGCCAAGTACGCGGCCGAGGGGGCCCTCGTCACCCTCGTCACCTGCACCCTCGGTGAGGAGGGCGAGGTCATTCCGCCGGAGCTGGCCCATCTCGCCGCGGACCGCGACGACACCCTGGGCGAGCACCGGATCGGCGAACTGGCTTCCGCCATGGCCGCGTTGGGCGTCACCGACCACCGCTTCCTGGGCGGCCCCGGCCGCTACCGGGACTCCGGGATGATGGGCGTCGCCCAGAACGACGATCCGGCCTGCCTGTGGCGCGCCGACCTGGACGAGGCGGCCGGCCACCTCGCCGACGTCATCCTGGAGGTGCGCCCCCAGGTCCTGGTGACCTACGACGACAACGGCGGCTACGGTCACCCGGACCACATCCAGGCGCACCGCGTCGCCATGCGCGGCTACGAACTCGCCGCCGACCGCGGCCACCGGATCGACCGCGTCTACGAGATCTGCACGCCCCGCTCGGTCGTGCAGGCCGGCTTCGACCGGCTCGCCGCCGAGGGCCGGGACTTCCCCTTCGAGGGCGTCGCGACCCCGGACGACGTCCCCGGCGTGGTCGACGACGCGCTCGTCACCGCGTCGGTCGACGGCTCGGCCTACGCCGACCGCAAGACCGCCGCGATGCGGGCGCACGCCACCCAGATCGCCGTCGACGGCCCCTTCTTCGCGCTCTCCAACGACCTCGGCCAGCCGTTCTTCGCCGTCGAGTACTACCGGCAGGTGCGAGGCGAGTCCACCGGCCGCGCGGACGACCTGTTCGGCGCGGGAGCAGAGGCCGCCGAGGCGCCCGGCGGTGCGCGATGAGCCGCCCCGCCGCCGGCCGCGGTCCGGCCCCGTCCCGTACGCCGATGATCCGGCCGCTGTCCAGCAACCCGCGGGGGACGCAAGGCGCCCGGATCGCCGGGTACTTCGGCCTCGCCGTGCTCGCGGTGGCCATCGCGGTGGCCGGCGCCCTCGTGCAGGCCGCCTGGGAGCCCGGTGGGCTGCTGCTGGCGCTCGCCGGGTGCGTGGCGGCCTTCTACGGCGGCGGGAAGCTCACCGGCACCCGCCTGGGCACCGTGGTGCCCGCCGCGGTCTGGCTGGTGTGCGTGATCCTGCTCAGCGGCTCCCAGCCGGAGGGCGACTTCCTGCTCGCCGCCGGCATCGGGCCGTACATCTACCTGCTCGGCGGGGCGCTGTCGGCGGTGATCTGCGCCACGCTGCCCCAAGTACCCTCATCCGGCACGAATAGGGCCTGACTTGGCGGGCAGGGGCCGACGCATGGTTGGGTGTGCCCCAGCGTTCCGCCGGACCGCAGTCGCCTCCGCGCACAGGTCGGTATGGTGGGTGCGCCGGCGAGCCGCCTGCCAAGTGATGTGTCGGGCGGCGTGGCTAACCGGGAGAGCCTCCTTTGAGTCGTGAAACTGACAGTTCGTCCTCCGGTCCCCAGGGACGCGGCGGTGCCGCGTACCCGTCAGGGACCCCGCCTTACGGCCCCCGCCCCTTCCCGTCGCTGCACCCGCAGGAGCGGCCGCGTCCGGCAGGCCAGGAGCAGGACGGCGCCGAAGCGGCCGAGCAGGGCACGGACGCGGACGCGGCCGGCGAGCCCAGGACCGAGACGACGCTGACCACCCGGATCAGGATCAACATCCCCGGCTCCCGGCCGATCCCGCCGGTCGTCATGCGCACCACCGTCGAGGAGGGCGCCGCGGCCCCCGCGGCCGGACCGCAGGGCGCGGGCGCCCCGGACACCGCCGCCCCGGGCACCGCGGGCGCCTCCGCCGGTGAACCGCCCGCCGACGGCGGGCAGGGCGGCGAAGCTCCGCAGGAGCGGGCGGAGAAGAAGGAGAAGACCAGCGACTGGTTCGCGCCGCGCAAGCCGGTCGGCCCCACGGGCTCGGGTACGGGCTCGGTCGCCGGTACGGGCGCGGGTTCCGCTCCGGGTACGGGCTCCGGTTCCGGCTCGGCCGCGGGTTCCGGTGCGGGCGACGGCTTCCCGAACGACGGTTTCCCGGGGGAGGGTTTCCCGGGCGACGGTTTCCCGAACGACGGTTTCCCGGGCGGCGGCCCCGGCTTCGGCACGGACACCGGCGCGGCTCCCGGCGGCGGTTCGGGTCAGGCCCCGACGGGCTTCCCGCCGGGCGCGGGGGCGACCGGCGACGGCTTCTCCGAGGGCTTCTCCGGCGACGGCTTCCAGGGCGACTTCCAGCGTGGCGGTGCGCCCGGCAACGGGACGGCCGGCGGCGGCTTCACGGTGCCGCCGGTGCGGTCCCCGGGCGGCGGCGACGCACCGGACGCCGGGTCCCCGGTCGCGGACGGCTTCTTCGGCGCGGGCACTCCCGCCGGGGGCACCCCGCGCGCGGACGACCCCTTCGCGGGGCCGTACGCCGAGCAGTTCGCCGAGCCGTTCACCGACTCCGACACCGGTACGCAGCAGATTCCGCAGGCGTTCCTGCCGCCGCCGGTGGGCTCGCCGTTCGACGACGCCCCGGCCGCGCGCGGCCCGCACGACACGCCGTCGGGCGGGTTCGCCTCGCCCTTCGAGACCCCCGCGGGCGCCGAGGGCCGCGCCGAACCCGGCTCCGGGCCGGCGCCGTTCGGCACCGAGGACTTCCCGCCCGGGGTGCCGCGGGGCATCCCCACCGACCCGTTCGCGCCCGGCGGCGGCGGCGCCGCGCCGCTGCCGCCGCCCGCCGGGGCCACCACCGGCCCGGCCACCGGTGACATGCGGGTGCCGCCGATCGGCGGCGACACCGGCGAGCACGCCTTCCGCCCGCCGGCCCCGGCCGGTTCCGAGCCGCCCCGGCGGCGGGGCGCCGGCGACACCCTGGTCGGCGGCATCCCGCCGGTGCCGTCGGGGGAGGGCCCCGGGCGCGCCGCGGGCGGCCCCGGAGCGGTGCCGCCGCCCGGACCCGGTGCCCCCGGGTCCGTCCCGCCGCCAGGACCCGCGGCGCCGTCCACGCCGGCCACCCCGGCGAAGTCGGCCAAGCCGGTCAAGAAGGGCCGCTCCAAGCTCGCGCTGCTCGGTGTCGCGGTCGTCGGCGCCGCCGTCCTCGCGTACGGCGCCGGGCTGCTGATGAACCACTCCGACGTGCCGAAGGGCACCACCGTGCTCGGCGTGGACATCGGCAACACCAGCCAGGCGACGGCCGTCAAGAAGCTGAACCACGCGCTCGGCAACCGGGGCACCGCGGCTCTCACCGTCACCGTCGACGGCAAGCAGCACTCGCTCAAGCCGTCGATCGCGGGCCTGTCCATCGACACCGACGCCACCGTCCGCAAGGTGGCGCACTCCGACTACAACCCGGTCTCGGTGGTCGGCTCGCTCTTCGGCCAGACCCGGGTCACGGACCCGGTGATAGTCGTCGACCAGGACAAGCTCAAGGCGGCGCTGACGACGGTCGCGGGGCCGTCGAGCCAGGGCACGGACGGCATGGTGCGCTTCACCGACGGCAAGGCCGTCGCGGTGCCCGGCAAGCCCAGCCAGTCCGTCGACGTGAACGCCGCCGCGACCCAGGTCTCCGCGGCCTACCGGCTGCGGGCCGAGTCCGGCCGCAACACCCCGATCGACCTCCGGGCCACCACCGTGCAGCCGAAGGTCACCCAGGCCACGCTGGACAAGGCGGTCAACGGCTTCGGCAAGACCGCGATGATGGGTCCGGTGCACATCCTGGCCGGGGGCCAGGACCTGCCGTTCAACAAGACGCTGCCGCAGTTCCTCACCATGCAGGCCACGCCGGACGGCCAACTCGCCCCGCACATCGACCTGAAGGCGCTCCAGGCGCTGTACGGCAACTCCTTCGACGGGGTGCTGCTGAAGCGCGGCAACGGATCGAAGACCGCGGTCACCCCGCAGGACGTCGCCACCGCGCTGATCCAGGCGCTGAACTCCAAGACCGTCGCCGGGCGCAGCGTGACGCTTCAGGACGCGGTCCAGCAGTAGGAGCACGCAGGAGCCGGTAAGAGCCGTCAGGAACCGGGAGGAGCCGCCCCTCGGCCGGCCCTCGCGGGCCGGCTCCTGCGGGCGGCTCCCCGGGCCGGGCCCCTCAGCCGCGCTGCCACCAGTGGCGCCTGCGGCGGGGGGCCAGCGCGTGGATGGCGGAGCGCAGTTCGGCGAAGGCCACCACGGTCGCCGGCGCGTCGGGCCCGCCCGCGCCCGGCAGCGCCACCCCCAGGCAGAGCAGCTTCAACTGCTCGTCGGGCAGCGGCAGGGCGGCGAAGACCGGCGAGCCGTCGAAGCCGGTGGGCAGCTGACCCGACCAGGTCAGCGGCGCGTCGGGGGCCGCCCGGCGCACCTCGCCCGCCAGCAGCGCCTGCGGTCGGTCGGGGTGCGCGGAGGCGCCGCTGTCGTCGGCCTCGTGACCGAGGACGTACGCGGGCAGCGGGTCGTCGCCGATCGCCGCGATGTCGTCGGGCTGCGCGGCGAGCCCGTCGGTGATCTCCTGGGTGTCCCAGCGCCAGCCCTTGCGTTCGGCGTGCAGGTGCAGGTCGACGGTGGGCATCACCGCGACCCCGAGGCCGTCGAGCACCGTCCAGCGCTTGGCGAAGCCGCCCATCACCAGCTCGTCGAGCGGCTGTTCCGGGTCGGTGAGGTCGCCGCGCAGCGTCCACTGCCCGATCTCGAAGCGGGTGCGGGGCGCGGCCGTGACGAGGTACTGCCGGATGACCTCGTGGTCACCGCCGGTCTCGATCAGGTCGTTGTACCAGAAGGCGGTGGCGAAGCTCAGGTCCGCGCGGGCCGCCTGGAACGGCAGCGTCGCGCGGGCGGCGACCTGGAGTACGGAGTCCGGGACGAGGCTGCCGGCGACCACCGCGGCCGAGTGGGCGAAGCCGGGTTCGCCGAGGTCCGGTGCGGCGGCGCCGTGCTCGGGCTCCGGTCCCGCGGTCGCGTCGACGCCCTCGCCGTCGGTGTCCGCGGCGGGCGCGGCTCCGGCGGCTTCGGGATCTTCGGGGATCGGCTGGCTCGGCGCGGGGATCTCGGGGATCTCGGGGGTCTCGGGCACAGCCCGGACCCTACTACTCGCCGTTCGGCGGCTGTTTCGCACCCACCGGCGCCGCGGCGAGCGGCACCGTCGCGGTGAGCGTGAAGCCGCCGTCACCTGCCCGGGAGGTCTTCAGGCTGCCGCCCGCGAGGATCAGCCGCTCGCCCAGCCCGGTCAGGCCGTTGCCCGGCGGGCGGGAGCCGTCCGGCCCGCGCCCGTCGTCGGAGACGGTCAGTGTCGCGCTGCCGCCGCCCGTCTCCAGGGCCACCACACAGGTCGTCGCGCCGCTGTGCCGTATGACGTTGGTCGCCGCCTCGCGCAGCGCCCAGGCCAGCGCGCCCTCCCCGGCCGGGGTGAGGCCCTCGATCCGGTCGGGCACGTGCAGCCGGGCCGAGACGCCCGCCGCGGCCAGCGCGCTGCGGGCCGAGGCGACCTCGGCGGCCATGGTGGGGCGCCGGTAGCCGCTGACCGCCTCGCGCACGTCCACCAGCGCCTGGCGGCTGACCGACTCGATGTCGGCGACCTGCTGGGCGGCGTCCCGCGGCCGGTCCGGCAGCATCCGTCCGGCCAGTTCGCTCTTCAGGGTGATCAGCGACAGCGAGTGCCCGAGCAGGTCGTGCAGGTCGCGGGCGAGCCGCAGCCGCTCCTCGGTCGCGGCCAGCTGCGCCACGGTGTCCCGGGCGGAGCGCAACTCCCGCATGGTCCGGACGAGCTGCTGCACGCCGATCATCGCGAACCCGCCGAGCAGGGCGGGCACCAGCAGCGACGGGTAGAGCGTGCCGTGCGGATCGACGACCGCCCCGGTCGCGGCGAGCAGCGCCGCCGAGAGCGGGACCGCCCACCGCGAGTCCTTGCCGGGCAGCGCCGCCCCGCACGCCACCCCCACGTACACGAACAGCACCAGCCAGTTCTTGCCGAGCAGGGCCGACAGCGCCAGTGCCAAGGAGGCGAGCGCGACCAGCAGGGCGTACACCCAGGGCTGGGGCGGCCCGGGGTTGTTGGTGCGGAAGAAGGCCAGCACCAGGTACCCGGCGACGAACACGATCAGGCCGAAGGCGGCCGGGACGACGGCGGCGAGCGAGTGGCTGCCGTTGGCCAGGTCGCTCACCGGGGAGGCCAGGTAGAGCAGCCAGATGCCGATCCACATCAGCTTGATCATCGCCTGCCGGCGGTTCTCCGGCGGCCGGCCCATCGGGCTGGTGTCGGCGTCCTCCACCTCCTGCCGCCACTTCGGCCACGGCTCGCCGCCGTCCTCGGGTACGGCGCCGGGACCGCCGCCCTGCCGGGCGCCGTCCCCGGCGCGGCGGCGCCACCACTCGCCGGTCATACGGTCACGCCTTCCGGGTGTCCTTGCGGTAGAGCCAGGCCGCCGCCCCCGCGAAGAGCAGCAGATAGACGACGAGGACGCTGACGTCCTTGGCGTGCGGGGCGTTCCCCACCTCGATCGCCTGGCTCAGGGCCACGTACGGCCGCGCCGGGAGGTAGCCGGCGAGGTTCTGCAACCACTGCGGGAAACTGTAGATCGGCACCCACAGGCCGCCCAGGACCGCCAGGCCGAAGTAGAACAGCATGGAGATCGGCCGGGCCACGTCGGCGGTGGCCAGGTAGCCGATCGCCACCCCGAGCGCGGCGAAGACCAGGCTGCCCGCCCAGGTGCTGAAGGCGATCGCCACCCACTGCCAGGTGTCCATCCGGACGCTCTTCACGAGTCCGCCGATGAGCAGCACGACCAGGATCGACGGCAGGCTCACCGTGGCCGCCGACGCGACCTTCGCGGTGACGTAGCCGCGGCCGGGCAGCGCGGTCAGCCGCAGCTGCCGCACCCAGCCCTTCTCCCGCTCCCGCGCGATCCGTTCGGCGTTGCCCATCAGCACCGCCGTCATCGCGCCGAACGCGGCCATCGAGACCATCAGGTAGGCCACCGCCGACAGCCCGTTGTCGCCGACGGTGTCGCTCTTCTTGTAGCTCAGGCTGATCGCCAGGAAGAGGAACGCCGGGTAGAGCACCGAGAAGAACATGAACTTGCGGTTCCGCAGGGTGCGGGTGATCTCCAGCCGGATCAGCGTCGTCATCGCTGCCCCGCCTCCTCTGCGTTGGTCGCCGCGTCGGTGATGGCGAGGAACGCCTGCTCGAGACCGAGCCCGGCGACCTCGAGGTTGCGCGGGTACAGGCCGAGCCCGTACACCGCGTGCATGGTGGCGTCCGCGTCGTTGGAGCGGATGCGTACGGTCGGGCCGGTCACGTCCAGGCCCACCACGTTCGGCAGGGCGCCGAGCGCCTGCTCGTCGATCCCGTCGGCCAGGTCGAAGGTGATCCGGCGCGCCCCCGCGCGCGCCTTGATCTCCGCCGCCGTGCCGTCCGCGATCAGCCGGCCCCGGTGCAGGACCAGCACGCGGTCCGCGATCGCGTCCGCCTCCTCCAGATAGTGGGTGGCGAACAGCACGGTGCGCCCCTGGTCGACCTGTGCACGCATCGTCGCCCAGAACGCCTGCCGCGCGCTCACGTCCATGCCCGTGGTCGGCTCGTCGAGCACGATCAGGTCGTTCGCGCCGGCCGTGGCCATCGCGAACCGGACCCGCTGCTCCTGGCCGCCGGAGAGCTTGTTCACCTTCCGGTCCCGGATGTCGGTGAGGTCGGCGGCGGTCAGCACCTGGTCCACCGGGTACGCCTTCGGGTGCAGGTCGCAGGCGAGCCCCACCAGCTCGCGCACCGTGACCTCCTCCATCAGCCCGCCGCTCTGCAGCATCGCGCCGACCCGGCCCTTGGCGATCGCCTGCGTCGGGCTGGTGCCGAACACGTTCACCTCCCCGCGGTCGGCGTTCTTCAGCCCGAGGAGCAGGTCGAGCGCGGTGGACTTGCCGGCGCCGTTGGGCCCCAGCAGCGCCACCGTCTCGCCGGGGTGCAGCTCCAGGCTCACCTCGGCGACCGCCTGGACGGCCCCGAAACTCCTGCTCACGTCCCGGAAGCTCACCACGGGTTGCCCCGGGCCGCGGGCCCCGTCCTGCTGTTGCGTGGTCGTACTCACTGATGCTGCGGTCATGGCACCACTGTGGTCCGAGGAGGAGGCCCGGCGGCAGTGTGTACGGTCGTGACATCCGCATGACAGATGTCATACGGCGCCGGTGCCGCGAACGGCTCCCCGCCGGTTTCCGGCCGGTTTCCGGTTCGCCCCGGCCGGTTCCCCGTCCGCCCCCCCGGTCGGCCCATACGGTGCGTGACCTGGCCCGCGGGCCCTCGTTGAGCGGGCATGACCAGCGCCGAGCCCCTGCCGATCCCCATCGCCGCAGCTCTGGAGGCGGCGAGCGCGGGGAACACCGAGGACTTCCTTGCCGCGTTCGCGCCGGACGGCGCCGTGGACGACTGGGGCCGGATCTTCCGCGGCCACGACGCCGTCCGGGAGTGGAGCGACGCCGAGTTCATCGGCAGGCAGGTCACCCTCCGGGTCACCGGCACCCGCACCGAAGGCGACACCACGACGGTCTCCGCCGAGGTCGGCGGCAACGGCTTCAACGGCCCCTCCGACTTCGCCTTCACCGTCTTCGACAACCACATCGCCCTCATGCGCATCACCGGGTGACGCCCCTCCCGGGCCGGACCCCGCCGAGCGGAGCCGCTACCCTGCCGGGGTGACGGGGATGATCCGAGTGCTGCTGGCCGACGACCAGTCGATGGTCAGGGAGGCGCTGGCCACGCTGCTCGGGCTGGAGGCGGACATCGAGGTCGTCGCGCAGGTGGCGCGGGGCGACGAGGTGGTGGCCGCCGTGCTGGAGCACCGGCCGGACGTGGCGCTGCTGGACATCGAGATGCCCGGGATGACCGGGATCGAGGCGGCGGGGCTGCTCCGGAAGGCGGCTCCCGGGGTGAAGGTCGTCATCGTGACGACCTTCGGCCGGCCCGGATACCTGCGGCGCGCGATGGAGTCGGGGGCGGAGGCGTTCCTCGTGAAGGACGCGCCCGCCGCGCAACTCGCCGACGCGGTACGGCGGGTGCTCCAGGGGGAGCGGGTGATCGACCCCTCGCTGGCCGCGGCCGCGCTGGCCGAGGGCGCGGACCCGCTGACCGGGCGGGAGCGGGAAGTGCTCAACGCCGCCGCCGACGGTTCGGTGAACGCGGAGATCGCGCGGCGGCTGCTGCTGTCCGAGGGCACGGTGCGCAACTACCTCTCCACCGCGATCCAGAAGACCGGCGCGCGCAACCGGGCGGAGGCCGTCCTCATCGCCCGCGAGAAGGGGTGGCTGTGACCCGCCGGGGTGCCCCGTCCGCGTAGTCGCGGGTGGCTGGTCGCTGGGGGCACCCCCTCTGGGGGGGAGTTCCCCGCGCCCCTGAACTTGCTCGGCTCCTCCCCCGAAAGAAGGTCAGTTGAGCCGGGCCCGCGCGGCACGCGCCTGCGTGCGGATGGTTGCCGCGGTCTCCGGGTCGAACGAGCCGATCACCTCGGCGTACTCCTCCATCTCGGCCGCACCGCCGAGGAAGTCGCCCATCTGGACGAGGACCTGGGCCCGTTCGTAGCGCAGGCGCGCCGGATGGCGGGGGAGGAGCAGCGTCAGGTCGAGGGTCCAGAGCTGGACGGGGAGGCGCTCGGGCCGGGGTGCGGCCCAGGCCCGGATGTTGTTGAGCACGCGGCGGACGATGTCCAGCGTGTCGGCCGGCGCGGGCGCGGCCATCGCGCGGCCGCCCGCCCCCGTACCGGCCTGGATGCCGCCGACCGAGCCCGACATGAGCCGTTCGGCGTCCGGCCGGGACAGCACGCGGCCCGCGTCGAAGGGGTCGACCAGGACGTACGGCGCCGGGCCGTTGTCGAACTCCGCGCCGAACTCCGCGCCGTGCGGTTCCAGTTCGCCGAGCGCCACCACGAAGTGCCCCGGCAGCCCCACGCCGTGCACCGGCGCCCCCGCGCGTCGCGCCACCTCCATCCACACCACCGACAGCAGGATCGGCAGCCCGCGCCGCCGTCGCAGCACCTCCTGGAGCAGCGACGACGACAGCAGCCCGTAGTCCGCGGGCGTGCCGTGGAAGCCGTGCCCGGCGCCCAGCACCCGCCTGAGCGCCTGGGCCCAGTCCTGCGGCGTGGTGGAGCCGTACGGGAGCAGTCCGGCGAGCCGGTCCAGTTCGATCTGGGCCAGGTCCGCCACCGGGCCGTCCAGCGCCGGGTCCGCCTCCGCGCCGATCAGCAGGCACAACTCCGCCAGGTCGGGCCGCTCCTCGCGGGCGGCCGCGGCGAACCGTTCGCGTACCGGAGCCGTCATGCCGGGGGGCGCCGGTAGTGGTAGCCGTGGTGGTCGGTGAAGCCGAGCCGGTCGTAGAGCGCGCGGGCGGCCGCGTTGTCCGCCTCGACCTGGAGGTACGCGGCGGTCGCCCCCTCGTCGTACGCCCGCCGGGCGAGCGCGCCCATCACGGTGGTGGCCAGGCCGCGCCGGCGCTGGTCCGGTGCCACCTCGACCGCGCCGAACAGCGCCCAGGGCCCTTCGACCACGGCCCGGCCGATCGCGCCCGGCGCGGTGGCGAACCACACCGACGGCCCGCCCGAGACCACCTGGAGCGCGGCGTCGGCGAGTTCGCCGGTGCGGTGGTACGAGGCGAGCCAGGCCGCGTCCGGGGTGCGCGACAGCTCCACCGGGCGGCCGACGGCCTCGGCCAGAGACGTCAACGGCGCGAGCGGGGCCGTACGGACCAGGGTGTCCGCCTCGCGCACCCACCCCGCGCGGTCCAACTCCGCCACGTAGGGCGAGGAGTCCTGCACCTGGAACAGCGGCGCGAGCCCGCGCTCCTGGTACCACCGTGTCACGACGGCGAGCGCTTCCGCCGGCGGCATCCCCGGGTCGCCCGTCAACAGCACCGAGTTCGCGCGGCGGGTGAAACCACCCGCCGCGCGCAGCACCCAGCCGCCCAGCGGCGCCGACTCCGCCGGCGGCCAGGCCCGCGACGCCACCGCCTCGATCTCCTCGGCCGTCACCGCGGGCACTCCCGGCCTGCTCCGGCCTCTGTCACGCCGCTCCGGAGCGGGCGGCACCACCTTCCCCGCCACCAGTGTCTCCTCCTCGATCCGCACCGTCTCTCCGGTCCGCCGAGTGACGCAGACCACTCCCGTATTCCAGGATGCGAGAACACCGACCGTATCGGTGAACATAGGATGCCCGTCGGCGACCTGGACCAACTGCCGGACCGAGACGCGTTTTCCCACGTCAGCGGGGGTAATGTTGATTTCGAGTCGAGCTCCGGACGAGAAAACCCCTCGCATGCCTGCCCCTCCTGTTCGGAACGTGCCCAGGAACGGAGATACTAGGTGTGGGCATCGACGACGCCGCGCTCCCGCGCGAGATGAGCCCTACCGAGGAGGAACGACAGCGTGACCTACGTCATCGCGCAGCCTTGTGTCGACGTCAAGGACAAGGCGTGCATCGAAGAGTGCCCGGTCGACTGCATTTACGAGGGCTCCCGGTCCTTGTACATCCATCCGGACGAGTGTGTCGACTGCGGCGCGTGTGAGCCGGTCTGCCCGGTGGAGGCGATCTTCTACGAGGACGACACCCCGGAGGAGTGGAAGGACTACTACAAGGCGAACGTGGAGTTCTTCGACGAACTCGGCTCGCCCGGTGGCGCCTCGAAGCTGGGTCTGATCGAGCGCGACCACCCCTTCATCGCGGCACTTCCCCCGCAGAACCAGTGACCCGGTGACAACCCCCCGGGGCTGACACCGCCGGGCCCCGTACGGCAGCGCACCGCTGCCGGCACGGCCTGGTGCACGATGGACGGTGGATCAGCGAGCGGCGTCATGGGGCTTCGGATGCAAGGCGCCGAAGTGTCCTCAGGGTGGTTTCCTGAGGACACTTCGGCAACGCCGCAGACGGAGTCGCAGGGCGGCGCGAGCCCGCCGCCCATCGTGCACCAGGTCGTCAAGGGGCCCGGTGTTCTGCGCCGCCCGCACGAACCACCCTGCGAGAGTGAGCACGTTGAGCATCTCCGCCCGCCTCCCGGTCTTCCCGTGGGACCGCCTGGAGCCGTACAAGGCCACGGCGGCCGCGCACCCCGACGGCGTGGTCGACCTGTCCGTGGGCACCCCGGTGGACCCCGTCCCCGAGGTGATCCGGCAGGCACTGACCGCCGCCGCGGACAGCCCCGGCTACCCGCTCACCTACGGCACGGCCGCGCTGCGCGAGGCCGCCGCGCACTACCTGCGCACGTGGCACGGCGTCAGCGGCGCGGACCCGGCGCACATCCTGCCGCTGATCGGCTCCAAGGAACTCGTCGGCTGGCTGCCCACCTTGCTCGACCTGCGCGAGGGCGACCAGGTCGGCTACCCGGCGCTCGCCTACCCGACCTACGAGATCGGGGCGCTCATCGCCCGGGCCGAAGCGGCCGGCTACGACGACCCGGTCACCGATCTCGACCCTGCCCGCACCCGGCTGCTCTGGCTCAACAGCCCCTCCAACCCGACCGGTCGGGTGCTGTCCGCCGCCGAACTGCGCCGGATCGTGACCTGGGCCCGCGAGCACGGCATCCTCGTCGTCTCCGACGAGTGCTACATCGAACTCGGTTGGGAGGGCACCGAGCCGGTCTCGGTCCTGCACCCCGACGTGTGCGGCGACACCCACGACGGCCTGCTCGCCGTCCACTCCCTGTCCAAGCGGTCCAACTTCGCCGGGTACCGGGGCGCTTTCCTCGCCGGCGACCCCGCGGCCGTCGCCGAACTCCTCGCGGTGCGCAAGCACGCCGGGATGATCGTGCCGCAGCCGGTACAGGCGGCGATGGTCGCGGCCCTGGGCGACCGCGAGCACGCGGTCGACCAGAAGGCGCGCTACGCCCGGCGCCGGGCCGCGCTGCGCACCGCCTTCGAGGCCGCCGGGTTCCGGGTCGAGCACAGCGAGGCCAGCCTCTACCTGTGGGCCACCCGCGACGAGGACTGCTGGCAGACCGTCGGGGACCTGTCCAAGCAGGGCATCCTCGTCGCCCCCGGCGAGTTCTACGGCCCCACCGGGCAGAACTTCGTCCGCATCGCCTTCACCGCGACGGATGAGCGGGTGGCCGCCGCGGTGGATCGGCTCGGCTGACCCTCCGAGGTGGTGGGTTCCGTCGGTTGAGGGACCACCTGTCGGTGGTGGGCTGCGCGCGGTTCCCCGCGCCCCTGTGCAAGTGCGGCTCCCACCGTGCTTGCCCCGGGACTACCGCGCGACGGTGATCCGTACGAGCGTGTCCGCGGCCGGCGCGGAAGCGCCCTTGGTTCCGGACCGGTCCGACGTCTTCTGCCACCCCTTGCCGGACTTCTTCGCCTGCCAGCGCATGTCCCCGAAGCTCACCTGCTCCACCTTCAGGTCGTGCGCGTGCGCCACCGCCCACTGCGCCAGCGCCCAGCCGCGCTGCTTGCCGGCGCCGGTCGTGGAACCGCCGGGCGGCGCCGACGGCACCGCCACGGTGCGCGGGTCGCTGTCGTCCCGCGGCCGCACCTGGCTGCCGAACTCCCGCTTCAGCAGGGCCGTCACCTTCTCGGTGTCGCCCAGCCTCCCGCCGGCGCTGTACGCGGTGTTCGCGCCGGTGGTGCAGCTCAGCGCCGCCTCGTTCTGCCCGGTCAGCGCGGCGGCCACCATCGTGGCGTCCGTCTCGTGCTGCGCGTACGCCTCCGGGTAGCCGCTGCGCTGCACCCGCTGCGCGGCCACGGTCACCGGCAGCCGGGTGTAGTTCGGGATCTTCACCAGGCTGTCGAAGAACGCGTTCGACGCGTACACCGGGTCCTGGATCTGTTTGGCGGTGCCCCACCCCTGCGAGGGGCGCTGCTGGAAGAGGCCGACCGAGTCGCGGTCCCCGGTGTCGAGGTTCACCAGCCGAGACTCCTGCATCGCCGTGGCGAGCGCTATCGTCAGCGCGCGCTCGGGCAGGCCGCGCGAGATCGACACGGCCGCGATCGTCGCGGCGTTCGCGGCCTGGTCCTGGTCGAGGGTCAGGTCGTTGCCGTCGGTCTTCACGGTGCAGCCGGCGGCCGCCGGGTTCTCGTGGTTCTCGAAGCGGTACGCGAGGTAGCCCGCGAGGGCCAGCAACACGATGAAACCGGCGGCGAACCGCAGGCCGCAGCCGCGGCCGCGCTTCTCTTCTTTGCTCGCTGGGGACGGCGACTCGGGCACGGCCGAACCCTACCGAATGTGAGCGCCCCGACCCGCCGGGTTGCCCCGTCATGTCGATTCAGGGACCCGCCTGCCGGTGGGGGCTTGCCGCCGTTTTCCGCGCCCCTGCTCGTGTGCGGCTCCTCCCGTCGCACCCGCGGGCACCGCCTACGCTGGCGGGATGGGAACCGTGTTGGACTTGGAGCAGGACGTCGCCGGGTTGACAGCTCAGCTCGTGGACGTGGAATCGGTGAGCCGGGCGGAGGGAGAGCTGGCCGACCTGGTGGCGGCGGCGCTGGCGGCGCAACCGCATCTGCGGGTGGACCGGGACGGAAACGCGGTGGTGGCCAGGACCGAGCTCGGCCGTACGGAACGGGTCGTGCTGGCGGGCCACTTGGACACCGTCCCGATCGCCGACAACCTGCCGTCGCGGCTGGACTCCGACGGAGTGCTGTGGGGCTGCGGCACCTCGGACATGAAGGCGGGCGTGGCGGTCCAGCTCAAACTCGCCGCCGGACTGCGGGAGCCCAACCGCGACCTCACCTTCGTCTTCTACGACGCCGAGGAGATCGCCGCCGAGTTCAACGGGCTCAAGCGCCTCGCCGAGCGCCATCCGGAGTGGCTCGCCGGGGACTTCGCGGTGCTGATGGAGCCGACCGACGGCCGGGTGGACGGCGGCTGCCAGGGCACGCTGCGGGTGCGGGTGCAGACCACCGGCCGCCGCGCGCACTCCGCCCGCAGCTGGCTGGGCGAGAACGCCATCCACAAGGCCGCGCCGATCCTGGCCCGGCTGGCGGCGTACGAGCCGCGCCGGGTGGAGATCGACGGCCTGGTCTACCCGGAGGGCCTCAACGCGGTGCTGATCGAGGGCGGCCACGCCGGGAACGTGATCCCGGACACCTGCGCGGTCACCGTCAACTACCGCTTCTCCCCTGACCAGAGCGAGGCCGAGGCGCTGGACCGGGTGCGCGAGGTCTTCGACGGCTTCGAGGTGGTGCTCACCGACAGCGCCCCGGGCGCGCTGCCCGGCCTGTCGCAGCCGGCCGCGGCGGCGTTCGTCGCGGCGATCGGCACCCCGCCGGCGGCGAAGGAGGCGTGGACGGACGTGGCCCGCTTCTCCGCGCTCGGCGTGCCCGCGGTGAACTACGGCCCGGGCGACCCCACCCTCGCCCACACCCGCGAGGAGAACGTCCGGATCGCCGCCGTCCAGGAGGCCGAGCGCAAGCTGCGGGAGTGGCTCACCCCATAGTCCGGGCGGTCCGAGCAACCGAACTGGGGTGCGCGCGCATCCTCCCATCCGCCATGGTGTGATCGGATACGCCCGATCCGGGCGAAGTTCGGGGGGAGAGGACACGGTCATGGGGCTGACCAGCACGTGGTTCGCCGTGGTGCTCCTGATCGCGGCGGTCGGCGCGGTGGTGGCCGCGCTCCTGCTGTGGGCGAAGGTGCGCGGCCCCCGCGCGGTGCGCACCGTGGCCCGGGTGGGCATGATCCTGCTCTGCCAGGCCACCGCGATCTGCCTGATGATGGTCCTGGTGAACAACCAGTACGGCTTCTACGCCTCCTGGGCCGACCTGCTCGGCGACGCCAACAGCGGCGGTGGCGGCACCGCCTCCGCCGCCCACCCGGCCGTGACGCCCGCCGTGCCCGACTACCACGTGGTGTTCGGCTCGTACTCCGCGGGATTCCGCCGCGCCACGGTGCGCGGCTGGCACTCCGGCACCAAGGGCGAGGTGATCGTCTGGCTGCCGCCGCAGTACGCCGCGAAGGAGTACGCCCACACCCGCTTCCCGGTGATCGAGGTGCTGCACGGCATACCCGGCACGCCGCACAGCTTCCTGCGCGGCATGCGGATCGGCCGGATCATGGCCGGCGAGATCGCGGCGGGCCGGGCCGAACCCGCGATCCTGGTGCTGCCCACGATCACGCCGGACCGGGTGGACACCGGCTGTGCGGACGTGCCGGGCAAGAGCAAGGTCGCCACCTGGCTCACCGACGACGTGCCGACCACCGTCGCGGCCAACTTCCGTACCCTGCCCGGCCCCGCCGGCTGGGCGGTGATGGGCATATCCACCGGCGGCTACTGCGCGGCCCGGCTCGCCCTGGACTACCCGGACCGGTTCGCCGCCGCGGCCGCGCTCGCACCCGACGACCCGGCCCACGGGGTGCGCAACCCGCTGTGGCTGGCCCGCAACGGCCGCCCGGCGGCCCACATCCTGGTCGAGTCCAGCCTCCAGGACCGGGAGAGCCCGCCGAAGTTCGCCGACGCGATCGCCGACGCGGTACGGCCGCCCGGCACCGTCAGCACCGTCCAGCTGACCGCGGGCGGGCACAACTGGAAGACCTGGAGCCGGATGTTCCCCGGCGCCCTGACCTGGCTCAGCGGGCGGCTGGAAGCGCCGCGAGCGGTGCCTTTGGCCCCGTCGACGGCACCCTGATGCGTACGCTGCGGGTATGACAACAGACGCAACCGACTCCGACGACGCGGGTGGGAACGCCGGTGACCGGCAGGACGCAGCAGCCGCGGCCAACGCCGCCGCCGAGGGCCGCCCGGAGGGCAAGGGCTGGCCGGAACGGCACACCGGGCCGGTGATCCGCCGACGTGGACAGGTGCTCTCCGGCACCACCGACCAGCGTCTGCTGGACAGCCGCGGCGCCACCGACTGGGTGCACAGCGACCCGTGGCGGGTGCTGCGTATCCAGTCCGAGTTCGTGGAGGGCTTCGGCGCGCTCGCCGAACTCGGCTCGGCGGTCAGCGTGTTCGGCTCCGCCCGCACCCCGGTCGACTCCCGCGAGTACGACGCCGCGGTCCGGATCGGCCGCGCCCTCGCGGAGGCCGGCTTCGCGGTCATCACCGGCGGCGGGCCCGGTGCCATGGAAGCGGCCAACAAGGGCGCGCTCGAGGCCGGCGGGGTCTCCGTCGGTCTCGGCATCGAGCTGCCCTTCGAGCAGGGGCTCAACCCCTACGTCGACATCGGCGTCAACTTCCGCTACTTCTTCGTCCGCAAGACCATGTTCGTCAAGTACGCCCGCGGGTTCGTGGTCCTGCCCGGCGGCTTCGGCACCCTCGACGAGCTCTTCGAAGCGCTCACGCTCGTCCAGACCAAGAAGGTCACCCGCTTCCCGATCGTCCTCTTCGGCACCGAGTACTGGGGCGGGCTCGTCTCCTGGGTCCGCCAGACCCTCGTCGCCGAGGGCAAGGCGTCCCCCGCCGACCTCGAACTCTTCCACGTCACCGACGACGTCGACGACGCGGTCGAAAGGGTTACGAAGGAAAGCGCGTAGGCAGGGCGCCCCTGACCCACCCCAGAGGGTCAGGCGAGCCCCCTCCGGGCCACCCGGGGCTCGCTCGCACCGGAGATCGCCGCGACCATCTCCAGGACCTGCCGGGTCTCCTGCACTTCGTGGACCCGGTACACCTGCGCCCCCAGCCACGCCGACACCGCGGTGGTCGCGAGCGTCCCGATCAGCCGCTCCTTGACCGGCCGGTCCAGCGTCTCCCCGACGAAGTCCTTGTTGGACAGGGAGACCAGCACGGGCCACCCGGTGGCCGTCATCTCGGGCAGCCGCCGGGTCGCCTCCAGCGAGTGCCGGGTGTTCTTGCCGAAGTCGTGCCCGGGGTCGATGAGGATGCCGTCGCGCCGCACCCCCAGCTTCTCGGCGCGCTCGGCGAGCCCGACGGTGACCCGGAGGATGTCGGCCATCACGTCGTCGTAGCCGATCCGGTGCGGCCGGGTCCGCGGCCGCACCCCGCCCGCGTGGGTGCACACCAGCCCCACCCCGTACCGCGCGGCCACCTCCGCCAGTTCGGGATCGACCCCGCCCCACGCGTCGTTGAGCAGGTCGGCGCCCTCCTCGCAGACGGCCCGCGCCACCTCGTGCCGCCAGGTGTCCACGCTGATCACCACGTCGGGGTGGCGGCGCCGCACCTCCGCGACGAACCGGACGGTGCGCCGGATCTCCTCGTCCGCCGACACCTCCTCGCCCGGCCCCGCCTTGACCCCGCCGATGTCCACGATCGCGGCACCCTCGGCGATCACCTGCGCGACCCGTTCGAGCGCCGGCTCGTCGGTGAAGGTGGCGCCCTGGTCGTAGAACGAGTCGGGCGTCCGGTTCACGATCGCCATGATCACCGGCTCCCGCTCACCGAATTCCCGGCTGCCCAGCCGAAGTCCCACGGTCACTCCTCATCTCAGACTCATGCGATCGTGGCACGATCGTGCCTGACATGGAGGACCCGCCGATCCGGACGGCAGGTCCCTGGGCCGTACCCCGGGAGTATCGACGTGTTCTGGTTCATGCTCATCGCGCTCGTCGCGGTGGTCGCCGCGGTGGCGCTGGCCGTACTCGGCGACGGCGGCGCGCTCAAGGACTCCCAGCCCGACCGGCTCGAGGACCGGCTGCCCCCCGACCGCCCGCTGGTCCGCGCCGACGTGGACGCGGTCCGGCTGCCGGTGGGCCTGCGCGGCTACCGCATGCTCGACGTGGACGAGGTGCTGGAGCGGCTCGGCGCGGAGCTGGCCGAACGCGACGCCCGCATCGCCGAGCTGGAGGCCCACCTCGCCGGCGCCCCCGCCGGCGCGCACCGCTACGACACCCCCGCCGTGCCGGGCACGTCCCCCCAGATCGCCCCCGGCGCCCCGTACGGGAGCGGCGGCGGCAACGGGCAGGGATACGGCCACGGATACGGTGGCGGGCCCGGCAGCGGCTACGCAGAGCCCGCCGCCCGCCCCGACCGGCCCGTGGCCGGCCCCGACGGCCTCCCGGGCGGCACGGGTGAGTGACGGCACCGCCATCCCCGGCCCCGACGGCCTGCTCCGCTGCCCCTGGGGCCTGTCCACCCCCGACTACCTGGCGTACCACGACGAGGAGTGGGGCAAGCCGGTGCACGGCGACGACGCCCTCTTCGAGCGGATCTGCCTGGAGGCCTTCCAGTCCGGGCTGTCGTGGATCACCATCCTGCGCCGCCGCGAGACCTTCCGCGCCGCCTTCCGGCACTTCGCCATCGACAAGGTCGCCGCGTTCACCGACGAGGACCGGACCCGGCTGCTCGCCGACCCCGGGATCATCCGCAACCGCGCCAAGGTCGACGCCGCGATCTCCAACGCCGCCGCCGCCCGCGAGGTCCGCGACAGCTACGACGGCGGCCTGGACGCCCTCGTCTGGTCCTTCGCCCCGGACCCCGCGAGCCGCCCCGCTCCGCGCACCCTCTCCGACGTCGCGGCCACCACCCCCGAGTCCACCGCGCTCTCCAAGGACCTGAAGAAACGCGGCTTCCGCTTCGTGGGCCCGACCACCGCGCACGCCCTGATGCAGGCGTGCGGCCTGGTCAACGACCACCTGGCGGACTGTACGGCCCGCTGACCCGGCCGCCGCTCCGGCCACGCGGCGCCCCTCGGATCAGCGCCCCTCGAACCTCGGCTTCCGCTTCTCGACGAACGCCGAGACCGCCTCACGGTGGTCCGCCGACGCCCCCGCCCGCGCCTGGAGCGTGTCCTCGTGGGCGAGCGACTCCTCCAGCGTGTGCGACGCCCCGTACGCCAGCGCCTCCTTCATCGCGGCGTACGCGACGGTCGGGCCGTCGGCGAGCCGCCGGGCCACCGCGACCGCGGCCTGCGCCAGCTCCGCCGCCGGAAGCACCTGGTGCACCAGGCCGAGCGCCAGCGCCTCCTGCGCCGGCACCGGCCGCGGGAACAGCAGCAACTCCGCGGCCCGCGCCTGGCCGACCAGCCGCGGCAGCGTCCACGACATCCCTGAGTCCGTGGACAGCGCCACCCCGGCGAACGCGGTGGTGAAGGACGCCGTGTCCGCGGCGAGCCGGTAGTCCGCGGCGAACGCGAACCCCGCGCCCGCCCCGGCCGCCACCCCGTTGACCGCGGCGACCACCGGCTTGGGCATGGTGGCCAGGGCGGTGACGATCGGGTTGTAGTGCTCGGCGACCGTCGCCAGGCCGCCGCCCGACTCCAGGATGCCGATGTGCTCCTTGAGGTCCTGTCCGACGCAGAACGCCCGGCCCGTCGCGGTGAGCAGCACGGCGCGCACCGCGTCGTCGGAGCCCGCGGTCCGCAGCGCCTCGCGCAACGCGTTCTTCGTATCCGTGTCGAGCGCGTTCATGGCCTCCGGTCGGTTCAGGGTGACCGTCGCCAAGCCGTCCTCGACCTCGTACAGCACGCTCTCGCCCATGCCAGAACCCCTTCGTCGCGGCAAGTGTCCTGGCCAGGATGCCGGACCCGGTGACGGTCCGACATGTGACGTACATCAAACCGCGCCGGGCCCGGAAGCGGCCCGACCCGGCGAAATAGCCGGGTTTGGGGGATCGGAATGTACAACGGAGTGCTTCGGCTATTGGTCATCAGGTCGACTGATGCGGGATAATGGCCGAGAACCAATGTGTTCGAGTCCGAGCTGGTTTCAGGAAGGGGAACGAGCATGGCGGCCATGAAGCCGCGGACGGGTGACGGCCCGCTCGAGGTGACCAAGGAGGGGCGGAGCATCATCATGCGCGTTCCGCTGGAGGGCGGCGGGCGGCTGGTAGTAGAGCTGACCCCGGACGAGGCGGACGCCCTGGGCGATGCGCTGAAGAAGGCCATCGTCTGAGACCAGCGGTCCCGAATCGTCACGGCCACGTACGTCCCACGTACGTGGCCGTGCTCATGCGCGGCGGATGGCGCAGAGGAGGCCGTCGTCCGTGGGCAGCAGGACCGGGGCCAGCCGCGGGCTGTCCCGGACCGCCCGCATCAGGTCGCGCAAGTGCAGGGACTCGGCGTCCTGGTGGGCGGCGTCCAGCGCGCGGCCCTGGGCGAAGGCGCCCTCGAAGCAGAGCACGCCGCCGGGGCGCAGCAGCCGCAGCGACTCGTCGAGGTAGTCCAGGCACTCCAGCCGGTCGGCGTCGCAGAAGACCAGGTCGTATCCGCCGTCGGTGAGGCGGGGCAGCACGTCGAGGGCGCGGCCGCAGATGAAGCGGGCCCGGTTGGCGGCGACCCCGGCCTCGCGGTACGCCTCGCGGGCGAGCTGCTGGCGGTCGGGTTCGGAGTCCACGGTGGTCAGCACCCCGTCGGGCCGCATGCCGCGCAGCAGGTGGATGCCGGAGACGCCGGTGCCGGTGCCGATCTCGACCACGGACTTCGCGTCGCAGGCCCCGGCGAGCAGTCGCAGGGCCGCGCCGGTGCCGGGGGAGACCGCGCGCAGCCCCTCCGTACGCGAGCGGGCGCGGGCGCGTATCAAGGCGTCGTCCTCGGCGACGAAGGCGTCCGCGAACGCCCAGCTCGCCTGCCGGTTGCCGGTAATGGCCGCTCCCCTTGTCCGGTGTTCTCCTTGCAATTGCGCCGCCCGGGCGACTGTATCCGTTGCCGCCGGGAACCTGCTGATGGGACCGGGCGTTAGAGAGGACGGGTGGCAACGGCCCCCCGCGGGGATGGAGCGGCAGCCCCCTCTCCGCTTTGGCAACAGCGCACTTATCCGGAGCTAACGGGCGAGGTGGATATGGTAGGGGCTCTACTGGAGACCACCAGAGCCGACAGGGGAGGTGCGGCTGCGGCCGGTGACCGAGGAATGCTCGACCGCTTCCGAAAGTCCGCCGGACAGCCGAAATCCGTGACCGACACAGCTGATGACCGTTCACCCAGGACCGACTCCGCGACCGCGACGTTCGCTACCGACGGAGACGGCCAGACGTGGACGCCTCCTTCCTGGGAGGAGATCGTCAGCACGCACAGTGCCCGGGTGTACCGGCTGGCCTACCGCCTGACCGGGAACCAGCACGACGCGGAAGACCTCACCCAGGAGGTCTTCGTGCGGGTCTTCCGCTCCCTGTCCACCTACACGCCCGGCACTTTCGAGGGCTGGCTGCACCGCATCACCACGAACCTCTTCCTGGACATGGTGCGGCGCCGGCAGCGCATTCGTTTCGACGCTCTCGGCGACGACGCGGCGGAGCGGCTGCCCAGCCGCGAGCCGTCCCCCGCGCAGCACTTCAGCGACACCCACTTCGACGCGGACGTCCAGCAGGCGCTGGACACCCTCGCGCCGGAGTTCCGGGCCGCCGTGGTGCTCTGCGACATCGAGGGGCTGTCGTACGAAGAGATCGCCGCGACCCTCGGGGTGAAACTCGGCACCGTGCGAAGCCGCATCCACCGCGGCCGCTCGCACCTGCGCAAGGCTCTGGAGCACCGGGCGCCCGGAGCGCGCCCGGCGCCCGCGTTCGCTGCCACCGGGTCCAAACCCCTGGAGGGCGGGAGAGCGTGAGCAGCAGCGGTTCAGGCGAGCAGCACCGTCCCCAACGTCCTGCACCCGCCGAGCAGCACCTCGGTGACCGACTTTCCGCCTTCGTCGACGGCGAGCTGACGGACGACAGCCGGGACCGGGTGCTGGCCCATCTCGCGACATGTACGCAGTGCAAGGCCGCCGCCGCCGAGCAGCGCCGGCTCAAGAGCGTGATCGCCGGCTCGGAGCTGCCGGCCATATCGGCCGGTCTGCTGGCGCGGCTGCAGGGCCTGCCGGCCATGGACGGCCAGGACGGCCCCGGTGGCCCGGCGCGGCCCGAGGGTCTGTCGGCCGACGAGGCGGGCAGCGTCGGCCACCGTCGCGGCCCGTTCGACGGCGGCTTCTTCGGCTCGCGGCCGACGCTTCCCGACTCGGTGCTCTCCGACCCCGGCAGGTCCGACACCGGTCGCTCCGGCTCCGGCCTGGCCCGATCAGGGGGCGCGCGGCGCGAGGAGTTCTCCTTCCTCGGCCCGGCCGCCGATCTGGTGCCGTCCGGTGACGGGCGCGGCCGCGGCTTCCGGGTCCACGACAGCACCTCCCGGGGTCGGCGCTTCGCCTTCGCCGCGGCCGGCGCCTTCTCGATGGCCGCGATCGCCATCGGCAGCGCGCTGCCGATGGAGGCGGCGATGGACAGCGGCGCCCGGCCGGACGACGGCCCCGCGGTCAGCCCGCTCAGCGCCGGTCAGGTCTCCGACACCCGCGGCACCATCCCGCGCGGCGTGCTCAGTTCGGACCGCGAGGAGCAGCGGCGCGAGCGGATCGTGGTCGCGTCGGCCACCTCCGTGCCGTTGATACCGCCGGTCCAGCAGGCGTCGAACGGCTCGTTCCCGCTGCACTGAGCGGTGGTTCGGCGTCGGGCACCGACCGGTGTCAGCGCAGGTCTTTACCGGGCGGCAGCATAGTGTTGGCCACAGCCACTCCCGTATCGCTTGCTCGGGCAGGTACCGTGAATTCCGCCGGTCCCTGCCCACGCCGGCCGTGGACGTCTCAAGGAGCTGCAAGGTGTTCTTCGACATAGGCCCGCTGGAGCTGGTCGCGATCGTGGTCCTTGCCGTGCTTGTCTTCGGCCCGGACAAGCTGCCGAAGCTGATCCAGGACGCCATGGCCTTCATCCGCAAGGTGCGGGAGTTCTCCGACAGCGCCAAGGAGGACATCCGCCGCGAGCTGGGGCCGGAGTTCAAGGACTTCGAGTTCGAGGACCTCAACCCGAAGACCTTCATCCGCAAGAACCTGATCAACAGCGAGAACGACGAGTACGGCCTCGGCGAGCTGAAGGACCTCGGCAAGAGCCTTGACCTGCGCAAGGACCTCACCGACGTCACCGACCTGCGCAAGGACATGGCGGAGGTAACCGACGCGGTCAACGGGGTCAGGACGGGCGTCAACGGCTCGTCCTCGTCGTCAGCCTCTTCGGGGACGGCTTCTTCCGGGGCCGGCTCCGCGGACTCCGGCGGCACCCCCGACCGGTTGAAGAAGCTGGGTCCGGACGAGCCGCCGCCGTACGACTCCGACGCGACCTGATCCGGGGAGCGTCAACCCGAATCCACGTTTTCACCCGATTGCATGGCCGTTGTCCGTGTGTTCGGCATCACCCCACGCCGTTTCGCGCCCCGAACCCGCCCATGGTCGGGCAAGATGGCATGTCGCCCAGGAGGGCGGTCATCGAGGAGGCGCGACCCATATGGAGACGAAGACCGGCACGCAACAGGGGGCGGTCGAGGGCTACCTGTTGGCCGACTTCCCCTGGTACGGGCTGGACCAGGCATTCACCGGGCCCCGGTGGCTCGGTCTGCTCGGCGCCAGCGCGGACGGGACCGTCGAACACGGAGCGACCGGACACGGCGACGAGCCGTCGCTCAAGGCCGAGGCCGCCGACCCGGAGGGCCAGAAGTTCGCGGTCGTGGTCACCGTCGCCCACCGGCCGCTACGGCGCAGCGCCGACGGCACCGGTGTGATGGAGGCCACCTCGGTCTCCTCCGCGGCCTGGCTGGCCGGCTCCGGGCTGCTCTCGGCGACCTGGCCCACCCGGATGGACCGCGCGCTGCGGCAGGACTGGCTCGACCAGCAGACCTCGGCGGCGTGGGAGCTCGCGGACGAGCTGACCGGACCCGGATGGTCGTCCCTGACCCTCCCGGTCGACGGCGTCCCCACCCCCTTCCACTACCGCGAGTCGGAATACGGCTGGGTGATGGCCGGCTCCGCCGCGGGAGTGCACCTCGGGGCGTACGGCCGCAACATGTCCGCCTACGGCCTCGCCCTGGCCGCCATCCCCGACCTCACCGCGTACGCGGGGTGACCGGACCCCCCGGGGTGGCCCGTTCTGTCGGTTGAGGGACCACCTGCAGGTGTTCCCGCAGCCGGCGGGCAGGGGCAGCCCGGGGGAGCCGTCAGAACTTGTTGCGCGGGGTGATCCCGAGCGACATCCCCGCCAACCCGCGCTCGCGGGCGGAGAGCTTCGCGGCGATGCCCCGCAGCGCCGCCCCCGCGGGGGACTCCGGCGCCGTGAGGGCCACCGGCCGGCCGTCGTCGCCGCCCTCGCGCAGCCGCACGTCGATCGGGATGCGCCCGAGTACGGGCACCGTGGTGCCGGTGGTGCGGGACAGCCCCTCGGCGACCCGGTCGCCCCCACCCGTGCCGAACACCTCGACGACCTCGTCGCAGTGCGGGCACGGCATCCCCGCCATGTTCTCCACGACGCCGACGATCTTCTGGTGGGTCTGCACGGCGATCGACCCGGCCCGCTCGGCGACCTCCGCCGCCGCCTGCTGCGGGGTGGTCACCACGAGGATCTCCGCGTTCGGCACGAGCTGCGCGACGGAGATCGCGATGTCGCCGGTGCCGGGCGGCAGGTCGAGCAGCAGGACGTCCAGGTCGCCCCAGTAGACGTCCGCGAGGAACTGCTGGAGCGCGCGGTGCAGCATCGGCCCGCGCCACACCACCGGCGCGTTGCCGGGGGTGAACATGCCGATCGAGATGACCTTCACACCGTTCGCCGACGGCGGCATGATCATGTTCTCGACCTGGGTGGGACGGCCCTCCGCGCCGAGCATCCGCGGCACGCTGTGCCCGTAGATGTCCGCGTCGACCACGCCGACCTTCAACCCGTCCGCGGCCATCGCGGCGGCGAGGTTCACCGTCACCGAGGACTTGCCGACCCCGCCCTTGCCGGAGGCGACCGCGTAGACCCGGGTCAGCGAGCCGGGCTGGGCGAAGGGGATCTCCCGCTCGGCCTGGCCGCCGCGCAGCGAGGACGCCAGCTCGCGGCGCTGCTCGTCGCTCATCACGTCCAGCGCCACCCGCACCGACGTCACCCCGGCCACGCCCTGCACCGCTGCCGTGACCCGGCCGGTGATCTCGTCCCGCATCGGGCAGCCGGACACGGTGAGGTAGACGGTGACGGCGACCGAGCCGTCGGCGGCGATGTCGACGGATTTCACCATGCCGAGTTCGGTGATCGGCTTGTGGATCTCCGGGTCGTCAACGGTCGCCAGCGCGGCGCGTACAGCGTCGTCGGTGGGGGTGCCGGTCGGGGTAGAACCGTGCAGAGCGGTAGCCATACGCACGAGGATACGGCGGTCCCGAGCGGCCCTTCAGCGGCCCCGGCCGTCGCCTTCGTCACTGCGCGGGCGGCGCTGGTCACCGTGCCGGTCCTGGCCGTGCCGCTCGTTGCGCCGCTCGGCACGGTGCCGCTGCTCGTCGATCTCCTTGACCAGGTCCTGGAGTTCCGAGCGAATCCAGTCCCGCGTGGCGACCTCGCCCAGGCCCATCCGCAGTGCGGCCACCTCCCGGGTCAGGTACTCGGTGTCGGCGATGTTCCGTTCGTTCTGCTTGCGGTCCTGTTCGAGATTGACCCGGTCCCGGTCGTCCTGCCGGTTCTGCGCGAGCAGGATCAGCGGGGCCGCGTAGGACGCCTGCAGCGACAGCATCAACGTCAGGAAGATGAACGGGTAGTGGTCGAACTGGAAGTTCCGTGGCGCGAAGACGTTCCACAGCACCCAGACGATGATGATCACCGTCATCCAGACGATGAACCGCCCGGTGCCGAGGAAGCGCGCCACCCGCTCGGAGAGTTTGCCGAACGCGTCCGGGTCGTAGGACGGCAGCAGGCTGCGGCGCGGTTCGCGCGGCTGGTCCAGCCGGTTCTTGCGCGGCCGTCCGGTCGCCGTGGCCCCCGCCGGGTGGCGGGTCCGCTCGCGCTCGTCAGCGGCCATCGGGTGCCTCCGCGCGCTCGTCCGTGCCGCGGCCGTCCGCGTCGTCGTCCCCGTCCGTGCCGCTGTCCGTGCCGCCCTCCGCGCCGTACAGCGCGGTCTCCCGCCAGTCGTCCGGCAGCAGGTGGTCCAGCACGTCGTCCACGGTCACCGCGCCGACCAGCGAACCGCTCTCGTCCACCACCGGCGCGGAGATCATGTTGTACGTGGCCAGGAAGCTCGTCACCGACGGCAGCGCGGTCTCCGGGCCCAGCGGCTGCAGGTCGGTGTCCACGATCGCGCCGAGCAGGGTGAAGGGCGGGTCGCGCAGCAGGCGCTGGAAGTGCACCAGGCCGAGGTACTTCCCGGTCGGGGTGTCGTCCGGGGGCCGGCACACGTATACCTGGGCGGCCAGCGCGGGGGACAGGTCGGGGTTGCGGATGCGGGCCAGCGCGTCGGCCACGGTCGCGTCCGGGCGCAGCACGATCGGCTCGGTGGTCATCAGCCCGCCCGCGGTGCGCTCCTCGTACGACAGCAGCCGCCGTACGCCCGCGGCCTCCTGGGGCTGCATCAGGGTGAGGAGGCGTTCCTGCTCGTCCGTCGGCAGCTCGGCGAGCAGGTCGGCGGCGTCGTCGGGGTCCATCGCCTCCAGCACGTCCGCGGCCCGCTCCTCCTTGAGCTTGCTGAGGATCTCCACCTGGTCGTCGTCCGGCAGTTCCTCCAGGACGTCGGCGAGCCGGTCGTCGTCGAGGGCGGCGGCCACCTCGCCGCGGCGCTTGGGCGACAGGTGGTGCAGCACGTTCGCCAGGTCGGCCGGGCGCAGTTGCTCGAAGGTCGCCACCAGGTTCTCCGCGCCCTGGCCCTCCTCGGCGAGCGAGAAGCCGCTCACCGCCGACCAGTCCACGGTCAGCGCCTCGCCTCGGCGGCGCAGCGCCCCGCTCTTGCCGCGCCGGACGAAGACCTTGTCGATCTCCCAGTCCCGCCGGGAGGGCAGCTGGGTCATGGACACATCGAGCACGGTGACCTCGACGGACAGGGCCTCGTCGGCGGCGGAGCGGGCCACGGCGGTGGGGGTCTCGGCGGGGGAGCCCGACTCGTCGGTGGCCAGCCGCACCCTGCGGTCGAGCAGCTCGCCCAGCACCAGCGTCTCGGTCGGCCGCTGCTCGAAGCGCCGCATGTTCACCACGCCGGTGGTGATGACCTGACCGGACTCCACACCGGTGACCCGGGTCATGGGCAGGAAGATCCGGCGCCGGCTGACCACCTCGACGACCAGGCCCAGCACCCGGGGCGGGCGCCCTCCGACGCGCAGCATGACGACCACGTCGCGCACCCGCCCGACCTGGTCGCCGTTCGGATCGAAGACGGCGACCCCGGCCAGGTGCGAGACGAAGACCCGAGGGGCGCCTGCCGCCATGTTGGGGGCCTCCTACGGTCCGCGGAGGGCTGCTCCGGTGCCTGCGGGCCACACCCGCCGCACCCGCTCAGGCTACTCCGGGCCGATCTTGCCTGCCCCATGGGATGGTCCCCGGGAGTAACCCTGCGGTAGCTTCGAGGCCGCCCGCAGCCGCCGTCCCTGGAGGAAGAGAACCCGTGCACCACGGCCGCAGGACTGTCGCCGCCGCCCTGACCGCGCTCGGCGCGAGCGGTCTGCTCACCGGTTGCCTCGGCTTCGGGGGCGACCCCGACGCGGGCACCAACGGCGTCGGCAAGCTTCCGGCACGGACCATCGAGCAGAAGGCGAAGTCCGCCGCCGCGAGCGCCGCCGCCGTACGGCTGGCCGGCACCGTGGTCAGCGGCGGCCGGACCTACCGCCTCGACATGCGGCTGCGCGCCAACGGCGGGGTCGGCGAGGTCACCAGCAAGGGCGACACCTTCCAGCTGCTGCGGGTCGACGACGCCCTCTACCTCAAGGCCGGCGCCGACTTCTACGGTGACGGCGGCAGCGACAAGGACAGCAAGGCCGCCGCCGCGAAGCTCAACGGCAAGTACGTCAAGGTGCCGCCGAACGACCCCTCCTACCAGCAGTTCTCCGGGTTCACCGACAAGAAGACGCTGCTCGCCGACCTCTTCGTGCTGGACGGCACGGTCAGGACCGGCGCCCACCGCAAGGTCGGCTCCACCAGGACCATCGCGCTCGACGGCACCAAGGGCGGCTCGCTGGACGTCTCCCTCAAGGACACGCCCTACCCGCTGCGCTACGAGCGCGTCGGGGGCGCGGGCACCTTGACCCTCTCGGACTGGGGCCAGGACTTCACCCTGGCCGCCCCGGCCAAGTCCGAGGTGCTGGACTACGGCAAGACCGTCGGCAAGTAGCGCACCCGCCTCGATTCGCCCCGCCCCGGGCGCCGCGTCCGCGGTCAGGTCCTGCGACGCCGGGCGAGCAGCTTCGGCAGTCCCGCGGGCGCGGGGGAGCGGGTGGTCGCCGAGGTGGCGACGGGGGCGACGGCGCCCGAGGTGTCGGGCATCGCGCCCGGGTGCTCCGGCACGCTCCCGGTCGGCGCCAGCCGGAAGACCTGGCACTCGGCCGCCCACCGCGACGGCACCGACTCGGCGTCGACCGCGTTGAGCCGCTTGCCCTTCAGCTCGCCGACGGCGGCCTCCCACGGCTCGCCGTGCGGCGCCAGCACCTCGACCCGCGCGGACCAGGTGACCAGCCGCCCGCCCTTGTCCTTGCTGCGTACGGTCACGGTCGCGGTCCCGCCGTCCACCAGCCCCGGCACCGGCTGCTCGCCGGGCCCGGCGACGAGGTGCAGGCTCCCGTCCAGCCACAGGTGCCACACCGCCTGGCCGTTGACCCAGACCAGCCCGGACTTCTTCGTGGCCTCCTCCACCAGGGCCGACAACTCCTCGTCGGCGGAAGGCACGGCGGAGGGCGCGGGGGAGGCGGGCGGCGTGGACGGCGTCGACATGTGCCCAGGTTAGTGCCCCGTTTGCGGACTAGCGGCGGCGGTCGGAGAGGATCACCAGGGCCAGGCCGCCGAGGATCACCAGCAGCGCGGGATACGCGGCCGCCGGCGGGGTCTGGCCGAGCCACAGCCCCGCGATCAGCGCGGCACCCGGGGTCTCCAGCAGGATCGCGGTCGAGGTGGTCGACGGCCCCAGGCCCCGCACCACCCGGTTCAGCAGCGAGTGGCCCAGCAACTGCGCCGCCACCGTCAGCGCGGCGATCTTCAGCCAGGTCTCCCCGTCGTACCCGGCCAGCGCCGACCCGGAGACCAGGCACGCGCACAGCAGGGCCACCGCCGTGGTCGTGTAGCAGACGAAGGTGTACGCGGTGGTCGTCGCGGTCCGCCGCACCTCCGAGCCGAGCAGCATGTAGACGGCCGCGGCCAGCCCGGCGCCGAGCGCCAGCGCGTCGCCGACCAGCGCCCGGCCGTCCGTCGACAGGTCGATCCCGGTGAGGATCAGCACGCCCACGACCGCGAGCGCGGTGCCGCCCCACACCAGCCGCGGCGGGCGGTGGCCGCGCAGCCGCAGGATCAGGGTGGTCCAGATCGGCGTCGTGGTGCACAGGGCGGTCGAGGTGGCGACCGACGTCATGTTCAGGCTCGGCAGCCACATCCCGAAGTGCGCGGCCAGCACCAGCCCGGCCAGCGCCGACAGGCCCAGCGCGCGCCGGCCCATCCGCCGCAGCTCGCCGCGGTGCCGCCACAGCGCCACCGGGCTGAGCACCCCCACGGCCATCGCGTTCCGCCAGAAGGCGATGGCCAGCGCGGGTGCGGCCGTCGCCGCGATCAGGGGGGCCGAGAAGGACACACCCGCGATCGCCACGCCCAGCAGCGTCAGGTCCACTCCACGCCCGGCCTCGGGCGCTTTCTCGTCCGCCGCCGATGCCGCACGGGGCGGGGTGGCGGTGCTCTCGGGAGTGGTCACCGCACAAGCGTACGGGCCCGCCGCGGGCCGGCCGTACCACTCCGGAGGGGACTCCGGGGGCGTCCCTACAGCCATCCGTTGCGGCGGAAGCCCCGGTGGATCGCGTAACAGATCGCCAGGGTCGCGGCGAGCACGACGGGATAGCTGTACTTCCAGCCGAGTTCGGGCATGTGCTTGAAGTTCATGCCGTACACACCGGTGATCATGGTCGGCACCGCGAGGATGGCCGCCCACGCGGTGATCTTGCGCATGTCCTCGTTCTGCACGACGGTGGCCTGCGCGAGGTTGGCCTGGAGGATGGAGTTGAGCAGGTCGTCGAACCCGGTGACCTGCTCGTGCACCCGCGCGACGTGGTCGGCCACGTCTCGGAAGTACTTCTGGATCTCCGGGTCGATCAGCCGCATCGGCCGCTCGCCGAGCAGCTGCATGGGCCGCAGCAGCGGGGACACCGCCCGCTTGAACTCCAGCACTTCCCGCTTGAGCTGGTAGATCCGCCCGGCGTCGCCACCGCGCGAGGTCTTCCCGTTGTCGGCGGAGAAGACGTCGATCTCCACCTCGTCGATGTCGTCCTGCACCGCCTCGGAGACCGCGAGGTAGTCGTCGACGACCTGGTCCGCGATCGCGTGCAGTACGGCCGAGGGGCCCTTGGCCAGCAGCTCCGGGTCGTCCTCCAGCCGGTGCCGCAGCGCGCGCAGCGACCCGTGCCCACCATGTCGGACGGTGATCACGAAGTAGCGTCCGGTGAAGACCATCACCTCGCCGCTCTCCACCACCTCGCTGGTGGAGGTGAGCTCGGCGTGCTCGACGTAGCGGATCGTCTTGAAGACGGCGAAGAGCGAGTTGTCGTACCGCTCCAACTTCGGCCGCTGGTGGGCGTGGACGGCGTCCTCGACCGCCAGCGGGTGCAGGCCGAACTCCTCGGCGATGCCCGCGAACTCCTGCTCGGTGGGCTCGTGCAGCCCGATCCACACGAAGCCGTCGCTGCCGTCGCACTGCGGCCCGGGCCGCCCGGCGCGCACCATCTTCAGCGCCTCGTGCGGGTCCGTGACGTCGCCGTGGCGCAGGCCGTCGCGGTAGACCGCGCAGTCCACGATCGCGCTGGCGGCGCGCGGCTCCGGGACGGGGTCGTACTCGTAGGACGTGGTGGTCCTGCGCAGGGTCGGCCGCAGGGCAGGACGGACTACTGCACGCAGGTCGCGGATCATCGACATGGCAAGCTCCTTCACGGACTGGCCGACGGCATGGCGCCGCACTGAAATGCGGATCAGGGCGTGGTGATCGCAGGCAGTTCAGGGCGCTCTTCCGCTGTCGCGGGCTCCGCGGGAGCTGTGCCTCCCCCTCACATCCGGTGGGGGTGGACCGCGACTCGCGAGGTGACGCGTTTTGGACCCGGTCAGCCGGGTAGAGAACGCGTGACGTGCGAGTACTGCGGGGAATTCAGCGCGCGAAATGGCATACGGAAGAGCTGCCGGTACTGCACGGTCGACTCGGATCCATGTCAGTCCCCACCTCCTCCGGTCGATCCCCGCTGAGGGATGTCCTTGGTGCGCGAGTGAACGCCCTACCTTAGCAAGTCCGAGCACCTCCTCGGTGCCGCCTTACCGGTTCTGTACGCGTTCTATGCTCGCCGTATGGCTGATGTCCTGGCGCTCGTCGAAGCGCGGCTGTCCGATGTCCTCGGCGCGCCCGACGCCCGCGCCGCGGTCACCTTCGTCGGCACCGACCGGGTCGAGGTGCTCCGCTACACCACCGGTGACCTGGTGCGATACGCCACACTCGGGATGTCCGCGCAGCCGATGGCCGACCCGCTCGCCACCGTGGCGGACCCGCTGCGCGGGCCGCGCGGAGAGCTGCTGCTCACCGTCCGGGCGGGGCTCGCCGACACCGACAAAGTGCTGCGCCCGCTGGCCGTGCTCGCCGCCTCCCCTCAGGTGGAGGGCCTCGTCATCGCGCCCGGCGGCTCCCTCGACACCACCGAGCCGCTGTGGCCGGGGGCGCCCTTCTCCGCGGTGCTCGTCGCCGAACCCGGCGGTCTCGTGCCGGACCTCACGCTCCCCGAACCCCTCGACCCGGTCCGCTTCTTCCCGCTCCTGCCGATGACCCCGGCCGAGGCCGCGTGGAAACGCGTGCACGGTGCCGCGGCGCTCCAGGACCGCTGGCTGGCCCACGAGACGGATCTGCGGGACGCCCTGCGGACGGCGGTGCCCCTGACCGCCTAGGGTGCGCGGCGGCGGGTCCGGACGGGTGATCGTCCTTGACGTGGGGAGGGGCCAGGAGGAGCGTAAGGGTCTATGAGGGGCGAACCCAGTTGCCCGAAGTGCGGTGGCAGGGTCCGTGCGCCCGGACTCTTCGCCGATTCCTGGCAGTGCGACGTGCACGGGACCGTGTATCCGCTCCAGCCGGTGGTGCCTCCCAGTGTCGAAGCGCTCGGCGTCGTCGTGAACCGCTCCCAGGTGCCGGTCTGGATGCCCTGGCCGCTGCCGGTCGGCTGGCTCTTCTCCGGAGTGGCCGCCGCCGGTGACGACCGCAGCGGCGGCCGTGCCACCGCCGTCTCCTGCTCGGGGCCGGGGCCGCTCGGAGGTCCCGGTGAACTCATGCTCGTGGCAGAGGAGTTGGGGGTCGGGCTCGGCGCGCGCTTCGCCGGGATCGACGGGCCCGACCCCGGTCCGAACATGTGCGTGGACATGCCGCCGCACGCGAAGGTCCTCGCGGCCGGGCGCCCCACACCCCTCTGGCACGTCGCGGGCGTCCCCGACGACCGCGTGGTCTTCGCCGGCGAGGCCCGCGGGCTCTGGCTGTGGGCGATCGTCTGGCCCGAGCAGACCGGGTTGCTGATGTACGACGAGCTCGTCCTCACGGATTTGCGGGACGCCGGCGCCGAGGTGGACCTCCTGCCGTGCGGCGCGCTCGCCCCCCGCCTTATCGCGTAGCGGTGCCCCTGACCTTCCGGGGGAGTGTGTTCTGTCGGTTGAGGGACCACCTGTTGGTGGTGGGTTGCGCGCGAGGTACCCCGCGCCCCTGGATGTGCCCGGGTGTTCCCCGGGCAAGCACGGTGGGAGCCGTACGACGGAACGCACCACCCGGGCGGGTTATCCTGGCGACGGCCACCCAACCCCCAGCCACCCGCGGAGCGAGTCGTGCGTATAGACCTGCACACCCACTCCACGGCTTCCGACGGCACCGACTCGCCGGCCGAGTTGGTGCGGAACGCCGCGGCCGCGGGGCTGGACGTGGTGGCGCTCACGGACCATGACACGGTCGGCGGTTACGCCGAGGCGACCGCCGCGCTGGCGGGGCTGGAAGCGCGCGGGGACCTGACGTTGGTGACCGGTGCCGAGTTGTCCTGCCGGATCGACGGCATCAGCATGCACATGCTGGCGTACCTGTTCGACCCGGCCGAGCCGGAGCTGTACCGCGAGCGCGAACTCGTCCGGGACGACCGGGTGCCGAGGGCGCAGGGCATGGTCGCCAAGTTGCGCGAGCTGGGCGTGCCGATCACCTGGGAGCAGGTCGCCCGGATCGCCGGGGACGGCTCCGTGGGCCGTCCGCACATCGCGACCGCGATGGTCGAGCTGGGCGTGGTCGACAGCGTCTCGGACGCGTTCACCGAGCAGTGGCTGGCCAACGACGGCCGCGGGTACGTCCCCAAGCACGAACTCGACCCGTTCGACGCGGTGCGGCTGGTGAAGGGCGCGGGCGGGGTGACCGTCTTCGCGCACCCGGGGGCGCACAAGCGCGGCGAGACCGTGCCGGAAGCGGTGATCGCCGAGTTGTCCGCCGCCGGGCTCGACGGCATCGAAGTGGACCACGTGGACCACGACGACGCGACCAGGGCGCGGCTGCGCGCGTTCGCCGCGGAACACGACCTGCTGGCGACGGGTTCGAGCGACTACCACGGCGACCGCAAGACGGTCCGGCTCGGATCGTGCGTCACCGATCCCGAGGTGTACCGCGAGATCGCGCGCCGGGCCACGGGCGCGGTGCCCATCTCGGCGGTCTAGCGGGCCGGATTCTCCGGGTCGACCCTCCCGGGTCCGCCCCTGCCCTTGCCCACGGCTCGCGGGACCTCGCGGAACCTCGCGTTCCGCGGTGCCCGGTCGCGCAGTTCCTCCCGTCCTGGTCCTCCCGTCCTCCCGCCGGCTTCGCCGGGAGACACCCCCACCCTCAGCGCCCCCCTTTCGGGGCGCGCTCGTACGTTCAGAAAGCCTTCCGCATGTTTGACATCACCTTGTTCGGGTCCGTGTTCTTCACCCTGTTCGTGATCATGGACCCGCCCGGAATCACGCCGATCTTCCTGGCGCTGACGTCGGGGCGCGCGACGAAGGTGCAGCGGCGGATGGCGTGGCAGGCCGCGTCCGTGGCGCTCGGGGTGATCGCCGTGTTCGGCATCTGCGGCCAGCAGATCCTGGACTACCTGCATGTGTCGGTGCCCGCCCTGCGGGTGGCCGGCGGACTGCTGTTGCTGCTGATCGCGCTGGACCTGCTGACGGGCAAGGCGGACGAGCCGACGCAGACGAAGGACGTGAACGTGGCGCTGGTGCCGCTGGGCATGCCGCTGCTGGCCGGTCCGGGGGCGATCGTGACGGTGATCCTCGCGGTGCAGCACGCGAACGGCTTCGGGCAGCAGCTCTCGGTGTGGGTGGCGATCGTGGCGATGCACGCGGTCCTGTGGCTGACCATGAGGTACTCGCTGGCGATCATCCGGCTGATCAAGGAGGGCGGGGTGGTGCTGGTGACCCGGCTGTCGGGCATGCTGCTGTCCGCGATCGCCGTGCAGTCGGTGGCGAACGGCATCTTCGGCTTCATCCACGGCGAGGGCTGACCCTCCGGTCCCGGACGGGACCAGGCGTCCGGCCCCGGACGGACGAAAGCGCCCCGTACATCCATTCGGTACGGGGCGCCGTTGCGTGGGCCTGCGATCAGTCCGCGGGGCGGATGTAGATGCGCTGGCCGAGAGCGGCGGCCTGCTGCACGATCCTGTCGACAGCGTTGGCGTCCACGACGGTGCTGTCCACGGCCTCACCGTTGACGTCGTCGAGTCGCATGATCTCAAAGCGCATGGGGCTTCTCCCTTCGTCGCGCGTTACATGTGTGGTCAACGAACACCCCCTTCAAAACATTCCCTAGGCTAACGAAAAACTTTCCGACCTTGACTACTTGCTGGTGAGGGAGTCCTTCTGCTGCCCCTCGACGTCCTTCCAGAAGGCAACCAACGCTGCCGCGGTCTCGGTGGGCCGCTCCGCGTTGGGCGAGTGTCCGGCGTCCTTGATCACGACGCGCCGCGCGCCGAGGCGTACCGCCATCTCGTCCAGCCACGGCACCGGCCAGGCGTAGTCCACCTCGCCGGAGAGTACGAGTTTAGGGAGCGGCAGCGCCGCCAACTCCGCCACTCGATCGGTTTCGGACATCAACTGCCGGGCGGTGGAAAGTAGTTGCTCGGGTACGGTGCCCAACCAGCGGCGGTGCAGGAAGTCCTCCAGCCACGTCGGGGTGCGCCCCTCCGCGTCCCCGGCGCTGTCCGCCTCCGCCCCGGCGTCCATCGCCCGCATCGCCTGCCAGGCGGTCTCCATGTCCATCGTCGGCAGATGGTCGATCAGCAACTGCGTCCGCACCTGCTGGTTCGCCTCGATCGCGGCCGGACCCGAACTCACCAGCGCCAGCGAGGCGTACGGCACGGAGCGGTCGGAGAGCAGGGCGGCCCGTACGATGTGGCCGCCCAGCGAGTGGCCCAGCACATGCAGGGGCGCGTCCGTGCCGTACGCCTCGGCCACGGCCACCGCCTGCGCCTGGACGTCCGCCGCCAACTCGCTCCGGGCGTACGCCTTCTCGTCTCTCGGGCCGGCCGACTCGAACTGCCCGCGGCCGTCCACCGAGACGGCGTGGAATCCCGCGGCCGTCAACGGCGTGATCAGGTCGAGGAAGTCTTCCTTGCTTCCGGTGAAGCCCGGGATCAGGAGGACATGTCCACGTCTTTCCGCCCCCTTGGCGGGGGCGCCGTCCAGCACCGCGAACGATCCCCGCGAGGTTTTCATCTGGCGCGAGACCACGTTCGTCGGCAGCTCAAGGGTGCTCGGTCGGCTCATGCAGTGAGATTACGCGGCTCACATGTCCAAGACGTTGCGGTTGGTGGGGGCGTGACCCCCCCGAGTGCCCCTGTTTGCGGTTCCCGGGACCTTGCCGGTGGGTGGGTGGCTTTGACCCTCCCGGGGGTGACCCGTTCTGTTGGCTCCGGGACCTCGCGGTGAGTGGGTGGCTTGTCGCACCGTTCTCCCCCAGAGCTTCGCCTGAGCTTCGCCTGAGCTTCGCCTGGGTGGGGGTACCCCGGCGGAGCCAGGGGAGTACCCCCACGCGCCCTCTGTATGTGCGGCTCCCTTCCTGCTTGGCGCAGGAAGGGCCGCAGTAATCCAGGGGCGCGGGGGAACCCGGGGGTCAGGCGGTGGGGGCCTTGCGGGTGCGACGGCGGGGAACCTTGACGGGTTCCTCCGTGGGCGGGGTGGCGTCCGCGGGGGCGGTCTGCTCGGGGGCGTCCGGGGAGATCGCGGTGGCGGCGGCTGCGCGGCTGCGGGTGCGGCGCCGGCGGGGCTTGCGCGGCTCGTCGGTGTCCGGGGCGTCGGTCGTCGTCGGGATGGCGACGGGGACGGCCTCGGTGGCGGCGGCGATCACGGTCTCGCCGGTGACGGCGGAGCCACCGCGGGTGCGGCGGCGCTGCCGCGGGGTACGGGTGCGGGGCGCGCGCTCCTCGACCGGGGCCGCGGGAGTGCGGTCACGGCCGGCGGGGCGGCGGCCGCGGCCACCGGTCTCGCCGAGGTCCTCGACCACTTCCGCGTCGAGCCCGGCACGGGTCCGCTCGGCCCGAGGCAGTATCCCCTTGGTGCCCGCGGGAATCCCGAGCAGCTCGTAGAGGTGCGGAGACGTGGAGTAGGTCTCCTCCGGGTCGTTGAAGGTCAGCTCCAGCGCCTTGTTGATGAGCTGCCAGCGCGGGATGTCGTCCCAGTCGACCAGGGTGATCGCGGTGCCGGAGGCGCCGGCCCGGCCGGTGCGGCCGATCCGGTGCAGGTACGTCTTCTCGTCTTCCGGCGTCTGGTAGTTGATCACGTGGGTGACGCCTTCGACGTCGATACCGCGTGCGGCGACATCGGTGCAGACGAGGACGTCCACCTTGCCGTTGCGGAACGCGCGCAGCGCCTGCTCACGGGCGCCCTGACCGAGGTCGCCGTGCACCGCGCCGGAGGCGAACCCGCGCTTCTCCAGTTGCTCGGCGACATCGGCCGCGGTCCGCTTGGTGCGGCAGAAGATCATCGCCAGGCCGCGGCCCTCGGCCTGGAGGATGCGGGAGACCAGCTCCGGCTTGTCCAGGGAGTGCGCGCGGAAGACGTGCTGCGTGGTGTTGGCCACGGTCGCGCCGTGGTCGTCGGGCGCGGTGGCGCGGATGTGGGTCGGCTGCGACATGTAGCGCCGGGCCAGGCTGATCACGGCGCCGGGCATGGTCGCGGAGAAGAGCATGGTCTGGCGCCGCGCGGGCAGCATGGCCATGATCTTCTCGACGTCGGGGAGGAAGCCGAGGTCCAGCATCTCGTCGGCCTCGTCGAGGACGAGGGCGCGGACGTGCTTGAGGTTCAGCTTCTTCTGGCCGGACAGGTCGAGCAGGCGGCCGGGGGTGCCGACGATCACGTCGACGCCCTTCTTCAGCGCCTCGACCTGCGGTTCGTACGCCCGCCCGCCGTAGATCGCGGTGACTCGCACCGCGCGGACCTTGCCGGCGGTGAGCAGGTCGTTGGTGACCTGCTGGCACAGTTCGCGGGTGGGGACGACGACGAGCGCCTGCGGCGCGTCGGTGAGCTGCTCGGGCGTGGCGCGGCCGGCCTCGACGTCGGCGGCGACGGTGACCCGCTCCAGCAGGGGCAGGCCGAAACCGAGCGTCTTGCCGGTGCCGGTCTTGGCCTGGCCGATGACGTCGTTGCCCGCGAGGGCGACCGGGAGCGTCATCTCCTGGATCGGGAAGGGGGTGATGATGCCGACGGCCTCGAGGGCTTCGGCGGTCTCGTCGAGAATTCCAAGGCTGCGAAAAGTCGTGGTGGTCAGGATGTTGCCTCTTCTGTGAGACGCGGCACTGGCGGCGAGGGGGTCGAGCAAGCCGGCACGTCGGGTGCGACGAACCGGTCACTGACCGCGCAGAGGTGTCGTACGGCCATAGGTCGGCCGTTTAGGCGCGGGACCGCTGCCCTCGCTCAAGCCGCGAGTGGGCCCCTCCCGATGACGGGAAGGCGGTCGGTTCGGAGCCGATCGGGCCACCGACCGGGCATCCAGGTGTTGCACACGTGGCCCGTCGTAGGTCGATGCCAGTCCGACTGTCGACGGGTCCATTACCACTCTACCCCGGAAACACGTAGCTGCACCCGATCAAATGTTTCGTTCGGGACGTCATCGGGTCACGGCGGCCTCTCGGCGGTCACCGCCGGGCGGCGTACCGGGGCGGCCACGACAGGGCGGGTGAAGCCGTCACCGGGGGCGTCCGCGGCCGTGGACTTGGCTATTGTGCCCAGCATGGACACGCCTGCTGAGACGCCCACCGACCACCAGCCGACCGTTACCGGCATCGCGGCCCAGGACTGGGCCGCGGCGTCCGCGCAGCCGCAGTACCGCGCCGCGGTCGTCGACCTGCTCGGCGCTCTGGCGTACGGCGAGCTCGCGGCGTTCGAACGGCTCGCGGAGGACGCGAAGCTCGCGCCGACGCTGGAGGACAAGGCGGAGCTGGCCGCGATGGCGTCCGCCGAGTTCCACCACTTCGAGCAGTTGCGGGACCGGCTCGCGGAGATCGGCGAGGCGCCGCACGAGGCGATGGCGCCGTTCGCCGCGGCGCTCGACGGCTTCCACCGCCAGACCGCGCCGTCGGACTGGTTGGAGGGCCTGGTCAAGGCGTACGTGGGCGACTCGATCGCGTCCGACTTCTACCGTGAAGTCGCCGCCCGGCTGGACTCCGACACCCGCACGCTCGTGCTCGCGGTTCTCGACGACACCGGGCATGCCACTTTCGCGGTGGAGAAGGTGCGCGCGGCGATCGAGGCGGAGCCGAGGGTCGGGGGGCGGCTCGCGCTGTGGGCGCGGCGGCTGATGGGGGAGGCGCTGTCGCAGGCGCAGCGGGTGGTCGCGGATCGCGACGCGCTCTCCACGATGCTGGTGGGCGGGGTCGCCGACGGGTTCGACCTCGCGGAGGTGGGGCGGATGTTCTCGCGGATCACGGAGGCGCACACCAAGCGGATGGCTTCGCTGGGGCTTGCGGCGTAGTCGGTGCCCCTGACCCCCCGGGTGCCCCGTCCTGCTCGGGGAGGAGGAGGGTCAGGGGCTCAGGATCTTCGCGTGGCGACCGCGGCGGGGCGGGCGGGCGAGCACGCTGAGGAGGGCCGCGGCGGTGAGGAGGGCGGCGGGGAAGGTGGCTTCGGGGTGGTGGCCGCCGACGATGCTGTAGGTGACGAGCCCGCCGACGAGCGAGGCGACCGGGCCGGTGGCCAGGACCAGGAGAGAGGCGGGGAGCCGGAGCGGGAACATCCGGCTCGCCGTCCAGGCGGCCAGCAGCCCGAGGGCGGCGAAGACGACGGCTTCCCACAGCATCGTGAAATCCCTCCGGTGGCACGTACGGAACGGGACCGGTCCGTACCACTCCTACCCCGCCGTCCACCGAAGCAAAGCGCCTCTCACCCGTCTGCTGCGGGATCGAACATCTCAGCGACCAGTTGACCGCCGCACCAGACGCCGCGGCACCGGATCGGTCCGAGCGGCAGGGGAGTTGGCGGCCGGAGGGCGCACCCGGGTCGCGAACGTGCCCTCCAGCCGGGTTCTCACACGACCTGGACGTCACCCACGACGAGCCAGCCGTTGGTGGTGGTGCCCTGGGCGGCGAGCTCGATACCGGGGGCGCTGCCCTTCGTCGTGTCGACGATGGCGACGCCCCACCTGTAGGAGCCCTTCACGACCCCGAGCGTCGTCGACTTGAACGTGTACGACGTCGGGCTGCCGTTGAGCCAGGTCGACGGGTCGCTGTTCGCGTCCACGAAGACCTTCGCCGCGGCGCCGTCGGACGCGAGCAGCGCGATCGCGACCTTGTACCGCTGGTTCCACGCCGGGATGTTGTTCGGCAGGTAGCCCCAGCCGAGGTTGTCCCACGTGTGCGTGAAGTCGGCGGTCCCGGCGGCGGAGACGGTGCTCGGCGCGACGACCTGCGTCGGGTAGAGCCGGTATCCGCCGCCGCCGTCGAACTGCTGCACCAGGGGATAGGCGTCCGCGAACCACGTCAGGCACTCGCCGACCCGGAAGTCCATCATGTTCACGTGTGCCTCCGCGGAGTCGTCGAATTCCCCCTTTCGCACGTCGGCGACGGTCTGATAACCCCGCGGGTCCACGCTGTAGTTCATGGAGCCGGTGACCCACCCGCCCTCCATGATGATCGGCCGCTTGTACCGCCATTTCGCGGCGATGGCCTTCTCCCAGTCGCTGTAATACGTGGTCATGCCGAACGCGTCGTGACGCAGCACGTATCCGCGGTCGAATGCGATGTCGAGCAGCCGCTCGCTGTCGGGATCCGGGTCGCCCCAATCCATTCCGGTTCCGATGAGCCGGTGGTAATTGATCGCGAGGGCCACCGAAGGGAAGGCGGTGGAGTACAGGTCGACTATCCACCTGAGCACCGGCTCGCGGTTCGACGCGTCCAGGTACTCGACCGAGTGCCCCTCTCCCCATTTCCCGAGGCCGTACCCGTCGATGAAATCCGTGACCGCCGGGTCGCCGAACTCCGCCGCGAATCCCTGGATGAACGCCGCGAACTTCTCCTGGAACACCGGGTCGTCCGGGTACGGCGACCACACCGTCGTGCTGCCGGTCTGCGTCTCGTACCCCTGGGCGCCGGAGTCGCGCACGTAGTCCGGCGTGAAGTTGTACGACTTGTCGCGGCTGTCGACCACGATGCGGAAGGCCAGTCGCAGGCCGCGGGCGCGGGCCTCGTCGATGGCGAGCTTGATCGGCGTGTCCGACTGCCACGCGTACACGCCCTCGGACGGCTCCAGCAGGGACCAGGCGACCCGCATGTAGTACACGGACGCGTAGTCGGTCACCTTGGCGGTTTCGGTCGACCCCTCGATCGGCACCGCGTCGTACTGCGTCCAGTAGTCCGAGGGGAACGAGGTGTTGGCGTAGAGGGCCCAGCCGTCGAGCGGGTTCCGCAGCACCGTGGTGGTGTCCGGAGTGAAAGCCGCGGTGATTTTCGGCTTCGCACCGCCGTGCCCGTGCCCGTGGCCGTGGTGGCCGCCCCCGGTCGCGGCGGCCGCCGGCCCGGCGAGAAACGTGCCGGATGCCGCCGTGGCCAGTCCAAGACCGAGGGCGGTTCTCCGGCTGATCTTATTCGACTCCGTCATGCGTTCTCTCCCTTGAAAACGACGAAAACGACGTTGTTTTTTATGATGCGCTTTCGTGAATCCGCCGGGCAAGGGCCGCGTCCGAAGAGAACATATCTCGCACATGCCCGGCGCAGGTCGCCGGAGTTCCGAATCCGTGCCGCCGATTGATTCGGACCTGTCGGTAAATCCGGAACACTCGGTGAATGAGAATCAGCCGGCGCCGGCGCGGGTCACCCGGAGCACGTGCCCGCCGGCCGGCGCGGCCGCGCGCTGCACCAGCCGGGTGCGGTACACCCGCCCGTTCCACACCTTGGCGAGCTTGGCGTCGTCGAGGTCGACGGGCTCGACGGAAGCGTCGAACCGGTCGGTGTCGAACGCCAGTCGAGCGTCGCCGACGCGCAATCCCCCTGCCTCCGGCCTCGGTTCGAACGCGGTCATCAGCACGAGGGTCATGGTTCCGGTTGCGGTGAAGGCCCACGAGTCACGGAGTTCGACGGCCGGGTCCCGGCGGTCGAGCCGCACCGTGCGCGCGCAGCGCTCGAGACGGCTGACGTCCGGATATGCGGCGGTGAGGTCCATCTCCAGCCCCGTGGTGGTCCCGTCGTCGTCGAAGGCGGTGTCCGTGGCGTGGTACTCCACCCCGTGCCGCTGTTCCACCCCGTTGGGCAGCGGGACGTTGTGCCATCCGCTCCGCATGGTCCAGATCGTGTACCGGGTCGCCGGCTCGAAGGTCTCGCGCCGGTACACGCCGACCCCGACGTCGATGAGGACCGGCGCGCCGTCCAGCGAGACGATGACGCCGCCGACGTCGTTGTGGTTGTGGCTGACGTCGTTGTGCCCGCCCTTGGCGGCGACGAACAGGCCCGAGACGTCCCCGGCGCGTTCGCGGGCCACCGCGACCTCGGTGCCGGGCAGGTAGAGCGCCGCGGGCATGCCGGCCGCCGCCTCCCCGTCCGTCCAGCCCGGGGCGCGGAGCGCGGCGAGCGTGCGCCGGAACAGGGGCGCGAGTTGACCGTCGAAGCGCAGCGCATGCGCGCGGCCCATCCACCGCGCGTGCCGGACGACCTGGTCGTCACCGACGCGGGTGCCGAAGCGGGCGAGCAGGTGCCAGTTCGCGTTCTCCGGCATCGCGGCCGAGCCGTCGGAGTAGTTGACCTGCGAGCCGGTGCCGATCTGCATGGCCATCGGGAAGCGGGCCATCTGCGGGACGGGCCGGACCGGGAAGCCGTCGAGCGCTCCCGCCGTCAACTCCGCCAGAAGGTCGAGGGCTTCGAACAGGGTGGCGCCGGCCCACCACCAGTAGGTGGCGCCTTCGTCGCAGCTTCCGTCGTCGTCGTAGCCTGCGCGGAAGCGGTCGAGGATGACCAGTGCGCGGTCGATCGTGGCGACGAGCCGGTCCCGGTCGGTCTCCACGACGGCGGCGCAGACCAGGACGTTCGACACGATCCATGGCGCCCAGTTGTTCGGCGGTCCGTCGACGCCGTGCCAGAAGTAGACCTCCTTCTCCCAGGGGTCCAGGACGCGGCGGCGGATCTCGTGGTGCACGCGGGCACGGATGCCCGGGTAGTCCCGTTCGAGGCGCTCGCCCGCGATGGCGTCGATCCCGGCCAGCATGGCCCCGATCGACGCGTCCGCGAGATCGAGGACGTCCCGTCCGGGGATCGGCAGGAACGGGCGCTCGCCGGACTCCGGCAGTGCGTAGTGGGAGGGCAGGCACCATGCGCTGAGCTCGCACAACCGCCAGACCCCGTCGGCGAGTTCTGGCACCAGTTCGGCGTCACCCGTGACGCCGAGCAACAGGGCGGTGGACGCCACCAGGCCGCAGAGCGCGTGTTCGGCGCGCTCCTGGGGTTGCCTGTCACCGGTCCGGCTGTACGCGGCCCACCTGGTCAGACTGTGCTGCTCGCGGGCGGCCTTCTCCCGCCAACGCAGCAGCCCGTCGCCGAGAGCGCGCCGGTCGCGCTCGTCCACGGCCGCCCACGCGGCGCGGTCCTGGACCGGCGGGGCCGGGGACCAGGTCCCGACGCGTACTGCGGCGCGGACTTCCGGAGTGAGAAGGGAACGGAAAGAGGTGTCGCTGGTATGCACGGGTGCGGGTCCCTTGGTGATCGACTGGACGGCACTGCTGACGCTTCAGGTCAGGCGTGCTGCTTCTCGTACGCCTTCTCGTACTCGGCGCGAATGGTGTTGCCGACGCTGGAGGTCCAGGTCCTGACGGCGCCGCGCACCTTGGACAGGTTCGCGCGGCCCAGGATGTAGTCGTTCATGGCGTCCAGGACCGCCGACTCGGCGGACGCGGACTGCGACGCGGTGGCCGAGTACAGCCCGGTCACGGGGCTCTGGACCAGCATGTGCTGCGTCGCGACCTGCCACTCGTGCGAGCGCCGGAGCTGCTCGTCCCTGCGGATCGCGAGGTTGAGCACCTGCGGGCCGGCGGCGAGGCGGTACAGCGCGCTGGCGTTGACCATCGTGTCGCCGGCCTTGGTCAGCGCGGCGTCGGCACCGGAACCCGTGTAGTGGACGCCCTGTTTGCCGTGTGTGAGGTCGAACGTCTCCTTCGAACCGAAGGGCGCGGCAAGGTAGTTGAGGATGCGGAGCTGCTCCTTGATCTTCGACGCGCCGGCCTTCTTCAGCGCGGTGAAGGAGAAGCTCGACGAACCCTGGTAGTTGGCGCCCTTGCCGCCGTCGGCGCCGAAGGGGACGACCGCGCCGGTCACGACGCCGTTCGGCAGCGTGGTGTCGAGGAGGGCGGAGATGCCATCCATGTGCATCAGGACGGTGCCGTTGGCGATGTACGTCTTTGCCTGCGCGTTCTGCAGGCTCGGCGTGTCGGGGTGGTAGTAGCCGGCCGCGTTCAGCTTCCTGATGTAGCTGACGGCGCGCACCCACTCCTCGGTCTCGTACTTGTTGACGAACTTCCCGCCGGTGCGCTCCCAGCCGTTCGGCACCCCGAACATGGCGCCGATGATGTCGTATCCCCAGTCGACGCCGTTCGCGCCGCCCTGCCCGCAGATGGCGTACCGGTTCGCCTTCGCGTCCGTCACGGATTTGCACAGCTCGGTGAAGTCGTCCTCGTTCTTCGGCGCGGGCTCCTGGCCGGTGAGCTTCTTGATCACGTCCGGACGGCAGACGAGGATGCTGCCGAAGGGCGGCCGGTGTTCGGGGACTCCGTAGATCTTGCCGTTGATCCGGGCGCTGACCCACGACGGGGTCGGGATGTTCGCGAGGTTCGGGTACTGCTTGATGTGGTCGCCGGAGAGGAACTCGGAGAGGTCCTGGAACTGCGAGGCGAGGATCTGCGGGTAGCGCGGCGGCATCGCGAACGTCAGGAACTCGACCATCTGCGGCAGGCCGTTGCCGGCGATCATGGTCGCGAACTTCTCCGCGAAGGAGTCGCCCGGCACGAAGGTCAGGTCGAACTTCGTGTTCGCCAGCTTGTCGACGTAGCTCAGGAAGGTGTTGTTCGCCGGGGGCGGCGCGTCGTAGGTCACGACGAATCCGGTGGTCGAACTGCCGTCGCCTATCGGGCCCGTGACGGACTGGAAGAGCTCGCTCTCCGTCGGGGACGCGTAGTAGACCGGCTGCACGATCGAGTTCCCGGCGAGGTCGGCCTTGGGGCCCTTGGCCACCGGTACGTACGTCGGCAGTGGGGAGAGCGTCCCGGAGAGCTTGTTCATGCTCGCGGCGTCGCTGGACGAGCAGGCGGACAGCGCGCCGCCCGTGCCGAGGGCGAGGAGCCCGAATGCGGCGCCCCCGAGGAGCTTGCGGCGGCTGATCGATCCGGTGGGCTGGTTCATCGGGCTTCTCCTTCGAAGCGGGCTTCGATGTCTGGTGGTTGCGGCGGCTCAGCCCTTGACGGCCCCGGTGAGCACACCCTTGGTGAGGTGCCGCTGGACGAACGGGTAGGCGAGGGCGATCGGGGCGATCGCGATCATCACGACCGCCATCTGCACGGACTGCGCGGCGGGGTGGATGGTGGTGTCACCGACACCGGAGACGAGCGAGGACCCCTGCAACACATAGGTTCGGAGCACGAGTTGCAGCGTCCACTTCGTCGAGTCGTTGATGTAGAGAAGGGCGTTGAAGAACGCGTTCCAGTAGCCGACCGCGTAGAAGAGGGTCACCACGGCGATGACCGCGCGGGACAGCGGGAGGACGATTTTCCACAGCACGCGCCATTCGCCGGCGCCGTCCATCTTCGCGCTGTCGATGAGTTCCTTCGGTATTCCCATCATGAATCCGCGCACGACGACCAGGTTGAAGACGCTGAATGCCGACGGCAGGATCAGTGCCCAGTAGTTGTTGACCAGGCCGAGTTGCTTGACCACGAGGTAGAGCGGGATGAGGCCGGGCGTGAACAGGAACGTGACGAGCACGAAGGTCAGCAGCGGCCGCTGGAACAGCGATCCGGGACGGCTCAGCGCCCATGCGGCGAGCACGGTCGAACTGACGCTGATCGCCGTGCCGATGAGCGTGACCAGCGCGGTCACCACGATCGCCCGGGTCACGATGCCGCCGGTCAGGATCTGCGAGTACGCCGACAGGTTGAACGACTTCGGCCAGACGACATAGCCGCCCGCGGCGGTGATGTCGTCGTTGCTGGACACGCTCGTCGAGAAGACGATCAGGAACGGGAAGAGGATGACGGCGAGGAGGACCACAACGGCGACGCATTTGAGCGCCAGCACGACGGGCTTGGGTTTTCCGGCCCAGACCGGACGGCGGACAGTGCTCATGATCGCGAATACACCCCTTGTTCTCCGAGCATGTGGGAAGCCTTGTTCGCCCCGAGGATCAGCACGAATCCGACCACGCCCTTGATGAGCCCGACGGCGATGCCGACACCCCAGTTGCCGTCGACGACGCCGTGGTAATAGACGTATGTGTCGAGCACTTCGGCCGCGTGCGCGCCGACCGCGTTCCGCTGCAGGATGATCTGCTCGAACCCGACGGACAGCGACTCGCCGAGCCGGAGAATCAGCAGCAGCACGATGATCGGCCGGATGCCGGGCAGCGTGACGTGCCAGAAGCGGCTCCACGCCCCCGAACCGTCGATCGCCGCCGCCTCGTAGAGCGAGTCGTCGACGGCGGCGAGCGCGGCGAGGAAGATGATCGTGCCCCAGCCGGCGTCCTTCCAGATGAGCTGCGAGGTGAGGAGCAGCTTGAAGGTCGACGGGTCGCTCATGACGGTGATCGTCGACTCGTTGGCCTGGCGCAGCATGTGGTTGACCACGCCGCCAGATCCCAGGGACTCCTGGAAGAACCCGACGACGATCACCCACGACAGGAAGTGCGGCAGGTAGAGCACCGACTGCACCAGTACGCGCAGCCACGGCCAGACCAGCGAGTGGATGAGCAGCGCGAGCGCGATCGGGACCGGGAAGAAGAGCACCAGCTGCATCAGCGTGATCTCCAGCGTGTTCACCACCGACCGCCAGAACGCCGGGTCGGAGAAGAGCACTTGGAAGTTCTGGAAGCCGATCCAGGGGCTCTGCGAGATCGGGATGTACGGCTGGTAGTCCATGAACGCGATCACGTTGCCGAACAGCGGCAGGTAGACGAAGAGCAGCAGCAGGACCACTGCCGGCGTCACCATGATCAGCAGCGGATAGTCCCGCCGTAGCCGGGCGAGGAACGGGACTCGGCGGTCGACTAGCGCACGACCGTGGCGGTCGGTGCGGGTCGCTGCGGGGGCGACCAACTTCGCGCTCATGCGGCTCCTTTGCCTCGGGTGGTCCAGGTGTCCGGGAGCCGGCTCGGCAGCGAGCACGGTGCGGCGTTCGAACACTGCGATATCTCTAAGTGCTCATATGATGAGAGTCAAGAGCGATTATTCATCCGCACATGAAACGCACATAGGGAGCGACGATGCACCCGAGTCAGCGTCAGGAGCGCATCCTGGCCGAGTTGCGCATCCACGGCAGCCTGTCCGCCACCGACTTCGCCGCACGCGAAGGCATCTCGGCGATGACCGTCCGGCGCGATCTCGGCGAACTCGCCGAGCGCGGGGTCCTGCGGCGCGTGCACGGCGGCGCCGTGTCGGTGGAGACCTACCCGACCGCGGGCGTCCCGCACCGGCCGGCGCCGCGCTCCGCGCCGGGGGAGCCGAACAACGCGCTGTTCACCCTCGGGCTCGTCGTTCCCGACCCCGGTTACTACTTCCCGAAGATCGTCGCCGGTGTCGCCGAGCGCACCGACGCCCTCGGCGGACGTGTCGTGCTCGGCATCTCCCAGTACGACAAGGCCCTGGAACGGCAGCAGATCAAGCGGTTCATGTCCAGCGAGATCGACGGGCTGCTGGTCACGACGACGATCGCCGACGCGTTCGGGACGCTGGAACTGCTCGGCGAGGCGACGATGCCCGTGGTCGTCGTCGAACGGGCCGTCACCGAAGCCCCGAGCGGGGCCGCCACCTTGGAGTCCGTCCGCAGCGACCATGCCGCCGGTGCCGCGATCGCCATCCGGCACCTCGCCGACCTTGGGCACCGCTCGGTCGGCGTGGCGATGTTCGACACCCCGACCTCTCCCCAACTGCAGATCGGGTACGACCGCGCCGTCCGGCAACTCGGCCTGCGCACGGACGCTCCGGTCGAGGTGATCGACGAGATGAACGCCGTGGGGGCGGCGACCCGGCGCTACGTGAAGCGATGTCTGGGAGCCGGCACCACCGCGGTGTTCGTGCACTCCGACCAGTACGCGGTGGAGTTCGTGAAGACCGTGCTGGAGATGGGCGTCGCCATACCCGGCGACCTGTCCGTGGTGGCCTACGACGACGAGGTCGCCGCCTTCGCCGCGGTGCCTCTGACCGCCGTCGCGCCGCCGAAGCACGACGTCGGCCGGTTCGCCGCGACGATGTGTTTCGAACGGCTCTCCACGGCCGCCGAGTTGGGGTTCGCCCGGCGGCACATGACGCTGGCGCCGACGCTGAGCGTGCGGCAGTCGGTCCGGCGGATGTGCGATTCCTGATCACTTGCAACCTTCTCCTTGACTTCGAACATCACTCCGGGCTGAGCTGTGAGTCGCTGTTCTCCGGAGGGGAGTCGACCGACAAGATGACGTCGCACACCAACACCATGGGGCCACCGCACGTCGATGCGGTGCGCGCCGTCGCGGTCGCGTTCGCGATGCCGGAGGAGACCTTCGCCCGGGTCTTCGACCCCGGCGACGTGGCCGCGCTGCACGCCGCGAGCACGGTCCGGGTGCTCGCCGACCAGCCGCTCGACCTCGACGCCGGCGGGGCGGACGCCGCCTGCCTCGCCGAGGTCGAGGTGCTCGTGACCGGCTGGGGCACGCCCGTTCTCGACCCGGCGCGCCTGGACCGGATGCCGCGGCTGCGCGCCGTGGTCCACTCCGCCGGTTCGCTCCGGCCCGTGGTCGACGACGCGGTGTGGCAGCGCGGCATCGCGATCACGTCGAGCGCCACCGCCAACGCGGTGCCCGTCGCGGAGTTCACGGTCGCCGTGATCGTGCTCGCCGCGAAGCGGGCGCTCGGCGCCGCGGACGCGCTGCGGCGGGCCGGCGGAGCCCCGGTCGACGTCGAGGAATCCTGGCCGACCGTCGGCATGTACGGGATCACGGTCGGGGTGGTCGGCGCCTCCCGCGTCGGCCGCGCTGTGATCGAGCGGCTGCGCGGGTACGACGTCCGCGTCGTACTGAGCGATCCGACCGTCGGCGAGGCCGAGGCGGCCCGGCTCGGGGTCGCGCTCATGGAACTCGGCGAGCTGTGCGCGGTGAGCGACGTCGTCTCGCTGCACGCGCCGCTGCTGCCGGAGACCGTCGGCATGCTGGACCGGACGGCCATCGAGCGGATGCGCCCGGGCGCGACGCTGGTGAACACCGCCCGCGGGGCGCTGGTCGACCAGGACGCGCTCGCCGACCGCCTCGACCGGGGCGACCTCACCGCCGTCCTCGACGTCACCGAGCCGGAACTGCTCCCGGCCGGTGCCCGGTTGCGCTCCACACCGAACACGTTCATCACCCCGCACATCGCCGGATCGCTGGGGAACGAGCTGCGCCGGCTGGCGGGCAACGCCGTCCGCGAGGCGCTCGCGTTCAGCGCGACCGGCGCGTTCACCGACCCGATCGCCTTCGAGCGAGCCGTCATCCAGGCATGACCCGGAGGGTCACCACCATGACCGACACCACCACTGCCCCCTGCCCCGACCGGCCGTCGCCCGCCGTGCCGCCGTCGCCGTCCGGCCGCGGACATGCCCTCCGCGTGGCACGGACCGCGCGATGACGGGGGACCCGCGCGGGACGGCGGGCGGCGCCGTCATCGAGACCGCCCGGCCTTTCCTCGACCAGCACGGGCGGTTCGCCCAGCTGCACGGCGTCGGCATCCTGCGGATCGGCGACCGGTTCTTCGCCTGGGGCGAGGACAAGCGCGCCGGCGGGACGTTCGCGGGGATCGCCTGCTACTCCTCCGCCGACCTCGCCACATGGCGCCACGAGGGGACCTCCCTCGAGCCCGGCCACGGCGACCTCGCCCCTGGCCGCGTCGTCGAACGCCCGAAGGTGCTGCGGCACCCGCGCACCGGGCGGTACGTCCTCCTCGTCCACGTGGACTCCGCCGACTACGCGGACGCGCGGGTCGGATTCGCCAGCAGCAGCGACCCGATCGGGCCGTACGAATACCACGGCAGCGTAAGGCCGTTGGGGAATGCGAGCCGCGACATCGGCGTGTACATGGAGGAGGACACCGGCTACCTGCTCTCCGAGGACCGGGAGCGCGGATTGCACCTCTACCGGCTCACCGAGGACCTGCTCGCCGTCGACGCCCTCGTCGCCACCACGCTCGGCGAGCGCGGTGACCACGGCTACGAGTCGCCCGCGCTCGTCCGCGTCGGCGGTACGTACTACCTGTTCGGCTCGGACCTCACCGGGTGGGCGACCAACGACAACCGGTACGCGACGGCGCCCGCGCTCGCCGGGCCGTGGTCGCCGTGGCGGCGGTTCGCCCCGGCCGGGTCCGCGACGTACGACTCCCAGATCAGCACGATCGCCACGATCGCGGGCACCGAGCACACGACGTACGTGTACATCGGCGACCGCTGGCGTCCGGACCGTCTCGAACGCTCGCTGCCCGTCTGGATGCCGATCCGCATCGGCGACGGGCAGGCGCGGCTGGACTGGGTCGACCGGTGGAGCGTCGACATCGCGTCGGGCGCCGTCCGCGCGGCCGGGCCGGCGAGGGCGGCGGCTGGCAACGCGGCGAGCGCGGAGGCGAGCCCGACGACTCACGAGGGAGCCGGCGCGGTGGCGAGCACGCGGGCGGAGGTGGCGGACGCATGACCGGCACCGCACCCGACACCTTCGTGCTTCCGGCACCTGACGAGGCCGGCTCGCCCCTGACCGGGTGGACGCGCGCGCACTGGGACGCCGTCGGCCGGCGCTGGCTCCAGCGGATCGAACCCTTCGACAGCCCTGGCGGCGCCCTGCCGCGGCTGCCCGGACGCGTCACCGGCGACGGCGAGCGCCGCGAGGGCATGGAGACGGTCGGCCGGTCCTTCCTGCTGGCCGCCCCGCTCATCGCCGGCGCCCCGGGCGGCGAGGCCGAGGCGCTCACCGAGCGGTACGCCCGCGCGCTGCTGGCGGGAACCGACCCGGACGGCGCGGAGTCCTGGCCGCTCGGCGTCACCTGCCGGGCCCCGGTCACCGGTGTCACGAACTCGATCGTGGAGGCCGCGAACATCGCCTTCGGACTCCACATCAGCCGGGAGCGGCTCTGGGAACGCCTCACGCGGCCCGAGCAGCTCCGCATCGCCGACTGGCTGCGCCACCACGCCCGGCTGGAGGTCTGGCACAACAACTGGCAGCTGTTCCCGGCGATGGCCGAGGGGTTCCTGCGGTCGGTCGGCGCGGACACCTCCGCGTGCACCGGCGAGCGCAACGTCCGCCGCGTCGAGTCGTGGTACCTCGAACAGGGCTGGTACACCGACGGGCCCGAGCACGCGATCGACTACTACAACGCGTGGGCGATCCACCCGTACCTGTGGGCCTGGTACCGGATGACCGGCCGGACCGCGACGCCGGACGGCGCGCGCCACCTCGAACGCCTGGGCGCCTTCGTGGAGTCGTGGGCGGACACCGTCGCCCCGGACGGCTCGATGCTGCACGTGGGTCGCTCGCTCACCTACCGGACCGCCGCGCTCGCGGCCCTGTGGTGCGCGGAGATCTCCGGGGTCAACCCGCTGACCCCGGGCGCGACGCGACGGCTGGCGTCCGGGGTGCTCGCCCGGTTCGCCGGCGCCGGTGTCGGCATCGACCGGCCGCTGGACCTCGGGTGGTACCGCCCGTACGAACCGGTCGCGCAGACCTACAGCGGCTTCGGGTCGCCGTACCTGGCGGGCATCGGATTCCTCGGGCTGGCGATCGACCGCGACGCGCCGGTGTGGACCGCGGTCGAGGAACCGCAGCCGACCGAGACCGCGTCTGGGACGAGGGTCATGCCGTCGCTCGGCTGGCTCCTGACGACGCAGCGGGACGGAATCGTCCGGCTGGCCAACCACGGCAGCGACCACTGCGAGATCCCTGTCGAGCCGACCCGGGCGGACCCGGACGACCCGCACTACGCGAAGCTCGGCTACTCCAGCCACACCGCGCCCGGCACCGCCGGGGGATGGGACGGGAACGTCGACGGGCACCTCGCGCTGCTCGACGCGGACGGTCGGGCCAGCCACCGCGGGGTGATCCGGGCGATGCGGGTCGACGGTCCCGTCGCCGGGTCGGTCCACCTGCCGCAGATCGGCGGCCGCCTGCTCCCCGGCTGCTCCGTCGTGAGCGTCAGCATCCTCGACGCGGACCTCGAACTGCGGGCCCATCTCGTCCGGACCCCGGGGCCGCGCCCGGTGCGCGAGGGCGGCTGGGCCGTCGCGGACGGGTCGCCGGTCGAGTCGTACCCGGCCGCGGGGGAGCGCACCGCCGTCGTCGTCCGTGCGGACGGCCTCGCCGCGACGGCCGCCGGGCTCTACGGCTGGAGCGCCGCTGGTACGCACGCCGAGCGCGACACGAACGCGGTGGGGCCCTACTCCGCCGTTCCCGTGCTCACCGCCACGGCCGACGGTCCGGCCACCGTCCTCGTCGCCCTGCACGCCCTCGCGCGGTCCGGTCCCGTCGACGTCACGGACGCCGTCCACCTCGACGTCTCGGGCACCGTGGTCCACGTGCGGTGGGGGACCGGTGCGGAACACACCGTGGACCTCGCGACCTTCGTCCCGTGGGACGGCGTCGTGCCCGCCCGGGATGATCCCTCGGCTCCACGCTGACCGCCCGCCCGCCGGCCGCGGGAACGCAGAAGCCGCGCCCCCCGGTGGGGGCGCGGCTTCAGGGCCTGCGGCGGGGCGCGGTCAGAGCGCGGCGCCGAAGCCGACGCGGCGGGTGGCGGGCTCGCCGATCTCCACGTAGGCAAGGCGGTCGGCGGGGATCAGGACCTTGCGTCCGTGCTCGTCCACCAGGCTCAGCAGCTTGCTGGTGCCGGACAGCGCCTCGGCGACGGCGGCTTCCACCTCAGCCGCCGACTGCGCGCTCTCGATGTTGATCTCGCGCGGCGCGTGCAGCACGCCGATCTTGACCTCCACGGCTTGGATACCTCCGATGGTCGGGCGGTGTGCGCGGTCGAATCGCGCCGTACGCAGCAAAGACTAGCCCCGCCCGACCGGCGGTACCGGCACGGCGGAAACGCCGTGAGCGAACAGGCCCGCGGCGGTGCGCGACGAGCACGTGCGGGGCCGGACCCGAAGGTCCGGCCCCGCACCTGGTGGAACGAGGTTCAGCGCGCGTCCTCGGAGCCCTGCTCGGGCCGGTGCTCGCCCTCGGCCCCGTGCAGCGGGAACCCGGCGATGCCGCGCCAGGCGAGCGAGGTCAGCAACTGGACCGCGGTGTCGCGGGGCACGTCGCTGCCGCTGGCCAGCCAGTAGCGGGCCACCACCTGGGAGACGCCGCCGAGGCCGACCGCGAGCAGCATGGACTGCTCGGTGGGCAGCCCGGTGTCCTCGGCGATGACCTCGCTGATCGCCTCCGCGCACTGGAGCGCGACCTTGTCGACCCGCTCCCGCACCGCGGGTTCGTTGGTCAGGTCGGACTCGAAGACCAGCCGGAAGGCGCCGCCCTCGCCCTCGACGTAGGCGAAGTACGCGTCCATCGTCGCTTCGACGCGCTTCTTGTTGTCCGTGGTGGACGCCAGCGCCGTGCGCACCGAGTGGAGCAGCGACTCGCAGTGCTGGTCGAGCAGCGCGAGGTAGAGCTCGAGTTTGCCGGGGAAGTGCTGGTAGAGCACCGGTTTGCTGACCCCGGCCCGCTCGGCGATGTCGTCCATGGCCGCGGAGTGGTAACCCTGCGCGACGAACACCTCCTGGGCCGCGCCCAGCAGCTGCTCGCGCCGAGCCCTGCGGGGCAGGCGGGTGCCACGCGGCCGTGCCGCCTGAGTCTGCTCGATGGCTGTCACGCCGCCTCCCAGTTCTGGTGAAGGTACGAATGAACACCGCGATGGCCATCGTACTTTTCAGTAACGACCCTGTGCGCCGTGCGGACGGACATTCTCACTTCCTGGGACCTGCGGACGGAAGTCCCGACGGGTCCCTCCGGTCCCGCCCGCACCGCGGCGGTTCACCGGCGCGGGGCGTGGGGGCACCGTCAGCGGTAGTCGTCCTCGTCGTGGGCGACCGTACGGTGCTGCTCTGCGACGTCCGCCGGGTCGGCCTCGGTGGCCTGGTCGGCGGGGCGGGCGGTGATCCGGTCGTCGCGCTGCTGGAGCAGTTCGGCGCGCTGCTCCGCGGTGTCCGCCTCGGGTTCCTCCAAGCCGAGGCCGGCCGCCTCCTGCGCGGCCTCGGCGGCTTCCGCGGCCTCCGCCTCGTCCATCTCGCCGATCCCGTCCCGCTCGTCCCACTCGTCCGTGCCGTCGGACTCGTCCGGTGCGGCGAGCCTGCCGCGGGCGGCCGGCCCCCCGGCGCCGCCCTTAGGGCTGCCACTGGTGCTGCCGGTCTGGTCGGACATTGCCCCTCCTTGTGCCGGAACGCGCGATACCGCCACGTTCGAGCCTAGGAGCAGGCGCGCGCCCGTGCAGTGCGGGATGGCGGCTTTCCGCCGCTCGCCTGTCGTTTCCGGCCGCATGTGGCCGCGAACACTCGGCCGTTGACGTGATCGTCTCGTAATATTGCCGCATGCCCTCGACCGATCTTCCCCGCGCGGCCGTAGCACCGGCGTCCGTACCACCGGAGGGGCCGCATCTGGCGGCAGGCGAGACGGTGCGGACCGTGGGGCTGCCCGGGCTCAGCCTGGTGGTGCGGTCACGTACCGACGGCGGACCGGAACCCGCGCTGTGCGTGCACGGCCTCGGCGGCTCCTCGCAGAACTGGTCCGCGCTGATGGCCCGGCTCTCCGACGTGGTCAGCGCGGAGGCCCCGGACCTGCCGGGATTCGGCCATTCCCCGCCGCCGGACGACGGCAACTACTCGATCCCCGGGCACGCCAGGGCCGTGATCCGGCTGCTGGAAGCGGACGGGCGCGGGCCGGTCCACCTGTTCGGCAACTCCATGGGCGGCGCGGTCGCCGTCAAGGTCGCCGCGGCCCGCCCGGACCTGGTGCGCACCCTCACCCTGATCTCGCCCGCGCTCCCCGAGGTCCCGCCGCAGCTCACCGCCTGGCCCACCACGCTCACCGCGGTCCCCGGCGTGCTCCGGCTCTTCACCCGGCTGACCCGGGACTGGAGCCCGGAGCGCCGCACCGCCGGCCTGCTGGCGCTCTGCTACGGCGACCCGGGCGTGGTCGACGCGCAGGCCCGCGAGGACGCCGCGGCCGAGTACGAACGGCGGTTGAACCTGCCGTACTTCCGGGACTCGATGGTCCGCTCCATCCGCGGGCTCGCCGACGCCTACACCCTCGGCGGGCAGCACGCGCCGTGGCGCCAGGCCGAGCGGGTGCTCGCGCCGACCTTGCTGGTCTACGGCGGGCGCGACAAGCTGGTGTCGATGAGATCCGCGCGTCACGCGGCCCGCGCCTTCCGCGACCGGCGGCTGCTGCTCATCCCCGGCAGCGGGCACGTGGCGATGATGGAGTACCCGGCGCTGGTCGACCGGGCCTTCCGTGACCTGCTGTCCGACGTGGCCGCGCGACGGCGCGACGCCGGCGGCCCGCGGCAGCCCGGCGGCCTGGCGGGTGCGGGCATGGGCAGGGGTCCGAGTACCGACGCGGCGACCAGGAGCTGATCGAGGGCGTGGGGAAGCACAGCGCGACAGACGGTCAGGACGACCGGGACAGCCAGGACCGCTGGGAACAGGACGGCTGGGAGCAGGACCGTTGGGAGCAGCGGATACCCGACTCCGGTGGTTTCGTCAGCGGCGGCCCGATCCCCCCTGCCACCCCCGGCACCGGACGCCGCCGCCGCGGCCCCGCCGACGACAGCGACTACTTCGCGCCGCTGAGCCCGTACGGCATGGACGGCTCGGACGGTCCGGACGAACCGTGGAGCCCGCGCGACCCGGCCGAACCGCCGCTGCCGTACGACCCGGACGACTCGTCCGGCTCCCGCCCCGGCGACCCCGATCGGCCTGACCGGCCCGAGCATCCCGAGCACAACGCCTGGGGCACCCCCGGTGCCTGGTCGGCCGCCCGGTCCGGCCGCCGCGACCTGCCGTTCGACCCGGTCGAGGAGTGGGCCGAGGACTGGGCGCCGTACGACACCGCGTCCGCGCTCAGCTCGCCCGCCGTACACGGCTCCCTTCCCCGGCACGGCCAGGTGGGGCGGGTGATGCCGCGGCCCCGGCAGGAGTTCGTGGACGCCTTCGACCAGCCGTCGCCGCGCCTCGTGTCGCACCCGACGCCCGGCTCCGCCGCCTCGGGTGACGAGGGCGGCAGCGGCACGGACGACTCCGCGGCGCCCGCCGCGTCCGGCGCCGCCGGACGCGGCAGGACCCGCGCGCTCACCGCCGTCGCCGCCGCCACCGCGCTGGCCGCGATCGCGGTGCTGGCCGGCACCCAACTGCACCGCGGCCACCGCACCGAGGAGGACGCCACGCCCAGCGGCGACTCCGGCCCCTCGGCGGAGGAGACCTCCGCCGCGCCGTCCACCCCGTCCGCGGCGCCCGTGACCGCGAGCCCGGCGTCGTACGACGAGCAGATGGCCAGGCAGTATCCGCTCGACCCGCACCTCAGCCTCTCCGGCGCCTTCACCACCGTGCCCGGCCACCAGGCCGCCCCCGGCAAGGGCAAGGTGATGCGCTTCCGGGTCGACGTCGAGAAGGGGCTCGACCTCGACCCCCGGCTCTTCTCCGACGCCGTCTTCACCACCCTGAACGACGCGCGCAGTTGGGGTCACGGCGGCACGATGACGTTCGAACGGGTCTCCTCCGGCCCCGCCGACATCGTCGTCACCCTCGCCAGCCCCGGCACCACCGCCAAGTGGTGCGCCAAGTCCGGCCTCGACACCACGGTCGACAACGTTTCCTGCGACGCCGCGTCCACCCCGCGCACCATGATCAACGCGTACCGCTGGGCCCAGGGCGCCGCGACGTACGGCCCGGACCGCATGCACGCCTACCGGCAGATGCTGGTCAACCACGAGGTCGGCCACCGCCTCGGCCACAACCACGTCGGCTGCCCCCGCGAGGGCGCCCCCGCCCCGGTGATGATGCAGCAGACCAAGTTCCTGTCCCTCGACGGCGGCCCGACCTGCACCCCCAACCCCTGGCCGTTCCCGTAGCCGTTCCCCTGGCCGCGGCCCCGGCCGGCGCCGCGCAAGCCGGGTAAACGGCGGCCGCGCGCGGAAGTTACGCCCCTTCACCCCTTTTGGTGGCAGCGCGGACAACCGTCCACCGAAGCACCGTTGTCCCGGCATAGCGTGCTTCGCGCCGGACGGGCACAGCCACCGCGTCATCGAACCGCGCAGCACCCCGACCCGGCAGCGACCGTACATCCGGCACGCCGAGAGGGGGCGCACTCGTGCGCATCGCACTACTCACCGAGGGTGGTTACCCGTATGCGCGAGGTGAAGGAGGTGCGTGGTGCGACCGCCTGGTGCGCGGTCTCGCGCACCACGAATTCGATGTGTACGCGCTCAGCAGATCGCCGCGGACCGAGGCCGGGGGCCGGGTGGACCCGCCCCCGCCGGTCAAGCGGGTCAGGGCCGAGCGGCTGTGGGGCGAGCCGCCGGCCCCGGTGCGGGGCGGTGGCCGGGCCGAACGGAAGGCCAGGCGGGCCGCGTTCCGCTGGCACTTCGGGGACCTGGCCGCCGCGCTCGCGGGTGCCGCGGACAGTGCCGGCCGGGGCCGCCCGGCGCGCGGCCGTGACCGCGCCGACCGGTTCGCCGCGGGGCTGTACGGCCTCGCCGAACTGGCCGCCGAGCACGGCGGACTGCCCGAGCTGATACGGAGCGAGGACGCCCTCACCGCCCTGGAGGCGGCCTGCCACGCACCCGGCGTACGCCCCCTGCTCGGGGACATCGGCGTCACCGAACTCCTCGCGGTGGCCGCGCTGCTGGAGCACCAGCTGCGGCCGCTGTCGCTGCCCTGGTACGGCCCCGGCGAGCTGGGCTCCGCCGACGTGTGCCACGCCGTCTCCGGTGGCCCCGCCACACTGCCCGGGCTGCTGGCCAAACGCTTCTGCGGTACGCCGCTGATCGTCACCGAGTACACCGTGCGGGTGCGGGAGGCGCTGCTGGCCCACCGCGCGGCCGGGCTGACCCCCGCGGTACGGGTCCTGCTCGGGGACTACCACCGGCTGCTGGCCGGCGAGTCCTACCGGCAGGCCGCGCTCGTCACCCCCGGCTCGACCCATGTGCGCCGCTGGCAGGAGCGGTGCGGCGCGCCCACCGACCGTATCCGCACCGTCCACCCGGGCATCGACGCAGGGCGCTTCGCCCGGGCGGGAGAGGAGTCCGAGGAGGAGGCGCGGCGGCCCGCCGTGCGGGCCGAGCCCACGGTCGTCTGGGTGGGGCGGGCCGACCCCGCGAAGGACCTGATCGCGCTGCTGCACGCCTTCCACGCGATACGCGCGGAGGAGCCGCAGGCCCGGCTGCGGGTCTTCCACGCCCCCGTCACCGACGAGCGCTGCGCCGGGTACCTCGGGCACTGCCGGAGCCTGGCCGCGCAGCTCTTCCCCGACGAGGCGGCCCACCCGCACGCCGTCGGCGAGAGCCCGGTCGTCTTCGAGGAGATCGGGTCTCCTGGCGCGCCCGAACCCGCGGACGCCTACGCGGCGGGCGACGTGGTGCTGCTCAGCAGCAGTGCGGAGGGTTTCCCGCTCAACCTGGTCGAGGCGATGTTCTGCGGTCGCCCGACGGTCTCCACGGATGTCGGCGCCGTGCGCGAGGTGATCGGCGGCACCGGGCTGATCGTGCCCCCGCGGAACCCGCGCGCGCTCGCCGATGCGGCGCTCGAACTCCTCCGCGGACCTGAGCGGGCCACCCGCCTCGGCGCCGCCGCACGCGAGCGCGCGCTCGCGCTCTTCACGGTGACCACCTGCGTGCACGCCTTCCGCGACGCCTACCTCTCCGTCGTCGCCCGCCACCCCGTCCCCCGCGAGCCCCTCCACGACGCCACAGGCGCCCCCCGACCCTTCGTCGCCCCCGCGGAAGCCCTCACCCCGTGCCGCTAGGAGCCCCCATGCCACCCCGAGACGAATCGCTTCTGCAATCCCCAGGCGAATCGATTTATCAACTCCCCACCCGTCCGCGTATCCCGCCGACCCCTGCGAACGACGGCCCCCGCACCCCGCCGCCCGCGGGTGACCAGGCGAGTCCTGCGGTTCGTGACGGCGTGGGCGCCGTCCCGCCGGCAGCTGATCGCACGGGGACAGCGAGCCGTAGCGGTGAGGGCGTCTCGCCGCTGGAGGGTGACCGAGCAGGGTCCGTGAGCCGTGACGGCGTGAGTGGCTCGCCGTCGATGGGCGGGCCCCGTAGGGGCGCGGGGGACCGGGCGAGCAAGCGGCCACCGGCGGGTGATCGCACGGCGGCCGCGGGCCGTGACGGCGAGAGCGCCGTCCCACCGGCGGGTCGCTCGGGGGAGGGGAAGCGGGAGGGAGGGGGCGTCCCGCCGACCCCGGGGGCGCCGCGGCGCAGGGGCCCCGCGGACCCGGTCCGCGGGGTGATGCACCACCACCACGCGATGATCGCGGGCGCAGCCGACCCGTGGGAGGTGGCCGCGGGCCTGGAGGCGCGGGGCGTCACGGACGTGGACGCACGACGCCTGCGCCACCGCGACGTCTTCGGCCTCGCAGAGGAACTGTTCGCCCGGGTCCCCCGCACACCCCCGCGGAGCGCCCCCACCCCCGTGACCCGCACCTTCGTGCGGCCGCGCCCCCGCGACCTCGCCCTGCACCTGCTGCCGGCCGCGGCCTGCACCCTCGCCGCGGCCCTGCACGCCCCGGGCGCCGTCGCGGTCGCGGTGCTCGCCGGCACCGCGTGGCCGGCGCTGAGCCGGGGACCGTTACGCGTCCCCGGCCGCGCGGCGGCCCGCGTGCCCGCGGCGATGTGCGTCGTCGCGCTGCTCGCCCTGGCCCGCTGCGGCCCGGACCCGGTCGGCACCGGGACCCTCGCCGTACTCGCGCTGACCCTGCTCCCGGCGACAGCCCTGGCCCGCTGGTTCGCGTCGAGCGCCCGTGCCCAACTCGCCCCCAGCCACGGCCTCGCCGACTTCGCCGACGCGGTCCGTCCACGGCTGATCGCGGCCCTGGCCGGATACGCCGCGACCCTGCTCGTCCTGCTCGCCGTCCTCGGCTCGCTCCGCGGCTCGGCCGTCGGCGTGCTGCTGTTCGCGGCCCGCCTGCTCGCCGTGCACGGCGCGCCGCGGACCGCCGCCGCGGGCCTCGCCGTCGCCGTGGCCGCCCAAGCCCTGCTGCCGACCCTGCTCCCGGCGGGCCCCGCCGAGGCCGTCGCCTGCGGCGCCGCCGCCCTGGTCCTGGCCGCGCACTCCCTCCACCTCGTCCCGCGCGCCTCGGCCCACCGCATCTGACCTGCTGTATCACCAACCAGGAGAACCCTCGTGAGCACGCACCGCCCGTCCGCCCGGACCACTCCGGAAGCGATCACCCCGGAATTCCCCGGGACCCCGTACCTGTACGGCCGCCCACCGGCGGCGCCGACCTGGGGGGCCGTGCCGGTCGGCCCGTTCGCGATCCCCGTCCCGCCGCCCCCGGCGCGGCCCGCGCCGGCGGGCGGCCGTACGGTCGCGGGGCGCCGGACCCGGCGGGGTGTGCGATGAGGGTGCTGCTGCTCGGAGCCGACGGTTTCATCGGCCGCCACGTCGCGGAACGCCTGCTGGCCGACCCCGCCTGCCAACTGACCGCGCTGGGCCGCAGCGACGACGCGGACGTGCGGTTCGACCTCGCCTCGGGCGCGCCCGGGGTGCTGTCGCGGTTCGTGGACGCGGTCCACCCGGGGGTGGTGGTCAACTGCGCCGGCTCCACCCGGGGCAACGCCCGCGACCTGACCCGGCAGAACATCGTGGCCGTGGCGACCGTCTGCGAGGCGCTGCGCCGCAGTTCGGTCGCGGCCCGGCTGGTGCAGGTCGGCTGCGGGTCGGAGTACGGCCCCTCGCCGGTCGGCTCGTCCACCGGCGAGGACGCGTCGCCGCGACCAGGCGGCCCGTACGGCGTGAGCAAGCTCGCCGCCACCGAGCTGGTGCTCGGGTCGGGCCTGGACGCCGTGGTGCTGCGGGTGTTCAGCCCGGTCGGGCCGGGCACGCCGACGGGGGCGCCGCTGGGCCGGGTCGCGGAGGCGCTGCGCCGGGCGATGCAGAACGGCGACGGCGAGCTGAAGCTCGGCGGGTTGAGCGCGCAGCGCGACTTCGTGGACGTGCGCGACGTGGCCAGGGCCGTGCACGCCGCTTCGCTGTCGGCGGCGCAGGGCGTGGTGAACATCGGCAGCGGGCGCGCGGTGCGGATGCGGGACATGGCCGCGGCCCTCGCCCACGTCGCCGGGTACGACGGTGCGCTGCGCGAGCTGGACGACCCGCCGAACGCGGCGCCGTATCCGGACGGCTGTGGGTCCTGGCAGCAGGCCGACGTGCGTACGGCCCGCGACCGGCTCGGCTGGCGGCCACGGATCGGCCTGGAGGAGTCGCTGGCCGATGTGTGGATGGAGGCGGCATGCCGCGTCTGAACCCGTTCCCGCGCAGCGATCCGTCGACCCGCGGCGACCCCCTGGCCGCCCCGCGCGGCCGATCGGACCTGTCCCCGTCGGCCCGGTCGGCCGCGTCCGGCGCCTCGACGTCCGGCCCTTCGACGTCCGGACCTTCGACGTCCGGCCCGTCGATGTCCGATCCGCCCGTCTCCGACCTGTCCGGGGCCGCGGCGCCCGGGGCCGACTCGTCAAGGTTCCACCCGGCCAGGGGCGAGCGGTCCGGTGTCGCGCCGGACGGCCCGGCCCCGGCCGTCCCCGGAGCCAGAACCGGCTTCGGGGTGCCGCTCTTCGCGCACCCGCTGGTCGCGCCCGCGGAGTGGGCCGAACTGGCCCGGCCGGGCGCGCCGGTGGACTGGGCCGCCTTCGACGTGTCGTCCGGCCCCGGCAGCCGCGCGGACGCCCTCTGCGCCGAGGCCCTCACCCGCGTCCGTGAGAACGCCGTTCCACTCCTCGGACGGCTGGACGCGGTGTACGGCACCAGGCCGTACGGCGAGCTGGTCGCGGACGCCTCGCGCTACCGGGACTGGTACCAGGTGGACGGCTTCTACGTGGACCGGGCGCCCACGCTCCGCGCCGAGGCGGCGCAGTGCCGCCGGGCCACCGCGACCCTGCGGGCGCTGCTGCCGGAGGGCGGCCGGGTGGTGCTCGCGCCCGGCGCGCACCCCTACCCCGGCTATGCCGAGTTCGCCGACCAGCTGGTGCTCTTCGCCGGGCCGTGGACGCGCTACCGCTGGTCGGAGGTGCCCGCGTGGACGGCGGAGTACCCGCCGAGGCGGTTCGCGCACCTGGTGCACGGCCTGCCCGCCACGCACCTGGACGCCGCGCTGCGGGTCGCCCGCTGGCAGGGCGCGGGCACCGTGTACATGACCGACCGCACCGACCGGGACGGCGCGGACCCGTGGGCGGGCCTGCCCGGGTACTGGAACGAAGCGGTGCGCAGGGTGCGCGAGGAGCCGCCGCCCAGCATGTGACCAGGTTTCGTCTCGGCCTTCGGACCGGGTGTCTTGGAATGAAGAAGGGCGTGGCAGTGTTACAGGGCCAGGACGTGCGGGCGGCCGCCCGTACCTACTGTCCGATGACCTACCCAACCGTATTGCTGAGGTCCCTGTGTCGCTGCCACCCCTGGTCGAGCCGGCCACCGAACTCACCGTTGACGAGGTCCGCAGGTATTCGCGCCACCTGATCATCCCGGACGTCGGGATGGACGGGCAGAAGCGGCTGAAGAACGCGAAGGTGCTGTGCGTCGGGGCCGGCGGCCTCGGTTCGCCCGCGCTGATGTACCTGGCGGCGGCGGGCGTCGGCACGCTGGGCATCGTCGAGTTCGACGAGGTCGACGAGTCGAACCTGCAACGCCAGATCATCCACAGCCAGGCCGACATCGGCCGTTCCAAGGCCGAGTCCGCCCGGGACACCGTCAAGGGCATCAACCCGTACGTGAACGTGATCCTGCACGAAGAGCGGCTCGAAGCCGAGAACGTGATGGAGATCTTCGCGCAGTACGACCTGATCGTCGACGGCACGGACAACTTCGCCACCCGCTATCTGGTCAACGACGCCTGCGTGCTGCTCAACAAGCCGTACGTCTGGGGTTCGATCTACCGCTTCGACGGCCAGGCGTCGGTCTTCTGGTCCGAGTACGGCCCCTGCTACCGCTGCCTGTACCCGGAGCCCCCGCCCCCCGGCATGGTGCCCTCCTGCGCCGAGGGCGGCGTCCTCGGCGTGCTGTGCGCCTCGATCGGCTCGATCCAGGTCACCGAGGCGATCAAGGTGCTGGCCGGCGTCGGTGACCCGCTCGTCGGCCGGCTGATGATCTACGACGCCCTGGAGATGACCTACCGCCAGGTCAAGGTCCGCAAGGACCCGAACTGCGCGGTGTGCGGCGAGCACCCGACCGTCACCGAACTGATCGACTACGAGGCGTTCTGCGGCGTCGTCTCCGAGGAGGCCCAGGAGGCCGCGCTCGGCTCCACGATCACTCCCAAGCAGCTCAAGGAGTGGATCGACGACGGCGAGAACATCGAGATCATCGATGTCCGTGAGCCGAACGAGTACGAGATCGTGTCGATCCCCGGCGCGAAGCTCATCCCGAAGAACGAGTTCCTGATGGGCTCGGCCCTCGAACACCTCCCGCAGGACAAGCGGATCGTGCTGCACTGCAAGACGGGCGTGCGCAGCGCGGAGGTGCTGGCGGTGCTGAAGTCCGCGGGCTTCTCCGACGCGGTGCACGTCGGCGGCGGCGTCATCGGCTGGGTGAACACGATCGAGCCGGACAAGCCGGTCTACTAGGCCAGGCGACAGTAAGGGGCGGCACCTTGGGGTGCCGCCCCTTACTCATGCCGTGCTGCTCATGCCGTGTCACCCATGCCGTGCCCGCGGGTGGGTCAGCGGTTGATGGACTGGATCTCCTGCACGGTGACCTGCTTGGGCTGCTGGATACGGCCGTCGGGCAGGGCCGCGCCGCCGCCGTCCGAGCCGGTCCAGCTGACGCTCCAGGTGGCGGTGACGTCGAGGTCGAACGGCCCGGTCGCCTGGGTGGACCTGAGGTAGGTCACACCGCACGGCGGATCGGCCTTCGGGTTCCCGTTGTAATCCGCGCCGACTGTCCCGTCCCCCGCGATCGGGCAGTCGCCTGATGCCGGGTACACCGTCGCGTCCGACGTCCCCGGGTCGATGTGCACGCTCGTCGGGCTCGCGGTGGTCTCCGCCCAGATCTGCTGTCCGCCGCCGAGGTCCACCGATGCCCGCACCTTCACCGGCGTGTACTTCTCGTCCAGCCGCACCCAGGTGGGCAGGTTGACGGTCTGGGTGTTCACCGGGTTGGTCTTGATCGTCACGCCGGGCACCTGCGTGTGCGCGTACGCGATCTTCGACAGCATCTCGGGCGTGATCACGTTCGGCGTGCCGGCGGGCGGGCGCTGCCCGTTGGGCACGAAGAAGGGGATCGTGGAGTTGCAGGCGAACTTGTCCAGGCTGTTCGGGGCGTCCGGGTTCTCCACCGGCCCCCAGAACATGCCCTTGCCCTGCTGGTCGATGTTGAAGTCCTTGTAGCCCTTGCCGCTGCCGTCCCAGGTGTAGTTGCTGTCGTAGTGCTTCTTGTACTGGTCCATGGCTTCGAGGGCGTAGTTCGCCTGCCCCGGCACGTTGGTGGCCTTCACCCCGTCCAGGACGTTCTTCTTGAACGTCACCGGGTCGGCTATCGGGCCGATCCAGCAGGGCGGCGGCGTCCAGTGCACGTCGACGGACGTGAGGGGGTGCGAATCCCCGCTGGGGGAGCCGGAGGGGTACGTGACGCTGACGGCTCCCGCACCGGCGGTGAGGGTGCCGTTCTTGCTGTCGCCCGAAGTATGGCTCGTCGGGGTGTCCTTGGACGTGCCGGTGTAGGCGTAGCCGGGTCCGGCGGCGGCGAGGACGACCACTCCGGCGAGCACCAGGCCGCGCCGCGCCGCTCTCTTGGCGTTCACTGCTTGCATTGGAGTGCCTTCTCCTTCACGGTGACTTCGCGCGCCTGCCAGACCGCCTTCGCGGTGGGGAGTTTGACCATGACGATGTCCCAGGACACGTAGTTCCGGTCGCTCGCCCCGGTCACGTGCACCTTTCCGCCGACGACCTCTTTGCTGTACAGCTTCGACTGGTCGTTGCAGAGCTTGACCTCGACGGAGGCGCCGCCGCTGCCCATCGTGAAGGTGGGCCCGTAGTAGCGGTCGGTGCCGGTCATCGTCAGCTTCTGGTCGACGTTCTGCTGGACGTAGCCCTGGGCGTAGGTGAGGGCGCTGTCGGCGGAGTACCCGAGCAGGCCCGGGTCGCTCTTGTTCTGCTTGGTGACCGCGTGGTCGATCGCCTGGATGTAGTTGGCGGCGCCCGAGAGCGCGGCGGCCTGGTCGGCGTTCTTCGGTGTCGCCCACTGGAACTGGGCCTTCAGGTCGGCCGGGAGCTTCAACGTGGGGTCGATCCGCAGGGACGCCCCGTTCGCCTCGCTCGGTGAGGCGGTGGACGTCGAGGGCGATGCCGAAGTGCTCGGCGACGTCGAGATCTTGTCGCCACCGCCGCCCGAGCCGCCGCCGCAGGCGGTCAGGGTGAGGGCGGTGGCCGCCGCGAATGCGGTGGCGGTCACTGCGGTGCGTGCTCGCATCGTGGAGAGCTCCCGATCGGTCGTCGCAAAGGGAGCCACCGGGTCCGCGGCAATGACGTACACCCGAGTCTGGTCCCCGTATCCAGGCTTTCACCGTATCGAAGCGGAACAGCCTGTTCGAGGGCGGTGCAGTGCCTATTGGGTCACGGACGTGTCACGCCGTCAGCAGCCGCCGGATGCGCGGAGTTCACGGGATTTCCCCGGACGAAGGACAACCCTTCCTGGACACAGACGGTCTTACGGGGTGTCAGATCGCTTATTGGATAAGAGTGGTCTATCACCACACATCTCACGAAAGGTCAGGCCAGACATGCAACTCGCGCGTACCCGTACCCGGAGCACGGTCCGCCGGCTCGCCCTCACCGCCGTCGCGCTCGGTCTCGCCGTCGCCGCGCCCGCGGCAGCCGCCCAGGCGAGCACCACCCACGGCACGCACCCGGCCGCGCCCACCCAGTCCGCGGGCGGCGTGCACGGCGACCACACCACCGGCGCCGAGGTGCCGCAGGCCGCCGGGTCGGTCCGCTCGGGCGACCCGCAGTCGACCGTCGACCGCGTCGCGGACTTCTACGGCGCCTACATCGACGTGGTGTGGGACGCGCGCAACGACGACCTGCGCAACGGACTGCGCGAGCACTACCTGACCAGCGGCTTCCGGACGAAGCTGGCCGCGTGGGAGGCCGCGCAGCACGCCGACGGTGTGCTGCGCGCCCAGGACAACCCGATCGGCTGGCAGGTCACGGCAGACGGCGGCGGCGCCGGCCACGCCTTCAGCACCGTCCGCCTCACCTGGGGCAACCCGAGCAGCCCGTACTACACGTACCTGAAGGTCCAGTCCGACCTCGCGACGAAGCAGATCTCGGACATCGAGGACCAGTGAGCCGCCGATCCTGCCGACCGGGTCGTCCCGCCGGCCGGCAGGACGGCCACCGTCCCGGTCCCTGTCCCGCTCCCCGTTCCGGTCCCTGTTCCGGTCCTACAACTCGCCCTTGCGGCTGAGGTGCGTGAAGGCGAGCCAGCCCGGCAGCACCGGCAGCCAGAAGGTCAGCAGCCGGAAGAACAGCACCGCCGGGGTGGCCACCTCCTTCGGCAGCCCCGCCGCGATCAGGCCGCCGGTCAGCGCCAGTTCGACCGCGCCGACACCACCCGGTGTCGGCGCCGCGGACCCCAGCGCGTTGCCCGCGAGGTAGACCACCGCGATCGTCGCGTAGCTGAGGTTGCCGTCGAAGGCCCGTACGCAGCCGTCCAGGCACAGCACGAAGGTCACCGTGACCATCAGGGTGCCGCCGATGCCGGTGAGCAGCTTCGCCGGGCGCTGGAGCACGTCCAGCATGCGCGGCACGACGCCCGCGAACAGCGCGCGCACCCGGGTCGAGACGAACTTCCGCAGCGCGGGCACCGCGGTGACCACCAGCACCAGCACACCCGCGGTCAGCAGCCCCGCCATGACGGTCCTGGACGGCGACAGCGACGGCGTCTTCTCGGTGCCGGTGATGAAGCCGAACGCCATCAGCAGCACGATGTGCGAACCGAGCCCGACGAGCTGCGAGGCGCCCACACTGGCCACCGCGAGCCCGGGCCGTACCCCCGCCTTCTGCAGATAGCGGGTGTTCAGCGCCACCCCGCCCACCGCGGCCGGCGCCACCAGCTTCACGAACGACCCGGCGACCTGCGCCATCACCGTCCGCGGCCACGACAGCCGCTCCGGTACGAAACCGGACAGCGCGCCGGCCGCGGCGACGTAGCTCGCCGCGGAGCCGACCACGGCGACCAGCGCCCACTTCCAGTCCGCGTGCACGATGGCGTGGCCGATCGGCACCGACGAGAGCTGGGAGAGCAGGAAGTACGCGGCGAAGGCGCCCGCGATGACCGTGATGAGGGTGCGCGGCTTGATCCGCTCCAGCCGCACCGGCTCGACGGGCGCCTGCGGGCGGATCAGCAGCACCTGCTGCCTGATCCGCGACAGCAGGTCCTCCTCGCGGATCTCCTCCAGCGCGTCCTCCATGGCGCGCTTCTCCGCCTTGGTCTCTGCCTTCCGCTCCGCCTTCGACGGCGTCTTGGCCGCCGAGCCGTCCGGCTCGGCGGCCACCGTGGCGGTGCTCGGCGCCGGCTCGCGGGCGGGGTGCGCCCTGCCGCGCTCCCTGGCCTCCTTGTCCGCGGCCAGCGCGGCGAGCACCGCTTCGCGCTCCCGCACCGCGCGGGCCCGGTTGAGCATCTTCAGCTCGCCGCGGGTGGAACGGCTCAGCGCGATCGGCTGCAGCAGCGGCAGCGACGCGGCGACCGCGTCCGGACCGAGCACCGACAGCGCCGCGCCCACCGCCCGCGCCGGGCCGACCCGCAGCGCCATGGTGGTCAGCAACTGCGCGATGTCCATCCGCAGCAGGATGTCGCCGGTGGCGATCTCGCCGCCGCGCAGGTCGGTGAGGAAGACCGTGCCGTTCCGGTCCACCAGCAGGGACTCGCCGACCAGCCGCCGGTGCGCGATCCGCCGCGACTGCAGGGCGCGCACCTGCGTCCACGCCTCGCGCATCAGGGCGTCGGTGATCTCGTCGTCGTCCAGCGCGTCCAGGCGGCGGCCGCCGATGTGCTCGTAGACGAGCATCACCGCGTCGGGGCCCAGCTCCGAGGTGGCGATCAGCTTCGGCGCGTTGGCGCCGGCCGCGATCGCCGCGTAGGCCAGCAGCGCCTCCTGCTCCAGCGCCTGCCGCAGGGACAGCAGGCTGCGGCGCTGGGTGATCCCGCCGACCAGCGACATCCGCCGCCAGGCCCGGTAGAAGAAGCCGTGCGCCTGCTGCTCGCGGTCCACCACGGTCACGTCCAGCGGCGGACCGTCCTCCAGGGTGACCAGGTAGGCGCGGCCGCGGTCGGAGTCCGCGCTCTCCGGGCCGGTCTCCACCACCCGGCGCGCGGTCAGTGGCGCGAACCCGACCCGGCGCAGGCCCGCGAGCAGGTTCTGGCCGGTGGGGCGGACGTTCGGCGAGCCGACCGCGTAGATCGTGCCGTTGGCGACGGCCCAGCCGATCAGCAGGGTCAGCGCGATGGAGAACGGCGTGGTGTAGCCGCCGGCCAGCACCGCGAACGCGTCCAGCAGCAGGACGAACCACAGCGCGACCCGCCAGCGCGGGCGTCTGGCCATGCCGGAGGCGGTGACGTAGGCGATCACCGGTGCGAGGTAGCCCTGCACCGGGTCGGTCATGCCCAGGCCGGTCGGCGCGCCGTGCGAGAGCGCCTCGCGGATCGAGCCGGGGGCGGCGTTGGTGACCCACAGGTCGGTGGCGAGCGCGGCGCCGTGCGCCAGTACGGCCGCGAGCACACCGTCCGCGATCCGCAGCCCGTCCCGTCTGACCAGCCGCTCCACGGCGAACGCCACCGGCACGATGAGCACCGCCACGCTCGCGGTGGTGCCGGTGAACGAGGAGAAGAAGTCGGGCGCCCGCATGGCGCCCTTGGTGATGTCGGTCTCCAGGCCGTTGGTGGTGGCGTGCGCGAAGCCCGCGATGGCGAGCACCACCCCGATGCCCAGCAGGCCCATGAAGAAGCGCACCAGGTCGGCGGGGCGGTGCACCCGGGCGGCGAGCAGCGGCTCGTCCACGGACACGGCCTGCCGGGTGGCGCCGGCCGGTTCGAGCGGCGCGCCGTCGGCGGGCAGGTCGCCGCCGGACAGGTCCTCGGTGTCCGGTGAGGACCAAAACGGTTCTTCCGGTGCCCGGTGCGAGCCGTGCGGCTGGGGGGCGGGCGGCTGCGCGGGGTTGTGGGGGTCGGCGGGGCGGTCGGGGGCGCCGCGCGTGGACCCGGTGCCGCCCGGGTCGCCCGGGGCGCCTGCGCCCTCCGAGCTGCCCGACCCGTCCGTGCCGGAGTTGCCGGAGCCGTCCGAGCTGCCGTTGCCGTCCGAGCTGCCGGAGCCACCTGAGCCGCCGGAGCCACCTGAGCGACCTGAGCCGCCGGCCACCGCCTTCGCGCCCCGGTCGCTGTCCTCGCTCACCGCGACCTGCGGCTCAGGGGCGGACGGGGACAGCGCTCCAGGAGCGCCGGCGGCCTCCACGGCCTCGCCGGCGCCCTGCTTGTCCCCTGTTGTCTCTTCTTGGTCTCGTATCACCAGTCACCGCCCGGACGATGGTGGCATGCGCTGTGCGCGTACGGAGCCGTAGCCCCCCGGTGTCGGCGGTGTGCGGCAGGATTGGCCGGGTGAGCGAGGAGAGCGGTGCGACCGGGGCGGGCGAGCTGGGCCCGTACGCGGAGAAGGTGCTGGACGCGGTGGACCTGATTCCGCCGGGCCGGGTCATGACGTACGGCGACGTGGCGGAGTGGCTGGGGGAGGGCGGTCCGCGTCAGGTCGGCCGGGTGATGGCGGAGTACGGGGCGGTGGTGCCGTGGTGGCGGGTGGTGCGCTCCGACGGGGTGCTGCTCGCCGGGCACGAGCAGCGCGCCCTGGCCGCGTACCGCGCGGAGGGCACCCCGCTGCGGACGGTCGGCCCCGCCGCCCAGGGGCACATACCGCGCCTGGACATGCGCGCGGCCCGCTGGGACGGGCTCTCGCCGGACGGCACGCACACGCCGGACGGCCCCGGGCGGGCGCCCGGCGCCGGCGCCGAGGGCGCGCCCGGGTCTGCGGGTGGCGCGAGCGGCGGATGACGGCCGGAGGGTCATGTCATCCAGCTTCCGCCATGCGGAGGCAACGCATGCCGCGACCAGCCCGTACGGAGTACATTGCCTGACCACCACGAAACCGGCGAACCACGTGAACCCCTCTTCCCCACTTCCTCGCGTTTCCCCTGGCGGCGCCCCCGCGGCGCCCGGCCGGGAGGACCGGACCGGCGACGCCCGTGCGACCCGCCCGGGCGTCGGAGGCTACCGGCTGGTGCGCGCGCCGGCGGTGTCCGCCGCGCCTCCAGTGCTGGACGCATCCCAGCGCGCTGTGGTTGAGCACGGGCAGGGACCTCTCCTGGTGCTCGCCGGCCCCGGCACGGGGAAGACCACCACGCTGGTGGAGGCCGTGCTGGCCCGGGTGCGGGCCGGCACCCCCGCCGACCGGGTGCTCGTCCTGACCTACGGCCGCGCCGCCGCCGTCGAGTTGCGCGACCGGATGGCCGCCCGCGCGCAGGCCGTGACCGGCAGCGCGAGCGCCGCGCCGCAGGCCACCACCTTCCACTCGTTCTGCTACGGGCTGCTGCGCGCCCACCAGGACCCGGACCTGTTCGCCGAGCCGGTGCGGCTGATGTCCGGGCCCGAGCAGGACCTGATGGTCCGCGAACTGCTCGCCGGACAGGCCCGGCTCGCCCGCGAGGGCCGCGCCAAGGTGAGCTGGCCCGACGACCTGCGGGCGGCGCTCACCACTCGCGGCTTCGCCGACGAGGTGCGCGCGGTGCTCGCCCGCACCCGCGAACTCGGCCTCGCCCCCCGCGCGCTCGCCGACTTCGCTCGCCGGATCGGCCGGCCCGACTGGCTCGCCGCGGCCGCCTTCCTCCAGGAGTACCTGGACGTCGCCGACCTCCAGGGCGTCATCGACTACACCGAACTCGTACACCGCGCGGTCCGGCTGGTCCGGCGGCCCGAGGTGCACACCGAACTCGCCGGGCGCTACGACGCGGTCTTCGTCGACGAGTACCAGGACACCGACGCCGCACAGGTCCGGCTGCTGCACGCGATCGCCGGGCAGGGCCGTACCCTCGTCGCCTTCGGCGACCCCGACCAGTCGATCTACGCGTTCCGGGGTGCCGACGTGAACGGCATCCTCGACTTCCCCGCCGCCTTCCCCGACCGGGCCGGCCGCCCCGCCCCGGTGCGCGTGCTCACCGGCAACCGCCGGGCCGGCGCCGCGCTGCTCGCCGCCACCGGGCGGCTGGCCGGCCGGATGGCGCTGCCCCGCCTGCCCGCCGCAGCGGCCCGCGCCCACCGCGCGCCCGCCGCCCACCGCCCCGGCGGCGCCCTCGCGGTGCGCACCCACCCGACGCCCGGCGCCGAACTCGACGCCATCGCCGACGCCCTGCGCCGCGCCCACCTCGAAGACGGCATCCCGTGGTCGGACATGGCGGTCCTCACCCGCACCACCTCCGCGCTGCCCACGCTGCGCCGCGCGCTCGCCTCCGCCGGTGTCCCGATCGACCTCGCCCCGTCCGCGACCCCGCTGCACGCCGACCCGGCCGTCGCGCCGCTGCTGCTGGCGCTGCGGGTGGCGGCGGAAGCGGCGGCGCCCGCGGCGGCGCGCGGGGACATGGCCGGGACCGAGGCCGTGGGGGAGGCCGTGGAGGAGGGCGAGGTCGCGGAGGAGGCCGGGACCGGGGACGCGGACGGGCACGAGGCCGTAGCCGTATCCGTGTCGGCGGACCGGAGCGGGGACGGGAGTGGGGACGACGGCCCGGAGGGGGACGCTCTCGGGCTCTCCGTCGAGGACGCCCTGACCCTGCTCACGTCGCCGCTGGGCGGCATGGACTCGGCGGACCTGCGGAAGCTGGGGCGCGCGCTGCGCGAGGAGGAGCGGGCGGCGGGCGTGGCGGTGCCGCGTCCCTCGGACCTGCTGATCGCGGAGGCGGTCGCGCGGCCGGAGCGGCTGGCGACGCACGACGCCTCGTACGCGCGGGGCGCCCGGCGGATCGGGGCGCAACTGGCCGCGGCGCGCGCGGGGCTCGCGGCGGGCGGCACCGTCGAGGACGCGCTGTGGGCGCTGTGGAACGGCTCGCCGTGGCCGGGCCGGCTGGAGCGGGCGGCGCTGCGCGGCGGTCCGGCCGGACGGAACGCCGACCGCGACCTGGACGCGGTGTGCGCGCTGTTCGAGACGGTGGCCCGGGCGGAGGAGCGCACGGGGGGCCGCGGCGCGCTGAACCTGATCGACGAGCTGTCGTCGTTCGACATCGTGGCCGACACGCTCGGCGGTCGCGCGGTCCGGCCCGAGGCCGTACGCCTGATGACCGCGCACCGCGCGAAGGGCCTGGAGTGGCCGCTCGTGGTGGTGGCGGGCGTGCAGGAGGGCGTGTGGCCGGACCTGCGCCGCCGCGGCTCGCTGCTGGAGGCGGACCGGATCGGTGGTGACGGCCTCGCGCCGCCGCTCACCCCGGGCGCGCTGCTGGCCGAGGAGCGCCGGCTGTTCTACGTCGCGGTGACCCGCGCGCGGGACCGGCTGCTGGTGACGGCGGTGAAGTCCGCGGCGGACGACGGCGACCAGCCCTCCCGGTTCCTCGCCGAACTCGGCGTGGAGCCGGTGCACGTGGGCCACCGGCCGCGCCGCCCGCTCGCGGTGGCCGCGCTCGTCGCGGAGTTGCGCGCGACCACCGTGGACCCGACCGTGTCTCCCGAACTGCGTGACGCCGCCGCCCGCCGGCTGGCCCGGATGGCCTCGCTCACCGACGACGGCCACGCGCTGGTGCCCGCCGCGGACCCCGAGCGCTGGTGGGGGGTGTACGAGCCGACCCGGTCGGCCGTGCCGGTCCGCGACCGGGACCAGCCGGTCGTGCTGTCCGGCAGCGCGCTCGACCAGCTCGCCAACACCTGCGCGCTGCAGTGGTTCCTGGGGCGCGAGGTCAAGGCCGAGCCGCCGTCGACGGCCGCGCAGGGCTTCGGGAACGTGGTGCACGTCCTGGCCGACGAGGTCGCCTCCGGCCGTGCCCCCGCCGACCTCGACGTGCTGATGGCGCGGCTGGACTCCGTATGGGACGCGCTCGCGTTCGACGCGCCCTGGAAGTCCCGGCAGGAGCGGGAGAACGCCCGCGCCGCGCTGGAGCGCTTCCTGCGCTGGCACGTCATGGAACGGGGCCGCGAGGCGGTCGCCGGGGAGCACGCGTTCGACGTGACGCTGGAGGCGGGCGACGCGCAGGTGCGCATCCGCGGCAGCATGGACCGGGTGGAGACGGACGCCGAAGGGCAGGCGTACGTCGTGGACTTCAAGACCGGGCGGGCCAAGCCCACCGCGAAGGAGGTCGCCCGGCACCCCCAACTCGCGGTCTACCAGCTCGCCGTCCGCGAGGGAGCCGTCGACCCGCTCTTCGGCGGGGCCCGTCCGCACCCCGGCGGCGCCGAACTCGTGCAGCTCCGGCTCGGCGCCACCCGCAAGGAGGGCGGCGACGCGCTCCCGGCGGTGCAGCGGCAGGAGCCCATCGAGGGGGAGTGGGCCCAGGACCTCCTCGCCGAGGCGGCCGGGCGGGTGCTGGACGAGCGCTTCACACCCGCGGCCGGCCAGCACTGCGCGCACTGCGCCTTCCGCTCGGCCTGCACCGCCCGGCCGGAGGGCCGGCACGTCGTGGAGTGAGCGCGAGGGAGGAGCGAGCGCGGGGTAGAAGCGGGCGCTGGGGGCGGAACACACGCCGGGAAGAAGCGCACGCCGGGGTCGGAGCGCACCCGGGGTGGGTGTGACGGCCTGTGGATAACCCACAGCACGCTGTCGCAGCCGGACGCTATGGTCTGTGTACAGAGCAAGGGGATTCCGGGTGCCCGCCGCCACCAGCGCGGGCCCCTGGGGGGATGCAAGGGGGGCGGCCATGGCGGCCAGACGTACTTTCTGCGCGGCGGTGCTCGGCACCGCGGTGGCCGTGGCGGTGCTGACCGGCTGCGGCGGGGACACGGACGCGGGCGGCGCGCCGATCGTCGTACCGGCGGCCACCACCGCCGAGACCGGGGCGTTCGCGGGGGAGAGCGCCGACCAGATCTTCTCGAAGGCCGAGGAGGCGATGGACTCCGTGACGGCCGTGACCGTCGACGTCGTCCTCTCCGACGACGAGGGTGACGCGCACATCACCGCCGCGCTCACCGCCTCCGGAAAGTGCGCGGCCTCCCTCGAGAACGACGGGGAGGACCCGGTCCAGGTCATCGGCATCCACGACGCGTACTACCTGAAGGCCGACGCCTCCTACTGGGAGGACCAGGACGACAGTCACGGCGACGTACTGGCCCGGGCCTTCGCCGGGAAGTGGGTCAGGCTGCCCGCGCAGGAGCAGGAGGCGGACGACCTCGACCAGTTCTGCAAGCTGGACTCCCTGCTCGCCTCGGTCGAGGAGGGCGACGAGGTGACCGGCAAGGACGCCCCGGCCAGCCGCTACGGCCGGGCCGTGGTCCCGCTCCACGAGCGCGACGACGACGGCACCACCAACACGGTGTACGTCGCCGCCGACGGCACGCCGTACATCCTCGGCCTGGTCAGCACCGACGGCGGAGGGGGCCTCCGCTTCAGCGACTTCGGCAAGGCACCGCGGATATCCGCGCCGCCGGCCAAGGACACCGTCGACCTCTCCTCGGTGGGCAGCGACGCTCCGCACCTGTCGGTCTGACTCGGTCTGACCTGCCCCCGAACGGGCGGGCCGGCCGGTGAAGCGTGTCGGCCCGGCCGGATAGCCTCGCTGGGTGGCAAACCCTCTCCACCACCCTGATCAGCTCAAGGAGCTGCTGGGTATCCCGTTCACCCCCGAGCAGATGGCGTGCATCACCGCGCCGCCCGCTCCCGGGGTGATCGTGGCCGGGGCGGGCTCGGGGAAGACCACAGTGATGGCCGCGCGGGTGGTGTGGCTGGTCGGCACCGGACAGGTCGCGCCGGACCAGGTGCTGGGGCTGACCTTCACCAACAAGGCGGCCGCGGAACTCTCCGAGCGGGTGCGGCGGGCGCTGGCGCGGGCGGGCATCACCCCGGGCGAGGCGGACGGCCCGCCCGACCCGGCCCTGGACCCGGACCAGGTGCCGGGGGACCCGCAGATCTCGACGTACCACGCGTTCGCCGGGCAACTGCTGAAGGACCACGGCATGCGGATCGGGCTGGAGCCGACCGCGCGCCTGCTTGCCGACGCCACCCGCTTCCAGCTGGCGGCGAAGGTGCTGCGGGCCGCGCCCGGCCCGTACCCGGCGCTGACCAAGGGGCTGCCCACGCTCATCGGTGACCTGCTCGCGCTGTCCGGCGAGCTGTCGGAGCACCTGGTGCCCGCCGAGCGGCTGCGCGCCCATGACACGCGGCTCGCCGCGCGGCTCGGCGAGCTGGACCCGGGCATGCGCGGCTACGCCTGGGTGAAGGAGGTGGCGCACGCCACCGCCGCCCGCCGCGACCTGGCCGAACTGGCCGCCGCCTACCGGCAGGAGAAGAAGGGCCGCGACCTGCTGGACTTCGGCGACCAGATCGCGCTGTCCGCCGAGCTGGCGCAGGGCCGCCCGGAGGTCGGCGCGCTGCTGCGGGACCAGTACCGGGTGGTGCTGCTGGACGAGTACCAGGACACGTCGGTGGCGCAGCGGCTGCTGCTCGCCGGGCTGTTCGGGGGCGGCACCGGGCATCCGGTGACCGCGGTCGGAGACCCCTGCCAGGCGATCTACGGCTGGCGCGGCGCGTCCGTGGCGAACCTCGACGACTTCCCCCGGCACTTCCCGTACGCGGACGGGCGGCCCGCCGACCGCTACTCGCTCAGCGAGAACCGCCGCTCCGGCGGCCGGCTGCTGGACCTCGCCAACACCCTCGCCGTCGAACTGCGGGCCCGGCACGAAGGCGTGGAGGCGCTGCGCCCGGCCCCCGGCGCCGAGCGCGACGGCGTCGTACGCTGCGCGCTGCTGCCCACGCAGGCCGAGGAGACGACGTGGCTCGCCGACTCCGTCGCCCACCTGGTGCGCACCGGCACGCCGCCCGGCGAGATCGCGGTGCTGTGCCGTACGGCCGCGCACTTCGCCGACATCCACGCGGCGCTGGTGGCAAGGGACGTGCCGGTCGAGGTGGTCGGGCTGTCGGGGCTGCTGCACCTGCCCGAGGTGGCCGATCTCGTCGCCACCTGCGAGGTGCTGCACGACCCGACCGCCAACGCGGCCCTGGTACGGCTGCTGACCGGCCCGCGCTGGCGGATCGGCCCGCGCGACCTGGCGCTCCTCGGCCGCCGGGCCCGGCTGCTGGTGCGGTACGGACCCGGGCCCGGCGGCGGTGCGGACGGCGAGGGGCCGGACCGGCTCGCGGCGGCCGTGGAAGGGGTCGATCCGGCCGAGGTGGTGTCGCTGACCGACGCGCTGGAGACGTTCCTCGACGCCGAAACCGGCGACGAGCTGCCGTTCTCCGCCGAGGCGCGGGTGCGGTTCGCGCGGCTGGCCGCCGAGATAAGGGAGTTGCGCCGGGCGCTCGCCGACCCGCTGATGGACGTGCTGCACCGGGTGCTGGCCGTCACCGGGCTCGAAGTGGAGCTGGCCGCGTCACCGCACGCGTTGGCCGCCCGCCGCCAGGAGACCCTCAACGCGTTCCTCGACGTGGCCGCGTCCTTCGCCGGGCTGGACGGGGAGGCGACGCTGCTGGCGTTCCTCGGGTTCCTGCACACCGCGGCGCAGTACGAGAAGGGCCTCGACAGTTCGCTGCCCGGCGGCGACGACACGGTGAAGGTGCTCACCGCCCACAAGGCCAAGGGCCTGGAGTGGGACGTGGTCGTGGTGCCCGGTCTGGTCGCCAAGGGCTTTCCCGGCGAACGCGGACGGGAGCTGTGGCCGCTCAACGCGAAGGTGCTGCCGCACGGTCTGCGCGGTGACGCCGCCACCCTCCCCGACGTGGAGGCGTGGACCCGGGCCGGGCTCGACGGTTTCCGCGCCGCGATGAAGGAGCACCAGCGCATCGAGGAACTGCGGCTCGGCTACGTCACCTTCACCCGGCCGCGCTCCCTCCTGCTCGGCTCCGGGCACTGGTGGGGGCCGACCCAGTCCAAGCCGTTCGGGCCGTCCGCGTTCCTCGACGCCCTGCGCGCGCACTGCGAGGCCGGGCACGGCGAGATCGAGGTGTGGGCCGAGCCCCCGGCCGAGGACGCCGACAACCCGGCCCTCGCCTCCGCCACCGAACCCCCCTGGCCGCTGCCCCTCGACCCGGCCGCCTTCGAACGGCGCCGCCATGCCGCGAAGACCGTCCGCGCCCAGATCGACGCCACCCGCCCGGACGCCTCCGACACCCCCCTCCCCCCGCAACCCACCCGCGCCGCATCCCCCCGCCCCTCCCTCCCCCCGCAACCCACCCGGGGGAAAGGCCACCCCACCCCCGACTCCACCGGCGCCCCCCACCCCGCCGATCCCCCGCTCCCTCCCGACGACTCCCGCCTCGTCTCCGCCTGGGACCGCGACCTCACCGCCCTCACCGGCGAACTCCGCCGCGCCCGCGCCACCGTCCACGACGTCCCCCTCCCGCGCACCCTCACCGCCACCCAGCTCATGCGGCTGGCCGCCGACCCGGACGGCCTCGCCCGCGACCTGGCCCGCCCCCTGCCGCGCCCACCGGCCCCCGCCGCCCGCCGCGGCACCCGCTTCCACGCCTGGGTCGAGTCCCGCTTCGACGCCCGCCCGCTCTTCGCCCCGGAGGACCTGCCCGGCATCGAACCCGGCGACGACATCGCCGACGAGCAGGACCTCGCCGCCCTCAAGGACGCCTTCCTGCGCACCCCGTACGCCGAGCGCACCCCCTACCGCGTCGAGGCCGCCTTCACCCTCACCCTCGCCGGCCGCCTCATCCGCGGCCGCATCGACGCGGTGTACCGGGAACGTACGGACGCCGTACGCGCGGATGCCGTGGCCGCCGAGACCGGTTCCACCGAGCCGCCAGGCCACGACGCGGACCCGTACACGTACGAGATCGTCGACTGGAAGACCGGGCACCGGCCCGACGCCGCGGACCCGCTGCAGCTCGCGATCTACCGGCTGGCCTGGGCCGAGCAGCAGGGCGTGCCGCTGGAGCGGGTGCGGGCGGCGTTCCTGCACATCCGCACCGGCACGCTGCTGCGGCCCCCGGACCTGCCGGACCGGGCCGCGCTGGAGCGGCTGCTCAGCCCCGATCCGCCGGACCGGGCCGGGGAACCGCCGCACTGACAGCGGGCGGGCGCGGGGTGCGGGGGTGCGCCGGCAGGGTCGGTGGCGGGGTCGGCGGCAGGCGGCGGAGCAGGGCCGACGACGCGGCCGGTACGCTGAAAGCCATGCGTACGACCCCGGACAACGCCGTCCACCCGCACCCCGCCGACCCGGCCCCGTACATCGCCGAACACAGCGCCGCGTTCCTCGCCGCGCTGAGGGACTGGCTCCGTATCCCGTCCGTCTCCGCGAACCCGGACCACGCCCCCGACGTACGCCGCAGCGCCGAGTGGCTCGCGGCGGCACTGACCGACACCGGCTTCCCGGTGGCGGAGGTGTGGGAGACCGAGGGCGGCGGCCCGGCGGTCTTCGCCGAGTGGCCGAGCGGTGAGGCCGACGCACCCACCGTGCTCGTCTACGGGCACCACGACGTGCAGCCCGCCGCGCGGGAGGACGGCTGGGCGACCGACCCGTTCGAGCCGGTCGAGCAGGACGGGCGGCTGCGGGCACGCGGCGCCGCGGACGACAAGGGCCAGGTCTTCCTGCACACCCTGGGCCTGCGCGCGCACCTGGCGGCGACCGGCCGCACCGCTCCGGCGGTGAACCTGAAACTGCTGGTCGAGGGCGAGGAGGAGTCCGGGTCGCCGCACTTCGGGCCGTTGATCAGGAAGCACGCCGACCGGCTCGCCTGCGACACCGTGATCGTCTCGGACACCGGCATGTGGGCCGAGGACACCCCGACGGTGTGCACCGGCATGCGCGGCCTGGTGGACGGCCAGATCGACCTGTACGGGCCGGACCAGGACATCCACTCGGGCTCGTTCGGCGGCGCGGTGCCCAACCCCGCCACGGAGGCGGCCCGGCTGGTCGCCGCGCTGCACGACGAGGACCGGCGGGTGTCGATCCCCGGTTTCTACGACGGTGTGGTGGAACTCACCGACCGGGAGCGGGCGCTGCTGGCGGAGCTGCCGTTCGACGAGGCGGGCTGGCTGCGTACGGCCAAGTCGCACGCGGCGCTCGGCGAGCACGGCCACACCACCCTGGAGCGGATCTGGGCCCGGCCGACCGCCGAGGTCAACGGCATCCACGCCGGCTACGGCGGCCCCGGCGGCAAGACCATCGTGCCGTCCACCGCGGAGATCAAGTTCTCCTTCCGGCTGGTCGCGGGGCAGGACACCGCCCGGGTGCGGCAACTGGTCACGGACTGGGTGGCGGCCCGGCTGCCCGACGGCATCCGGCACGAGATCCGGTTCTGGGGCGACGGCACCCGCCCGTGCCTGACCCCGCTGGACCACCCGGCGCTGCGCTCGCTGGTCCGCGCGATGGGCCGCGCCTTCGGCCAGGAGATCAGGTACACCCGCGAGGGCGGGTCCGGGCCGGCCGCCGACCTCCAGGACGTACTGGGCGTTCCCGTACTGTTCCTGGGAATTTCCGTGCCGTCCGACGGTTGGCACTCCGTGGACGAGAAAGTGGATCTCGACCTGCTGTTCAAGGGCGTCGAGACCGCGGCGCACCTGTGGACGGAGCTCGCCGCGGACTGGGCGGCCGAACCGTGGCCGAGCAGCCGGTGAGCGGCGCGGGCCGACGGCGCAACGGGCACCTCGCGCCCGCTCGCGTGGAACCCGTACCGCTCGTACGGCCGGCACCGCTCGTACGGCTCGTACCGCAGGCATCGCAGGCACCGCAAAGGGGAGTTGGGAAGACGCCTTGACCGAACTCGACGCGACATCGAAGCCGCTGAGCCTCACCTACACCGGGGTGGACCGCGCGGCCCACCATCGGCTCGACGAGGCGTGGCTCGCGGCTGCCTGGAGCCACCCCACCACCCGGGTCTTCGTCGTCTCCGGCGGCCAGGTGCTGGTCGAGGACACCCCCGACGGCGGCGCCGAACTCGTCATGACCCCGGCGTTCGACGCCCCCGAGACCGAGCAGCACCGCTACTTCCTCGGCATCGACGAGGAGGGCGTGCGCTACTTCGCCCTGCAGAAGGACACCCTGCCCGGGCGGATGGACGAGGCGGCCCGCCCGGCCGGACTGCGCGAGGTGGGCGGGCTGCTCGCCCCGATCGAGGCCGGGCTGATGGTGCACGCCGTCGCGCTGGAGAACTGGCAGCGCATGCACCGCTTCTGCTCCCGGTGCGGCGAGCGCACCGTCATCGCCGCCGCGGGCCACATCCGCCGCTGCCCCGCCTGCGGCGCCGAGCACTACCCGCGTACCGACCCCGCCGTGATCATGCTCGTCACCGACGACGAGGACCGCGCCCTGCTCGGCCGCCAGGTGCACTGGCCCGAGGGCCGCTTCTCCACCCTCGCGGGCTTCGTGGAGCCCGGCGAGTCCATCGAGCAGTCGGTGCGCCGCGAGGTCTTCGAGGAGGCCGGCGTCACCGTCGGCGACGTCTCCTACGTCGCCAGCCAGCCCTGGCCGTTCCCGTCCAGCCTCATGCTCGGGTTCATGGCGCAGGCCACCTCCTCCGACATCCACGTCGACGGCGAGGAGATCCACGAGGCCCGCTGGTTCTCCCGCGAGGACCTGCGCGCCGCCTTCGAGTCCGGCGAGGTGCTGCCCCCGTTCGGCATCTCGATCGCGGCCCGGCTGATCGAGCTGTGGTACGGCAAGCCGCTGCCGAAGCAGGGGGGAGCCGCGGCGGCGCGGTAGCCGCGGGTGTGCGGGTCCACGGGTGCGCGGTCCTGCGAGCCTGGCGGGTTGGCGGGCGTGCCACTGACCGGCGCGCTACGGCAGGTCGTGCGCGTACTCCACGTACAGCGGGCTGGCGATCACCACTCTGCTGAAGGGGGCGGCGGTGTCGCCGCCGACGGGCGGGTAGGCGAGGTCGGCGGTGACGCGCGCGTATCCCCGTGTCCAGGCGGCGGTGGGTGCGGACGCGCGGCGGTCGAGCCAGTCGACGAGCTCGGCGGTGCCCCGGTGGAAGTGGCCCAGCCTGGACACCTCTGTGGGTGGGGAGTCCGCCGGGAGGACCGGCAGGTCCTGGTGGCCGAGGGTGTCGAGCGTGTCGTGGGCCTGGCCGCCTTCGCGCCTGAACCACGCCCGGCTCCTGGTGACCTCGCTGTAGCCGGGGGAGGTGGACGAGCCGCCGCCACCGGACGTCCATGTCGTGCCGCCGGTGGCGTACTCCGTGACGGTCCTCGCGGCGGGCGGCGGCTCCTGCCGTGGTGGCAGGGCCGGCAGCAGCAGGTGCTCGGCGGAACCGTGCATCAGCAGGCGGACCTTGCGGCCGGAGGCGTCCACCGGGTCGTAGCCCTCGACCGGGTCGCCGGGGTCGAGGAAGACCACCATGTGGCTGAACGGGTCGTCCAGCAGCATGTCGTTGAGCGGGGCCTCGAACCAGATCCACTGACCCGGGCGGTGCTCGGCATCGGTGAACCAGCGCGCGTGGCTCTCGATCTGCTCGGTCACCCGCCGCAGATGGTCGAGGCGCTCCCGCTCGTCGTTCGTGGCGGCGGGGGACACGTCCACGCCGACCAGGGGCGTGGAGACCTTCAGCGCCATCTTGAGCCGGCCACTGAAGCGGCGCCGGGCCAACGGGACGAACTGCCGTAACTTCGCGTCGGACAGGTAGACCAGTTCGCTCAGCATGGATTCAGGCTAGGGGATGGTTTGACCTGCCGTCAGGCACTAAAGCGACGAGGGCCACGCCCGGGGTGGCGCCGAGGGGAACGCGCCCCGGTCGTCGCCAGGGCGCGTTCCTCGGTCCGCGGTCCGGACACGGTCACTGGGCCAGGACGTCCAGGACATCCTGGGTGCTGCCGACCTCGGCGATGCGCGGGAAGACGTGCGCCACGCTGTGCTCGTGCGTGGTCAGGTCCCGGTCGGTCATGGCGTCGACGGGCAGCGTCACATGGAAGCCCTGCTCGTGCGCGTCCCGGGCGGTGGACTCCACGCCGCTGCCGGTGGCGATGCCCGTGACGACCACCTGCGTGACGTCGAGTGCCCGTAGCCGGTCGGCCAGGCCGGTGCCGGTGAAGGCGCTGCGCGCGTGCTTGGTCACGAGGATGTCCTCGGGCTGCCGGTCCAGTTCCGGGATGAGGTCGGTCCAGCCCTCGGGGAACGAACGGGTGCCGGGGCGGCCCTGGTCGGTCCGGCCCGACGGTGCCCCCGACACGTTGACGAGGACGACGGGGAGGCCGCGGTCGCGGAACACCCGCAGCAGGTCCGCCGAGCGGTCGACGATCCCGGTGACGGGGTGGGCGAGCGGCAGGGTGACGATGCCGGCCTGGAGGTCCACGACGATGAGCGCGGTCTTCGGGTCGAGGGTGGTGACGGGCATGCGAAGTCCTTCGGAGTGGCGGGGTGGTGAGGTGTCGAGAAGCCGGGTGAGGGCACGCCGGAAGCGGCGGTGGGGCCGGGACGGCGCAGGTGGAGCGGCGGAGCGGTGCCGGGGAGGCGGGAGCGGGACGGGTCAGGGCGACTGGGCGAGCCGTCTGAGCAGGTCGGTGCACGAGGCGAGCCGCGCGACCTCCTCGGCGGAGAACCCGGCCCCGATCGCCTGCGTCATCCAGTCCTCCTTCGCCAGCCGCCCGGTACGGAACTTCTCGCGCGCGGTCTCGGTGAGGCTCAGTACGGTCTTTCGGCCGTCCCTCGGGTCCGGCGAACCGCTGATCAGCCCGGCGTCCTCCAGGACGCCGACGATCTTCGCCATCGACTGCGGGCGGATGCCCTCGGCGCGCGCCAGTACGGTCGCCGTCGCCGCTCCGTCGCGCTCGATCCTGAGCAGGACCGACGACTGGGACCGGGTGAGGTCGCTGCCGTGTCCCTGCTCGCGGAGTCTGCGGGTGAGCTGCCCGAGAACGACGCGCAGCTCACCGGCGAGGACCGCCGGGTCAGGCGCCGACGACGGCTCCCGCTCCGGTTCCGGTGCCCGCTCCGGCGCACGCTGCTCGTCCATCTTCTGAAGGCTAGCATTCTCTTCAGCCAACTGCACAGTTGGCTGTCGAAATTGCCGAGGGTGCCGATGACGCGTGCCTGCGGGTGCCGCCGTACCGGAGAGCGACGGAGGCCCGAGGCTAGCGGGGACTCCACGCGCGACCTGTTCGCCGCCACTCCCGCGCACCGGCCATCAACACGGCGACCAGGCGCTCCTTCTCCTCGACGTATCCCTGCCGCTCGTACGCGAACCGGGCGGCGAGGGTCCGCTTGATCACCCCGTAGCGGCGCGCGGCCTCCGGGTTCGCGATGAGGAAGTCCCGGAACAGGCGGTACTCGTCGGCGAGCGGGGAGCCGGCGGCCACGGCGTGCAGGTGGTGCGTCCGCTTTCCGTCCGCCATCTTGCGGAGGAACATGTGCCCCTCGTCGGCCGCGAACGACCCGGGGCGGTACTCGTACCCGATCCGTGCCAGCGGCTCCACCCGAGCGGCCACTGCTGCCAGATCGTCGAGAACCACCATCACGTCGATGGTCGGCTTCGCGCACAGCCCGGGCACGCTGGTCGACCCCACGTGCTCGATCGCCCGTGCGCCGGGCAGTGCGTCCGTGAGCAGGTCGCGCTCGGCGGCGAACCGGCGCAGCCACCGCGGGTCGTACTCCACCACCTCGACCGCGGGCGTCCGCTCCCGCGCCGACAGCGCCCCGCCTTCGTACTCCCTCAGCAGGGCCAGGTGCGCGAGGTCCGTCCCCCCGGGCTCGCCCGAGGCGCCCACCACCTCGACGTACGTGACCTCGCCCACCACCACGTCGGCTCGCGCGCCGCCCTGTGCCGGCCGCCCGTCGTGGTGGGGCACTCCGGCGCGGATCGTGTACCCGCCCGCGGGCAGCGACAGCGAGAAGAAGCCGGTCGGGCTGGTGAAGGGGGCCGCCAAGCGGAGCATCCTGGGCTCGTCCGGTGTCACGGCGACGAAGTAGGAACCGAGCGGCTCGCCCGTCGCGGTGCGGGCCACGCCGCATACCACGCCCTCCCGATTTCCCTGCATTCCCCCACCGTCCCACTTCCGCGCCCCGCGGGGTGCCGGTGCGGGCCGGGTGCGGCGGGAGCCGGTGGACGGCCGGGTGGGTGCGGCCGGGTCAGTCCTGGTAGCCCTGGGCGGCGAGGATCTGGTCGATGCGGGCGCGGTGCGCCGCCTCCCACATGTCGAGGGTCTCGGCGGACTCCTTCGCCAGCTTCGCGCGGGCGTCGGCGAGCAGACGGGAACCGCGGTCCCGGGGCGCGACCACGACGCCCTCCTCGTCGGCCACGACGATGTCGCCGGCGTTGACCTGGACACCGCCGCAGGTGACCTGGGCGTTGAGGGGCTCGACGGCGGCCTTGCCGCCCGGGATGGGGATCACGCCGCGCGCGAAGACAGGGAAGCGCATGTCGCGGATCTCGCCGAGGTCGCGGATCACGCCGTCGATCACGAAGGCCGCGATCCCGTTCCGCTGGGCTACCGCGCAGACGTTGCCGCCGGCGACCGCGTAGTCCACGTCGCCGGCCTCGACGACGATGACGGAGCCGGCCGGGGCGCGGTGGATGGCGGCGTGCAGCATGAGGTTGTCACCCGCCGGGCACCGCACGGTGAAGGCCGGACCGGCCACCCGCGGCATCGACGGCCACAGCGGCCGGATGAGGATGTCCATGACCTGCTCCCGGCCGAGGAGGTCGGCGAGCGTGGTCGGCGGTATGTCCTGGAACCCGGCGGCGTCGTCCATGATCCCGAAGGTAGCACCGGCGCCGGGCGGCCACGGAGGGTCCCCGGGCGGTCTCCCGGGAGCAGGCGGTCAGGCGCCCCCGGGCGCGGGCAGGGGCGCCTGGGGGCGTGCCGTACGTCAGGCGCTGAGCGCCTGGGAGACCTGGGCGAGGCTCGGGTTGGTCATCGTGGACTTCTTGCCGCTGGGCGCCACGACCAGAACGGTCGGCACCGTCTGGTTGCCGCCGTTGGCCTCCTCCACGAACTTCGCCGACTCCGGGTCCTGCTCGATGTTGATCTCGGTGTAGGCGATGCCTTCCCGGTCGAGCTGGCTCTTGAGCCGGCGGCAGTAGCCGCACCAGGTTGTGCTGTACATGGTCACGGTGCCGGACATGTGGTGATCCGCTCCTCGTCCAGGGGTCCTCGGGGTCCTCCATCCGGCAACGCCGGACGAGGTGTCGTCATTCCTCCGAACGCCCGGGGCGCCGCATGCATTCCGCCTCGCTCCGGTCCCGCCCCGGCCCCTGCTCCGGCGCTGCTCCGGTCCCGCCCCGGCCCCTGCTCCGGCGCCGCTTCGATGCCGCCGCCGCGCCCCGGACCGTACACCGGACGGGCAAGCCTGTGGATAACTTCGCCGGGGTGTCGCCGGAACCTGGCACAGTGGCGGTGTGACTGCGACAACCCACGACTCGCTCTTCCCCGCGATGCCCGACTCCGCGGACGCGGTGCTCGACGGACTCGACCCCGAGCAGCGCGCCGTCGCCACGGCACTGCACGGCCCGGTGTGCGTGCTGGCCGGCGCCGGCACCGGCAAGACCCGTGCGATCACCCACCGGATCGCGTACGGAGTGCGGTCGGGCATCCTCCAGCCCTCGACGGTGCTCGCGGTGACGTTCACCGCGCGCGCGGCGGGGGAGATGCGCGGGCGGCTGCGGCAGCTGGGCGCGGGCGGGGTGCAGGCGCGGACGTTCCACTCCGCCGCCCTGCGGCAGTTGCAGTACTTCTGGCCGCGGGCGATCGGCGGCGAGATGCCGCGCATCATGGACCGCAAGGTGCAGCTCGTCGCGGAGGCGGGCGCCCGCTCCCGGATCAGGCTGGACCGCAGCGAGCTGCGGGACGTGACCGGTGAGATCGAGTGGTGCAAGGTCACCCAGACGGTGCCGGAGGAGTATCCGGCCGTCGCCGCCAAGACCTCGCGCGACGTGCCGCGCGACCCGGCCGAGGTCGCGCGGATCTACGCGACGTACGAGCAGTTGAAGCGCGACCGTGGCCTGATCGACTTCGAGGACGTGCTGCTGCTGACCGTCGGCGTCCTCCAGGACCGGCCGGACGTGGCGGACACCGTCCGCTCGCAGTACCAGCACTTCGTGGTGGACGAGTACCAGGACGTCAGCCCGCTCCAGCAGCGCCTGCTGGAGCTGTGGCTCGGCGGCCGGGGGAACCTGTGCGTGGTCGGCGACGCCTCGCAGACGATCTACTCGTTCACCGGCGCCACCCCGGACTTCCTGCTCGGCTTCCGCACCCGCCACCCGGACGCCACCGTGGTCAAGCTCGTCCGGGACTACCGCTCCACCCCCCAGGTCGTCGGCCTGGCCAACGGCCTGCTCGGCCAGGCCCGCGGCCACGCCGCCGCCCACCGGCTCGAGCTGATCTCGCAGCGCGAGCCGGGCCCCGACCCGGTCTACACGGAGTATCCGGACGAGCCGGCCGAGGCCGAGGGCGCCGCCCGCCGGATCAAGGACCTGATCGACTCCGGGGTTCGCCCCAGCGAGATCGCCGTGCTCTACCGGATCAACGCCCAGTCCGAGGTGTACGAACAGGCCCTCGCCGACGCCGGGGTGCCCTACCAACTGCGCGGCGCCGAGCGGTTCTTCGAGCGGCCCGAGGTGCGCGAGGCGGGCATGCTGCTGCGTGGCGCGGCGCGCGCGGCCGCCGACCCGGGCGAGGAGCGGGAGACCATCCCGCAGCAGGTGCGGGCGGTGCTCAGCTCGCGCGGCTGGGCCTCGGAGCCGCCCGCGGGCTCCGGCGCGGTGCGCGACCGCTGGGAGTCGCTGGCGGCGCTGGTGCGGCTGTCGGAGGACTTCACCGCGGCCCGGCCCACCGCGGAGCTGTCCGACTTCGTCACGGAGCTCGACGAACGGGCCAACGCCCAGCACGCCCCGACGGTGGAGGGCGTCACCCTCGCCTCGCTGCACGCCGCGAAGGGCCTGGAGTGGGACGCGGTGTTCCTCGTCGGCCTGACCGAGGGCACCTTGCCGATCACCCACGCCAAGACCGACGAGCAGATCGAGGAGGAGCGCCGGCTGCTCTACGTCGGGGTGACCCGCGCCCGTCTGCACCTGTCGCTGTCGTGGGCGCTGTCGCGCTCGCCCGGCGGGCGCGGCGGTCGGCGGCCCTCCCGCTTCATGGACGGACTGCGGCCGGGGTCCGCGCCGCGCGGCGCCCGGGGCGGGGCCGGCGGCCAGGGCGGCGCCGAGCGCGGCTCGGGCGGCCGCAGCAGGCGCCGCGGCCCGGTGCTGTGCCGGGTGTGCGGGCGGACCCTGTCCGAAGCCGGCGAGATCAAGCTGATGCGCTGCGAGGACTGCCCCTCCGACCTCGACGAGGCGCTGTACGACCGGTTGCGCGGCTGGCGGATGGAACAGGCCAAGGCGCTCGGCCAGCCCGCCTACTGCGTCTTCACCGACAAGACGCTGCTGGCCATCGCCGAGGTCAGGCCGTCCGACGAGCAGGGGCTCTCCGCGATCCCCGGCGTGGGCGCCCGCAAACTCGACAAGTTCGGCGCCGACGTGCTGGCGCTGTGCACCGGAGTTCCCCTGGACGAAGCCGACGAAGCCCAGGACAGCGCGGAATACGACGCTCCGGACGAAGTACCGGAAGAGGCCCTTCCGGCCAACTCGCAGGAGGGCGTGGAATCTTCTTCGGAAGATGCCGAAAAATAGTTTGCGCATCCCGCGGGAGTCCTCATAGCCTGCGTGAGCACGGTCGAGAACGGGTCTTCCAAGAGCCGCCAAGACTGTGATGTACTAGGCAAGTCCGGTCCACTGCCCTTACGAGACGCCGAGAGGAGGCGAGCACAGTGAGCAGCAACATCACCATCACCAAAATGACCGATCGTCCGGTCATGGCAGCCGCCTGCTCGCTCGACGTCTCCGTGGTCTCGCTGCATGGCAACCGCCGGTCCCTCACCTCTGCTCTGCTGCCGGTCCTGCCGGTGCGTGAGCACAGTGAGCGACCGACCGGGGCGCCCGCGGTAGCGGCGGCGAAGGCACAGGCAACCGCCTATGCCTTTACCTCTGCGGCTGCCGGCGCCGGCGCGACGAGCGCGAAGGCTGCCAAGGGCGGTGCCAATGGTGTCAAGGGCGCCATTGCCGCCGGACTGGTGATCGGACAGCAGCAAAAGAAGACGCAGCACGGTATGTGGGCCTTCCGCGGGCCTGAACCCTGGAGTGATCCAACCTGACATCGAGTCAGGTCGGCACCCTCAGGGCCGCGGAATCCCACACCGGGAACCGCGGCCCTTCTGTTTTCTCCACCCGGAGATCGCTGTCTACGCAGACAGACACAACCGAAGACCGGCCCACCGGCCGGACCGACAGACGAGGAACGAACACCGTGCATTCCGCCCCGCACGACACGTCCGGACTTCAGCCCGACCTGACCGGGACGCCCACCGGCGACCTCACCGACCACCCTCCCCTCGGCACTGCCGTCGGGGACCCCAGCGCAGACCCTCCGGAGAACACCTTGCTGCCCCTCACCGAGCTCGACGACGAGATCGAGCGACTCGGCGTGCCCGTCCCGTGCCGTACCTACGACCCCGAGGTCTTCTTCGCGGAGTCGCCGGCGGACGTGGAGTACGCCAAGTCCCTCTGCCAGACCTGTCCGGTCCGCGAGGCGTGCCTCGCCGGCGCCAAGGACCGCCGCGAGCCCTGGGGTGTCTGGGGCGGCGAGCTGTTCATCCAGGGCGTCGTGGTTCCCCGCAAGCGGCCGCGTGGCCGTCCGCGTAAGAACGCCGTCGCGGCATGAGCACTCGCGCCATGTTCCGCACCCGGCCCGGCACGATCGACCGGCCCTTGACGCATGACCCGAAGCACCGCAACTCCAAGAATCAGGCGCCGATGACGACTTCCCGCACCGATCAGCTCGCACGCACTCCCGACGCCTTCGCGTCGACCCAGAACAGGAACCTCGAGATGCAACTCATGCCAGAAGCCCTGGCTCGTGCCCATATGCAACAGCGACTGCGCGAGGCCGAACAGCAACGTAGGTCGCAGCGCCTGCTCACCGCCCGCCGGCTCCAGCGCCGTGCCGAACGCGCCTCGATGCGCGCCCGGCGCGCGCTGGCCATGGCGGTCATGCAGTAGCCGGCGCACGCGACAGCCCTGGCGGCGTGACCGGGATGCCCTAACGGCACACCGGAAACCTCGAAGCAACGCTGACCACGTACGATCCCGCGGGACCGGTCCGACCAGGACCGGTCCCGCAGTGCGTTATCGCGACAAAGCCGGCGTCCGCGGAGGTATCGTCACCCAGTGGATCAGAAACCCTCTCAGGCCACGACGACGGGCACACCGTCCAGCACACCGCGCACGTCCGGTACGGCCTGCGGTCGCTGCGGCGCCACCGCCCAGGGCCTTCCGCTGACCTGGACCTGCTCCGTCGAGAACGGGCGCCGCGTCTACTTCTGCGACACCTGCGCCCGCGAACACCTGCGCAGCATCGAGGGGCGCCTCGACTCCGCCTGGTGGTAGCTCACGCGGACGCCGCAGTGCCCTCCGGGTCGAACCCCGGCAGCCACTGCTGCAACTCCGCACGCAGCCGCACCTCGGCGCCGAGCTGGCACAGCACCCCGACCGTGCTCAACGTCACCCGGTGGATCAGCAGATACGACGGCGGCAGGTTCAACTGCTTGCCCAACTGGTGCGCCGGCGACCGAGGATCGGCGATCCGGGCCGCCTGCGCCCGCATCCACGCCCGGTCGAACCGGAACTCCTCCCGCCCGGCCGGCTCGATGATCGGCCGCAAATAGTCCAGTACCGCTTCCGCGTCGAGGGTGATCGTCGGCTTGACGAAGCCCTCCGCGCGCAGCATGCGGTACACCTCCTCCGCGTCGTCGGCCAGCGCCAGCCGCAGCGCGGTGCCGATCGGCAGCGGCAGGCCCTCCGGCAGCCGGTCCACCGTGCCGAAGTCCAGCACCCCCAGCCGCCAGCCCTCCGCCGGGCCGTCGTCGACGAGCAGGCGGAAGTTGCCCGGGTGCGGATCGGCGTGCAGCAGCCCGGTCCTGGCCGGGCCGGCGAACAGGAAGTGCGCCAGCAACTGTCCGGCCCGGTCCCGCATCTCCTGGCTCCCGCCCGAGATCACCTCCGACAGCGGCACCCCGTCCATCCACTCGGTGACCAGCACCTGGTCCGCTTGGTGCACCACATCCGGCACCTCGACATCGGGGTCCCCGGCGAACTCCTCCGCGTGTGCGTGCTGGGCCGCGGCCTCCAGTTCGTAGTCCAGCTCCTCCGCGACCCGGGCCCGCAACTCCGCGAGCAGCGGCTTCACGTCCATTCCCGGCACCAGCGGGCCGAACAGCCGTGCCACCCGGCCCAGTTGCGAGAGGTCGGACAGCAGCGCGTCCCCGGCCCCCGGATACTGGACCTTCACCGCGACCAGGCGGCCGTCACTCCACACCGCCCGGTGCACCTGCCCGATCGACGCGGCCGCGGCCGGGATGTCCTCGAACGACGTGAACATCGAGCGCCAGTCCTTGCCGAGCTGCTCGGACAGCACCCGGTGCACGGTGCGGGCCGGCATCGGCGGAGCGGCCTCCTGGAGCTTGGTGAGCGCCGCGCGGTACGGTCCGGCGACGTCCTCCGGAAGCGCCGACTCGAACACCGACAGGGCCTGCCCGAACTTCATCGCGCCGCCCTTCAGCTCCCCGAGCACCTTGAAGAGCTGTTCGGCGGTGCGCTCCTGCAACTCGCTGGCGACCTCGTCGGCCGGCCGGCCGCCCAGCCGCTTGCCCAGCCCGAGCGTGGCCCGCCCGGCGAAGCCCAGAGGAAGCGCGGCCAGCTTCGCGGTGCGAGTCACCGCCTTGCGCGGAAGATCAGACATGCGCCCCCTCATTTCCCGTCGGTCACATGGCCATTGTGCCTCCCTCGGCCGCCGCCCGGCCGTGACGATCTCGACTTATCGCCTGTGGCGAGCGCTCCCGGGACCCCGTGGCCCCGCCGCCGAGGCCCTCTCCACCCGCGGCAGCGGTCCCGCATGCGCGCCCCGCCGCCGCCCGTGTCCCCGGGCCGGGCCCTGCCCCGAGCCGTGGCCGGACGCCGGTCCCCGTCCACGCCCCGGCGGGCGTGGCGGGCCCGGCCGCGTGGGCCTCGGCACGGTGGGTTTCCGCAGTGCCGCCCCCGCTTCCGGCGCTCTGGCTCCCGCCGCCCCCGCTTCCGGCCTCCCGACTTACGGCGCCACCACCTCCGACGCTCGCCGTCGGCGCGTCGGCGGTGATCGCTCCTCGCGCCCCCGGCGCGCCGACGGTCCGCCGCCGCGCCGCCGCCCCGCACCCGCAGCGGCCGTCCGCAGTCAGCGCCCGCACCCGGGTGGACAAGCGGGACAGGGACAGCTCCACCCGGGCGCCCGCGCTCGGCGGCATCCGCCCGTCCAGGTGGGCCAGCACATGCGCCGCCGCCAACCCCGCCACCGCCGTGGCCAGCGCGATGTCGCAGGCCGGCACCGCGGACGGGCGTCCGGAGCGCAACTGGGCCAGCACCCGGGGCAGGGCCGGATCACGGTCGGTCAGCGCCAGCAGCTGGCACTCCCCGCAGCCGCTCCGCCCGGGCAGCACCAGCGGCCCGACCAGGCCGGTGCCCTCCAGCACTCCCGCGTAGAGGTGAGGCACTCCCGAAGCCACCAGGCGGCGCGCCTGGGCCGCGTCGGGTGCGTAGGCGAGCAGTCCGTCCCGAGGGGCGACCACGGTGAGCGCGCCGCCGCCCGCCGCCCCGGCGCCGCTTTCGCCGACCGCTCCCGGCGCCCGCGAGGCGCCACCCGGTCCGGCTCGGCCGTGCCCGCGGGTCACCCCGGGCGCGGCGCGGCGGACCGCACCCCTTCCCGCGGCATCGCGCCGCTCACCCACCTGCTCGGCGGGGAAGCCCGCCGGGCCGATGTCCCACGGCTCGACCCGCCCCACATCGACGACGTCCACCGCCCCCACCCCTGCGGCCGACAGCACCGACGCCACCGCGGCGCCCACCCGGCCCGCCCCCAGCACCCGCACCCGCGACGCGCGCCGGTGCCGTATCCGCAGCGCGCCCGCGCCCGGGCCCGGGTGAACCACCGACAGGGCCGCGAGGTCCGGGCGCAGCCGGTCCAGCATGTCCGTGCGGTGCCGCAGCGCCCCGGACAGGTCGGAGTGCGCCGAGGCGTCGTCCAGCACGCCGCCCTCCGCCAGCAGGCCCAGCAGGTGCCGGACCCGGTCGGGCCCCAGGCCCAGCGCCTCCGCCTCGCGGGCCAGCACGTCCGCGCTCCGCGTGCCGTCCAGCAGCGACAGGAAACCGGCCGACGGGCCGTCCACCGGCTCCAGCACCACCGCCCGCTCCGGGTCCACCCCGAACTGCACGCACTCCCGGTCCCGCCAGCTCCTGCGCAGCGCGCTCTTCAACATCAACCGCATGGCTCGGCCCTCCTCGCCTGCCGGGCGCGTCCGAGCACACCCCGGGCGCGCCACCGCGCCCGCGCCAAAGCCCACTCGGACATACCGCCACCGAATCGCCCAATCACTCTCAGTGACCGATATCTCCACCATGCCCGAAAAGCTCACCGGGCCGGAGAAGTTATCCACAGGCTGTGAGGGATAGTCGTTCAAGATGCGTACAAAGCGAGGTGATTCCCGCGGCAACCGGCCCGGGGGCGGGACTTCCCCCACGTACAGCGGGTAACGTCGAGATGTGTCCGCCGATCCTGCCCATGACATCGCAGACCAGCCCGCCCGCGGCACCCGGGCGGGCGAGCCGGGCGGAGCGGGTGGCCCAGGCATGACGGGTCCGGTCGAGGTACGCCGCAGTGCCCGTCGCCGCCGTACGGTGTCCGCCTATCGGGACGGCGACCGTACGATCGTTCTCCTGCCGGCTCGGATGTCCGCGGCCGAGGAGCAGCGCTGGGTGACGGTGATGCTGGAGAAGCTCGCCGCTCAGGAGAGCCGCCGGATGCCCGGTGACGACGAACTGGCCGCCCGCGCCGAGCGTCTTTCCGAGCAGTATCTGAACGCCCGGGCCGTACCCGACACCGTACGCTGGGTCACCAACCAGAACTCCCGGTGGGGGTCGTGCACCCCGGCCGAAGGCAGCATCCGGCTGTCCCACCGCCTTCAGGGCATGCCCGAGTACGTCATCGACTACGTGCTGCTGCACGAACTCGCGCATCTGCTGGTGCCAGGTCACGGCCCGCAGTTCTGGAAGCTGCTGGAGAGCTACCCGCGCACCGAGCGCGCCCGCGGGTTCCTGGAAGGCGTCGTCGCCGTCGACCGCCTGCCGCACGCGCCCGCTCCGCGCGAGGACTGACCGGCCCCGGCCCCAAGGCCGCGCGCACCCCGTCACCCCGTCGGGACAAGCCCGGCGCCTTACCGGTACAAGCTGGTGATGGCCGGTTCCGATGCGAGCCGTTAGCCTGACGCAACGCACAAGGACGACGGGCGCGTACGAAGCGGCGCGACGAGCCGGACGACAAGCGGAATGGGGGAAGGTCGCGCATGGCCAGGGAGTTCCAACGTGGCCACAAGGCCAAGATCACTGATCTGACCGCCGGCAGGGATCTCTATGTCGGCGTGCAGATCACTGCTCCCGGCCTCACGTTCGACATCAGTTGCTTCGGGCTCGACGCGGCCGAACAGCTCTCGGACGACCGGTACTTCGTGTTCTTCAACCAGCCGAAGTCGCCCGAGGAGTCGATCCAGCTCCTCGGCGCGCAGGCCGGCGACACCGAGTCCTTCCGGGTCACCCTCGACCGGATTCCGGACGCGGTGCGGAAGCTGTCCTTCACCGCCACCATCGACGGCGACGGGCAGATGTCGCAGATCTCGCCCGGCTACATCCGGCTGGTCGCGGGCGGCGAGGAGGTGGCGCGGTACGCCTTCACCGGTGCGGAGTTCAGCACCGAGCGCGCGGTGATGCTCGCCGACGTCTACCTCAAGGACGTGTGGCGCTTCGCCGCGGTCGGGCAGGGCTTCGACGGCGGGCTCGACGCGCTGCTGCGGAACTTCGGCGGCGAGGTCGCCGAGGAGGAGCCGGCCGCCCAAGAGCCGCAGGGCGCCCCAGGGTTCGCCCCGCCCGCCGGCGCGGCGGCCCCCGCACCCGGTTTCGCGCCGCCGCCAGGGCCTGCCGCGGGCGCCCCGCCGCCGCTCCCGGCGCCGGCCGCCGTGCCCGCTCCCGCGCCGCCGCCCCCGGTCCAAGTCCCACCGCCGGCCCCCGCGTTCGGCGCGCCGCCGGTCGGCCCCACCCCTCCGCCGCTGCCCGGAGCCGGCGGCCTGTCGATCCACCAGGCGCCCACCATGGTCGGGCCGTTGAGCACTCCGCCCGCCCAGGCGCCGCCCTTCGGCCAGGTCCCGCCACCCGCGCCGCCGCCCCCCTTCCCCGGGCAGGCCACCCCGCCGCCCTTCCCGCAGCAGCCCGGGCAGCCGGCCCAGTTCGGCCAACCCGGCCCGCCCGGACCCCCGATGGGCGGCCAGAGCGGATACGCCGTGCCGCCGACGCCCACCCTGGGCGCGGGCCTCACCGTCTCCATGCAGAAGTACCGCGAGCAGCCCACCGGTCAGCGCTGGACGCAGCAGAACCCGAAGATGATGCGCGCCGACCTCGGCCAGGGCACCGGACAGCCGGTGCTGGCCCGTCAGGGCGCCATGGTGCTCTACCAGGGCAAGGTCGACTTCGCCTACAAGGGCGCGGGCTTCAGGGGCCGCGTCGTCGGCAACATGACCGGCCAGGAGATGCAGCTCATGCGCTGCACCGGCGGCGGCCAGGTCTTCTTCGCCGAGAACGCCGCCTACCTGCACCCCGTCGAGCTGCAGGGCGACGCGATCTGCGTCTCCGCGGAGAACGTGCTCGCCTTCGACGAGGGGCTCCAGTACGAGGTGCGCAGGATCGAGGGCCACGGCATCCCCGGCGGCGCCCTGTTCACCATGCAGTTCCAGGGCACCGGCACCGTGATCGTCAAGACCCACGGCACCCCTGTGGTCCTCCCGGTCACCCCGACCACCTACGCCGACAGCAACGCGATCGTCGCCTGGTCGGCGGGCTCCCAGGTGATCGTCTCCAGCCAGGTGCGGCTGCGCAGAAGCGTCTACCCCGGCCACAGCGGCGAGACCGTGAACCTCCAGTTCCGCGGCGCGCCCGGCAACTTCATCGTCGTCCAGCCCTACGAGGTGTGACCTGCCATGGACCAGCAGATGATCGCGGGTTACGCCCCCAAGCCGGTCGCCGCCCGGATGGAGAACCACGGCTCGTCCATGCTCAAGGTCGCCATGGCCACCGGCCAGGACCTCTACGCCCGCACCGGCTCGATGATCGCCTACGAGGGCTTCATCCAGTACGAGCCGAACCCGCCGGCGGTACGGCAGATGGCCGCGTCGTGGCTGACCGGTGAGAGCGCGCCGGTGATGAAGTGCACCGGCGACGGCCTGCTCTACCTGGCCGACTACGGCGCCGACGTGGTCTGCGTCAACCTGGACAACGAGTCGGTGTCGGTCAACGGCACCAACCTGCTGGCCTTCGACGCGCACCTGCAATGGGGCGTCGAGCGGGTCAAGGGCCTGGCGAAGTTCGCCGGCCAGGGCCTGTTCAACGTCGCGGTGTCCGGCACCGGTTGGGTCGCGATCACCTCTCGCGGCACTCCGATCGTGGTGGACTGCGGGTCCGGCGCCGACGAGACGTACGTCGACCCTGACGCCCTGGTGGCCTGGTCGTCGGGGCTGAAGATGAAGGCCAAGCGCAGCTTCAAGGCGTCGTCGCTGATCGGGCGCGGCAGCGGCGAGGCGTTCCAGATCGCGTTCTCCGGCCAGGGCTTCGTGGTCGTCCAGCCCAGCGAGGACAGTACCGACCGGCTCCGGGCCCGGGGCTGAGGGGGAGCGACACATCATGCAGAGCCCGCTTTTCGCCTTCACCGAGGTCCAGAACCAGGACCCCTACAGCCTGCAGAACTCCTATCTGCTGCGGGTCCGGCTGGACGGTGACACCGGCCCGGACTGCCTCGCCCGCAAGGGCGCGATGGTCGCCTACCAGGGCATGATCGAGTTCGACGGGGAGTACCAGTCGCACTTCCAGCGCAGCGCGGCCCGCGCGACCGGCGAGGGCCTGGACCTGATGCGCTGCTCCGGCCAGGGCACGGTGTACCTGGCGAACCTCGCCCAGCAGATCCACATCCTGGATGTCGACCACGACGGTCTCACCGTCGACAGCGCCTACGTGCTGGCGCTCGACTCCGGCCTGCACTGGGACGTCATCGCGGTCGACAGCCAGTACGGCCTGGCCGGCACCGGGCAGTACAACGTCGCCATCGCCGGGCAGGGCAAGGTCGCCCTCATGACATCGGGCAAGCCGCTGATGCTCCCGGTCACCCCGAACACGTACGTGTCCTGCGACGCGGACGCGGTCGTCGCCTGGTCGACCTCACTGCGGGTCCAGATGCAGGCGCAGACCAGCAGTTCGTCGGTGTTCCGGCGGCGCGGCAACACCGGCGAGGGCTGGGAGCTGAACTTCGTCGGCCAGGGCTACGTCCTGGTGCAGCCCAGCGAGATGATGCCGCCGCAGAACGTGGAACTGCACGGCCTGCGGGCGCAGTACGGCGTCGGGGCGCAGGGCGCCAACCAGGGAAACGTGTGGGGCGGTCGCTGAGCCCCTGAGGAGCTGCGCGGTAAGGGGCGCCCACCCAGGGGCGGCGCCCCTTACCGGTCTCCGATCGCCGGTCTCCCAGCGGCCGGTCCGTCTCCAGGCGGCCGTGCCGCTCTACCCGTCCTGCCGGACCGCGCTTCTCAGAGCAGAGCCCTGGTGCGTGCCACGAGAGTGCGGACCGACCGGTCCGGCAGCTCGGCGACCTCGTCGAAGGTGAACCAGCGCAGCGCCAGCGACTCGTCGCTGATGGACTCGACGGCACCCGGGGGAGCCACCGCGGCGTACTGGACGTCGAGGTGCCAGGCGCACGGCACCAGGTGGCGGTCGAGGTTGACGGGTCCGGGCACCAGGAGATCGAGCCCCTGGATGCCCGACTCCTCGGTGCCCTCGCGCAGCGCGGCACCCGACAGTGAGGTGTCGGCGGGCTCGCAGTGGCCGCCGGTCTGCAGCCACAGCTTGAGCTTGGCGTGCAGGGTGAGCAGGACGCGCTGCCGCTCGGCGTCCAGGATGAGCACGCTGCCGGTGAGGTGCCCGGCCTTGCAGGGCTTCCCCATGCCGTCCGGGTGGGCGGCCAGATGCGCCAGGTATTCCCGGCGCAGCTCGTCCTGACCGGCGTCGGGGGCGTGCCAGCTCTCCAGGACGCCCACCGCGTCCTTGTGCAGAGTGCTCACTTGCCGGTGTCGCCGTCCTTGTCGTCGGGGCGCTTGGTGTCCGCGCTCTCGGCGTCCGCGCTCGCGTCCTTGGCTGAACCGCCGTCCTCGGCCTCTGCAGGCTTCTCCGGCCCGGCGGGTGCATCGGCCGCGGTACCGCCTGCGGTGCCCTTGGCGCCCTTGTCCAGGCTCGTCTCGGGGCCGCTGCCGGTGCCGCCGGCCGCCTCGCCGAGCAGCTTGTCGAGCTCGGAGAAGTCGATGACGTCGCGGTGCACGAAGCCGTCCGGGTCGTCGAGGTCGGCCGCGGTCGGCAGCATGTCGGGGTGCGCCCACAGGCCGTCGCGCCCCTCGACGCCACGGGCGTCGGTGAGCGAGGCCCACAGCCGGGAGGCGTCGCGCAGCCGGCGCGGCCGCAGCTCCAGCCCGATGAGGGTGGCGAAGGTCTGCTCGGCCGGGCCGCCGGTCGCCCGGCGGCGGCGCAGCGTCTCGCGCAGCGCGCCCGCGGACGGCAGGTGCGGGGCGGCGGCCGCGTGCACGACCGCGTCCACCCATCCCTCGACCAGCGCGAGGGCGGTCTCCAGCCGGGCCAGCGAGGACTTCTGCGCCGGGGTGTCCTCGGGCTGGAACATGCCCTGCTGCAACGCTTCCTGAAGCTGCTCGGGCTGCGTGGGGTCGAGCTGCCCGACGGCCTCTTCCAGGCGTGCGGTGTCGACCTTGATGCCGCGCGCGTATCCCTCGACGGCGCCGAACAGGTGGGCTCGCAGCCAGGGCACGTGGGCGAAGAGCCGCTGGTGGGCCGCTTCGCGCAGGGCGAGGTACAGCCGCACCTCCTCCTGGGGGATGCCCAGACCCTCGCCGAACGCGGCCACGTTGGCCGGCAGCAGGGCGGCCTTGCCGGCCGGGCCGAGCGGCAGCCCGACGTCGGTGGAGCCGACCACCTCGCCGGCCAGGGTGCCGAGTGCCTGCCCGATCTGGGAGCCGAACATAGCGCCGCCCATGGAGCGCATCATGCCGAGCAGCGGGCCGGTCATGGCCTGCATCTCCTCGGGCAGGACGTCGCCCATGGCGCCGGCCACCCGCTCGGCGACCGGGTCGACCAGGTCCTTCCACACCGGCAGGGTCGCCTCGACCCATTCGGCGCGGCTCCAGGCCACGGCGGTGTTCGCGCCGGACGGCAGGGACGTGGCGCCGTCGAGCCACAGGTCGGCGAGGCGGACCGCCTCCTGGACCCAGTCGCGGTCGGCGCGGCCGACGCTCGCGTCCTTCACGCCGTCCGGGGTGCCCTGGGCGACGGTCTGGCGGGCGATGTCCTTGGCCATGTCCCAGTTCACGGGACCGCCGTCGTAGGAGAGCATCTGGCCGAGTTGCTGGAAGGCCGCGCCCAGGTCACCGGGGTTCAGGGAGCCGAACATCGCCGCGAGCGGGTTGTCGCCGCCGCCCGGGCCGAAGGGGTTGTCGCCGCCGAACCCGAACGGGTTCGGCTGGCCGCCCTTGGGCTGCTTGCCCTCGTCCCCGTCCTCGGGCTCCTCGGGAGGGACGCCGAATCCGAATGGGATGTCACTCACGGGATTCCTCGGATCTGTGTCGTGATGGGCTGTGTCGGGGGCCGGTTCGTGGTGGGCTGGAACTCTGGCTGCCGGTGGTGCGGCGGTTGTCGGGAGGTCTTGCTGGCCCGGCCCGGTGTGATGGGCTCTACCTCCAGCGTAGACACCCGTCCGGCAGGATGGCGCTGTACGTATCTGAGACAACCGTGGGAGACACCCGGTGAGTTCCCCAGAAGCACACGTTCGCCCAGAGCGGAGCCCCGGTCGGGCCGGGTCCGGGCCGGTGGTCGCGATCACTGGCGCGGCTTCCGGGGTGGGGCGCGCGCTGGCCATGCGGCTCGCCGAGTCCGACCAGGTCAGGAAGGTCGTCGCGATCGACGAGCGGCGTGGCGACGTGCCCGGGGCGACCTGGCGGGTGCTGGACGTGCGCGACCCGGCGATCGCCGAGAAGCTGCGCGGCGCGTCGGTCGTGGTGCACCTCGCGCTCGACCTCGACCTGGAGTCCGACGCGAAGGCCCGCTCGGCGTTCAACGTGCGCGGCACCCAGACCGTACTGACCGCGGCCGCCGCGGCCGGCGTGCACCGCGTGGTGCTGTGCACCTCGGCGATGGTCTACGGCGCCCAGGCCGACAACGACGTGCCGCTCGCCGAGGACGCCCCGCTGCGGGCGACGTCCGAGGCGAGCTTCGTGGACGACCTGCTGGAGATCGAGCGGCTCGGCCGCCGTGCTCCGCGCGCCCACCCCGGCCTGAACGTGACGATCCTGCGGCCCGCGGTCCTGGTGGGCGACACCGACACCGCGCTGACCCGGTACTTCGAGTCGCCGCGGCTGCTGGTGGTGGCGGGCAGCCGGCCGTGCTGGCAGTTCTGCCATGTCGAGGACCTGGTGTCGGCGCTGGAGTTCGCGGTGCTGGAGAAGGTCGACGGCGAGATGGCGGTCGGCTGTGACGGCTGGCTGGAGCAGGAGGAGGTCGAGGAGCTGTCCGGCATCCGCCGGATGGAACTTCCGGCCGCGGTCGCCTTCGGCGCGGCATCCCGGCTGCACCGGCTGGGCCTGACCCCGTCGCCGGCCGGCGACCTCGCGTACACCATGCACCCCTGGGTGGTCAGCGGGCGCAAGCTGCACGAGGCGGGCTGGCGGCCCCAGTGGTCCAACGAGCAGGTGCTCGCCGAACTGCTCGCCGAGGTCGAGGGCCGCAACTCCGTCGCCGGGCGCCGCCTGGGCCGCAAGGACGCCACCACGCTGGGTGCCGCGGGGGCGACCGTCGCCCTGATCGGCGCGGCGGCCGTGGTGCGCAGCGCCCGCAGGCGCCGCGGCCTGTGACCTCTGACGGCTGGTGAGCCCTGACGGCCCTTAACGATCGGCAGTAATGGAATACTGTTTCCGCATCACGATATGAGCGGGGGAGTGAGGCAGGATGGAAGGCATGGCATCCGTATCCGGCGCACCCGGTGAGCCCGCGTCCTTCGGGGGCGCGGCCGACGACGGACCGGTCGTCCGCCTGCTCGCGATCCGCGACACGCCCCTGTCGGTGGACGAGGTCTTCGCCGCGGTCGGCGACGACGCCGCCGGCGGCACCGCGCTGTTCGTGGGCACGGTCCGCGACCACGACGGCCGCCCCGACGCCCAGGTGACCGGACTGTCGTACTCCGCGCACCCCACTGCCGAGGCGGAGCTGCGCCGGGTCGCCGAGAAGGTCGCCGCGGACTTTCCCGTACAGGCGCTCGCCGCCGTCCACCGGGTCGGTGACCTGCGGGTGGGCGACATCGCGGTGGTCGTCGCGGTCGCCTGCCCACACCGCGGCGAGGCGTTCGCCGCCAGCCGCCGCCTGATCGACGACCTCAAGCGCGAGGTGCCGATCTGGAAGCACCAGACCTTCGCGGACGGCAAGCAGGACTGGGTCGGCGCGTAGCCTCCCTCGCCGACGGGCGGCCCTCGGCGAGGCGGCGGGCCGGTGTCGAACACCCTCCGTTAGTGGTACTTCCGGTTGCGTAACCCCGCGCCCCGGCCGAACGTTGACTCACCGAGTGGTTAATCTGCTCATAGGTCTGATTAATCTCGTTTGGGTCATAGGGGATCGGGGAGTTCGCAGTGGGAGCACTCACTTGGTTGCTCATTCCGGTGGCCGCCGCGGTCGCCGCCGCCATCTGGGCCCGCTGGGCCGCTCGCCGGCGCAGCCTCGGCGACGGCGCCTCGCTCGCCGGATACGAGCGATTCCGGCAGGCCATGCAGACGTCCTCGGTCGCCCCGGCGGCGGCCGGCGGCGCCCCGGTTTCCGCCGTCGACGGGGACATCCCGTCGGAGGACGAGGAGGATTCACCCCGCGGGCCGGTTGTCGGACCGGTCCCGTAGGGTCAGGGCATGTCACGCCGCACCGCGACGCTGCTCGCCTCGACTCTGACGCTGATAGCGCTGCTGTGCGTGGCGCTGGTGACACCGACTCCGTACGCGGAGATGTCGCCCGGGCCGACCGTGAACACCCTGGGCAGCTACGGCGGCGAGAAGGTCATCGACATCTCGGGCCACAAGACGTATCCCACCACCGGCAACCTGAACATGACGACGGTCCGCGTCACTGGTGCCGACTACCGGATGAACCTGGTCGAGGCGGTGCTCGGCTGGGCCCGGCACGACGACAAGGTCGTCGAGCACGACACCCTCTATCCCAAGGGCCAGACCGCCGAGCAGGCCGACCAGGAGAACGCCGAGGAGTTCAGCGAGTCGCAGGACAGCGCCAAGGTCGCCGCCCTGGAGGAGCTGAAGATCCCCGTGCAGTCCCGGGTGATCGTCGCCGCCGTGGTCAAGGGCGGTGCCGCCGAGGGCCTGCTGCACGCCGGTGACGTGATCAAGGCGGTGGACGGCCACCAGGTCACCGCGGCCGACCAGGTGGCGACCTTCGTCACCAAGCACACCCCGGGTGAGAAGACCGTGTTCACCGTGGTCAGGGCGGCCGACGTGAAGAAGAAGTCGCCGCCCACCCAGCAGGTGACGATCACCACCCGCACCTCCGACGACGAGGGCGCCAAGCGCGCGGTCGTCGGCATCCAGGCGGGCGTGGAGCACCTGTTCCCGTTCACCATCGACATCCGGCTCGCGGACGTCGGCGGCCCCAGCGCCGGCATGATGTTCGCGCTCGGCATCATCGACAAGCTCAGCCCGGGGAATCTCACCGGCGGCGCGTTCGTGGCCGGCACCGGCACCATCGACGACAACGGCAACGTCGGCCCGATCGGCGGTATCAGCCTCAAGACGATCGGTGCGCGCGACAAGGGCGCGAAGTACTTCCTCACCCCGGCCGACAACTGCGAGGAGGCCGCCAAGGACATCCCCGGCGGCCTCACCCTGGTCAAGGTGAAGACCCTGGACGACGCCATGGCGGCCCTGAAGGACATCCGCGACGGCGACGTCTCGAAGCTGCCGAGCTGCAAGAGCTGACCGCCGGGGCGGCCCTCCCGCTTCCCGGCCCTCGCGCTTCCCGCGGCCCCGGCGTCCTAAGCGCTCAGCCGCCCTCCCTCACTCCTCGAAGGTCGCGCTCAGCGCGTCCGCCAGCCCCGGCACCAGGTCCTTGCCGGTCAGCACCTCCGTCTCCGAGTCCTTCGCGCGCAGCCGAACAGCCGACTCCCGCGTCCCGTCGCGCAGCACGCCGACCGTCATCCGCACCTCCTGCCGTTCCGGGTGCGCGGCGACCCATGCGGCCAGCGCCTTGTCGTCCAGGTCGTCGGGGATGGCCGCCTCGGCGGACGGCGGCAGCATCAGCCGCTCCACGGTGAGCGCGCACCCGGCGATCACCTCGGGCCAGGCGATGGTGGCCAGGAACTCGTCGAGCGCCTGCCCGGCCGGCAACTCGTCCTGCTCGATGGGGGTCAGGCCCTCGGCCGCCGAGTCGGCGGCGTCCAGCCCGAGTTGGTCGGCGAGCGCGGGCTCCCGGGTGCGCAGGTGCGCGGTGTCGACGAGGGCGAACAGCCGGGCGGGCCGGTCCCAGCCGAGGCCCGACGCATAGGTGTCGATCTCGAGGACGGCGCGGGTCAGGGGGTTCGCCGCGAGTGGCGAACCTTCGGTCGCAGTGTTGGACATGTCAGTATCCTCCCCCTTCTCCGACCGGAATCGGGAACCGGCCAATGCGTCGATTAGTTGCACCTGTGGGAGTCCGACTCGGGGCACCCCGAGATCGCCGACCACTTCGAGGTGCGCACCGTGGTATTCGAGATGCCGGAACGCGACGGAGACGGAGGGGCGCCCGCACCTCGCTTCACCGTCGGCCGCCCGTCGCGCAGCGCCCGTACGCTGCTCGTCACCGTGGCCGTGCTGGCCCTGCTGATGATCGCGTTCGTGATGTTCGCCGGCTTCTGGACGGACCTGCTGTGGTACCGGTCGGTGCACTACTCCTCGGTGTTCGGCACGGTGTTGTGGACGAAGATCGCGCTGTTCTGCGCCTTCGGGCTGCTGATGGGGCTGGCGGTCGGCGCGAACATGTTCCTGGCGCACCGGCTGCGCCCGCCGCTGAGCGCGATGTCGCCCGAGCAGCAGAACCTCGACCGGTACCGGATGGGCATCGCGCCGTACAAGAAGTGGGTGCTGCTCGCGGTCAGCACGGTGGTCGGGCTGGTCGCCGGCGGATCGGCCACCGGCCAGTGGCGGTTGTGGCTGCTGTTCGTCAACGCGACGCCGTTCCACACCAAGGACCCGCAGTTCCACAAGGACGTGTCGTTCTACACCTTCGACCTGCCCTGGTACCGCTTCCTGCTGGCCTTCTGCTTCGCCGTCGTGCTGCTGTCCCTGCTGGCCGCCGTCCTCGTGCACTACCTGTACGGGGGGCTGCGCATCACCTCGCCCGGTGCCCGCGCCACCACGGCAGCCACCGGGCACCTGTCGGTGCTGCTCGGGCTGTTCGTCTCCCTGAAGGCGGTCGCCTACTGGCTGGACCGCTACTCGCTCGCGGTGAAGTCCAGCGGGATCAAGGCCACCGACAACTGGACCGGCCTGCGCTACGTCGACGCCAACGCGTACCTGCCGGCCAAGACCATCCTCTTCTCGATCGCGGTGATCTGCGCGCTGCTGTTCTTCGCCACGCTGTGGCGCCGCACCTGGACGCTGCCGACGGTCGGCTTCGGCCTGATGGTGCTGTCCGCGATCCTGATCGGCGGCCTGTACCCGGCGATCGTGCAGAAGTTCCAGGTCCAGCCGAACGAGGCCGCCAAGGAGGCGCCGTACATCCAGCGGAACATCGACGCCACCCGCGCCGCGTACGGCATCGACGACACCGTGGAGTCCGACTACAAGGGCACCAGCAAGGCGTCGAACGCCAAGCTGCGCGCCGACGCGGGCAGCGCGGCCTCCATCCGGGTGCTCGACCCCAACGTGGTCTCACCGACCTTCCAGCAGACCCAGCAGTCCGGGAGCTACTACTCCTTCCCCTCCACCCTGGACGTCGACCGCTACACGGTCGACGGCAAGGAGCAGGACACCGTGGTCGGCGTCCGGGAGCTGAACGTGAAGGGCATCCCGGAGAACAACTGGATCAACGACCACTTCAAGTACACCCACGGCTACGGGATGGTCGCGGCCAAAGGCACCACCGTGACCGGCAACGGGGCCGGCTCGACCGCCGGCTCGACCGCCGGTTCGGGCACCGGCACCGGCTCCGGCACCGGTTCCGGCGCGTCGAGCGACTCCGACCACACCGGCCAGCCGGTCTACACCGAGCAGGGACTGCCCACCGCCGGCGCCCTCGGCCCGTACACGCAGCAGATCTACTTCGGCGAGCAGACCAAGCAGTACTCGATCGTGGGCGGCCCCACCAAGGAGCTGGACTACGCGGAGAAGAAGCGCGAGGTGACCACCACCTACCGGGGCAACGGCGGGGTCAGCCTCGACAACCCGGTCACCCGGGCCGCGTACGCGGTGACGCTCGGCGAGCCGAAGATCCTCTACTCGGGGGCGATCGGGCACGGTTCACAGATCCTGTACCACCGCACCCCCAAGCAGCGCGTCGAGGCGGTCGCGCCCTGGCTGACGATCGACGGAGACCCGTATCCGGCCGTCGTCGGCAAGCACGTGGTGTGGATAGTCGACGCCTACACGACGAGCGACAACTACCCGTACGCCTCGCGTACGACGCTGGGCAACACCACCGCGGACTCCCTCACCGACAACCAGCGGTCGGTGGTGGCCCGGCAGAACCGGGTCAACTACATCCGCAACTCGGTGAAGGCCACCGTGGACGCGTACACCGGCGCCGTGACGCTCTACCAGTGGGACGCCAAGGACCCGGTGCTCAAGACCTGGATGAAGGCGTTCCCGCACACGGTGCGGCCCAAGAGCGCGATCCCGGCCGCGCTGATGGCGCATCTGCGCTACCCGGAGGACCTGTTCAAGGTGCAGCGTCAGCTGCTCACCCAGTACCACGTCACCAACGCCGCGCAGTTCTACACCGGCAGCCAGGTCTGGCAGGTCCCGAACGACCCCGCGTCCAAGTCCGGCAAGGCGGTGCCGCCGTACTACCTGAGCCTGAAGATGCCCGGCCAGAGCGCGCAGAGGTTCTCGCTCACCTCCACCTTCACGCCCGGCCGGCGCGGCAACCTGGCGGCGTTCGTCGCGGTGGACTCCGACGCGACCAGCCCGGACTACGGGAAGATACGCCTGCTGGAGACGCCCACCGACGACCCCGTGGACGGGCCGCGGCTGGTGCAGAGCAAGTTCAACTCCGACTCCGCCTACGCCCAGCAGATCTCCCGGCTGCGAGGCAAGGACTCCACCATCGAGTACGGCAACCTGCTCACCCTCCCGCTGGACGGCGGGCTGCTGTACGTGGAGCCGGTCTACCTGCGCGGCGCGAACGTCGACTACCCCCTGCTGAAGAAGGTGTTCGTCAGCTTCAACGGGCGCAACGCGTTCGACGACACCCTCGACCAGGCGCTGGACTCCCTCTTCGGCAGCAGCGGCGGCACATCCACCGGCCCGACGAGCCCCACCGGCCCGACCAGTCCCGCGAGCCCGGGCGGGCCGACCGCCTCGCCGCCGGGCAGTTCCGCCAACCCCCAGGTCGAGGCGGCCCTGACGAAGGCCCAGAAGGCGTACGACGACGCTCAGACGGCCATGCGGATGAACGACTGGACGGCGTACGGCGAGGCGCAGCGGCGGCTCGGCAAGGCGCTGCGGGAGGCCGAGCGGGCCGAGAAGGCGGCGAAGGCCGTCAACCCGGCGAAGGCCGCCAAGCCTTCGAACGCGGGCTGATCAGGTGACATCCCGAGCCGTGGTACGGTTGGCACACAACGACGCGGGGTGGAGCAGCTCGGTAGCTCGCTGGGCTCATAACCCAGAGGTCGCAGGTTCAAATCCTGTCCCCGCTACCACGACGGCTCGGGGTCTCAAGGGACCCCGGGCCGTTTTTTCGTGCCCGCCGCCAGGTCGCGGGACGCCGCTCCGTTTAGGTGAGAACCAGACTTACCGTCAAGGGAGTTCGGGTCACTTCACTTGTTCGTGTGACATCACGTTTACGGTGTTTGGCCTGACCCCTTGTCGGGAAGTCGATAAAACGCCGAAGTGACCAAGCGGGGTGCGGTATACCAGGTGTACGCCGCTGACAGGTGGTGCGACCATGGGGCTTATGGGGGACGGTGCAGGACTGCTGAACACTCGTCAGAACCGTGAGGAGCGGGAGCCGACGGGCCGGAAGGCCGTGACCGTGGCCGAGTTGCTGCCCGCGCCCCGTAGCGCCGAGCCCGCGCAAGAGTCCGCGGCCGCCCCCGACGACGCCTCGGCCACGGCGCCGGCCCTGCTCAGTGACCTGCCCGACGAGGACACCCTCGCGATGCGCGAGGAGGCCGAGATCGAGGCTCGGCACCGGGTGGCCGCCGACGCGGGCGACCCCGGCGCGATGAGCGCGCTCGGCACCCTGCTGCTGCGCCGCGGCGACCTCGACGGCGCGGAGCCCTACCTGCGGGGTGCCGTCCAGGACGGCGACCGTGCCGCCGCCAACAACCTCGCCCTGCTGCTGCACCAGCGCGGCGGCGCCGAGGAGGCCGCCGGCTGGTGGCGGATCGCCGCCGTCGCCGGCTCAGCGCCCGCCGCGCACGCCCTCGGCCGCCACCTGCGCGAGCGTGGCGACGAGCCCGGCGCCGAGTACTGGCTGCGCCAGGCCGCCGAGGCCGGCCACGCCCTGGGTGCGTACGCCCTCGCCGACCTGCTCGACCACCAGCGGGACGTCGCCGCCGAGCGCTGGTTCCGCAGCGCCGCCGAGCAGGGCCACCGCGAGGCCGCCTACCGGCTGGCCCGGATCTGCGCGGTCCGCGGCCAGGAGCGCGAGGCCGAGCAGTGGTACCGCCAGGCCGCAGCCAAGCGGCACCGCCGTGCCGCGCTGCGGCTCGGCACGCTCCTGGAGGAGCGCGGCGAGACCAAGGAGGCCGAGCGCTGGTACCTGACGGCCGCCCGTGACGGCGAGGCCCGCGCCGCGTGCGCGCTGGGTTTCCTGCTGCGCGACGCCGGCGACATCGACCTGGCCGCGACCTGGTGGCGGCGCGCCGCCCAGGCCGGCGACGGCAACGCGGCGAACGCGCTGGGCGCCCTGCACGCCCAGGACGGCGAGACGCAGACCGCCGAGCGCTGGTACCGCACCGCCATGGAGGCCGGCGACGTCAACGGCGCGTACAACCTCGGTCTGCTCTGCGCGGGCAACGGCCGGGCCGCGCAAGCCGAGCAGTGGTACCGCAAGGCCGCGTACGCCGGGCACCGCGAGGCCGCCAACGCGGTCGCCGTGCTGCTGCTCCAGCGCGGGGACGCGGCCGGCGCGGAGCCGTGGTTCTCCAAGGCCGCGGAGTCCGGCAGTATCGACGCGGCCTTCAACCTCGGCATCCTGCACGCCTCCCGCGGTGAGGACGCCGCCGCGCGGCGCTGGTACGAGCACGCCGCCGCGGCCGGACACGCCGAGGCCGCGCTCCAGGTCGCGATCGCCCTCCAGCGCGAGGGCGACCAGCACGCCGCCGAGCGGCATCTGCGCTGCGCGGCCGGCGGCGGCAGCCCCGAGGCGGCCTTCCGCCTCGGCGCGCTCCTCGACGGTCACGAGGAGGGGCGTACGGAGGTCGCCGAGGAGGCGGAGGAGTGGCACGAGCGCGCGGCGCGCCAGGGGCACCGCCGCGCGCAGGTGCGGCTCGGCATGGGCGCGGCCAAGCGGGGTGACGTGGTCGAGGCCGCGCACTGGTACCGGCTCGCGGCCGAAGCGGGGTCGCGCAACGGGGCGTTCAACCTCGGGTTGCTGTTCGCGCGGGAGGGGAGCGAGCCGGAGGCCGCGCTCTGGTGGACCCGTGCGGCGGAGGCGGGGCACGGGCGGGCGGCTTTGCGGATGGCGCTGCTTTCGGCGCGGCGTGGGGACCTGCCGGCCGCGCAGTCGTGGTGTGCTCGTGCGATCGACTGCGGGCCCCCGGAGGTGGCGGAGCGGGCGGCGCGGCTCACCGCGGCGGTTTCCCACGAACTCACTGCGTGATCGCTGGGGCGGTCCGCCCGGGGTGGTTGGTGCTGTCGGCTCCCGGACCACCTGCCGGTGGGGGGTTGTGCGCTCCGTTCTCCCCCAGGGCTTCGCCTGGGAGGTACCCCCACGCGCCCCTGGGGTGCTGCCCCTTGGGGTTGTGGGTTTGCCTTGCGGTGGGGTGGGGTTGTGCGCTCCGTTCTCCCCCAGGGCTTCGCCTGGGAGGTACCCCCACGCGCCCCTGGGGTGCTGCTCCTGGAGGTTGCCTGTTTGGTGGGTGGGGGCGGTCCGTTCTCTCCCCAGAGCTTCGCCTGGGGTGGCTGGTGGGGGCGGAATGAGGGGAATTGGGGGAGGGATTTGGTGGGGTCGGCGGGGCGGGGTATGGTGAGGGAACAACGACGCGGGGTGGAGCAGCTCGGTAGCTCGCTGGGCTCATAACCCAGAGGTCGCAGGTTCAAATCCTGTCCCCGCTACCACGTAGGACGTAAGCCCGAAAGCAACTGCTTTCGGGCTTACGTGTTGTTCGGGCAAAGTCCGGGTGAAGCTGCTTGGTGGGGGCCGGGTGGGGCGGGACGATGGGGGTGGAGAGTCGCGCAAGGCCGGGAGGCGGGTTGCTGCGCAGGCGGCGTCGGGCAGAGGCGGTTGACGTATCCGCGGAGCGGGCCGCGGAGGCGGCGCGGTGGGCCGCGTGGTGCGGGCGGGTGGTGGGGGGGCGGCGCCCCGAGGACGTGAGGGCGTTGCTGGCGCGGCTGCGCGGGGCCGTGGAGCGGGGAACCCCGCAGACGCGGAGTGCGGCCGTGGAGGCGCTGGGGCGGGCGCCCGCAGGGCTGTTGACGTTGCTGGACCGGCACGCGCGGTGCCCGGAGCGGGTGCGTACGGTGCCGGCCGCGCCGGAGGCTGTCGTACCGTCATCCGATCTGCTCGGCGGGCTCGTTGCGTCGCTGGAGGCGGACGGGCGGGTGCGGCAGGCGGCGGTGGAGGCGCTGGCCGCGTTCGGGGGGCCGCTGCCCGCGGCGGCGCTGGCGGTGCGGGCGGTGGACTGGGTGCCGCAGGTCGCGGCGGGGGCGCGCGGTGCGCTGCTGGCGCGTACCGCCCCGGACGAGGCGCCCGCGGTGGTGGGCGTGCTGCTGAGGGTCGGGGAGAGGCGGCGGGCGCAGGGCCTGCTCGCCGGGTACCGGTCGGTGCTGGGCGAGCCGGCGCAGCGCCGGGCGGTGCGGGTGCTGGCCGGGCACGCCGATCCGCCGGTGCGCCGCTTCGGTGTCGAACTCGCCCTGGACCTGGGGGAGTACGTCCGCGGCGACCTGTTGCGCACCGCGCTGCACGACAGCGACCAGGTGTGCCGGCGGCTGTGCGCGCAGCGGCTGCTGGAGTTGGACCCGGAGCAGGCCGGGCGGCTGTTATGGGCGAGTGGCGCGGGAGTGCGCGAGCTGGCGGTGTCGGCGCTGCCCGCGGACGTGCCGGCCACGCGGCTGGTGGCGCCGCTGGCGGACCGGGCCAGGATGGTGCGGGCGCAGGCCCGTTGGAAGCTCTACCAGCGCGGTGAGCCGCCCGCGGAGGTCTACCGCAAGCAGTTGCGGAAGGCGGTGAAGGCGGTGGACGCCGCGCCGGGGCTGCTGGCCGGGCTCGCCGCGGGCCTGGGGGAGTGCGGCGACGCCGCGGACGTGGGGGCGCTGGCCCGGCTGCTGCCCGACCCGCGTGCGGCGGTGCGCAGAGCGGCGGCGCGCGCGGTGGGACGGCTGGCCAAGCCGTACGAACTGGTGCCGCTGCTCGCCCCGTTGGCCAACGACCCGGACCCGGGCGTGGCCAGGGAGGTGTTCGGGGGGCTGGCGCGGGTGCCACACGACGTGCCGCCGGAGACGCTGTGGATCGGCCGGACCCGGACCGAGCCGGCGGTGCGCCGGCTGGCCGAGCGGATCGGCGTACGGGGTGGGCGGGCGGCTATGCGCAGTCCGGGCAGAGCCCGCGGTAGGTGACCTCGGCGGCGGAGACGGTGAAGCCGAAGCGCTCCTCGACGGGGAGGGCCGCGAGCGGGTCGCCGGTGGGGTGGACGTCGCGTACGGTGCCGCAGTCGGCGCACACCAGGTGCTGGTGCGGGTGGTGCGCGTTCGGGTCGTACCGCTTGGCGCGGCCGTCGGTGGCGACCTCGATGATCTCGCCGATGCTCACCATCTCGCCGAGCGTGTTGTAGACCGTCGCCCGCGAGATCTCGGGCAGGCGGGCGATGGCACGGGCGTGGACCTCGTCGGCGGTGAGGTGCACGTGGTCGCCGTCGAGCACCTCGGCCACGACGCGCCGCTGGGCGGTCATGCGCCAGCCGCGTTCGCGTAGTCGTTCCAACAGGTCGCTCATGTGTCCCAGCCTAACAGTCGGGGTCCTGAAGACGACATGGTCCACAGATGGCTCTCGTCTTGACTTAGACAATGTCTACCGTAGGATCGAGTCTGACGCCGGCCGAGGGGCCCGGCGGCGGCCGAGGGACAGCCCGACACCAGGGAGACATGACGTGACTGCTCAGGAGACGGCTCCGCTGACCACGGAGTCCGGCGCGCCCGTTGCGGACAACCAGAACAGCGAAACGGCCGGCCTCGGCGGTCCGGTGCTCGTGCAGAGCCAGCACCTGCTGGAGAAGCTCGCCCACTTCAACCGCGAGCGCATCCCGGAGCGCGTGGTGCACGCCCGCGGCGCGGGGGCGTACGGCACCTTCACGCTGACGCGCGACGTGTCGCAGTGGACGCGCGCGAAGTTCCTCTCCGAGGTGGGCAAGCAGACCGAGACGTTCCTGCGCTTCTCCACCGTGGCGGGCAACCTCGGGGCGGCGGACGCGGTGCGCGACCCGCGCGGCTTCGCGCTGAAGTTCTACACCGAGGAGGGCAACTACGACCTCGTCGGCAACAACACGCCGGTGTTCTTCATCAAGGACGCCGTCAAGTTCCCCGACTTCATCCACACCCAGAAGCGCGACCCGTACACCGGCTCCCAGGAGCCGGACAACGTGTGGGACTTCTGGGGGCTGAGCCCGGAGGCCACCCACCAGGTGACCTGGCTCTTCAGCGACCGCGGAATCCCCGCCTCCTACCGCCACCTCAACGGGTACGGCTCGCACACCTACCAGTGGAGCAACGAGGCGGGCGAGGTCTTCTGGGTGAAGTACCACTTCAAGACCGACCAGGGCATCAGGAACCTCAGCGCCGAGGACGCCGCGCGGCTGGCCGGCACCGACCCGGACTCCCACCAGCGCGACCTGCGCGAGGCCATCGAGCGCGGCGACTTCCCGAGCTGGACCGTGCAGGTCCAGGTGATGCCGGCGGCCGACGCGCCGGGTTACCGCTTCAACCCGTTCGACCTCACCAAGGTGTGGCCGCACGCGGACTACCCGCCGATCGAGATCGGCCGGCTGGAGCTGAACCGCAACCCGGAGAACGTCTTCGCCGAGGTCGAGCAGTCCGTCTTCAGCCCGGCGCACTTCGTGCCCGGCATCGGCCCCTCCCCGGACAAGATGCTCCAGGGCCGGCTGTTCGCCTACGGCGACGCGCACCGCTACCGGGTCGGCGCCAACGCCGACCACCTGCCGGTGAACCGCCCGCACGCCACCGAGGCGCGCACCTACGCCCGCGACGGCCACCTGTACGACGGCCGGCACAAGGGCGCCAAGAACTACGAGCCGAACAGCTTCGGCGGCCCCGTCGAGACCGGCCGCCCCCTGTGGGAGTCCACCGCCGTCGCCGGCGCCACCCAGTACGGCGCGGCGCCCTCGCACGCCGAGGACAACGACTTCGTGCAGGCCGGCGACCTCTACCGGCTGCTCGACGAGGACGCCAGGACGCGCCTGATCGACAACCTCGCGGGCGCCCTCGCCCAGGTCTCGCGCGAGGACATCGTCGAGCGGGCGATCGCCAACTTCCGCCAGGCGGACGCTGACTACGGCAAGCGGCTGGACGCCGCGGTCCAGGCCCTTCGCGGCTGAACCAGCGCTTGACCGTAAAACCGGAGGGGGCCGGACGCCACGGGGCTCCGGCCCCCTCCGGAGTTATCCGCCTGCCGCAAGCCCGAGAGGCGCTACGGGTCCTTCAGGCCCTACGCCGGCACCGCGGACCGGGCCGGCGCCCACAGGCGGATGATGTCGCGGACCGAGACCACGCCCACCGGCTCGCGGCCGTCCAGCACGATCAGGTGCCGGAAGCCGCCGTGCACCATCGCGGCGGCGGCCTCCTCCAGGGTCCACGCCGGTGCGGCGAAGACGACGTCGGTCGTGGTGTGGGCGTGGGCGTGCTCGTCGTCGGGGTCGAGGCCGGCGCCGACCGCGTCGAGGATGTCGCGCTCGGTGAGGATGCCGAGGCCGCAGGTGTCGGTGTCGAGGACGATGGCCGCGCCGACTCTGCGGGCGGACATCAGGCGGGCGGCCTGGCGGAGGGTGTGGGCGGGGCCGATGGTCAGGACCACCGTGCTCATCGCGTCGCGGACCAGCATGTGGGGGCACCTCCAGAAAGGGGGTGAGCCGTCCGCGCAAGCCTGCCGTGGCCTTCCGTGAACGGTTTCACATATTCACAAGCGGGGGTATTCTCATGTTCACATGCTGTTCCGCGTGAGGCAAGGGTCAGGCGCGTCCCAAGTACCCCAGCAGCTCCTCGTGCAACAGCCCGTTCGACGCTGCCGCGTTGCCGCCGAACGGCCCCGACTCGCCCTCCAGCGAGGTGAACCGGCCGCCCGCCTCCCGCACGATCACGTCGTTCGCCGCCATGTCCCAGACGCTCAGTTCCGGCTCGGCACAGATGTCCACCGAGCCCTCGGCGACCATCATGTACGGCCAGAAGTCGCCGTACCCGCGGGTCCGCCAGCAGTTCCGGGTCAGGTGCAGGAAGCCCTCCATCCGGCCGGCCTCCTCCCAGCCGTGCAGCGAGGAGTACGCGAACGAGGCGTCCTCCAGCCGGCCGACCTGTGAGACGTGCAGCCGGGTCGCCGAGGTCAGGCTGCGCCCGGTGTACGCGCCGCCGCCCTTCGCCGCCCACCAGCGCCGGCCCAGCGCGGGCGCGGACACCACGCCGACCACCACCTCGTCGCCGCCCTCGCCGCGCACCGCGAGCGAGATCAGCGTCGCCCACACCGGCACGCCGCGCACGTAGTTCTTGGTGCCGTCGATCGGGTCGATGATCCACCGCCGGGCGCCGCCGCCCTCGCTGCCGTACTCCTCGCCGAGCACCGCGTCCCGTGGCCTGGCCCGGCCCAACTGGCTCCGGATCAGCTCCTCCGCGGCCCTGTCGGCCTCGGTCACCGGGGTCAGGTCCGGCTTCGTCTCCACCTTGAGGTCGATCGCCTTGAACCGCTCCATGGTCGTGGCGTCGGCGGCGTCGGCGAGCACATGGGCCAGCCGCAGGTCGTCGTTGTAATCGGGCATGTGCCGAACAGTATCGATTCGGCCAGGTCCGCGGCCATCACGTCCACGGGCCTGCGCGGGCCCGCGGGCGGGACCGCCGGGCCCCGGCCCGACACAGACCGTCGCGGAGCCTTGACAGCGCGTCGGCCCGCGTCAATTCTTTCGGCACGCCCGCTGCCCGCGGCCCACGACGCTTGCGGTATTGGGGAGGCAACGATGCCTACCGTGCGCGAATCGCTCCTCGAAGCGGCGTTCACCGCGCTCGCCGACCGGTCGTGGACCGAGGTCCGGATGGTCGAGGTGGCCGCGGCCGCAGGAGTCTCCCGGCAGACCCTCTACAACGAGTTCCACAGCAAGGACGGGCTGGCCCGCGCACTGGCCCGGCGGGAGACCGACACCTACCTCGGCGGCGTCGACGAGGCGCTCGCTCGCGCCGAGCGGGACGGCGGCGACGCCGGCGAACGGTTCGCATCCGCGGCCGGCTGGACGCTGCGCCACGCCCGCCGCAGCCCGCTGGTCCGCGCGGCCCTCGCCGGCGACCGCACCTCGCACCCGCCGCTGCCCGACCTCGCCGACGCGCTGCGCGCCCGCGCCGCCCTCTCCCTGACCCGCGCCTTCCCCCGGCTGCCCGCCGACGACATCGCCTGGGCCTGCGACGCCGCCATCCGCCTCACCGTCTCCTACGTCATCGCCCCCGCCCCGAGCGACGAGGACGCCTGCATGCGGATCGCCCAGCTGGTCCGCAGCCTGCTGGCCCGGCATCGCCGGTGACGGGACGTCAGGAGACATTCTGACGGCGAACCTTGACGGAACGTCAAGCCTGGGGCAGGCACGGCCGTTGACGTGACGTCAGGTGCGGGCGGCAGCGGTTCGGCCGGGCGCCGTGCGCGGGTGGCTCCGGGGTCGCGGGCGGCGCCGGGCAGCGGCAGGAGCGAGGTCAGTGGCAGCCGCGAGGTCAGTGGGAGGAGCCGGAGATCTGCAGGCCGATCACCCCGAGGATCACCAGCGAGATCGACACGAGCTTCAGCGCGGAGACCAGGTCACCGAGGAACGCCATGCCGTAGATCGCGGTGCCGGCCGCGCCGATGCCGGTCCACACCGCGTACGCCGGTCCGACGTCGAGCTTCTTCAGGGAGAGGGTCAGCAGGCCGAACGAGCCGAGGGCGAACAGGCAGAAGGCCACCGTCGGCCACAACCTGCTGAAGCCGTGGGACAGCTTCAGACTCACCGCGAATCCTGTCTCGAAGAGCCCCGCGACCACCACGAGAAGCCAGGGCATCGGGTGTGCCTCCGTATCCGTATCCGTCGTTCCGCCGTGCGTCGCACGCCTGTGTTCGCAGCCGATCATCACACAGCCGGGCCGGGGAACCGATGGGGGTACCGTCAGTCTCCTTCGTGCGGCTCACGTGTCGCCAGCAACCGCCGCAGCGAGTCCAGTCGGGCGGGCTCGGCATGACCTGCGGCTACCCACGCGTCCAGCGCGCAGTCCGGCTCGTCGTGCGAACAGCCGCGCGGGCAGTCCTCCGTGCCCGGCACCAGGTCGGGGAAGGCCAGCACCACCCGGGACGGATCGATGTGCGCCAGGCCGAAGGAACGCACCCCGGGAGTGTCGATCACCCAACCGGAGTCGCCCGGCAACGGCAGCGCGAGCGCCGAGGTGGTGGTGTGCCGGCCGCGGCCGGTGACCGCGTTGACCACGCCGGTGGTCCGCTGCCGCTCCACCAGCGCGTTGACGAGCGTGGTCTTGCCGACGCCGCTGTGTCCGACGAGCGCGGTGACATGTCCGGCCAGCCGCCGGCGGATCTGGTCCACCCCGCCGCTCAGGAAGTCCTCGCGGTTGGTGACCACGTACGGCACGTCGAGCGCGCCGTACGTCTCCAGCAGCGGCTCGGCCGGCGCGAGGTCGGACTTGGTGAGCACCAGCAGCGGGGTGAGCCCCGCGTCGTAGGCCGCGACCAGGCAGCGGTCGATCATCCGGGGGCGCGGCTCGGGGTCGGCGAGCGCGGTGACGATGGCGAGCTGGTCGGCGTTGGCGACCACCACCCGTTCGTACGGGTCGGTGTCGTCGGCGGTGCGGCGCAGTACCGAGGTGCGCTTCTCCACCCGCACTATCCGGGCCAGGGTGTCCTTGACGCCCGACAGGTCGCCCACCACGGCCACCCGGTCGCCGACCACCGCGGACTTGCGGCCCAGCTCGCGCGCCTTCATCGCGGTGACCTCGCGGTCGTCCACCAGGACGGTGAGCCGTCCGCGGTCGACGGTGAGCACCATGCCCTCGGCGGCGTCCTCGTGCTTGGGGCGGATCGAGGTGCGCGGGCGGGTGCCCCTGCTGTTGGGGCGGACCCGGATGTCGTCCTCGTCGGGGTTCTTGCCGTAGCGGCGCATGGCGGCCGTCAGCCCCGCCCCGGCCCGGTGCCGGCGGGCCCGGATGTGGCCCCGGGCCGGGCCAGCATGCCTGCCCACAGTTCCGCGAAGTCCGGCAGCGTCTTCGCGGTCGTCGCGATGTTCTCCACCTCGATGCCGGGTACCGCCAGGCCGAGCACCGCGGCGGCCGTGGCCAGGCGGTGGTCGTCGTAGGTGTGGAACACCCCGCCCTGCAGCGGGCGGGGGCGGATCAGCAGGCCGTCCTCGGTCTCGGTGACGTCGCCGCCCAGGCCGTTGAGCTCGGTGGCGAGCGCGGCCAGCCGGTCCGTCTCGTGCAGCCGCAGGTGGGCGATGCCGGACAGCTCCGAGTCGCCGTCGGCGAGCGCGGCGACCGCCGCGATCACCGGAGTCAGCTCGCCGACGTCGCTCAGGTCGGCGACGAGCGGGCGCAGCCGGCCGCTGCCGGCGAAGGTCAGGCCGTGGTCGGTCAGCTCGCAGGAGCCGCCCATCCGGGTGAAGATGTCGCGCAGCGCGTCGCCGGCCTGCGAGGTCAGGCGCGGCCAGCCGGGCACGGTGACCCGGCCGCCGGTGACCAGGGCCGCGGCCAGGAACGGCGCCGCGTTCGACAGGTCGGGCTCCACCGTCAGGTCGCGGCCCAGCAGCGCGCCCGCGGCGACCCGCCACACGTTGGCGGTGCCGCCGTCCTGCGGGGCGTCGACCTTGGCGCCGGCCTTGCGCAGCATGTCGACGGTCATCCGGATGTGTGGAAGCGACGGCAGCCGGTGGCCGGTGTGCCGCAGCTCCAGGCCCTTGTTGAAGCGCGGGCCCGACAGCAGCAGGGCGCTGACGAACTGGGAGGACGACGACGCGTCGACGTCCACCGCGCCGCCGGACAGCGAACCGACGCCGTGCACGGTCAGCGGCAGCGAGCCGCGGCCCTCGTCGTCGACCCGGGCGCCGAGCGCGCGCAGGGCGTCGATGACGCCGTGCAGCGGGCGCTCGTACGACCGCGCGTCGCCCTGGAAGCGGACCGGGCCGTCGACGAGCGCGGCCACCGGGGGCAGGAAGCGCATCACGGTGCCGGCGTTGCCGACGTCGACGGTGGCCGGGCCGTGCAGCCCGGCCGGGATGATCCGCCACGCCTCGCCGCCGTCGGGGTTGACCGTTTCGTCGATCTGCACGCCCATGGCCCGCAGTGCGTCCGCCATCAGCATGGTGTCGCGGCTGCGCAGCGGGCGGCGCAGCCATCCGGGTTCCGCGGACAGCGCGGCGAGCACCAGGGCGCGATTGGTCACCGACTTCGAGCCCGGTACCTGGACGGTCGCGTCCACGGCAGCGGGCGCGGTCGGGGCCGGCCACAGGTCGGTCTGCGCGGTGCTGTCGGTCATGGGCAGCAAGCCTAGTGGCTCGGGTACGGGGAGATAAGTCGGCGAAAGCGGCGAAATCCGCTGGAAACAGGGTGCGGCTACCCTCGGCCCCGCCTGGTCTCTGCCTTGCGGCCCCGCGGTGAGGAGGCGCGCCCCGGGACCGCCGATCCGGGCACCGGCGCCCGGTACGGCCCCGGATACGACCCCGGGCTGATTACCGGATCAGCAGCCAGCGGCCGCCCGCGAACAGCGAGCACAGCGCGACGACGTAGAACAGCAGCAGCCACAGGGCTGCCGGGGTGTGCGTCAGCCGGGCGAGCTGGTCGGCGTCGGAGGAGCCGCTGCGGTCCCTGCGCCGGGAGTTCTGGAGCTCCGCGACCGGCCGCGCCCCGCCCAGCAGCAGGAACCACACCACCAGGTACGCGAACGCGGCCTGCACCTGCGCATCGGTCAGCCAGGACACCAGCAGGAACAGCGCGCCGGTGACGACGACGGTCAGCACCCCGTACGCGTTGCGGATCATCACCAGCATCACCAGGAGCAGCGCGGTCGCCCCCCACAGCAGCGCGGTGATGTGCCCGGCGGTCAGCAGCCCCGCCCCGGCCAGGCCGAGCAGCGGGGGAGCGGTGTACCCGGCGGCGGCGGTCAGCACCATGCCCGGGCCGTGCGGCTTGCCCTTGGAGACGGTCAGGCCCGAGGTGTCGGAGTGCAGGCGTATGCCCTGCAGCCGGCGGCCGGTCAGCAGCGCGATCAGGCCGTGGCCGCCCTCGTGCGCGATCGTCACCGCGTTGCGGGTGACGTGCCAGGCGCCGCGCACCACCACGGCGGCGAGCGCGATCAGCGCGGTCGCCCCCACCAGCCAGTGCGAGGGGTCGGGCTGCGTACCGGTCAGCCGGTCCCACATCTCGGTGATGCTCGCGACGTTCATGCGGTGCTCGTTCCTCTCGCTTCTCCCGCGGCCCCGGCGGTGCCGGTTCGGTAAGGGCCGGGCGGTCGGGCCGGGTTGGGGGTCGGGTCGCCGGTCGGGTGGTCGGGTCGGACGGTCGGTCGGGTCGTCGGCGGGACGGTCCCGGCCGGATCGTGCGGCCGGGCTGTCAGTCGGGCCCGCGGTCGTGGCAGTGTGGCAGTCATGTGCGGTCGATATGCGGCGAGCCGGAAACCCGAAGATCTCGTCGACCTCTTCGAGGTCCAGCGGTGGGACCCCACCGAGAGCCTCGCGCCCGACTGGAACGTCGCTCCGACCAAGGACGTCTACGTCATACTCGACCGACCTGTGCGGGACTCCGGTTCCCCCGATCCGGTACGACAGCTACGGCCGCTGCGCTGGGGCCTGGTGCCGTCCTGGGCGAAGACCCCCGACGTCGGGGTGCGGCTCATCAACGCCCGCGCCGAGACCGCCGCGGAGAAGCCGTCCTTCCGCCGCGCGCTCGCCGCCCGCCGCTGCCTGGTACCCGCCGACGGGTACTTCGAGTGGGTGACCGGCGTCCAGGAGCGGCAGCTGGAGGAGGAGGGCCGCAAGAAGCGCTCCCGCAAGCAGCCGTACTTCGTCACCCCCGCCGACGGCTCGGTCTTCGCGATGGCCGGGCTCTACGAGTTCTGGCGCGACGGCACCCTGCCCGACGGCCACCCGCGCGCCTGGTGGGCCACGTGCACCGTGCTCACCACCGAGGCCGAGGGCACCGACCTGGCGGGATACGACGGCACCGGTCCGCGCGCGCTCCACGACATCCACCCGCGGATGCCGCTGATGATGACCCCGGACCGCTGGAACGCCTGGTTGGACCCGGGCACCACCGACCCCGACGTGCTCCAGGACCTGCTGTCCGCCCCGCCCGCCGGGCTGCTGCGGGCCCACCCGGTCGGCACCGCGGTCAGCAACGTGCGGAACAACGGACCGGAGTTGGTGGTGGAACTGCCGGCCCCGGAGGAGGAGATGCTCTTCTGATCCGCGGCGCTCCGGGTCCGATCCGCGGCGCTCCGGGCCGGGCCGGGTGGGCGCCGTTCCCCCCGCGCCGCCCCGGGGCTCTGGCAGGCTTGGCGGGTGGACACCCCTGACGCCGAACTCGTCGACACCCCAGCGGGCCCGGCCCGGATCACCTGGCATCGCCCCGAGGGCCGGGCGCGCTGCGTGCTGGCCCTCGGGCACGGCGCGGGCGGCGGCATCACGGCCCGCGACCTGGCCGCGCTGGCCGCCGCGCTGCCCGAGCGCGAGGTGAACGTCGCGCTGGTCGAGCAGCCCTGGAGGGTTGCCGGGAAGAAGATCGCACCGGCGCCCAAGACCCTGGACGTCGGATGGACCGCGGTGTGGCCGCGGCTGGCCGCGCCCGGGCTGCCGGTGGTGGCCGGCGGGCGCAGCGCGGGGGCCCGGGTGGCCTGCCGCACCGCCCACCCGCTGGGCGCGGCCGCCGTCCTCGCGCTGGCGTACCCGCTGCACCCGCCGGGCAAGCCGGAGAAGTCCCGCTACGAGGAGCTGGCCGGCGCCGCCGCCGTACTGCCGCTGCTCGGGGTGCAGGGCGGCGCGGACACGTTCGGGCGGCCCGAGGAGTTCCCGGCGGACCACCGGCCGGTGGAGGTGCCCTACGGCGACCACGGCTTCGTGGTGCCCAAGCGGGCGCCGGTCACCCAGGAGGCGGCACTTGCCCTGCTGACCGGAACCGTCGCGGAATGGCTCGCCGGGCTGGGGTTCGCCGCCCCGGCGTGAACGCTCTCCACCCGGCGTGGTAGGCCGTGCGGGCGCAGTTCTCCTTCCCGGGAATGACGACAGCGCGCGCGCTGTTGTGCGTGTCGACAGGGACCGCGCCGGCGGTACCACACAGGGTGAGAGAGGCAGCCGCATGGTTTCAGCCGCATGCCGGTCACGCGAGGAGGCCGCCGCACGGGTGAGCGCGCAGTCCGCGCCGCTCAGCGCCGGTCAGGCCGCCGCCGCGCCGTACCTGGACTGGACCCGGTGGCCGGAGCAGGACCGAGGTAAGGGCACGACCAGCACGTCCACCACCCGTGCAATATCCTCCCAAGCGGGCGGGTCCACTTCTGGGCGCGCCGGCGTTATCGAGGAGGTGGGTCCGGTCACCGGCACCGACGACAGCACGGCGAGCACCGCGGGTGCGTCCGGTTCGGGGGTGCCACCCGTGCCTACGGCCACGGGGGCGGCACAGGAGACCGAAGCGCAGCGCAGCCGGCGTTTCGAGCGGGACGCGCTGGAGTTCCTCGACCAGATGTACTCGGCCGCACTGCGGATGACCCGCAATCCGGCCGACGCTGAGGACCTGGTGCAGGAGACCTACGCGAAGGCGTACGCGTCCTTCCACCAGTTCCGCGAGGGCACCAACCTCAAGGCGTGGCTGTACCGCATCCTCACCAACAGCTTCATCAACTCCTACCGCAAGAAGCAGCGCGAGCCGCTGCGCAGCGGCTCGGAGGAGATCGAGGACTGGCAGCTGGCGCGCGCCGAGTCGCACATGTCGACCGGCCTGCGCTCCGCGGAGTCCCAGGCGCTGGACCATCTGCCGGACTCCGACGTGAAGACGGCGCTCCAGACCATCCCCGAGGAGTTCCGCATCGCGGTGTACCTCGCCGATGTCGAGGGCTTTGCCTACAAGGAGATCGCGGACATCATGGGTACTCCCATCGGCACCGTGATGTCGCGGCTGCACCGCGGGCGTCGCCAGCTTCGCGAACTGCTGGAGGACTACGCCCGGGACCGCGGACTCGTCCCCGCGGGCGTGGCAGATGAGAAGGGCGCGGATTCATGAGCTGCGGAGACGCACATGAGACGGACTGCTCCGAGGTGCTCGACCACCTCTACGAGTACCTCGACGACGAGATGTCCGACGATGCCTGCACCAAGTTCCGGGAGCACTTCGACGAGTGCCACCCGTGCCTGGAGAAGTACGGCCTGGAAGTCGCGGTCAAGAAGCTGGTGAAGCGCTGCTGCGGCTCCGACGACGTACCGAGCGACCTGCGCTCCAAGGTGATGATGCGGATCGAGCTGGTCCGGCGCGGCGAGGCCGTGCCCGAACAGGACGCGCTCAGCGCCGAGATCACCACGACCGAGGCACCCTCCGCGTGACCGCCGGGCCGGTCTGGCAGCCCGGCCCGCGCACCGCTCCGCACCCGCCCCGAACCCGCTGGCACCGCCCGAACTCCCGGTCTCCTGAGGGCTTTACGCCCTACCACGCGACCGCCTGGACGCCGTCAAGCCGCTCGGCCGTACATCACTCCTACGGGTGAGCGGTGGTCCCCCCTTCCGGCGTAATGGCGGCAAAACCCTCATAGCCGCCCGCTACGGCCCTATCCTCCTGAGTCTCGTACATCTTCGTACGGACAGGAGGCTGTCGCCGTGTCACCCGCGCACCGCCGCTCGCAGCCGCCCGCGGTCTGCTGGGGTTCCGCCTGTGCCCGCCGGGTCCGGCAGGAGGCGCAGCAGGCGACCGTACAGGCCCTGCTGCAGGCCCTGGAACTCAAGGACCCCTACACCAGGGGCCACAGCGAGCGGGTCGGCACGCTGGCCGCGCTCATCGCCCGCGAACTCGGCGCGCCCGCGGCCCGGGTGGAGGCGGTCCGGCTCGGCGGCACCCTGCACGACATCGGCAAACTCGCGGTGCCCACCGGGCTGCTGCGCAAAAACGGTCCGCTGACGGACGAGGAGCGCCACGTGGTCCAACTCCACCCGGTCGACGGCGACGGGGTACTGCGCGGCATCTCCGTGCTCGGAGAGGCCCGCCCCGCGGTCCTGCACCACCACGAGCGGATCGACGGCACCGGGTACCCGTACGGCCTCGCGGGCGGGCGGATTCCGGAGGCGGCCAGGATCGTGGCGGTGGCCGACGCGTTCGACGCGATGACGTCCACCCGCACCTACCGTTCGGCCCGGCCGCACGCGCCCGCGATGGCCGAGTTGCGGCGGTGCGCCGGCACGCAGTTCGACCCGATGATGGTGGAGGCGCTGGCGGGTGCGCTGGCGGCGCGGCCGCGGTTCGCGGTGCCCGCGGTGCCGGCGGCGCCCGTGGTTCCCGACCCGGTGCCCGTACGCGACGGGCGCGGCGTATCCGGCGTATCCGGTGCGCCGGCCGAACCAACAGCACAGGCCGCACCGGTCGAACCAGCCGCACCGGCCCGGCTCCGGCCGCTGCCGGCGCTGTGCGGGGCGACCGCGGCGGTCGAGGGACCCCTGCTGGCCAGGGTGCCCGCGCACCCTCCGACCTGGGCATGGTTGGATGCCGGTGCGAAGGGCAAGGGAGTCGGGTGAGGCCCGCGTTCCGCAAGCGGCGGGCTCGGGCTGAGACAACGGCCAGAATGTGCAAGGTTGGTGTCGTACAGGGTGGTACGGGCCGCATCGGGCCGACCGGCTGAGCGGGCAGGCGGGATACGACGTTGAAGATCTTCGGAAGAGTGCGGCACCGGCCGTCGCCCACGTGGCGCCAGGCCACCGACCGGGCGTTCACGCTGATCGACGACGGTCGCTACGAGGACGCCGGCGCGCTGCTCACCCGTGCCGCCGATCTGGAGCCCTGGCTCTCCGAGTCCTGGTACAACCTCGCGCTGCTGCACAAGTTCCGGCACGACTGGGCGCAGGCCCGGATCGCCGGGCTGCGCGCGGTCGCGCTGTTGGACCGCCCGGTCGGCGCCCCCGACTGGTGGAACCTGGGCATCGCCGCCACCGCGCTCCAGGACTGGCCGCTGGCCCGCCGAGCCTGGCAGGCGTACGGGCTGCGGATGCCGGCCGGGACCGCCGAGCGCACCGGTGAGGAGTCCGTGCGGCTGCCGCTCGGCAGCGCCGCGGTGCGGCTGTCCCCGGAGGGCGAGGCCGAGGTGGTCTGGGGCCGCCGGCTCGACCCGGCCCGGATCGAGGTGCTCTCCATCCCGCTGCCGTCCTCCGGCCGCCGGTGGGGCGAGGTGGTCCTCCACGACGGCGTGCCGCACGGCGAGCGCGCCACCGAGCGCGGCTCCGGCTCCTCGGTCTACCCGGTCTTCGACGAGATCGAGCTGTGGGCGCCCTCACCCGTGCCGACCTGGCTGGTGCTGCTCGAAGCCGGCACCCAGGCGGACCGCGACGCCCTGGAGCGGCTGGCCGCCGAGGCCGGATACGCCGCCGAGGACTGGTCGTCCTCGGTCCGGCTGCTGTGCCGCACCTGTTCCGAGAGCCGGATGCCCACGGACGACGGCTCCTCCGCGACGCGTGATCCGCACGACCACGGCGAGCCCGGGCATCCCGGTCACCTCAGCCACCTCAGCCCCGCCGGGGAGGAGCCGGGCTGGACGCCCGAGCGGGAGTGCGGCATCGCCGCGCCGGCCGGCCTGGTCCGCGGGCTGCTCGAAGGGTGGGTGGCCGACAGCCCCGACACCCGGGACTGGCGGGACCTCGAAGAGGTGTGCTGACGCTCGAAGCGGTGTGCGCCGAAGCGGTGTGCCGAGCATCACGACGGCGGCATCGCGCCCTTGCGCGGTCCCGTACCCTGGGAAGGATCACTTACAGGTTCCGGGAAGGCGTACGGCGGAGATGTCCCAGCAGCACACCGAGCAGCAACTCGACTTCGTCGACGACGTGACCGACGCGGCGGACCGCGAGTCGGCCCACCGCGAGCGCGGCACCGTTCGTCCGATCACGGTGGTCGGCAACCCGGTGCTGCACCGCGAGTGCAAGGACGTCACCGCCTTCGACGACAGCCTGCTCGCCCTCGTGGACGACATGTTCGCCTCGCAGCGCGCCGCCGAGGGGGTCGGTCTCGCCGCCAACCAGATCGGCGTCGACCTCAAGGTCTTCGTCTACGACTGCGCCGATGACGACGACGTCCGCCACGTCGGTGCGCTCTGCAACCCCGTCCTGGTCGAACTCCCCGCGGACCGGCGCCGCCTCGACGACTCCAACGAGGGCTGCCTTTCCGTCCCCGGTGCCTACATGGAACTCGCCCGCCCCGACTACGCCGTCGTCCGCGGCCAGGACCTCCAGGGCAACCCGGTCGTCCTCCAGGGCACCGGCTACTTCGCGCGCTGCCTCCAGCACGAGACCGACCACCTCTACGGCCGCCTCTACATCGACCGCCTCTCCAAGCGCGACCGCAAGGACGTCATGCGCCAGATGGCCGAGGCCACCCCGAAGTTCGAGACGGTCCCCAACGACTGACCCGCCCCCCGTGTCCCTCCCGCGTCCTCCTCGCGTCAGCGATTGACGGTCTGGTCTTCGCGCACGGTGACCTGGAACTGCTTGCTGGACTGGCCGTTGGGCAGCCCCGGGGCGCTCGGCGGGCCGTCGGGGTCGGCGGACGGGGTCCACGTGACCTCCCACACGACGCTCGCCTTCAACGGGTAACCGCCGTTCGGCGACGCCTTGTCGTAGGTGACGTTGCACCCCGCGTCCTTGGTGTTCACGCTGTACTTCCCGCCCGACGCCTTCAGGTCGTACGTGCAGCTCTGCGGGTCCGCGTACTGCGTCCCCGCGTCCACCGTCAGCCGCACGGGCACGGCCGTGGTGGTCGCCGCCACATGAATACCGAAGGCCGGATTGTCCAGACTCGCGGTCACCCACACCTTCGGCAGCGCCTTGTCGAACGCGATCTCCGTATCCAGGTTCACGAGTTGGTTCTGGGCGATGGGTCGTAACGTGATATCCGGCTTCGGCAGAATCGTCCGGTTGAACGCGAGCCCCGCAAGCGTTTTGGGGTCGACGGTCGGAATGTCCGGCGTGGACGGCTGGTCGGGGGCGATCCACTTCCACGGGTCGAGGTTCACGCATGCGTCGGCTTTGGTCGCGTCAGGGATGATCAACTGATACCAGGTGCCCTTGTCGCCCTTGTGGAAGTCGTCCGCGCCGTAGGTGTCGCCCATCGTCCCCCACGCCGATTCCGCGGACCGGTAGTTGCTGTTGATGTAGTCCGAGAATTGAGTGGGAGTGAACTCGGGCTCGTACCAGCATGGTGGGGGCGACCAGTTGGACGTGGCCGGCGCGGTCATCTGCACCCCGGGGCCTTTGTAGCTCACGTCATATTTCACCTGGGAATGGATTGTTCCGGGTGCTTTTGGCGTACTGGGGGGTGGCGGTGCGGACGCACCGCCTGGAAGGTCTCCCACATCGGCGCTGCTGGGCACCGCCGACAGCAGCGTTCCGCAACTTGTGATCAGCACGGCCGCAAATGCACGTTGAGCAGTCCTCAAGGCTGGCATCGGGCGGCCCCCCGCTGAGAGACGTAAGTTGCTGTCTGCCACGTCCCATCCTTCGCCTTGCGCATCAGGGAGGTATGGAAGATGTAGCTGTTGGCGGATGGCGTGGTGGTGACGACCTTTCCGGTCCTGGTGTCCTTGTCGTAGAGATTGCGCTGGTCTTCGCAGAACGTCACTCCTGCGGTCTTGCTGCCGATGGTGACTTTGCGATCGTAGTAGTGGACCGTGCCCGTGATCGTGTGGTGGTTCTTTTTCATCGTGTCAATCGACTCGCTCCACGTCTCAACGGCGTCCTCGATGAAATAGTGCGTGAAGAGCGGAAAGTTCTTGTCCGGCTTGGTAACGGCGACGTAGGTGGCCTCCAACCCGTACGCCTGGTCGCGGAGGATCGCGTCCTTCGTCTTGTCGCCAGTCGTGTCCGGGTCGATCGTGATCTTGACGTCGCTTGGAAGGTCGAACGTCGGCGCGCTGGGGTCCGCCGCCGGCGTCGTCGGTGGGGCCGTTGTCTGCGACGCAGTCGTATCACTGGGGGTCGGGCTCGACGCGATCTTCTTGTCGTGGCCGCCGCCGCACGCCGTGAGGAGGAGGGCTGCTGCCGTGAGGGTGCCCGCGGCCGCGCTGAACTTGGTTCGGGGTGCCATTGTGTTGCCAGTCTCCCGTGGTCAGTGTGCGCAGACGTGACGGGAGTGACGGGCGTGGCCGCGCCGAGGAGTTGGTGTGTGCAGAGCCCCCCCGGGCCGGCCCCCCTTCACGGTGGCCACATTCTGCAACGTTCGGTGCCCTACGTTAGCTGTCGTCACGTAGTGCGTCCACGACGGTCAGGCCGGCAGGGCGAGTTGACGCCGTTCCGCGTCGGCCTCGGCCTGGGTGACCTCCTTGGGGTGGCCGTCGCGTTCCTTCTTGACGTATGCGGCGAAGGCCCGCGTCTTCGTGCTGGTGCCACGGGCGTTGCCGGAGAGGTCGGTGGCCCAGGTGACGGCGGCGGCACCGACCCACACGTCGCCCTTGCCGCCGGCCATCTGCTGGTCGGCCGCGTGCAGGGCGTTCGCCACGGAGTCGAGGTCGCGTTCCACGACCGTGTAGAGGGTGTTGAGGGCCTGCCACATGGGGCTGGGGACCTTGTCGCTCATGGAGTTCGTCCGTCCGCTCTCGGTCACTTCTTCTTCATCGGGAGGGGTTTCAAGGTGCCCAGCGTGGGCGGGAGATCGCTGCCCTGGCAGCCCAGCGCGGCGGCGACCTTCACCGCGGGGGAGTACAGCAGGCGGACGCCGGCCTCACGCTTTTCGGCGCTGCCGACGGCGCTGAGGCCGCTGGTGTTTGCGTATGCCTCGACGTACCGGGTCCGGCTTTCACCGGCCAATGCTCCGGGGAGAGAGCAGGTGAAATCCAGATAGGTTCCGTTGTCGAACGATAGGGCGCCGTAGGCGATGCCAAATGCGGTGAAGTCGTCTCCGCTCTTCAAGTCCTTGTCGCTCGGCTTGCGCGACGACCACTGGAACTGGATTTCCAGTCCCGACGTCATCAGTCCGCCGACCACGCCGAGGAAGCATAGGTCGTGTTCGTTCATGTTGTCGGTGTCGTCCAGATCCGCGCGGAGTTCGTTCGCCACTTGCTGTGCGGTGTGCTGCTCGGCGGCGAGCGCGGGGTACAGCTGGTTCTTGCCGGTGATTTCTCGCAACGCCGCGGCGCCTTGTGTGTCGAAGGAGCGGTCACACGCACTCTGGATGCTGATCGGAGACCCGTAGGAGTTGGTCGGCGCGGGCTTTTTGGAGCTGCATCCGGACAGCAGGGAAACGCCGAGCGCACCGAGGGCTGCCGCAGCAAGGACACTGTGGCGGCGGGATGTGCGGGTACCGATCATCGTCGGCTCCTGTCTCATGTTCCGGTCACGGGCAGGTTGCCGCCCTGCTCCTGGTCGAGGCTGCCCGTGTTGTAGCCGACTTGCTGTGCCTGGGTCAGCGCGTCGTTCAACGCTTTCACCTGAGCGCGGCTCCATCCCTGTGGGCTGTTGTCGACGAGGTTCTTGGCGGGAACCCAGGACCCCTGTCCGCCGGCGTTGTAGACGCCGGCCGCCGTGCCCTGCCGCATATCGGCCAGGTTGCGGTGCTGGGAGTCCGAGTAGTCGCCGATGTTCTTGCTGATCTGGTCGTCGATCTGGTCGTGGACGTCGTCGGTGACGAGCGGGACGATCGTGGCGCCGATGCCGGACTCGGGTTCGGGGGCGAAGGCGAAGACGCCGCCGGTGATGAGGCCCGCGACCATCTGTTGTCGCTCGGAGCGCTTGTCGACGCTCTCGTTGAAGTCGGCGTCCCGCTTGTCGCCCTTGGCCTTGTACTCGTCGATCCAGCCGCGGTCCATGATGCCCTGGAGTTGGGCGCCAATGCGGATCGCGTTCTGGCTGTCGGTGCTCTTCACCTCGTCGTTCTTGGCGATGGTGGGAGGGTGGGTGTTCAGCACCGAGGTGGTGTACGCCTGCTGAGCGTTGGTCACCGAGGAGTAGGCGTCGTCGTCGTGGGCGAGAGTCCCCAGGAACGTCTCCAGGTGGGCTCCGTCGAAGTGCGCCCGGTCCTTCGGCGGCCTGCCGCTGCTCGTTCCGCTGTAGACCGAAAGGTCGTTGTCGTCGTCCAGTCCCCAGTCCACGTCGTCGATGTACGCCGCCGTGATGCGGCCGAGGCTCGGGCCGATGCCGGACTGGCGGGCGAGGAGGTCGGCGCCGCTGTCACGCGTCTTGACCTTGTCCGTGCCGGTCGCCTGCTGGCCGTAGCGGTTGACGACTTCGGTCATCACCTTGGCGGTGCCCTTGGTGCGGTGGAGTTGGGGTGGGTTGGCGTCATAGGGGGAGCCCATGGTCGCCGACTCCAGTGCGTGGCCGAGGGACTTGTAACCGGCGATGGTCTTCGCGGAGTGGCTGGTGGTGGAGTCACCGGGCCAGTTGCGGGTCTCGGTGAGGTAGTCGAAGTTCTTGCTGTTCTCGAAGAAGGTGGTGGAGGCCGCGGGGTTGTGGCCGAGCGCTTCCATGAAACCCGTCATGGGGTCCGTGCCGCCGTCGTTGGCGGCGCCGTAGTGCATCCGGTCGTAGATCATGTCCGGCTGGTCCCAGGGAAGGACGTCCTTCTCGAGGACCTGCTTTTGCAGGCCGCCGGTGACATCGCTGGTGTTCGCCTTCTCGAAGGCGATCAAGGACGTCCCGTAGCTGTCGAGGAACGTCGTGTCGTAGGTGCCGTTGCGCATCAGGTCGCTCATCACCTGGAAGCCGTAGACGTGCTGGTCCGGTCCGTCACCGACGTCCGTGCCGCCGAGGGAGATCACGGTCTTCTTCCACTGCCGCATGGCCGGGTCGTCGTTGCGGGTCGCGGTGGCCAGGGTGGTGCCCATCGACTTCTCCAGGCCGCCCAGGAGTTTTTCCCGCTCCTTCTGGTCGGCTGACAAGCCGACGTTGCTGCGCGGGTTGGTCGCGAACTGCCGCGGGTCGGTGACGGCCGCGTAGAACCTCAGGGTGCCGGACGGGCCGAGTCCGGTGGCGAACTGCTCGGAGAAAATCGGGGTTGTTCTCGTGCAGTGCCAGGAGGTCGTCGAGCTGCTCCAACTGTGCGTTGCTGAGCTTGCTCGGATCGGATGTGGCGAGTTTGGCGAGCTTGACGGCCTGCGTGGAGTCTCGGCGCACCTGAGCGGGGGAGGAGGTGTCCACCATGCCGTCGTCGATTTCGACCATGTGCTTCGAGTCGGGATACGGCTGCTCCGTCTGCTGGGCCAGGAAGAGCCGCTGCCGCAGCATGGGGAGTTGGTCCTGCGCCCACGACAGGTGCCTGGTCACCGCGGCGAGGGTGGAGGTGTCCAGTCCGAGGTAGGTGGCCCGGCTCATCCAGTCGCGCACCACGGGTTGGGCGCTCGTGGTGCCGTCGTGGCCGGTGTGGCTGTTGATCGTGGTGATGAACGTGTGCAGTTGCTTCGGATCGATTCCGCTGAACGTGCTGCCGTCGTCTGCGCGCCGTGACATGGCGAGCCCCCCCGGGTTGCCATTGTTCGGTCTCGTACGCAGGAGGTTAGAACACGGGTACGGAGAGTGTCCAAGGTGGCTGATGGGAGGCGATGGGACGGGCGATGGGAGGAGAAAGGACGACGGCCCCGCCCAGGACGACGGCCCCGCCCAGGAGGGCGGGGCCGTCACGGCAGGTGCTAGGTCAGAAGTCCTCGTCCAGGGAGACGGTGCCCTCGACGGCGACCTGGTAGGCGGAGGGGCGGCGTTCGAAGAAGTTGGTGAGTTCCTGGACGCCCTGGAGCTCCATGAAGGAGAAGGGGTTCTCCGAGCCGTAGACCGGGGGGAAGCCGAGGCGGGACAGGCGCTGGTCGGCGACGCACTGGAGGTACTCGCGCATGGAGGCGGTGTTCATGCCGGGCAGGCCGTCACCGCACAGGTCGTGCGCGAAGAGGAGTTCCGCCTCGACCGCCTCACGCATCATGTCGGTGACCTGGTCGCGCAGTTGGGCGTCGAAGAGTTCGGGCTCCTCCTTGCGTACGGTGTCGACGACGTCGAACGCGAAGGACATGTGCATGGTCTCGTCACGGAACACCCAGTTGGTGCCGGTGGCCAGGCCGTGCAGGAGGCCGCGGGAGCGGAACCAGTAGACGTAGGCGAAGGCGCCGTAGAAGAACAGGCCCTCGATGCAGGCCGCGAAGCAGATCAGGTTGAGCAGGAAACGGCGGCGGTCGTCGCGGTTGGCGAGGCGGTCGACGGTCTCCACGGAGTCCATCCAGCGGAAGCAGAACTGCGCCTTCTCACGGATGGAGGGGATGTTCTCGACGGCGGCGAACGCGGCGGCGCGGTCGTCGGGGTCGGGCAGGTAGGTGTCCAGCAGGGTCAGATAGAACTGGACGTGGACGGCTTCCTCGAAGAGCTGGCGGGACAGGTACAGCCGCGCCTCGGGGGAGTTGATGTGGCGGTAGAGGGTGAGCACGAGGTTGTTGGAGACGATGGAGTCTCCGGTGGCGAAGAACGCCACGAGCCGTCCGATCAGGTGCTGTTCGGCCGGGGAGAGCTTGGCGAGGTCGGTGACGTCGGAGTGGAGGTCGACCTCCTCGACGGTCCAGGTGTTCTTGATGGCGTCGCGGTAGCGCTCGTAGAAGTCGGGGTAGCGCATCGGACGCAGGGTCAGTTCGAAGCCCGGGTCGAGCAGGTTCTTCACGACGGGGGAGGCCCCGTCCACGGTTCCGCTCGTGGCCCCGCTCGTGGTCCCGTTCGCGGTGGTGTCGGTGGTCATTACTGGCATGCCTCGCAGGACTCGGGGTTCTCAAGGGAGCAGGCGATCGCGTCGGCGTCGGCGATCACCGGTACGGCGGCGGGCGCGGGTACGGACGCGGGTGCGGCGGAAGAAGCGGAAGCCGCGGAAGGGGCCGTGGAAGCCGCGGAAGCCGCGGAAGAAGCCGCGCGGGCGATCCGGGTGGCCGGCCGCGACCGCAGGTAGTACGTGGTCTTCAGCCCCCGCTTCCACGCGTACGCGTACATCGAGCTGAGCTTCCCGATCGTCGGCGTCTCCAGGAACAGGTTCAGCGACTGGCTCTGGTCGAGGTACGGCGTACGGTCCGCGGCCAGGTCGATCAGCGCGCGCTGCGGCAGCTCCCAGGCGGTGCGGTACAGCTCCCGCACCTCCGCCGGAATCCAGTCGAAGCCCTGGACCGAGCCGTTGGCCTCCCGCAGCGCCTCCCGGGTCCGCGGGTCCCACAGGCCCAGCCGCTTGAGGTCGGCCACCAGGTAGGAGTTGACCTGCAGGAACTCGCCGGAGAGCGTCTCGCGCTTGAAGAGGTTGGACACCTGCGGCTCGATGCACTCGTAGACGCCGGCGATGGAGGCGATCGTCGCGGTGGGGGCGATCGCGAGCAGCAGCGAGTTGCGCAGGCCAGTGGTGGCGATACGGGCGCGCAGCGCGGTCCAGCGCTCCGGCCAGTGCGGGGCGGTGCCGAAGTGGTCGGGGTGCAGCACGCCGTCGGAGGTACGGGTCTGGTCCCACGCGGGCAGCGGGCCGTTGCGCTCGGCGAGGTCGCAGGACGCCTCGTAGGCGGCGAGCATGATCCGCTCGGAGATCTTCGTGGACAGCGCGCGGGCCGCCTCGGAGCCGAAGGGCAGCCGGAGCCGGAAGAAGACGTCCTGCAGCCCCATGATGCCCAGACCCACCGGCCGCCAGCGGGAGTTGGAGCGCCCGGCCTGCTCGGTCGGGTAGTAGTTGATGTCGACCACCCGGTCCAGGAAGGTGACCGCGGTGTGCACGGTACGGTCCAGCCGCTCCCAGTCGATCGCGTCGTCGATGCCGTCCGCGCCGCCCGCCGTACCGTCCCGCGGTGCGATCACGAACGCGCCCAGGTTCACCGAACCCAGGTTGCACACGGCCGTCTCGGAGTCGTCCGAGACCTCCAGGATCTCCGTGCACAGGTTCGAGGAGTGCACGGTCCGCCCGGGGCGGGCGGTCTGGTTCGCGGTGCGGTTGGCGGCGTCCTTGAACGTCATCCAGCCGTTGCCGGTCTGCGCGAGGGTGCGCATCATCCGCCCGTACAGCTCGCGGGCCGGGAGGGTGCGGCGGGCCAGGCCGGCGGCCTCGGCGCGGCGGTAGGCGGCGTCGAAGTCGGCGCCCCACAGGTCGACCAGTTCGGGGACGTCGACGGGGGAGAAGAGCGACCAGTCCGCGTCGGCGTCGACCCGGCGCATGAACTCGTCCGGGACCCAGTGCGCGAGGTTGAGGTTGTGGGTGCGGCGGGCGTCCTCGCCGGTGTTGTCCCGCAGTTCGAGGAACTCCTCGATGTCGGCGTGCCAGGTCTCCAGGTAGACCGCGGCGGCTCCCTTGCGGCGGCCGCCCTGGTTCACCGCGGCCACCGAGGCGTCGAGGGTCTTCAGGAACGGCACGATGCCGTTGGAGTGCCCGTTGGTGCCGCGGATCAGCGAACCGCGGGCGCGCACCCGGGAGTAGGGGATGCCGATGCCGCCGGCGTGCTTCGACAGGCGGGCCACCTCGTGGTAGCGGCCGTAGATCGAGTCCAGCTGGTCGAGCGGGGAGTCCAGCAGGTAGCAGGAGGACATCTGCGGGTGGCGGGTGCCGGAGTTGAAGAGGGTGGGGGAGCTGGGCAGGTAGTCCAGCGCGCTCATCAGCCGGTACAGGTCGGCGACTTCCTCCAGCGCGCGGCCGCCGCCCACCTCGGGCGCGCCGCCTGCCGTGGCCGGGCCACCGACCTCGGCCGGGCCGCCGGGCGCGATGACGCCGTCGTCCTCGGCGAGGCCCGCGGCGACCCGCAGCATGAAGTGCTGCGGGGTCTCGATCACCTGGCGGGTGATCGGGTGCCGCAGCAGGTAGCGGCTGTGCAGGGTGCGCAGGCCGAAGTAGCCGAAGCGGTCGTCGGCGCGGTCGGCGAGCGCCTGGTCGATCAGCGCGTCCAGCCGGGCCGCGTGGGCGGCGACGAAGGCGGCGGTGCGGTCGCCGACCAGGCCCTCGCGGTGGCCGACCGCGATGGAGGTGGTGAAGGAGACCGCGCCCTGGCCGGCCGCCTCCTCGGTGATCGCCGCGCTCAGCAGGCGGGCGGCGAGCCGGGAGTACACCGGGTCGTCGGAGATCAGACCGGCGGCGGCGTCGATGGCGAGGGTGCGCAGTTCGGCGCGGTCGGCGCCGGTGCTGCGGCCGCGCAGGGCGGCGGCGGTGACCCGGCCCGGGTCGGCGTCGGGCAGGTCGGCGGTCAATTCGACCAGCATGCGAAGGAGTTCGGCGCCGGCGCCGTCCGCGGGCTCCGGCACCCGCGGCCGGCCGGGGGGAGCGGTGGCGGGGGCCGCCGAGGAGGTGGCGGCGGTGGGCACGGGGGCGGTGGGCGCGGTGGTCACGGTGGTGCTCTCCCTCATACGCGGCGGCGGCCGCGCGGAGAGCGACGAGAGGCATGGCGGGGCCGTTTTCTGGCACGCCGCCGTGCGCCCGTCGACCCAGTCCACGAGGCCCGGACGGTTCCCTCCCCTTGAGCCCGGCGGCTCGGGAGGCACCCCCGCGCACAAGGCACGCGGGAGTGTGTCGGCCGGCAGGCGATCGGGCTGTACGGGGCGCTGGGCGCGCGACCGTTCACCGTTGCGGGGCAGCGCCGGATTTTCACCGGCTTCCCCTGCGGCAACGGGGTTGAGCATACATGTAGTGGCGCCCACCGCAGGCACCCCCACATGTTGTGTCGCGCTGTCAATCTCATGGTGGCCTGAGCGCGTTGTCGGGCCGCATGCGGCCGCGGCCCCGCCGTCTGGCGGGGCCGCGGAAGGGCCTGGGCGGGCCCCGGTCGGGCGGGCGCGGGAGAGGTCTCAGAGTTCGGCGCGCTTGCGGTCCGCCTCCCGCAGTTCGCGAGTGATCTTCGCCTCGTGGCGCAGACCGAGGACGGGGACGAAGGTGAGGGCCAGCAGAAGGCCGAGGAGAGCGGCGATGTCCAGGAGTACGGTCATGGGTCAATCGTGCTCGCGCCGCTTACGGTCGAACAGTGGCAGCACTGCCGTACTACCGCAACATGCTGCCACGTGGCAGGCTGGACGACATGTTGCGCAACGTGGCGACCGTGGTCATGGACGGGGTTCACCCCTTTGAACTCGGCGTGGTCTGCGAGGTCTTCGGGCTGGACCGCAGCGAAGAGGGGTTGCCGGTCTACGACTTCTCGGTGGTCTCGGCGGAGGGGCCGCGGGTGGGGACGCACGCCGGGTTCGAACTGGTGGTGGCGGAGGGCCTGGACCGGCTGGACGAGGCCGACCTGATCGCGGTGCCGGCCGGCGACTCGTACAACAGCCGCACTTTCCCGCAGCCGATGCTCGACGCGTTGAACCGCGCGGTCGAGCGCGGCGCGACCGTGCTGAGCGTGTGCTCGGGGGTGTTCGTGCTCGGCGCGGCCGGGCTGCTCGACGGGAGGCGGTGCGCGGCGCACTGGCGGCACGCGGAACGGCTCGCGCGGCGCCACCCGAAGGCCGAGGTCGAGGCCGACATGCTCTACGTCGACGACGCCGGCGTGGTCACCTCGGCCGGCACGGCGGCGGGCATCGACGCGTGCCTGCACCTCGTCCGCAAGGAGCAGGGCAGCGCGGTCGCGAACGGTATCGCCCGGCGCATGGTGGTCCCCCCGCACCGCGAGGGCGGCCAGGCGCAGTACGTGGACCGGCCGCTGCCCCGGGCGCAGAGCGACACCGTCACCGGGGTGCTCTCCTGGATGGAGCGGCACCTCGACCGCGAGGTGACCGTCGAGGAACTGGCGCTGCGCGCCCACATGTCACCGCGGACCTTCGCGAGGCGCTTCCAGCAGGAGACCGGGACCACGCCGTACCGCTGGTTGCTGGGGCAACGTGTCCTGCTCGCGCGGGAGTTGCTGGAGGGGACCGACGCGACGGTCGACTCCGTCGCGGTCCGGGCGGGGTTCGGCAACGCGGCCACCATGCGGCACCACTTTGTCCGGTGGACCGGGACGACGCCGCAGGCGTATCGCCGTACCTTCCGCACGCCGAGCCCCTTGGCGTGAGTCGCCGGACCGTCCGCCGGTGGTGGGCTGGTCGCTGGGGGTGCCCCCTCCGGGGGAGTTCCCCGCGCCCCTGTGTCTGTGCGGCTCCTTCCGCGGAAGGAGCCGCACAGGGGGACCGTGACTATGCGGACGGGGCGGGCTCGGGGGTCAGGGGCACCCCCGGGTCGTCGGGCTCGCCCGGTTCGGCGGTGTAGTCCGACAGGACCGTCTCATCGGTGCCCGCGGGCGCCTTCACCGCCCGCAACACCAGCGTGAGCACCACCGCGATGACCACGTTGAGCACGAACGCGGTGAGCCCGATGTACCCGATCTTGCCGATCCACGGAATCGTGTCGGAGTTCCCGCCGAAGTGCGACTGGCTCGGGCTGGACTGGTCGTACGCCTTCCAGGTGCCGTAGGCCATGCCCGCGGCCCAGCCGGCCAGCAGCGCCCAGCGGTGGAACCAGCGGGTGAACAGCCCGCCGACGATCGCGGGCACCGTCTGCAGAATCCAGATCCCGCCCAGCAGTTGGAAGTTGATCGCCACGGTCTTGTCCATCGACAGCACGAAGACGAGCGCGCCGACCTTCACCACCAGCGAGGCGAGCTTGGAGACGCGGGTCTCCTCCGTGGGCGTGGCGTTCGGGCGGATCAGGTCCTTGTAGATGTTGCGGGTGAAGAGGTTCGCGGCGGCGATGGACATGATCGCGGCGGGTACCAGCGCGCCGATCGCGATCGCGGCGAAGGCGACCCCGGCGAACCAGCTCGGGAAGACGTTCTCGAAGAGCTGGGGGATGGCGAGTTGGGCGTTGTAGCCCTTGACGTTCTTGCCGACGCCGTCGGCGACCGCCATGAAGCCGAGCATCGCCAGCAGCCCGAGCATCAGCGAGTACAGCGGCAGGATCGCGGTGTTGCGCTGGATGACGGTGCGGCTCTTGCCGGAGAGCACCGCGGTCACCGAGTGCGGGTAGAGGAACAGCGCCATCGCGGAGCCCAACGCGAGCGTGGCGTAAGCCCATTGGGCCTGCGGTGCGACGGTCAGCGAGCCGTGCGGCTTGCCGGTGGCGGGGTTCTTCACCGCGTACGCGGCGCCCGCCTTGTGGAAGATGTCGCCGAACCCGCCGAGCTTGTACGGGATGTAGATGATCGCCACCGCGATCACGATGTAGATCAGCGCGTCCTTGACGAACGCGATCAGCGCGGGTGCCCGCAGCCCGGAGGAGTAGGTGTACGCGGCGAGCACACCGAAGGCGATCAGCAGCGGCAGGTCCTTGACGAACCAGTTGGTCGAGTCGCTGCCGCCGACCCCGACCACGTCCAGCACCGCCTGGATGCCGACGAGTTGGAGCGCGATGTACGGCATGGTGGCCACGATGCCGGTGAGCGCGACGGCCACCGACAGGCTCTTGGAGCCGAACCGGCCGCGGATGAAGTCCGAGGAGGTCACGTAGCCGTGCTTGCGCGAGACCGACCACAGCCGCGGCAGGAAGAGGAAGACCAGCGGGTAGGCGATGATCGTGTAGGGCACGGCGAAGAAGCCCGACGCTCCGGCGCCGTAGATCGCGGCCGGCACGGCGATGAAGGTGTACGCGGTGTAGAGGTCGCCGCCGAGCAGGAACCAGGTCACCCAGGTGCCGAAACTGCGGCCGCCCAGCCCCCATTCGTCCAGGTGCAGCGCGTTGTCCGCGCGCCGCCAGCGCGCGGCCATGAAGCCCATCGCCGTGACGGCGACGAAGAAGAAGATGAGGATGGCGAGCGCGACCCCGTCGACGTGGTTCTTCACTTGGCCGCACCTCCCTTGCGGCTGCGCGCGTCACGCCGGACCAGCACGTAGGCGGAGTAGGTGAGCACCGCCGAGGCCGGCACCCAGGCGAGCTGGTACCAGTAGAAGAACGGGATGCCGATGAAGGTCGGGGTCAGCCGCGAATAGGAGCTGACCCAGAGCGTGCTGACGAGCGGAATGATCAGGCAGATTCCGGCGACGACCCGCGCGGGCGTGACCGCCGGTCGTGGTCCGTCCGCCGGTCGGCGCGGTGGGGGTACTTGTGTCGGCGCGGTCGGCACAGCTGGTGCTCCCGTCCCCTAGAGCGATCAATGTGGTGCGCAGGAATCTAGGGGAGGGGAGTGACAGGCGTCACTACCTGTGCGGATATCAGCCGTACGAGGGAACGCCGAAGCGGCCCGCCGGCGGGTCCGGCGGGCCTTCGTACGACAGCATTCGGATCGGTGGGGCTCAGTCCGTCGGGCGGTTGAGCCGCGCGACGAACTTGTACCGGTCGCCGCGGTAGACCGACCGCACCCACTCCACCGGTTCCCCCGTGGTGTCCACGGAGTGCCGGGAGAGCATCAGCATCGGCAGCCCGACGTCGGTGCTCAGCAGCCCGGCCTCGCGCGGGGTGGCCAGCGAGGTCTCGATGGTCTCCTCGGCCTCGGCCAGCCGCACGTCGTAGACCTCGGCGAGCGCGGTGTAGAGCGAGGTGTACTTCGCCAGGCTGCGGCGCAGCGCGGGGAAGCGCTTCGCGGACAGGTGGGTGGTCTCGATCGCCATCGGCTCGCTGTTGGCCAGCCGCAGCCGCTCGATCCGCAGCACCCGGCCGCCGGCCTTCATGTCCAGCAGCCCGGCCAGCCGGTCGTCGGCGGTGATGTAGCCGATGTCCAGCAGTTGCGAGGTGGGCTCCAGGCCCTGCGCGCGCATGTCCTCGGTGTAGGAGGTGAGTTGCAGTGCCTGGGAGACCTTCGGCTTCGCCACGAAGGTGCCCTTGCCCTGGATGCGCTCCAGCCGGCCCTCGACCACCAGCTCCTGCAGCGCCTGCCGCACGGTGGTGCGGGAGGTGTCGAACTCGGTGGCCAGGGTGCGCTCCGGGGGCACCGGGGTGCCGGGCGGCATGGTCTGGGTGATGTCCAGGAGATGGCGCTTGAGCCGGTAGTACTTCGGCACGCGGGCGGTGCGGCCGGCGGTGCCGTTCCCCGTGGGCTCCCCGCTGCTGCCCGTGTCGCTGTCCATGCCGTGTACTCCCGACTGCCGTCGTACTGCCGTCACCGGCTCCTCCGTTGATCGCGGTCACATGGTGGCACGGGCTCCCCTGCCGGAGGGAGGCGGTGGGTGGCTGATGCCCTTCAGGTGTCGGTCCGATAACAGGTCCGACGGGTGTTCTTATACACCCTTGACACCCCTAAAGGTCTAGGCCAAGCTCCGGGTACTGGTCTAAACCATTAACGACCAATCCCAGACCCACGAGCAGGACGCGGCTGCAATGCGCGTGCGGCAGCCGACATTTCGGGCGGTGGGGGGAGTTTCGGGCATCCTTGAGGAGGGTGGCATGAGGCGCAAGCTCATCGCTGCGATCGGTGTCGCGGCAGTGCTGACCGGAGTCGCGGCCTGTGGCGGCAGCAGTGACAAGTCCGATTCGGCCAAGGGGAGTTCGGCCGGGCCGGCCGATTTCAAGGGCAAGACGCTCAACGTGTGGCTGATGAGCGGCTCCAACCCGCCCGGGTGGACCAAGGACATCACCGCCGCGTTCGAGAAGCAGTACCCCGGCGCGAAGCTGAAGATCACCGTCCAGCAGTGGGACGGCATCCAGCAGAAGCTCACCACCGCGCTGTCGGAGAGCACCCCGCCGGACGTCATCGAGGTCGGCAACACCCAGACCCCGTACTACGCGGCGACCGGCGGCCTCAAGGACCTCACCAGCGTCAAGGCCGACATCGGCGGCAGCGACTGGGTGCCGGCGCTCAACGGCTCCGCGGTCTACAACGGCAAGCAGTTCGCCGCCCCGTGGTACTTCGCCAGCCGGGTCGTCGTCTACAACAAGAAGATCTGGTCCCACGCCGGCATCACCACGCCGCCGAAGACCCAGGACGAGCTCTTCTCCGACCTGGACAAGATCAAGGCCAAGGGCACCAAGGACGCCTTCTACCTGCCCGGCCAGGACTGGTACGGCTTCGACGGCTTCCTGCTGGACGCCGGCGCCGACCTGGTCAAGAAGGACGGCGACAAGTACACCGGCAACCTGGACACCCCGCAGGCCGCCGCGGCGATCAACCTGTACAAGAAGGTGAACTCCTACGGCACCGCGCCGAAGGACAAGGACGAGGCCACCCCGCAGCAGTCCGACGTGTTCGCCAAGGGCGACGTCGGCGCGTTCCTCGGCCTGGGCTGGGAGGCGGCCGGCGCCATCACCAAGAACCCGGCGCTGAAGGACCAGGTCGGCTTCTTCGCCTTCCCGGGCAAGACGGCGGACAAGACCGCCAGCGTCTTCGTCGGTGGCTCCAACCTGGCGATCTCCCAGGCGAGCAAGAACCCCGAGCTGGCCCAGAACTTCCTGAAGATGGCGATGTCCGACCAGTTCGAGGGCGAGCTGGCCAAGGAGGGCGGCGTCGTCCCGAACAAGGCGAGCCTCGACTCCAACCTGACCGGCAACGAGTTCGGCACCGTCTCCGCGGCCGCCGCGGCCAACGGCGGTACCACCCCGCTCATCCCGGCGTGGGGCAACGTCGAGAACGCGCCCAACCCGATCACCACCCTCTTCATGACCGGCGTGCTCCAGGGCCAGTCCCCGAGCGCGGCCGCCAAGAAGGCGGACACCGAGATCGACAAGCGGCTCAGCCAGCAGTAGTCACCCGGTCCGGGTCCCGGCGCCCGCCGTCCTGAGCGGCGGGCGCCCGGGCCCGGCACAGCGCCTTGCAGCGGACGGTACGAGGAAGAGGGAAGCATGGCCGCGCAGTACAAAGGGACGCAAGTACGGGGCCCCGACGAGGGAGCGGCCATACCCGGGCCCTCCGGCGCGCGCACCGCGGGACAGCCGCCGGCCGCCCCCCGCAAGGCGCGGTCCGTCGGCGGCGCGGTCGCCGGCCGCTCGGTGCCGTACCTGCTGATCCTGCCCGCGCTGGCGGCCACCGTGCTGCTGCTGGGCTACCCGCTGGTGCGGAACGTGATCATCTCGTTCCAGACCCTCAACGCCTTCCAGCTGATCCAGCACACCACCCAGTGGACCGGGTTCGGCAACTACAAGGCCCAGCTGACCAGCGCCGACTTCTGGCACACCACCGAGCGCTCGGTCTTCTTCACCCTCGCCAACGTCGTGCTGATCATGATCGCCGGCACCCTGGTGGGGCTGCTGCTGTACCGGCTCGGCAAGCGGATGCGGCTGCTGCTGTCGATCGGGATGGTGCTCGCCTGGGCGATGCCGATCGTGGCCGGCACCACCGTCTACCAGTGGCTCTTCGACACCCGCTACGGCGTGGTCAACTGGTCCCTGAACAAGCTCGGCTGGCACTCGATGCAGGGCTACAACTGGTTCGGCCACCAGTTTTCCACCTTCGCGGTCATCACCCTGATGGTGGTCTGGCAGTCGATCCCGTTCGTCGCGCTCAACCTCTACGCGGGTCTGACCACCATCTCCGGGGAGATCTTCGAGGCCGCCCGGATGGACGGCGCGGGCGCCTGGCGCTCCTTCACCTCGGTGCTCTTCCCGATGCTCAAGCCGTTCTTCCTGAGCACCGCGTTCCTTGAGGTCATCTGGGTGTTCAAGGCGTTCACCCAGGTCTACGCGCTCAACGCCGGCGGCCCCGAGGGCCTGACCGAGACGCTGCCGGTCTACGCCTACGTCGAGGGCGTCGGCAACCAGCACTACGGCACGGGCGCGGCGATCTCCGTGCTGACCATCCTCATCCTGCTGGTGCTGATGTCCTACTACTTCCGGATCATGTTGAAGCAGGAGGACGAGCTGTGAGGCGCTCCACGTTCGGACGGCTGTGGCCCAACGTCGTCGCGGTCATCCTCTTCGTCTTCTTCGTCTTCCCCGTCTACTGGATGCTGACGACGGCCTTCAAGCCGGACCTCGACATCATCTCCACCACCCCGGTCTTCGTGCCCGTCCACGGCACCATGTCGCACTTCGACAAGGCCGTGCACGCGGCGGGCTTCTGGACGCTGGTGCGCAACAGCCTCACCGTCACCCTCGGTTCGGTGCTGCTGTCGCTGGTGGTGGCGACCGCGGCGGCGTTCGCGGTGGCGCGGATGCGCTTCCGCGGCCGCAAGGCGTTCATCCTGATCGTGATGATGGCCCAGATGGCACCGTGGGAGGTCATGACGATCTCCGTCTACCTGATCGTCCGCGACCAGGACATGCTCAACAGCCTGGTGCCGCTGACCTTCTTCTACATGATGATGGTGCTGCCGTTCTCCATCTGGACGCTGCGCGGGTTCATCGCCGCGGTGCCCAAGGAACTGGAGGAGTCCGCCCTGATGGACGGCTGCACCCGGTTCCAGGCGTTCGTCCGGGTGGTACTGCCGCTGCTGGCGCCGGGGTTGATGTCCACCTCGCTGTTCGGCTTCATCACCGCGTGGAACGAGTTCCCCCTGGTGCTCATCCTCAACAAGGAGAGCGGGCAGACCCTGCCGCTGTGGATCACCCAGTTCCAGACCAACTTCGGTGACGACTGGGGCGCTACGATGGCCGCGTCCAGCCTGTTCACCATCCCCGTGGTGATCGTCTTCCTGGTCCTCCAGCGCAGAGCCGTCGCCGGCATGACCGCCGGGGCGGTGAAGGGATGAGTCCCATCGCCCACACCGACCACCTCGGCGGCGCCACCGGCCCGCACCAGGACACCGTCACCGCGGACGCGCTCGCCGTCCTCCAGCCCGGCTTCGCCGGCACCACCGCGCCCGCGTGGGTGCTGCGGCTGCTCGGCGAAGGGCTCGGCTCGGTCGGCCTGTTCGCCCGCAATGTCGAGTCACCGGAGCAGGTGGCAGCGCTCACCGCGCAGTTGCGGGAGGCGCGCCCCGACGTACTGGTCGCCGCCGACGAGGAGGGCGGCGACGTCACCCGGCTGGAGGCGCGCGGCGGTTCGTCGTTCCCCGGCAACCTCGCGCTCGGCGCGGTCGACGACCTGAAGCTGACCCGCGCGGTCGCCGCCGAACTCGGCCGCCGGCTGGCCGCCTGCGGCGTGAACTTCAACTGGGCGCCGTCCGCCGACGTCAACTCCGACCCGGGCAACCCGGTGATCGGGGTGCGCTCCTTCGGCGCCGACCCCGAACTGGTGGCCCGCAACACCGCGGCCTACGTGGAGGGCCTGCAGTCCGCGGGCGTCGCCGCCTCGGTCAAGCACTTCCCCGGCCACGGCGACACCGCGGTGGACTCGCACCACGCGATGCCGCGGATCGACGTGGACCTCGACACCCTGCGGGCCCGCGAACTGGTGCCCTTCCGGGCGGCGATCGCGGCCGGCGCCAAGGTCGTGATGAGCGCGCACATCCTGGTGCCCGCGCTCGACCCGGACCTGCCCGGCACGCTCAGCCCGGCCGTCCTGGGCGGCCTGCTGCGCGCCCCCCGCGAGGAGGGCGGCCTCGGCTACGACGGGCTGGTGGTCACCGACGGCATCGAGATGCAGGCGATAGCGGCCACGTACGGGATCGAGCGCGGCACCGTGATGGCGCTGGCCGCGGGGTGCGACGCGATCTGCGTGGGCGGCGGGCTGTGCGACGAGCAGACCGCGCTGGACCTGCGCGACGCGATCGTGGCGGCGGTACGGGACGGCTCGCTGCCGGCCGAGCGGCTGGCCGACGCGGCGCGCCGGGTGAGGGAATTGGCCGCCTGGGCGGTCGCACAGCGGTCGGGTGCGGCGGAGGGGAGCGCACCCGACTCCGACATCGGCCTGGAGGCGGCCCGCCGGGCGCTGCGGATCACCCGCGCCGAGGGCTTCACCCCGCTGGACAACCCGCCCTACGTGGCGGCGTTCACCCCGATGGCGAACATCGCGGTAGGCGACGTGACCCCGTGGGGAGTCGCCGCGGAACTGGAGCGGCTGCTGCCCGGTACCCGCACCGGCACCTACCGCACCGACGACGTCACCGAACTGCTCGCCGCGGCCGGCGACCGCAGGGTGGTGGCCGTGGTCCGCGACGCGCACCGGCACGCGTGGATGGCGCGGGCGCTGGACGGGCTGCTGGCCGCCCGCCCGGACACGATCGTGGTGGAGATGGGCGTGCCCCAGGCCCCGCCGGTCGGCTCGCTGCACATCGCCACGCACGGCGCCGCCCGGGTCTGCGGCGAGGCCGCGGCGGAGGCGATCGTCGGCCGCGAGGCGTAGCGCGGGCAGGCGGCGGCCGGGAAGGCGCCGGATACGGCAGACGCCGCGGGCTCCGGGAAGGAGCCCGCGGCGTCTGGTCGTCACGGACGGCCCGTGGCGGCCGGGCCGGGTGCGGGGGCGCCGCCGGCTACAGCCCCTGCCAGTCCGGCTTCGCGGCGAAGGTGGCGCGGAAGTACGGCGCCAGCTTCAGCTTGGACGCGGCGGCCTCGTCGACCACCACCGTCGCGTGCGGGTGCAACTGCAGCGCGGAGGCGGGCACCACGGCGGCGACCGGGCCCTCCACGGTCTGCGCGACGGCCTCGGCCTTGCCCTCGCCGGTGGCCAGCAGCACCAGGTGCCGCGCCTCCAGGATGGTGCCGATGCCCTGGGTGATCACATGCTGCGGCACCTGCGCGATGTCGCCGTCGAAGAAGCGGGCGTTGTCCACCCGGGTCTGCTCGGTGAGGGTCTTGATCCGGGTGCGGGAGGCGAGCGAGGAGCAGGGCTCGTTGAACCCTATGTGCCCGTCGGTGCCGATGCCGAGCAGCTGGAGGTCGACCCCGCCGGCCGCCGCGAGCGCCGCGTCGTACGCCGCGCAGGCCGCCCGTACGTCGGTGGCGGCGCCGTCGGGACCCATGAACGACTTCGGCGACAGGCCGAGCGGGTCCACCACCTCCCGCAGCACCACCGAGCGGTACGACTCCGGGTGGCCGGCCGGCAGGCCCACGTACTCGTCGAGCTGGCAGACCCGGGCCCTGGCGGCGTCCACGGCGCCGGAGCGCACCTTGGCGGCGAGTGCCTGGTAGACCGGCAGCGGGGTGGAACCGGTCGCCACGCCGAGCAGTGCGTCGGGCTTGCGGCGCAGCAGGGCGGCCATGGCCTCCGCGATGATTTCGCCGCCTGCGGCGGCGTCCGGCACGATGACAACTTCCACGCTGGGCCTGCCGTTCTCAAGAAGGATACATGTGGTATAGACCAATCTATCAGATTGGGCCACTCCGGTGGTGCGGCGGGGGGCGTCCTGTGTTCGACTGGTGGAGGTCGGACGGGTGGGATGGAGGCGGTGGGGATGTCGGCTTCTGCGTCGTCCCCGGCCCCGCGCGCGGGTGAGCCGGGCTGGATCATGTTCGGCGAGATCGCCGAGCAGCCGGAGGTGCTGCGCCGGGTCCTGGCCGAGGCCGCGCCCCAGGTGCGCCGGACCGCCCAGCGGATCGCGGCCCGGCGGCCCCGGTTCGTGCTGCTCAGCGCCCGCGGCACCTCCGACCACGCGGCGCTGTACGCGAAGTACCTGTTCGAGGTGGAACTGGGCCTGCCCTGCGGGTTGACCTCGATGTCCACCGTCACCGCGTACGGGGCCACCCCGCACCTGGAGGACGTGCTGCTGGTCAGCGTCAGCCAGTCCGGCGGCTCGCCCGACCTGGTCGCCACCACGCGGGCCGCCCGCCGGGCCGGCGCGATCACCCTCGCGGTCACCAACAACCCGGACTCGCCGCTGGCGGAGGTCGCGGAGTTCCACCTCGACATACTGGCCGGGCCGGAGAAGGCGCTGCCCGCGACGAAGACGTACACCGCGGAACTCCTGGTGCTCTACCTGTTCGTCATGGGCCTGCGCGACGACGACGGGGCGGCCGCCGCCGTGCTGCCCGACCTCGTGCAGGAGGTGCTGGACCGCTCCGCCGAGGTGCGCGCGCTGGCCGGGCGGTACCGCTTCGCCGAGCGGATGGTGATCACCTCGCGCGGATACGGCTACCCGACCGCGAAGGAGGCCGCGCTGAAGCTGATGGAGACCAGCTACATCCCCGCGCTCGCCTACTCCGGCGCCGACCTGCTGCACGGCCCGCTGGCGATGGTCGACAACATCTCCCCGGTCATCGCGATCGTCACCGAGGGCCGGGGCGGCGAGGCGCTGCAGCCCGTGCTGGACCGGCTGCGCGGGCGGGGCGCGGACCTCGTGGTGATCGGCCCCCGGGTCCAGGTCAAGGCGGCCACGGGCGGCTTCGGGCTGCCCACCGGGAGGCTGCCGGAAGCGCTCCAACCCGTGCTGGAGATCATCCCGTTGCAGCGGCTCGCCTACGAGGTGGCGGTCGCGCGTGGCCAGGACCCGGACGCGCCACGGGCGTTGGCGAAGGTGACCGAGACCCGGTAGCGGGGCGGTCCCCGGTGGACGTGCGCCTGGTGGTGGACGCGCGCCGGGTGCAGGCGCGTTCCGCCGGTCAGAGCAGGGAGCCGCCGGTCGCGTCGAGCCAGTGCCCGGTGATCCAGCGGGCGGCGTCGGAGGCGAGGAACGCGACGGCGTCGGCGACGTCCTCGGGGGCGCCGACCCGCTTGAAGACGGAGTAGGCGGCGGCCTGTTCCCAGGCGGCGTCGGAGGTACGGATGACCGGTGCGGTGTTGTCGGTGTCGATGATCCCGGGCGCGATCGCGTTGACGGTGATGCCGCGCGGCCCGAGTTCCTTGGACAGGTCCCGGGTGAAGACGTCGAGCGCGGCCTTGGACATGGTGTAGGCCATCAGTTCGGGCATCACCGCGTTGTGGGTCAGGCCGGTGGAGACGTTGACGATGCGGCCGCCGTCGCGCAGCCGGGACAGCGCGCCGCGGGTGAGGAAGAAGGGGGCGCGGGTGTTGACCGCGAAGACCCGGTCGAACTCGGCCCGGTCGATGTCGGCGAAGGGGCTCGCCACGCCGATGCCGGCGTTGTTGACGAGGATGTCCAGCCCGTCCGCGGCCCGGTCGAAGGCCGCCCACAGCGCTTCCGGGGCGTCGGGGTCGGCCAGGTCCGCGCCGAGCGGGAAGGCGGCGCCGCCGGCCGCCTGGATCGCGGCGACCGTGGCGTCGGCGGCGGCTTTGTTCGTGCCGTAGTGCACGCCCACCCTGGCGCCGTCGCGGGCCAGCCGCAGGGCTATGCCGCGGCCGATGCCGCGGCTGCCGCCGGTGACCAGGGCGGTTCTGCCGGTGAGCGGTCCGGGGCCCGCCGCCGTGGCCGTGCCGGAGCGCACGGCCGTATCCGCGCCCGTGCCCGCCGCCGTACCCGTGTTCGTCATGGCCCGCACCCGATTTCTCTATCGATCGCTACAGAATGACTGCGACGGGACCGTACCACATTGTCTAGCGGTCGCTATAGAATGTCGGCATGGTTTCCACCCGGCCCCGCGGCCGCCCCCGCGCCTTCGACCGAGAGGCCGCCCTCGACCAGGCGGTGCGCGCCTTCTGGGAGCACGGCTACGAGGCCACGTCCGTCGCGGACCTGACCCGGGTGATGGGGATCGGCGCGCCCAGCCTCTACGCCGCGTTCGGCGACAAGCGGGCCCTGTTCGCGGAGGTCGTGGACGTCTATGCCGCCCGTTACGGGGCCTTCGGCGAACGCGCGCTCGCGGAGGAGCCGACCGCCGCTGCCGCCGTGGCCCGCCTGCTGCGGGAGGCGGCGATCGAGTACGCGGACGAGGCCCACCCGCGCGGCTGCCTCATGATCAGCGGGGCCGCGAACTGCACGACCCCGGAGGTGCGCGACGCGCTCCGTGCCCGCCGCGAGGCCAATGTCGAGGCGATCCGGGTCCGGATCGCCGCCTCCGTCGACGCCGGCGAGCTTCCCCCGGACACCGACGCCAACGCCCTCGCACGCTACGTCGGCGCCGTCATCCAGGGCATGTCCCAGCAGTCCCGTGACGGCGCCACCCGTGAAGAGCTGTCCGCGATAGCCGAGTTGGCCCTGCGCGCCTGGCCGTAGAACACTTCGGGCCGCGGTGCCGGGAGAGGACCCTCAACCTCTCCAGCACCGCAGCCCGGAGCTGCCGTCGGCACCGTGGTCGGACGGGTGTGCGGTGCCCTTCCGACCCGATAGGGCCGACCAGTGAGGCGTCAGGCGTAGTCAGGGCAGAGAACGCCTTGGCCTCGATCCGTCCTCCTGTGCGGGGAGGGCGGAGGTCTGCTTATCAGTATTGTGGACTAGACCAGTCGGCCTTGTCCATGGGTGTGCCACCGATTCCGTCCGTGAATTCCCGGTCGGACGCGCCGTGAAACGCGCCGAACCTCACAGCTTTCGCAGGGAGGTACGCTCACAGGCGTGCCCTCCATGAACGACCTCGTCCGCGAGCACACCGGCCTCGACTCATCCGATCTCGAATGGCTGCATCTGCTCGTCTCGGAGTGGCAGTTGCTCTCCGACCTGTCCTTCGCCGACCTGGTGCTGTGGGTTCCCACCCGGGACGGCACCCGGTACGTCTCGGTCGCCCAGATGCGCCCCAACACCGGCCCCACCTCCTACCAGGACGACATGGTCGGCCACCTGGTGCCCCGCGGCCGGCGCCCGCTGCTGGACGCGGCGCTGGACGAGGGGCGGATCGTCCGCGAGGGCGACCCGGAGTGGCGGGAGGAGGTGCCGGTGCGGGTGGAGTCGATCCCGGTCCGGCGCGACGGCCGGGTGCTGGGGGTGATCGCCCGCAACACCAACCTGCTGACCGTGCGCACCCCGAGCCGGCTGGAGCTGACCTATCTGCAGAGCGCCTCCGACCTGGCGCAGATGATCGCCGCGGGGTCCTTCCCGTTCCCGGCCGAGCAGGTGGACATGGACGCCTCGCCGCGGGCCGGCGACGGGCTGATCCGGCTGGACGCCGACGGCCTCGTGCAGTACGCCAGCCCGAACGCGCTGTCCGCCTACCACCGGCTCGGCCTGGCCGCCGACCTGGTCGGCCACCACTTGGGCCGGGCCACCGCCGAACTCGCCCCGGACCGCGGCCCGGTGGAGGAGGCGCTGGTGAAGCTCGCCAGCGGCTGGGCGCCCCGGGAGTTCGAGGTCGAGGCGGGCGACGGGGTGATCCAGTTGCGCTCGATCCCGCTCAAACCCAAGGGCGTGCACACCGGTTCGCTGGTGCTGCTGCGCGACGTCACCGAACTGCGCCGCCGCGAGCGGGAGCTGATCACCAAGGACGCCACCATCCGGGAGATCCACCACCGGGTGAAGAACAACCTCCAGACGGTCGCCGCGCTCCTGCGGCTGCAGGCCCGCCGGATGGACTCCGAGCGGGCCCGTGAGGCGCTGGACGAGGCGGTGCGGCGGGTCGGGTCGATCGCGATCGTGCACGAGACGCTGTCGCAGAACCTGGACGAGAAGGTGGAGTTCGACGAGATTGCCGACCGGGTGCTGGCGATGGTGGCGGAGATCTCACCCGGACGGGTCACCACCCGGCGCGGCGGCAAGTTCGGCATCCTCACCGCGGAGACCGCCACCCCGCTGTCCATGGTGCTGACCGAACTCGTCCAGAACGCCCTCGAACACGGCTTCGGGCCGGGGGAGTCGGGCACCGTGGAGGTCACCGCGACCCGCGGCCGCGACCGCATCACCGTCACCGTCCAGGACGACGGGCGCGGCCTGCCACCGGAGTTCGACGCCCAGCGGGCGGGCAACCTCGGCCTCCAGATCGTCCGCACCCTGGTGGTGGGCGAGTTGGGCGGCACCTTCGACATGCTCCCGGCCCCGGCCGGCTCCGGCACCCGAGTGACCCTCGAACTGCCGTTGGACGCCTGACGGTTGAGAGCGCCGCCGGCCCGCCGCACGGCCGGCGGGACAGCACGCGGAAGCCCCGTACCCATCCGGTACGGGGCTTCTCGCGATACTGCGTGCTGCGCGTATTGGCAGGTGCTGCGCGCTGCGGCTCGGGGCTAAGGCTTCTGGGTCGTCCGGTCTCTCAGGCGCTGGCGTTACGGGCCCGGTTGCGGGCGGCGCGGCGCTTCATCGCACGACGCTCATCCTCGCTGAGGCCACCCCAGACACCGGCGTCCTGACCGCTCTCCAGCGCCCACTGAAGGCACTGGTCCATGACAGGGCAGCGGCGGCAGACGGCCTTGGCTTCCTCGATCTGCAGCAGCGCAGGACCGGTGTTGCCGATGGGGAAGAAGAGCTCGGGGTCTTCCTCGCGGCAAACGGCGCGGTGACGCCAGTCCATGGCTGCTCCAACTCCTTGTGTGACAAACAGGTTGCTTGTGAATGTGAACGCTTTCACGAATCCCCCCACAGGGAACGGGACGCCACCCAGCCTTCGCTGGCTGGTGCGGTCCCGCTTGGTGTGAGGTAGGAGATTCGGGCTCTCATGGGGGCCGTTTGTCGGCCGTCCCGATCGCCAGTAAGAGACTCGCAAACCTCGGCTGGAGATACAACCCCTTCAGGGAAGTTTTTTTGGATTCCTCGGTGTCGCCTCGGTCACAGCCGTACTTCCATGGGGTGCGGGGCAGCCTAAACGTTCGAGTAAAAGGACTTTAGGCTCTTCGACTTACACAATCACACGCAGTGCACGGCGTACGCCTGTGAAGGTTGCGTTCGTACGCAGTCCCAGGTGGTCACCGTCGACCTGGAAGGGCAGCGGAGCCTGCGAATGCAAGGTGAAGTCCGTCAGATCGTGCAGCGCCACCGCGTACTTGCCCCGGGGCCCGCGCTCCGGGGTGGAACGGAGCAATTGCGCCGCGTAACGGGCGCCCGCGACCGTGGACATCTTGGTGACGCCCAGCAGGTCGAGCGCGGTGTCGAAGGACGCCCCGGGGGAGGCGTACACCGGTCTGTTGCCGAGGTACGTCCACGGGGCGGTGTTGCAGATTATGGCGGTGGACAGCTCTTCGATCGGCTCCTGGTCCGGCTGCTCCAGCGTGATCGTGCCGTGCCGGCGGTGCGGGTCGGCCATGAACTGGCGGGCCACCTGCCGCAGGTACAGCGCGTGCGTGGAGCGTTTGCCCAACTCCCGCTGCTGCTCGACCCGTCCGACCACGCCCGCGTCGAAGCCCAGGCCCGCGCAGAAGGTGAACCAGCGCGGCGGTACGCCCTCGTCCTCGCTGCCCCGGGTGCCGCTCACCAGGCCCAGGCCCACGGTCCGGGAGGAGCCCGCGCGCAGCGCGTCCAGCAGGGCGCCGGTGGCCTCCACCGCGTCGTTGGGCAGGCCCAGGGCGCGGGCGAAGACGTTGGTCGAGCCGCCGGGGACCACCGCGAGCTGCGGCAGGGTCTCCGGGTCGGGGCCGTGGTGCAGCAGGCCGTTGACCACCTCGTTGACGGTGCCGTCGCCGCCGAGGGCCACCACGAGCTCGACCTCGCCGCCCTCCGCGGCCCTCCGGCCCAGGTCCCGTGCGTGCCCGCGGTACTCGGTGGTGGCCACCTCCAGCTTCAGATCGCTGGACAGCGCGGTACTGATCACGTCGCGGACCCGCGCGCTGGTGGTGGTGGCGGCGGGGTTGACCACGAGAAGAGCACGCATGCTCGACAGCGTACCTACGGATTTTCACGCCGGGCTACGCTGGCACGTGTGAGCCAGAAGACGACGAAGCGCAAGGAGTCCGGCGCGGGCGGGGGAGACGGCATGGCCGCCGGCCCCACGGCACAGGTGCCGCCGGCCGGGCAGCCGACCGGGCCGCCGCCCCTGCGGCTGACCGCCGCGGCCGCGGTGGCGGGGCTGGAGGGGCTCTCCATCGCCGCGTGGGGCGTGACGATGTTCTTCGGCGGCAGCAGTGACGTGCTGCCCGGGTTCCTCGTGCTCGCCCTCGCCGCGCTTCCGCTCCTCGCGGCGTACGGGCTGCGCCGGGCCCGGCAGTGGAGCCGCGGGCCCGCGCTCATCGTCCAGCTCGTCGCGCTCCCGATCAGCTGGAACATGGTGCGCAGCGACGGCGCCGGGTTCGTCGCCTCCGGCGCGGTGCTCGGGGTGCTCGCGCTCGCGGGCCTCGTCCTCCTCGTCCACCCCGCCACCACCGATGCACTGGGTATCAACAGGACCGCCGCCTAGCCCGACCCCGTGACTGCCCGGACCTTGCGGCCCGTGGGTGGCTGGTCGCGCCGTTCTCCCCCAGAGCTTCGCCTGGGAGGTACCCCCACGCGCCCCTGTGTATGTGCGGCTTGCCCCGGAGGGACCCGGGCATATCCAGGGGCGCGGGGAATGGTGCGACCAGCCCCCACCGGCAGGTGGTCCCTGAACCGACAGCACACACCACCCCGGGGGGTCCGCTCGGCCGGCCCGGCAAGGGCTACTCGTCGATGAGGAGCTTGTCGCGGAGCTGCGCGAGGGTGCGGGCGAGGAGGCGGCTGACGTGCATCTGGGAGATACCGACCTCCTGCGCGATCTGCGACTGCGTCATGTTCCCGAAGAACCGCAGCAGCAGGATCGTCTTTTCACGCGGCGGGAGTTGCTCCAGAAGCGGCTTGAGGGACTCGCGGTACTCGACCCCCTCCAGGGCCTCGTCCTCGGAGCCGAGCGTGTCGGCGACGGCCGGCGACTCGTCGTCGGTGTCGGGCACGTCGAGCGAGAGCGTGCTGTACGCGTTCGCGGACTCCAGCCCCTCCAGGACCTCCTCCTCGGAGATCTTGAGGTGCTCGGCGAGTTCGTGCACGGTGGGCGCGCGCCCATGCCGCTGGGACAGCTCCCCGGTGGCGCTGGTGAGCGCCAGCCGCAGCTCCTGGAGCCGGCGTGGGACGCGGACCGCCCAGCCCTTGTCCCGGAAGTGCCGCTTGATCTCGCCGACGACCGTGGGCGTGGCGTACGTGGAGAACTCCACCCCGCGGTCGACGTCGAACCGGTCGACGGACTTGATCAACCCGATCGTGGCGACCTGGGTGAGGTCGTCCAGCGGCTCGCCGCGGTTGCGGAAGCGACGGGCGAGGTGCTCGACCAGCGGGAGGTGCATCCGCACCAACTGGTTGCGCAACTCGGCCCGCTCCGGCGAGCCCTCGGGCAGCTTGCCCAGCTCGACGAAGAGCGCGCGGGCCCCCGAGCGGTCGTGCGGGTCGTGCTGCTCGGCGGACTCGCCCGCGGCGGGCTCCTGTTCGGGCCGCTCGGACTGCTCCGGCCGCTCCGGCTGGTCCGCTTGCTCGGCCTGCTCGGCCTGCTCGGCCTGCTCGGGTTGTCCCGGCTGGTCCGGTCGTCCCGGTTGCTCGGGCCGGGCCGGCTGGTCGGGCTGCTCCGCCGATGCCGCGTGCTCGTGCTGATCCATCCGGTCCGCCTGCTCCGCCTGCTCCGACGCGTCCATCACTTCCCTACGGTCCGTCCGGCCCCGGGCCAGGCCGGGGTCGGGGTCCGCCGCCCCGGGATCGGGGTGCGGTCTTGCCGACGGCCGCGGCGGCCCACCCGGCCCGGCGCCCACGGGGTCCGGCTGCTGGGCCGGCACGGAGGCATGCCCGCGCGCCGCGGGCACGTCGTGCTCCGCGGGTGGGCCGGGGGTGTCTGCTGGACTCACGACGGCCGCCTCACATGCCTCACGACAGCCCGGGTACGGCGCCGCGCTTCTTGTGCAGACTGATGCTGACCGTCCGGTCCTCCGCGACGGTGGAGTCCACCTCGCCGGCCAGCGCGGAGAGCACCGTCCAGGCGAAGGTGTCGCGTTCCGGTGCGCGGCCGTCGGTGGTCGGCGCCGACACGGTGACCCACAACGAGTCCCCGACCAGCCGGAACACGCAGCTCAGCACCGAACCGGGGACGGCCTGTTGCAAGAGGATCGCGCACGCCTCGTCGACGGCGATCCGCAGATCCTCGATCTCGTCGAGGGTGAAGTCCAGCCGGGCCGCGAGTCCGGCCGTGGCCGTCCGCAGTACCGACAGATACGCTCCCGCCGCGGGCAGCCGGACCTCGACGAAGTCCTTCGACCCGGGCTCGCCTGCGATCTGGGACACCCACACCTCCAAGGTGGCACACAGTGATTGCTCTGGTTCGCAGCGACGCTACCGCGATCCGTACCCGGCTGTCGCCCGGACGGCGCACGGCCCCTTCCCATTCTGTCACCGATCGTAAGCGTACGGGTACGGAACGTGGAGTGCGCGCTGCCGACTCAACGCGCATGAGTCGGCGTCTGATTGGACGATGGGATGGTCGCACCGGTTGCAGTGATCGCTGATCCGGTGATCTCCGCTTCGGCGCGCGTGCCGGCCCGGGCCGCCAGCGCGTGCAGGGCGGGGCCTGACAGGCGCTGGACCGTCCACTCGTCCTGCGGCAGCGCGCCGATCGACCGGTAGACCCCGAGCGCCTGTTCGTTCCAGTCGAGCACCGTCCACTCGAAGCGCTCGTAGTCGCGCTCGACGCAGATCGCCGCAAGCGCGGCCAGCAGCGCCTTTCCGTGGCCGCCGCCGCGCATGTCCGGGCGGACGTACAGGTCCTCCAGGTACATGCCCGGCTTCCCGGTCCAGGTGGAGAAGTTCCGGAACCACAGCGCGAACCCGGCCGGTCCGCCGCCGTCGCCCTCGCCGTCGGGCTCCGCCATGAGCGCGGAGGCCACCGCGTCGGGGCCGAACAGGGCGTCCCGCAGTTGCGCCACGGTCGCCCGCGCCTCCTGCGGTGCCCGCTCGTACGCGGCCAGTTCGCGGATCATCGCCTGGATGGCGGGGACGTCTTCGGGGGTCGCGGCGCGGATCATGTCACCAGATTACGACCGTACGGTGTGAGCGGTGTACGAGCGTCCGGTTCGCTCATCCGGTGATCACGGCGGCGACCCGGGTGCCGGGCGGGAAAGCGCCCTCCTCGGCGAGGTGGAAGACGGCGTGCAGCGTCTTGGCGACGTAGACGCGTTCCAGGTCCCTGCCGTCCAGGGCGTCGCGGTGCCGGGCCGCGAAGTCGGCGGTGAAGGCGTCCAGCGCCGGGGTGGTACGGGCGAAGCCGCCGCAGTGGAAGCGGTCCGCCACGCTCCAGTCGCCGCGCCGCCCGCCGAACGCGTCCTGCTGGAGCCGCAGCACCTCCTCGGTGAGGAAGCCGCCACGCAGCACCGCGACGCCGATCGCGCGGGCCGGTGCCGGCAGTCCGGCGGCCAGCCCGGCCAGGGTGCCGCCGGTGCCGCAGGCGACCGCCACCACGTCGGCGGCCGCGCCGATCTCCCGGCCGAGCTCCGTACAGCCGTGCACCGCGGGGGAGTTGGAGCCGCCCTCGGGGAGCACATGGGCGGGGCCGTACCGCTCCAGCAGCGGGGCCAGGACGCCCGGCTCGGTCTTGCGGCGGTAGGCGGCGCGGTCGAGGAAGTGCAGCCGCATGCCGTCGGCGGCGGCGCCGGCGAGCGAGTCGTTGAGCGGGCGGCCGGCCAGTTCGTCGCCGCGCACCACGCCGACCGTGCGCAGGCCCAGCAGTTTGCCCGCGGCGGCGGTGGCGCGCAGGTGGTTGGAGTAGGCGCCGCCGAAGGTCAGCAGGGTGTCGTGGCCGGCCTCGACGGCGGCGGCCAGGTTCGGGGCGAGCTTGCGGAATTTGTTGCCCGGGAGCAGCGGGTGGGCCAGGTCGTCCCGCTTGAGCAGCAGGCGCACTCCGTGCCGGGCCAGCCGCTCGTCGGCGACCTCCACCAACGGAGTCGGCAGCCGCCCTCCAGGGTGCCCCGGGGGCAGCGGTACGGATACGTTCACCCACCCATTCTCCCGGGCGCCCCTCCGAGCAAGTGCGGCTCCCACCGTGCCCGCCCCGGAGGGTCAGGCGGAAGTGTCACCCGCATGGGTGACACCTGACGGCGCGCGGCAGCCGTCGCAAGAACCGGAGTTTTCTTGGCGCACCGCCCCCACAAGCGGGATTCACGGTGCATCCTTACTCCCGTGCCTGAAGAGGACCCGAGACCCGTGAGGTCCGCAGCGGCGGGAGCCACTGCGGCCAGTGACGCGGGAGACGCGCTCACCGCGACCGTGCGCGGGCTGCTGCCCTCGCTCACCCCGGCCGCCGCGCGGATCGCCGCGCTCATCGTGCGCGACCCCGCCCAGGTGGCCCGCAGCACCATCTCGGAGTTGAGCGCGCTGGCGGGCACCAGCGAGTCCTCGATCGTGCGCACCGCCCGCGCGCTCGGTTTCGCCGGCTACCCCGAACTGCGGCTCGCGCTCGCCGCGTCGGCGGCCCGGCAGAGCCCGCGCTCGACGCTCTCGGCGGGCATCACCCCGGACGACTCGGCCGGCGAGGTGATCGCCAAGCTGGTGCACACCGAGTCCCAGGCGGTGCTGGAGACCGCCACCCAGCTCGACCCCGAGCAGCTCACCGGCGCGGTCAAGGCGGTATGCGGGGGAGGGCAGTTGCACATCGCCGGGGTCGGCGCCTCCGGGCTCGTCGCCCAGGACCTGCAGCAGAAACTGGCCCGGGTCGGCCGGCCCTGCCACGCGCACGGCGACTCGCAGTCCGCGCTCACCAGCGCGGTGCTGCTCGGCGAGGGCGACGTGTTCCTGGCCGTCTCGCACTCCGGCGAGAGCCGCGACGTGCTCGAACCGCTGCGCCGCGCCTCCGCGTTGGGCGCCACCACCGTGGTGATCACCAACCACCCGATGTCCTCGGCCGCCCGGCTCGCCGGCTTCGTCCTGGTGTCGGCGGGCCGGGAGACCACCTTCCGGCCGGGCGCGATGGCCAGCCGGATCAGCCAACTCGTGGTGGTGGACTGCCTGTTCGTGTGCGTGGCGCAGCGCACCTTCGACCTGTCCAGCCGTGCGCTGCGGATCACCCACCAGGCGCTGGAGAGCGACCGGGCGCGCTGACCTCGCGCACCCGGCCGCTCCCGTCGTTCCGGTCCTTCGACGTCCTGACGTCACGGTGAACCGACCTCCGGCCGTCGGCCTCGCCGCCGCTCGGCCGCTGCCGGCCGCCGGTTCACCGCGGTCCTGACGTCACTTCGCCGGCACCACGTCCACGTCGTCCGCGCTCACGAACGCCATCCGGTGGTTGTAGACGATCTCGTACACCTTGGTCTTGCCGATGAAGTCGGTGCGGTCGTGCGGCGCGGACCCGTCGTAGTAGATCGCGAAGTACGAGTCGGTGTTCACCGCCGGGCCCGACGCGACGTACGACTGGCCGGCCGCGATCGAGTACTTCTTCGCGGGGGTCTGCGGGCGCGGCGCGGTGCCGCCCTCGAAGGCCACGAAGTCCGCCGGGTAGACCGACGCCTCCGGGTAGGCCGTGGTGTAGACGGGGATCGTGGTGCGCCCGGCCTTGGGCACGATCCGCTCGGCCTTCACCGGCACGGTGGTCGGGTGCTGGGCGGTGTCCTGGAGCCACGCCTCCTGCCCGCCGTACCAGATGGCGGTCCAGCCGGGCCGGCGGTCGGCGACCACGTACTGCTCACCGGCGGGCGCCTTGTCGCCCCAGTCGTTCATGGCATCGGTGCCCGCACCGGTCGGATGCAGGTAGGGGTCGGCGAGCAGCGGCGCGCTCGTGCTCGGCGCGGTGTACAGCGGCACGAAGCTGGACGGCGTGTCGCTGGAGGTCACCGGGCAGTCGAAGCTGCGGTACGGGCCGGGGAACTGCTTGTAGCCCTGCACGTCGTCGCAGTACGTGGTGGTCTGCTTGTTGTTCCGGTAGCCGGGCTTGATCGCGACGATGTCGCTGCCCTTCTTCGCGGTGGCGTGGATCGGCGCGCCGAGCAGGTCGAAGAAGTGCTCCCAGTCCCAGCCCGGTCCCGGGTCCCAGTGCTGGGTGGCGATGCCGGTCTCGGTGCCGCCGGGGATGTTGTCGTGGCCGAGGATGTGCGCGCGGTCCAGCGGGATGTCGTACTTCGCCGCGAGGTACTTCACCAGGTTGGCGGTCGAGCGGTAGAGGTCCTCGCTGAACCAGGCGGCGCCGTGGGTGGCCCACGCCTCCTGCTCGATGCCGATCGAGTGCTGGTAGAAGGAGCGGTTGGCGCTGTCCCAGGCGATGTCCTTGTCCGGCGTCATCTGGGTGACCAGGCCGTCGGAGGAGCGCACCACGTAGTTCGCGCCGGCCGCGTAGGTCGGGTCGCGGAACAGGTCGAGGGTGCCGTCGTAGGTCTCGTCGGTGGTGTGCAGCGTGATGTAGCGGATGTCCAGGCCGCCGTTGGGGCGGTCGGCGATGTCGTGGCTGCCGTAGTCCCCGAGGTCGCTGGGGTCCAGCAGGGTGTAGGCGCCCGGGATGGAGTTGCACGTCACGGACTTGGGGCATTCGGGCTTCTGGTCGCTCACCGGCGGGGTGACGTCCTTCAGGCCCAGCTTGCGCACGTCGTTCCGGTTCGGGTGCAGCCCGCGCACCGGGGCCAGCGTGATCTGCTGGCCGTCCTCGGTGGTCCGGGTCTCGCCGGTGCGCATGGCGCTCCACACGCCGTCGGCGAACGCCTGCGCGACCTTGTCCTCGGTGGACTGGCCGTAGCGCGCCGCGGCGGCGTACCAGCCGTCGACGGTCCGCGGCAGCTTGCCGTGGCCGTAGCTCCTGGCGTACGAGGCGAGCAGCGCGGCGCCGCCGCGGATGTTCTGCGTCTCGTCGCTCTGCACGGTCGCGGTGTCGGTGCCCAGCAGCGCGGCCGCGGCGGCCGCGGTGTGCTCGGCGGGCGCCTTGAGCAGGTCGGCGTAGCGCGGGGACTGGGTGGTCAGACCGTCGGCGTCGAGTTCCTTGGTGGTGAGGTCGGTGAGGTTCATCGGGCCGTAGCCCGCCTCGGCGTTCTCCTGCCCGGCGTGGTCCTCCCACCGGGTCTCGTAGAACGACACCGCTTCGAGCACCGGCGCCGGGACGCCGAACTCGGCTGCGGCCGAGGTGAATTCGGCCTGCCGCGTGGACTGCGGGTCGGCGGCGCGCGCGGTGGTCGTGGTGACCGCGGTCACCGACAGGCCGGCCAGCAGCGACATCGCCGCGACCAGCGTGGCCGCTCTGCGCCTGCGGGGGAGGTTGAGGGGGTGGTGCATCCAGGCTCCTCGCGTTCCGGATGGGCGTGCATGGAGAGAAGTACTGGGCCGCAGCCTGGCGAGGTCGGCTGGCAGTAAGCAACCTCCTCGACGTAAATCCTGAAAGTTTTCTTCAGAGCCCGGGGTGCGGGTCGGTGCGAGTCGGGTGATTCCGGGCCGCGCGCCGCCGCCCGCCGGGGCTGGCCTTGACGCATACGTCAAGGTCTACGGTCGTTCGCATGCGCATCGGTGAACTCGCGGACCGGGCGGGCACCACGACCCGTACCCTCCGCTACTACGAATCCCTCGGGCTGCTGCCGCCCGCCGGGCGGGCCGCCAACGGCTACCGCTCCTACGGCGACGAGCACGTGCGGCTGCTGGCGCAGATCCGCACCCTCCAGGACTTCGGCTTCGGCCTGGAGGAGACCCGCCCCTTCGTCGAGTGCCTGCGGGCCGGCCACGAATCCGGCGACACCTGTGCGGACTCGCTCGCGGTCTACCGGCGCAAGCTCGCCGAACTGGACGCGTGCGTCGAGCGGTTGCGGTCCGTACGCGACCAGGTCGCCGCGCAGCTCGCCCGGGCGGAACTGGCCGCGGGGGCCGGCGAGGAACCGATGTGCGAGCTGGGCCCACCGACCGAGAGGACCACGTCGCCATGACCATCACCACCGGCAGCACGCACGGCACCGGCAGCACGCACGCCGGCACGCACGTCACCGGGAGTACCGGCACGACCGCCGGTCATCCGCACCCGGGCGTGCCCGTCACCACCGACTCGACCTTCGCCGCCGACGTGCTCGCCTCCGATCTGCCCGTGCTGGTCGACTTCACCGCGTCCTGGTGCCCGCCGTGCCGCATGATCGCGCCGGTGCTCGCGGAGATCGCCGTCGAGGAGGCCGAGCGGCTGCGGATCGTCCAGCTCGACGTGGACGCCAACCCGGCCACCCAGGCCGCGTACGGCGTGCTGTCCATGCCGACGCTGATGCTCTTCCGGGCCGGCGAGCCGGTCAAGGTCCTGGTGGGCGCGCGGCCGAAGCGGCGGCTGCTCCAGGAGCTGGCCGACGAGATCTGAGCGCCGCCACAGACGACGACGGCCCCGATCGTGTGACACCGCACGTAAACGTGGGGAACGTCACACAGACGGGACCGTCGGTCGTCTGCGGGTGGCGCGGCGGGCGGTCAGGCCTGCTTGGTCTCCCAGAAGATCTTGTCGATCTGGGCGATCAGGTCGAGGGCCTTCTGGCCGGTCGCCGGGTCGTTCGACGCCTTGGCGGCGCTGAGCGCCTTCAGGGTGTCGTTGACGAGCTGGTGAAGCTGCGGGTACTTCTCGAAGTGCGGGGCCTTGAAGTAGTCGCTCCACAGCACCGAGACGTGGTGCTTGGCGAGTTCCGCACGCTGCTCCTTGATCAGGACAGCGCGGGTGCGGAAGTCAGCGTCCTCGTTGGCCTGGTACTTCTCCTGCACCGCCTTCACGGACTCGGCCTCGATGCGGGCCTGAGCCGGGTCGTACACACCACACGGCAGGTCGCAGTGTGCGCTTACCTTCACCTTGGGCGCGAACAGGCGAGTGAACATGGCCGTCCTTCCTCGTGATCGTCTTTCAGGTGCGACATTACTCCCTGGGGTAGTCGTTTTCCCGGCTGCCCCAGGTGGCTTAGGACAAAAGTCTGGTGTCACCCTGGGGGAAGAAACGAACCTGGAGGCGGAGGATGCGGGAACAGGGGGCGAGGCTGTCATGGCAGCTCGTCGAGGTCACCGGTCCGTCGATGGCACCGACACTGCTGCACGGCGACTGGCTGCTGATCCAGAAGGTGAGCAGCGGAGCCGAGCAGGTACGCGAGGGGGACGTCGTGGTGATGCGGCATCCCCTCCAGCAGGACCTGCTCATCGTCAAGCGAGCGGTCGAGCGCCGCGAGAGCGGCTGGTGGGTGATGGGGGACAACGCCTTCGTCGCCAACGACAGCCGGGAGTTCGGCACCGTGCCGGACGAGCTGGTGCTGGCCCGGGCCAGAGGCCGGTTCCGGCCGCCGGGTGAGCTTCAGCGCTCGGTGGCGGGGGTCGCGTCCTGGGCGGCGTCGTGCGTGCGCCCGCTGCGGGCCGACCGGTCGTTCTCCAGGCGCTTGCGGGCCCGGTAAGCCGCCACGTTCGCGCGGGTGGCACAGCGGTCGGAACAGTACCGGCGCGAGCGGTTTGTCGATGTGTCGACGTATGCGTTGCGGCAGGGGGCCGCTTCGCAGATTCCCAGCCGGTCCACGCCCAATGAGGTGACCTGGACCGCCAACCCCATGCAGGCGCTTGCCGAGTAGGCGGCCGCGGTGTTCACCGCGTGATCTGCCAGGTGCATATGCCAGTCGGGCCGGCCGGTCTCCTCGTTGACGGTTGTGTGCCCGGAGATCTGCGGGCTGACCGGGAACTCCAGCATCAGCGCGTTGAGCAGGTCCACCGCGCGGACCTCGTCCTGCTCGTCGGCCGCCTCGAAGATCCCGCGCAGCCGGGTCCGCACCGCGCGCAGCCGCGCGACGTCGCTCTCCACCACCCGCGCGGCGAGCTGGGTGCTGTTCCCGCACAGTTCCCGGACGGTGTCCGTCGAGGTCAGGGTGTCGGTGCCGCGCCGCGGCTCCTCGGTGTTCACCAGGCGCACGGCGTAGTCCGAGTAATAAGCCAGTTCCACTTGTGGTCCTTACTGGTCACGGTCTAGGCTCTGTAATAGCCGCTTGGGCTACTAGGGTATTACATGCAAGGAGGGGTTCGGAGTGTCCATCACATCCGAGAGCGCCAGGAGCGATCGGCACGGCACGGACTGGGCCGCCTGGCAGCGGAGCTGGGATCGCCAGCAGGAGTGGTATCTGCCCGACCGGGAGGAACGCTTTCGGGTGATGCTCGACATGGTCGAGGCGACGGTCGGCGACGCGCCCAGGGTGCTGGATCTCGCCTGCGGTACCGGAAGTATCACGGACCGGCTGCTGCGGAGGTTCCCGCAGGCGCGCAGCACCGGGGTCGACCTCGACCCGGCGCTGCTCATCATCGCCCGCGGGTCCTTCGCTCAGGACGACCGGACCTCCTTCGTCACCGCCGACCTCAAGGACCCGCACTGGCCGGACACCCTCCCGTACGACTCCTACGACGCGGTGCTCACCGCGACCGCGCTGCACTGGCTGCACTCCGACGAGCTGAGCGTGCTCTACGGGCAGTTGGCCGGGCTGGTCCGGGCCGGCGGGGTGTTCCTCAACGCCGATCACATGCCCGATCCCGGCACGCCCCTGATCAACGCGGCGGAGTCCGCGCTGCGGCACGCCCGCATGGAGCGGGCGCGCGCGGAGGGTGTGCTCGGCTGGGCCGAGTGGTGGGAGCTCGCCGCGGCCGAGCCGGCGCTCGCCGAGGCCACGGCGGAGCGGTTCCGCATCTACGGGGAGCATGCGGACGGGGATACGCCGTCCGCGGGGTGGCACGCCGAGGCGTTGCGCTCCGCTGGGTTCCGGGAGGCCCGTGCGGTGTGGGCTTCGCCCTCGGACGCAATGACGCTGGCGCTGCGCTAGGGCGGTCCCCCCGGGGTGCCCCGTCCTCGCCGCACGGGACCTAGCGGTCCGCGGTGGCTTGTTGCGCAGTTCCCCGCGCCCCTGAATTTGCTCGGCCACCTCCGGGGCAAGCACGCGGAAGCCGCGCTTACCCCGGGGGGTCGGGGCACCGTGGCTGGGCGTCACAGCACCTTGGAGAGGAAGGCCTTCGTGCGTTCGTGCTGGGGGTTGCCCAGCACGTCGCGGGGGTGGCCGGACTCCACGACCTGGCCGTCGTCCATGAAGACCAGCGCGTCGCCGACCTCACGGGCGAAGCCCATCTCGTGGGTGACGACGATCATCGTCATGCCGTCCTCCGCGAGCCCGCGCATCACGTCGAGCACGTCGCCGACGAGTTCGGGGTCGAGCGCGGAGGTCGGCTCGTCGAAGAGCATCAACTTGGGCTCCATGGCGAGCGCCCGCGCGATCGCCACCCGCTGCTGCTGCCCGCCGGACAGCTGGGACGGGTAGCTGGCCGCCTTGTCCGCCAACCCCACCCGGTCCAGCAGGCGCTGGGCCCGCTCCCGGGCCACCGCCCTGGTCTCCCGGCGGACCTGCACCGGGCCCTCCATGACGTTCTCGATCGCCGTGAGGTGCGGGAAGAGGTTGAACCGCTGGAAGACCATCCCGATGTCGCGCCGCTTGGCGGCCACCTCGCGGTCCCGCAACTCGTAGAGCCTGCCGCCGTGTTCGCGGTAGCCCATCAGCTCGCCGTCGACCCACAGCCGGCCGGCGCTGATCTGCTCCAGGTGGTTGACGCACCGCAGGAACGTGGACTTGCCCGAGCCGGACGGCCCGATCAGGCAGAACACCTCGCGGGGCGCCACCTCCAGGTCGATGCCCTTGAGGATGTGCGCGGCCCCGAAGGACTTGTGCACCGCCTCGGCCCGCACCATCGGTTCGACGCCGGACTTCACCAGGCCGGCGCCCTTGCTGGGGGTGCTCATCTCAGGCCACCTTCGGTCGGCGCACGGTGGTCAGGTTGCTCATGACCTTCTGCCACGGGGTCGGCGGCAGCGAGCGCTGCGAACCACGCGCGTACCGCCGCTCCATGTAGTACTGGCCGACGCTGAAGACGCTGGTCAGCACCAGGTACCAGATCGAGGCGACGAAGTACATCTCCATGATCGCGGTGGTGTCGCTGCCGATGTTGGTGGCGGCGCGCAGCAGTTCGGTGTACTGCACCACCGACACCAGCGACGAGGTCTTCAGCATGTTGATGAACTCGTTGCCGGACGGCGGGATGATCACCCGCATCGCCTGCGGCAGGATGATCCGGCGCATCGTCTTCGCGCCGGTCATGCCGAGCGCCTGCGACGCCTCCGACTGCCCCACGTCCACCGACTGGATGCCGGCCCGGACGATCTCGGCCATGTACGCGCCCTCGTTGAGGCCGAGGCCCAGCAGGGCGGCCACGAACGGGGTCATCACGGCGGTGGTGTCGTTCTTGTACACCGGCATCAGGTTGATGGTGTGGAAGATCAACGCGAGGTTGAACCACATCAGCAGCTGCACGTACACCGGGGTGCCGCGGAAGAACCAGATGTACAGCCACGCGACGGCGCCGGTCACCGGGTTCTTCGACAGCCGCATCACCGCGAAGAGCACGCCGAGCACCAGGCCCATGGCCATGGAGCACACCGAGATGAGGATGGTGTGCCACACGCCCTGGAGGATGGTGTGGTCGAAGAGCCGGCCGCGGACGGTGCCCCACAGGATGTCGCCCTGGGAGAACGCGTAGGCGAGCCAGCCCAGCAGGGCGAGCACGACCAGCCCGGCCACCCAGCGCCCGTAGTGGCGCACCGGGATGGCGCGGATCGGCTCGTACGGCACGGTGGCCGGCGGCGCGCCGGCCGGTTCGCCGGGCGGGGCCTGCGGCGGGGTCTTCGGCGACGTGTCGGACGGGGGGTTCGCCGGGGTGTCGGCCGGTTCGGGGCCGGCCACTGCACCGGTCATGTCAGGAGCCGCCGTTGATCGCGGCGGTCTTGATCGCGCCGCTGTCGGCGTTCCACTTGTGCAGCACCTGGGCGTAACTGCCGTCCTGGATGATCGCGTTCATCGCCTGCTGGAGGACGTCCCGCAGCTGGCTGTTGCTCTTGTCGAGCGCGATGCCGAACGGGCCGGCGTCGGCCGGGGAGCCGGCGATCTGGAAGTCCTTGCCGTTGCCGGACTTCTGCGCGATGTAGGCGGCCACCGGGGTGTCGTTGAGGTCGGCGACCGCGCCGCCGGCCTTGACCCGGGTCTGCGCCTCGGCATCGGTGTCGAACGCCTGGATGTTCAGGCCCTTCGAACCGCAGGCCGTCTTCTGCTTCTTGAACGCGTCCTCGTAGATCGTGCCGCGCTGGACGGCGACGGTCTTGCCGCACACGTCGGCGAGCGAGCTGATGTTCTTCGGGTTGCCCTTCTGCACGAGCAGCGAGGAGCCGGACATGTAGTAGTCGACGAAGTCGACGCCCTTGCCGGTCTTCTTGCCCTTGTCGTCCAGTCCCTGCTGGCGGTCCTTGGTGTCGCTCATAGCGGACATCACGATGTCCTCGCGGCCGGTGTAGAGCGAGGTGATCAGACCGTCGAACTGGCCGTTGGTGAACTCGAGCTTCACGCCCAACTGCTTGGCCAGCGCGGCGCCGATGTCGGGGTCTATGCCGATGATCTTGCCGTTGGAGGTCTGCTCCATCGGTGCGTACGAGGCGTCGGTGCCGACCTTGATCACACCGGCGTCCTGGAACTTCTTCGGCAGCTTCGCGAAGAACGGCGCCGCAGACGTGCTGGTCGAGGACGTACCACCGGACGAACCTCCCGACGAGCTACCGGAGTCGTCCTTCTTGGTCTGGTCGCCGCACCCGGTGAGCACCAGGGCGCCGGCGACCGCGAGGGCGGCGACCGCGGTGAGGCGAGTGAGGGGGGTCGAACACCGAGGGGAGCCTGCGGTCATCGCTGTGTCCTCCAACGAAACGAGCGTGTTACCTACAGTCGGTTCTTGGGCGCCGGGGGCACGCATCTTCGAGTGCCGCCACCCAGTGTGATCTGTGCATCTTGCCATCCGGACAGCGCCAGGCAGGGTTCTCGTTGTGTCAAAATCGGATAACGGGCCATCCCCGGGCTGCCATCGGGCCGGCACACCAAGGCCGGACCGCGATGGGGGCCGTGTCGATCGTTTTGCACTCGTCATCGGAAACCTGCTTCCGGTAGAACGGGTCCTTCACCCCTCATCCGGGGCCTATGGCGTGCGTGCGGCGCGCCTGGTGCCGCCCTGTCACCCCGGCTACTCGTACCCGGTGGCAGCGGCGCCGAGCCCACCTCTCCCCATACCGGGGCGAGCACTCACCCTCACCTTCTCGACCAAGGGGTCACACAGTGGCAGCGGAGATCGTCAATCCCCGAAACGGTACGGACACCGCCGAAGCGGACGAAGACTTTCCGATCGACCCGGTGTTCGCGCTGCACCGCGGCGGCAAGATGGAGGTGGTCGCCACCGTCCCGGTCCGCGACGCCGACGACCTGTCGCTCGCCTACACGCCCGGCGTGGCCGATGTCTGCACGGCGATCGCCGAACGGCCGGAACTCGTGCACGACTACACCTGGAAGTCGCAGGTCGTCGCGGTGGTCACGGACGGCACCGCGGTGCTCGGGCTGGGCGACATCGGGCCGGAGGCGTCGCTGCCGGTGATGGAGGGCAAGGCGATCCTCTTCAAGCAGTTCGGCGGCGTGGACGCGGTGCCGATCGCGCTGGCCTGCACCGACGTCGACGAGATCGTGGAGACCGTGGTGCGGCTCGCGCCGTCCTTCGGCGGGATCAACCTGGAGGACATCTCCGCGCCGCGCTGCTTCGAGATCGAGCGGCGGCTGAAGGACGCGCTGGACATCCCCGTCTTCCACGACGACCAGCACGGCACCGCGGTGGTCACCCTCGCGGCGCTGCGCAACGCGGCCACGCTCACCGGCCGTTCGCTCGGCGACCTGCGGGCGGTGATCTCCGGCGCGGGGGCGGCCGGCGTCGCGATCGCGAAGATCCTGCTGGAGGCGGGGGTCGGCGATGTCGCGGTCACCGACCGCAAGGGCGTGGTGCACGCGGGCCGGGACGACCTCAACGCGGTGAAGCGCGAGGTGGCTTCGTATACGAACAAGGCGGGGCTGACCGGTTCGCTCCAGGACGCGCTGGTCGGTGCGGACGTCTTCATCGGCGTCTCCGGGGGCACCGTGCCGGAGGAGGCGGTGGCGCGGATGGCGGAGGGCTGCTTCGTCTTCGCGATGGCCAACCCCACGCCCGAGGTTCACCCGGACGTGGCGCACAAGTACGCGGCGGTGGTGGCCACCGGGCGCAGCGACTTCCCCAACCAGATCAACAACGTGCTCGCCTTCCCCGGCATCTTCGCGGGTGCCCTCCAGGTGCGGGCCTCGGCCATCACCGAGACGATGAAGCTCGCGGCCGCGGAGGCGCTGGCCGCGGTGGTCGCCGGCGAACTGTCCGCGGACCGGGTCATCCCGTCCCCCTTCGACCCGCGGGTGGCCCCGGCGGTCACCGCGGCGGTCGCGGCGGCGGCCCGGGCGGAGGGCGTGGCGAGGCGCTGAGCCCTCCGGGCCGGGTGGCCGGGCGGTCGGTTCGACGGGGGAGGAGCGTCTGCGGCACACCTCCCCCTACCGGCCACTCGAACGGGTGATTCGGTTCGCGGGCGCGGGCGTCGGGGGAGCGGGGTGCGGTAGACCGGGTGGGAAGGTGTCGTCGTACGTCGGGCGTGTGAGGAGGACCGTTGACCGCAGAGCCGGAGCTGTATGCCGTCGGTGATCCTGAGACCGCGTTGAAGTACGCGATCCAGCACATCCGGGGGGACCGGGTGCAGATCGTCGAGGGTGTGATCGATCCGGTGGCGCCGAGCCGGGACCACGAGTTCGTGGCCTCGTCCATCAGGGAGCAGATCGCCGGCGCGTTGCGTGAGTTGGGCTGCGTGGCGGGGTCGGGGAATCTGGACCTGCCGGGGAGCAGCAACTGGTATGTCCCGGATCTCGCGGTGGTGCCGCACGGGTTGGCCAAGGGGGCCGGTGCGCTGCTGCCGGAGCAGACGCTCCTCGTGGTCGAGGTCACCTCGGAGTCGAACGGCGAGACCGACCGGATCGCCAAGCGCCGAAGGTACGCCGAGTACCGCGCGCCGCTGTACCTGCTCGTGGATCGGCAGGAGCGTACCTGCACGTTGTTCGCGGAGCCGGGGCCGCTCGGGTACACCGAGGTGCGCGGGACGCACCCGTTCGGGGCGCCGGTGCGGCTGCCGGGGCCCTTTGACGTGGAGTTGGACACCGGGGGTTTTTAGGCGGGTCGGGAGGGGGAAGGGGCTCGGGTCACACCGGGGGGGTGCTTCCGTACTGGTGGGTAGGGGGCCTAGGGTCGGGGGATGTTTGCCGTGTATGCCGGGTGTATCGATGCGGAGCAGCCGCTGCGGGGGCTGGAGTCGGGGGAGCGGCCGGAGCCGCCGGAGCGGCCCGGGTGGACGAGGGTGAAGGTGCGGGCCGCCTCGCTCAACCACCATGACCTGTGGTCGCTGCGGGGGGTCGGGCTGAGCGAGGAGAGCCTGCCGATGATCCTCGGCTGCGACGCGGCCGGGGTGGACGAGGACGGCAACGAGGTGGTGCTGCACTCGGTGATCGGCCAGACCGGCCACGGCGTCGGCCCGCGCGAGCGACGCTCGATCCTCACCGAGAAATACCAGGGCACCTTCGCCGAGCAGGTCTCCGTGCCGACGTGGAACGTGCTGCCCAAGCCGCCGGAGCTCTCCTTCGAGGAGGCGGCGTGCCTGCCCACCGCGTGGCTGACCGCCTACCGGATGCTGTTCACCAACGCCGGGGTCCGGCCGGGCGACTCGGTGCTCGTGCAGGGCGCGGGCGGCGGCGTCGCCACCGCCGCGATCGTGCTGGCGAAGGCGGCCGGCCTGCGCGTCTACACCACCAGCCGCAGCCCCGCCAAGCGCGCCAGGGCCCAGGGGTTGGGCGCCCACGGCGCGTACGAACCGGGCGCCCGGCTGCCGGAGCGGGTGGACGCGGTGATCGAGACGGTCGGCGCGGCCACCTGGTCGCACTCGGTGAAGTCGCTGCGCCCCGGCGGGACCCTGGTGATCTCCGGGGCCACCAGCGGCGCCAACCCGCCGGCGACCGAACTCAACCGGATCTTCTTCCTGGAGTTGAAGGTCGTCGGGTCGACCATGGGCACCAAGGAGGAGCTGGAGGACCTGCTCGGCTTCTGTGCCACGACCGGGGTGCGGCCGGTGATCGACTCGGTGCTGCCGATGGACCGGGCCCGGGAGGGCTTCGAACGCCTTGCGGAGGGCGAGGCGTTCGGCAAGGTGGTGCTCACGACGTAGGCCCGTGGCCGTGCAGCGCGGCGGAGATGTGCGCCGCCGCGGCCGACAGGTGGCGCCGTACCTCGCGCAGTTGGCGGTCGGTGACGCCGAGGTCCCGGGCGGTGTCGCGGATGTCGTCGCGGAAGCGGTCGAGGAGCCGTTCGAGGTCGCGGCGCGGGTCGTCGGAGGGCGGCAGGCCGTCGTCGGGTTCGGTGTCGCGGCCGTCGGCACCGGCGGGCGGTGCGGACGGCGCCGGTGCGGCGGGCGGGCCCGGGGGAGAGTGCGGGGTCGGCGGCGCGGGAGGCGTCGGAGCGCCGGGTGCCGCGGGCGCGGCGTGGGGCGCCGGCGGGGGAGAGGCCGGCGGCTGGCCGAACTGGCCCAGCTCGCGGGTGAGTTCGGCGAGCCCCTCGCGCAGCCCGCTCTGCCAGTCGCCGCCCTTCGCGTGCGACTGCACCTGCTCCTGCACCTGCCGTGCGATCCGCTGCATCTCGTCGCGCGCGGTGTCCATCGCGTCGCGCGCGGCCTCGCGGGCGGCCTTGGCCTGGCGGCGGGCGTCGCGCGCCTCCTCCTTGGCCCGGCGGCTCTCCTCCTTCGCCCGCTTGGTCTGCTCCTTCCACTGCCGCTGGGCGTCGCCGAGCCCGTGCCGGCCCGCGCCGGGGTGGCCGTCGGGCCCGGTACGGGCCTGCTGGGCCGCGGCGCGGACCTCGCGGCGCAGGTCCCCCGCGGCGCCCCGGACGTCCTCACGGATCTCGGCGGCCAGCGAGGAGACCGACTCGCGGATCTCGGCCTCCAGGCCGGCGATCTCGTCGGCGCGGGAGGCGAGTTCGGCCCGGCCGTCGGCGGTCAGGGCGTACACCTTGCGGCCGCCCTCGGTGGAGTGGGTGACCAGGCCCTCCTGCTCCAGCTTGGCGAGCCGGGGGTAGACGGTGCCGGCGGAGGGCGCGTACAGGCCCTGGAAGCGCTCCTCCAGCAGGCGGATCACCTCGTAGCCGTGCCGCGGGGACTCGTCGAGCAGCTTGAGCAGGTACAGGCGCAGGCGGCCGTGGGCGAAGACGGGGGGCATGTCAGACGTCCTTCCGCAGCGAGGGGGTGTCGCCGCTCGTGTCACTCGGCCCGCCGGAGCCGGACGGTTCCGCCGGTCCTGCCGCTTCCGCGGGTCCCGCTGGTCCTGCCGGGCCCGCCGGGTCGTCCAGCGGTGGGCGGCGCAGCAGTGCCAGCGACCCGGAGACCGTGGTGGCCTTGAGCCGCGCGGTGCCGCTGCCGATGATCCCGGTGATCCGCTTGGCGCCCCAGTTGCCGGAGACCCGCAGTTCCTCGAAGGCGCAGAAGACGTTGCCGCTGGTGGTGTTGACGTCGACCTCGGCGTCGCCCGGTTCGGGGATGCGCAGCGCGATCTCGCCGGAGACCGTGGTCAGCCGCACCTCGCCACCGCCGGACGGGTCCAGGTCGAGCACCATGTTGCCGCTCACCGAGTCCGCCTTGACCTCGCTGCTGCCGTCGACCACGGTCAGGTTGCCGGAGACGGTGCTGAACCTCAGGTCGCCGGAGAGCGACTGCGCTTCGACGTTGCCGCCGACGGTGTGCGCCTTCACCGAGCCGCTGAGGCCGACCAGGGTGGCGTCGCCGTTGACCCCCTGCACCGTGGTGGCGCCGCTGATCCCGGAGACCACCGCGTTGGCGCCCACCACGCCGACCTCGACCCTGGTGTGCTGCGGCACCGCGAGCGAGATCTCCGCGCGGCGCGCCCAGCCCTTGCGGTCCCACCACTTGGAGAACGCCTTCCACTCCATGTCGTCGTAGCCGACGCTGAGGGTGCCGTCCTTCAGCCGCACCTTCAGTGGCGAGCCCTCCAGCTCGGTGATCTCCACCCGGGCCGGGCCGTCGTCGGTGCCGACGACGTTGATCGCGCCGTTGACGATCCGGACCTTCAGGGTGTCGATCAGCTCGTCGAAGACGAACTTCTCCGGTTCGGCGACGTGCCGCTCCGACGTGCCGCTCATCTTGCCCCTCCTCGGGTGCCCGCCCAACGCAACATATCGCGTCTTCTGAGAGACACGATATATCGCGTGCTGCGCAAGTCAAGCAGTTGTCGTCGGGAACCCCGTGTTTCGGACGGGGACCCGGGGTTCCGGAGGGGAATCCGGGGGTCGAGAAGGGGCCCGCGGGCTGCCGGCTACTCGTCCTCGTCCTCGTCGTCGAGCCGGGCCAGCCAGGTGGCCAGCCGCTCGACCGGCACCTCGAACTCGGGGTTGAGGTCGACGAACTCGCGCAGCCGGTCGGCCAGCCAGTCGAAGCTCACCTCCTCCTCGCCGCGCCGGTCTGCCAGCTCCTCGATACCGCGGTCGGTGAAGTACAAGATCTGCTCCGGAACAGGGGTGGGACGGGCGACGGACGGGCAGGAAAAACGCAGCAACCACCGGGGCGGCGAGCCGCCCGGGGCGGGCCGCGAGGCCGGCGGCCCGCGTGGCCCGCACACCGTCAAGGATAGGCAGTGTCCGGGAAGGCCCCCATGCAGGTCGGGCGGGAGATAACCTTCCTTGCACTACCCGGCAGTGGGGGGAATGAGCGCGTGCGGACGTCGGCGATCGGCCAGCAGGCCGCGGTATGCGGCGCGGCGCGTGCCCTCGTGCGGACCACGGGGAGCACGGCGACGACGCGGACCGCGGGGTTACGGCCCGCGGGGACCACGCGGACCACGGCCACGGTGCGGCCCGCGGCGGCGCGGCCCGCGGGGATGCGGCCGGTGGGGGTGTCGCGGCCCCTGGGGCCGATGGGAGCCGCCGCCCGCGCCGCCGCGTGCGCCGATGGCGGGGCAAGGGGCGCACGGTGACGTCCGGGGGCGCATCGGAGCAGCTTGGCCAGGCTGCCGAGATCCTGGTCCCGCTCGCCGAGGAGGCCACCGTACGCATTCACGGCGCGGAGGCCGGGAATCCTCTCCTGGGCAGTGGCTTCTTCGTCGCGCCCAACTGGGTGCTCACCTGTGCCCATGTCGCGAGGGCCGAAGGGGAGGTGACACTCGTGGGCGCGCCGCGCAAGGAAGTGCGCGTCGGCTACCGCGACCAGCTCCTCGCGGGCGTCGTCGAGTGGGCCCAGCCCTCCGGCCCGGCCTCCGGCATCCCCGGCCAGAACCAGGGCCAGGACGCCGGATACGGCGGCGCGGCGGCCGGCTTCGGCGCCGGCGGCCGCGGCCCGTCCGGCTGGCCGGCCCCCGACCTGGCGCTGATCCGGCTGGTCGACCCGCTCGACCACCCCTGCGTGTGGCTCACCGAGCGCACCGCCAAGGGCTACACCACCAACCCGGTCGCGTACTTCGGCTGGCTGCCGCTCGGCGGCATCCTCATGCCGTACAGCGGCCGGTGCGTGATCAGCGGCCAACTCGGCGCCGGTGGCGGTGGGTTGCTCCGGCTGAGCAACGACGACGAGATGCCGCAGGGCCTGTCCGGCGGGCCGGTGGTGGACCTGGTGCGCGGCGAGGTGATCGGCGTGCTGCAGGCCCGCCGGGCCGAGCGGGACGGCGGACTCGCCGTCAGCATCCAGCAGTTACGCCTCCTGCCGACCGCCGAGAACCCGGCCGACGACCTGTACCACCGGGTGATGACCGCCCACGACCTCTACCACGCCGACCACCACAAGTTCCTGCTCAACCGGGACTTCTACGGCTGGACCGAGGCGCACAGCGAGATCGGCGCCGCCGCCGGCCGCGCCCTGACCCCCGGCCGCCGCACCACCCTGCTCGGCCTGCTCGCCCAACTCCCGCCGCCCTCCGGCGCCCGCGCGCTCGGCGACCTCGTCACGGAGGTGCGCGGCGGCGCCGGCCAGGGCTTCGCGGTCGCCCCCCGCGCCTGGCGCGACGGCCTCGGCCTGCTCTACGACCTGCGGCGCGGCTCCGAACTGGAGGCGGTGCTGCGCTACGCGGTGCTCGCCGCCACCGCCGAACGCCCGCAGTCCGCCCAGGAGTCCGACGAGCGGGAGCTGTGGGAGTGGGCCCAGTCCACCGCGGCCGACCAGGGCCTGAGCATGCTCTTCCGCAACTCGCTGATAGGAGAGCGGATGTCGCGGCTGCGGGCGCGTGGCGCGGAGGTGCCGCCGCAGGCCGGCACCGAGCCGGCGCTGCGGGCGCGTGGAGAGGCCCAGTTGGAGATCATCCCGCGCGGCTGGGAGCCGGACCGCTTCGACTGGCGGGTCACGGTGTCCCCGGAGAGCGGCGAAGTCGACTGCGTGCACGAGGACTTCCACGGCACCGCGGTCGCCGACCTGCCCGCGCGGCTGGCCGCGCCGCTCGCCGAGGCGTTCCGCCGCTGCGACGAGCCCGGCTATGTCGCCGCGCTCCAACTGGCCGTGCCCGGCTCGCTGATGGCCTTCGCCGCCGACACCTGGCGGCTCGATCCGGACGGCACCACGCTCGGCGCGGTTCGCCCGGTCGTGGTGCGCCGCACCGACCCGCCGTCGGACACCGACCCGGCCGTCGCCGAGGAGCGGCTCAGCCGCTGGCAGACCCTGCACCGCCGGCTGCCCCGTACCGAAGTGCTCGACTGCCTCGACTCGCAGCAGCAGTCGCTTCCGGAGGACGCCGAACTGCGCTCCCGGCCAAGGGAGATGCTGCCCGTGCTGTGCCGCAGCGGCGCCACCGCCCCCGAGGCGCTGCACCGGCTGCTGCGCTGCGGCTACTCGGTGGCGCTGTGGCGGCGCGACGAGATCGAGTCCCAGCGGATCTGCTCGGACCTCCACCGCGGCCTGCCGCAAGCCGTCCACGCCGCCCGGACGGCCGCCGGCCTGCCCGCCCAACTCGCGGGCCTGCGCGCCGCCGTCGCCAAAGGTGTGCCGGAGATGTTCTGGTCGGGCGGGCTGGCGCTGCTCTACGACGATCCCACCCGACCCCTTCCAGGAACCGACGAGCTGCTGGAGACTCCATGACGAACACCGACGCCCGGGATCGACGGGGGTATCGCGATGAGTGACGGGACCGAGTCCGGCGCGGCCGGCGAATGGCTCATCTACCGCGGCACCGGCGAACCCCACACCGGCATGGACGGTCTGCCGGAGCCGCCGCCGTGGCGGGACTTCGACGGCGGCCCGCTGGTCGGCAGCGGCCCGGGCCCGGACAGCTCCTCGGCCCGGCGGCTGGGCGCGTACCGGCACATGGCCGAGATGCACCGGCCCAGCCCGGAGGAGCTGGAGATGGTCAACGCGGCGCTCTACCTGCGCCGCCCGCTGCTGGTCACCGGCAGCCCCGGGGCCGGCAAGAGCACCCTCGCGCACGCGGTCGCGTACGAACTGGGCCTGGGGCGGGTGCTGCACTGGCCGATCGTCAGCCGCAGCACCTTGCAGGACGGCCTGTACCGGTACGACGCGATCGCCCGGCTCCAGGACACCCAGATCGCCGCGAACTCCGGCACCGTGCCGCCCGGCGGCATCGGCAGCTACATCCGGCTCGGCCCGCTGGGCACCGCGCTGCTGCCCACCGCGCAGCCCCGGGTGCTGCTCGTCGACGAGCTCGACAAGAGCGACATCGACCTGCCGAACGACCTGCTGAACGTGATGGAGGAGGGCGAGTTCGGCATCCCGGAGCTGGAGCGGCTGGCCGAACGCGAGCCGCAGGTCGACGTGTTGACCGACGACGGCAGCCGCGTCACGCTGCGTGAGGGAAGGGTGCGTTGCCGGGCCTTCCCGTTCGTGATCCTGACCAGCAACGGGGAGCGGGACTTCCCGCCGCCGCTGCTGCGCCGCTGTATCCACCTGGAGCTGGGCCGGCCCGACCACGAACGGCTCTCGACCGTGGTGCGCGCCCACCTCGGCGACGAGGCCGCGACCGTCGGCGACGACCTGGTGCAGCGCTTCCTGGAGCGCTCGCGCAGCGAACTGCTCGCCACCGACCAGCTGTTGAACGCGATATACCTCACCCACCACGCGGCGCCGCCGTCCCGCGCCCGGCTCGCGGACATGCTCATCCAGCGGCTCGACAGGCCCAGGTGAGGCGATCATGGCCGAGAGGGGCCCCGGACGGCAGCCCGACGACCACCGTGCCGACGACGACCTGACGGCGCGCACCGCGCCGAACGGCGGCACGCACGGTGGGCCGGAGAGCGGCCCGGCCGACGGCCAGGAAAACAGCCAGGAGACCAGCTCGGAGAGCATTTCAGCGAGCACTTCGGAGAGCGGTTCGGACAGCGGCACGGGCGCCGACCCGGGCGAGGGCACGGGCGCGGCCACGGGCGGCGGCGCCGACCCCGGTGACCGCGCCGCCGCGCGCGCCCCGGACCCGCTGACCCGGGTGGTCAGCGCGATCAGCCGGGCCGGACTCGACCCCGACCCCGCCGAGATCGCCGACGCCCTGTGGCTGGCCCGCTGGTCGCGCCCGACCGCGCGGCCCGACCCGGAGACCCTGGTCGGCCCGCACAGCGGCAGCACCGGCGCCGGCGTGGAGTACCCGCGCGCGCACCGCCCCGACGGCACCGACGGCGCCGGCACCCGCCTGGTGCCCCCGGCCCAGCCCCCACCGGTCCACGTCCCCCCGGAAGACCGCGTGATCAGCCTCTACCCCGGCGAGGGCTACCCCGGCCAGGTCGGGTCCACCCCGGCCGGAGCCGCGCTCGGAGTGGCCGTCCCGGAGGCGGGCACCCTGCCCCAGCTGCTCGAACTCCAGTCGGCCCTGCGCCCGTTGCAGCGCTACCGCAGCCCGGCCCGCCCGCTGCGGGTGGAGCTGGACGAGTCCGCCACCGCCGAACGCGCCGCCCGCGCGGGCGGGTTGCTGCTGCCGGTCTTCCGCCCGGCCTCGCACGGCGACGCCGCGATGCAACTGCTCATGGACACCTCCTCCTCGATGTTCGTGTGGGAGCGGATGCTGCGCGAGCTGAGCAGCGTCTTCGAACGCCTCGGCGCCTTCCACGAGGTGCACGTCCGCTATCTGCACGCCACCCCCGACGGCACGCTCGGTGTCAGCGGCCGCTTCGACCCCGAACCGGCGAGCCTGCGCTCCGCCGAGCAGCTCAGCGACCCCACCGGCCGCCGTATCACCCTCATGGTCAGTGACTGCGCCGGCCCGCTGTGGCGCTCCGGGCAGGCCCACCGGCTGCTGCACCGGCTGAGCCGGCACGGCCCGGTCGGCGTGCTCCAGCCGCTGCCCGCCCGGCTGTGGAGCCGCACCCTGCTGCCCGTCTCCTACGGGGTGCTGCACCGCGCCGAGGGGATGCTGCTCGCCTCGCCGCTGCGGTTCTCGCCCGGCGCGACCGGGGTGCCCGCCGCGCCCGACGCGCTGCCGGTGCCCGTACTGCCGCCCACCGCCGCGGCATTGGGCGCGTGGGCGCGGCTGCTGGCCGGGATGGGCGCGGGCGAGGTGCCCGCGGCCGTCGGCTGGGTGCGCGCCGACCAGCCCGCGGTCCGGGTACGGCCGCGCCGCGCGACGGTGCCGGTGCCCGCGCTGGTCCGCCGGTTCCGCGCCGCCGCGTCGCCCGCCGCCGCCCAACTCGCGGTCTACCTCGCCGCGGCCCCGCTGTTCCTGCCGGTGATACAGCTCGTGCAGCGCACCATGCTGCCCGACTCCGGCCCCGCGGAGCTGGCCGAGGTGCTGCTCAGCGGCCTCGTGGTGCGCAAGAGCGGCGACGACCAGCGGTGGTACCACTTCGCGCCCGGCGTACGGGACGCACTGCTCGGCCCGCTCGGCGTGGACGAGGCGCGCCTGGTGCTCAAGCACTGCTCGGAGTACGTCGAGCAGCGGTTCGGCAAGTCCGGCCCCAACTTCCCCGCCCTGGCCATCACCCAGCTCGCCGAGGGCCCCGGCGACCCGACCGCGGATGCCGCGGTGCGCTCCGCCGTCCAGCACGCCGCTCGCGGCTTCGGGCCCGACGGGTCCGGGTCCGGGGCCGGCCGGGGCGGCGAGGATGGCACCATCACGGAGTCGCGGCAGCCGTTCGCGGAGGTCGCCGCGCGGGTGCTGGAGCGCTTCATGCCGCTGCCCGACGACGGCACCGCCCCCAGCCCGTACTCCGACGCGTACGAGGCGGTGCAGTCCTCGACGGTGGTGCAGCGCGCCCGGGACCTCGCGGACCGGTTCACCGCCGAGGGCATGGTGCAGAACCTGCTGGACGCGGTGGCGATGCTGCGCCGGGCCGCCGCGGAGGAGCGGGTGCGCGGCCTCGACCCGGAGCTGTGGACCGAACTGGCCCAGCAACTGCTGCGGTTGTGGCGGCTGCGCGGCGGCACCGACCTGCTGGGCGAGGCCCGCGAGGCGGCCGAGACCGCCGCCGCCCACCACTCCTCGCTGCCGGCCCGCGCGGTGCGCGCCCGGGTGCTCCAGGCCACCGCCCAGGAACTCGCCGCCATCGGCGACAACCGCGGCGCGCTCGAACTGCTCCAGCGCGCCGACCGGGAGTTCACCGCCGTGTGCGCCGCGCCCGGCCTGGACTCCGCGAAGCAGCTCGACGCCACGCTGGAGCGGGTCGCGGTACTGGAGGAGCAGTGGGCGATCAGCGGTGACACGGCGCTGCTCCAGGAGACGGTCGGAACGCTGGAGGCGGTCGCCGACTCCTGGTCGCCGCAGCGCCCCCGCCCCAGCGAACTCTCCCTCGCCCTCGGGCGCGCGCTGCTGCGGCTGGCCGACGCCGCGGGCAGCCGGGAGCGCAAGCAGACCTACGCGCAGCAGGCCGGCCGCAGTTACGCCGGCGCGCTGATCGCGCTGCGCCGCGAGCAGGCCGCTCCGGAGGCCGTCACCGCCGCGACGCTCAGCCTGGTGGACGCCGAACTCCTGTCCGGCGGAAGGCTGGTGGAGGCGCAGCGGCTGGTGGACCGCGCCCTCGGCGAGACCCGCGACCGGCTGCAGCGGGCCGCGATCCTGGCCCGGGCCGGCCGGATCAGGGTGGCCCGGCACGCCGAGGGCGGCCCGCCCGGTGAACTGGAGGCGGCGGCGGGCCGGTTCGAGGAGGCGTGCCGGCTCACCCCGCGCGACCGGACCGAGTACCGCGACCTGGTGGCCGAGTGGGGCGCGGCGCTGCTGGCCCGGTCGGAACTGCCCGGCGGCTGGACGTTCGTCAACCGGGCGGTGCTGGTGCTGCGGGACTGCCGGATGGAGACACCCGAGTCCGACCCGGAGCAGCCGGAGCGGCTGCTGATGCTGGGGCGCGCGTTGATACTGCGCTACCGGGCCGAGCAGGAACCGGTGGACCTGCGCGAGGCCGAGCAGGTGCTCGGGCTGGCCGCGCAGGGCGCCGACGGGGCGGATCTGGCCGCGCGGATATGGTTCGAGCTGGGCGAGTCGCACCGGCTGGTGCCCCAGCACTCGCGCCGGCCGGAGCGCCTCGACCAGGCCGCCGAGGCGTACCGGAAGGCCGCCGCCGCGGCCTCGGACGCCGCCCGCTCCTCCGCCGAGCCCGAGCCGATGGTGCGGCTGGCGGCCAGGGCGCACCACTGGCGCGGCGACGCCTACGAGACCGCCCGCCGGCCCCGCGCCGCCGTGGACGCCTACCGCGCGGCCCTGCGCCAGTGGCGCCAACTCCCCGACGACGGAGGCGAGGAGGGCCGGGACACCGGCGCGCGCCTTGACGCGCTGACCAGTTGACCGCCGTGTGACCGCCGGGTGGGCGCCGCGTGAGCCGCGCGCGATCCGGCGGCGCCCGCGCAACCACCCTGTTCCGTAAGGTGATGGGGCCGGTGGGTGCGGTAACGGTGGCGACAGCGTGCACCCGGAGGGGCACCATGGACGTGACGGGCGGTGGGGACGGAAAGGCGCGGGAAGAGCGGCACGAGCGGGAACAGCGGTACCAGCGGTACAGCGGGGGACCTGGGGACAGCGGGACGACCGGACGGCTTGGGAGGCGCGCGATGGAGGAACGACCCTACGGCGGCGCGGAGGCGTACAGCGACCCGGCGCTTCGCGAGGCCGGAATCGACCTGCTCGGCATGGACCTGGAGTCGCTGCGCACGGTACGGCACCCGGTACTGTCCGCGCTGGTCAGCGATTTGCGGGAGCGGGTGGCCGCGCCGGGCAGTGAGGCGCTGTGGGGGTTCGACAACGACACCCCGTGAGCGCCTCCGCGCGCCGGCCTGCTTTTGGACGCGCCCCGGAAGGGATACGGCCAATTACCCGTCCGGGTGTTTGCTGCCCGGCGCCCGGCGGGAACAACCGCGAGGGCCGGTGGGAAGTCCCTCGGTGGCCCACGCCCGGGGGAGGTGATGACGTGCGGCACACTGCCGGGGCACCCCGGCGGTCCGGCCCGGTCGGCGCCGCCCCCGCCCCGGGTCGACCAGGAACCGCGCCAGGAGCCGCGCGAGGAGCCGCGCCCGGGCCCATGACCGCGCCGGCACCGGCACCCGTGTCGGACCCCGCACCCGTTTCCGTGTCGGAGCCCGCACCCGTATCCGGACCCGCACCCGAACCGCCTTCGCCGATACGGCAGTTCATCCTCAAGACGCACAGCCGGTGCAACCTCGCCTGCACCTACTGCTACCTGTACGCGGGGCCCGACCACACCTGGCGCGACCGCCCCCGGGTCCCCGCGGACGAGGTGACCGCGCGTACCGCCGCCCGGATCGCCGAACACGCCGCCGCGCACCGCCTCACCGACGTCTCCGTGGTCTTCCACGGCGGCGAACCGCTGCTCGCCGGGGCCGAACGCCTCGCCGCCGACCTCGACGTGATCCGCGCCGCGCTCCCGCCCGGCTGCGCGGTGCACGGCAGCGTGCAGACCAACGCGACCCTGCTCACCCGCGACCGCGTCCGTACCCTCGCCGACGCCGGACTGCGGATCGGCGCCAGCCTCGACGGCGGCCTGCCCGGGCACAACCGCGAGCGCGTGGACCACGCCGGCCGCCCCTCCTGGCCGGCCGCCGCAGCGGGCCTACGGCTGCTCGCCGCCCACGCGCCGGAGGCGTACGGCGGGGTGCTGTGCGTGGTCGACCTGCGGCACGACCCGGTCGAGGTCTACGACTCGCTGCTGGCCTTCGACCCGCCCGCGATCGACCTGCTGCTGCCGCACGGCAACTGGACCAGCCCGCCGCCCGGCCTGCCCGCACCGGCCGACGACCCGGCACCGTACGGCCGTTGGCTGACCACCGTCTTCGACCGGTGGTGGGACGCGCCCGAACGCCGCACCCGGATACGGCTGTTCGAGGAGTGCGTCGCGCTGCTGCTGGGCGTGCCCGCCGCGATCGAGCGGCTCGGCCTCCAGCCGTTCACGGCGGTCGTGGTGGAGACCGACGGCGCCATCGAGCAGGTCGACTCGCTCAAGTCCGCCTACGAGGGCGCCGCCGCGACCGGTCTCGACGTCTTCCGCAACAGCTTCGACGACGCCCTCGCCCACCCCGGCGTCGCCGCCCGCCAGGCCGGCCTCGCCGCCCTCGGCGCCGCCTGCCGGGCCTGCGCCCTGGTCACGGTCTGCGGCGGCGGCCACTACGCCCACCGCTACCGGGCCGGCGCCGGCTTCGGCAACCCTTCGGTGTACTGCGCCGACCTGGCCCGGCTCGTCCGCCACACCGCCCACCGACTCGCCCAGGCGGCCGACACCGGATTCGGCCGCCCCATGACCCGGGAGACCATCCGGTGAACCCGCCCGGCACCACCACCCCCGCACCCGCCCCCGCCGACAGCGCACTACCCGACGAGATGCTGCCCGTACTCGGCAGCACCGGCAGCACCCCGCAGCTGCTGGCCCTGCTCGTCTCGCACCAGCACGCACGCCGGTTGCTGACCCTGCGCGCCCTGCTGGAGGCGGTCATGGACGCGCCCGCCGGCGTCCTGCCGGCCGGCACCGCCGACCGCGTGCTGCGCGACTGGCGGCTGCTGGAGGCCGCCGACCGCGCGGACAGCGCCGCGACCCGCCAGGTCGTGCAGTATCCGCACACCGGAGCCTGGGCCGAGCGATGCCTACGCGCGTTGACCCGGCCCGGGCAGGCGCACCGCGCCGTCGAGGAACTGCCGCACCTCGCCGGGCTCGCGGCGGCCGCCGCCGCCCGCGCGGGCCTGCGCTTCACCGTCGACGTCCCGCTGCGCGACGGCGAGCTGCGGCTGCCCACCCTCGGCGGCCACCGCCCGGCCCTCCTCCCGGCCGCCGGCTCGCCGGCTCCCGGCACGCCCGCGCCCCGCATCCGCGTCATCGGCGAGCCCCGCCGGCTCTGGCTGGTCCCGCTGCCGCCCGGCCCCGGCCCCGGCCCCGCCCGGGCCTCCGGCCAGAGCCCCGACACGCCCGGACCGCTGCCCGGCTCCGTCGAGGTCCGCCTGGGCGCCGACGGCATCTGGCGCTCCGCCGCCCCCGGTTGGCGCCCGCTCCAGGCGCTGCGGCACCCCGACGGCCGCGCCGTGCTGATCGACGACGTGGACCCGTACCGCGACGAGGAGCGGCGTACCAACCCCTACGGCCTGGACATCGCGGACCGGCTCGACCTCGGCGGGCACGCCGCTTGGCGGATCGCGTGGCGCGACGCGCGGCCGTGGCTGCGGCTGGGCGGCCCCACCCGGGCGGCCGAGGTGGGCGCGTTGCTGGACTGCGTCGTGCCGCTGGCCGGCGCGCCCGGCGCGCAGTGCAGCGCCACCCGGGGCGAGGCGTTCGGGGCACTGCTCAGCAGCACCCCGCGCGACGGCCTGGAGCTGGCCGCGACGCTGGTGCACGAACTCCAGCACGCCAAGCTGCTGGCCGTCTCCCAACTGGCGGTGCTGCACACCGCGGACGACACCCCCGGCTACTTCGCGCCCTGGCGGCCCGACCCGCGGCCCTTCGACGGGCTCTTCCAGGGCGCGTACGCCCACCTCGCGCTCGCCGACTTCCACCTGCGGGCCGCCAAGGCGCTGATCGACCCGGCCCGCAGGGACGCCGCCTGGGCCGACCACTGCCGCTGCCGCGAGCAGGTCGGCGCCGCGCTGCCGCAGCTCCTCGGCGCGCGGGCGCTCACCCGGCAGGGCCGGGCTCTGGCCAACGCGATGGCGGCGCATCACACTCGGCTCAAGGAGCACGCTCCGCCGGACGGCCACCTGGCCCGCGCCACCGCCTACGTCGAGACGGCCCGGGTCATCTGGCGGCGCCGACGGGCGCAGATGACCACGAACGGGCGCGAACCGGCATGACGACGCGTCAACGGGGGAGCATTCGGTGTAGTTTCTGGCGCAGCCACCTGTCGCACCGTCAGAGGACTACGCGCGTACAACGAGGGAGTCGGTCGCATGGCCGGAGGGCGGAACACCGCTTCATCAGCAGCCGGGCGGGGGCCCGTGACGATCAGCTTCGCGGGGTACAACCGGGCGTGGGCGGCGTGGATCGCCAGCCGGCTGGAGCGGCACGGCCTCCAGGTGTCGATGCAGCGCTGGGACGTCATTCCGGGGGCCAGCATCGAACAGGGGCTGCGCGACCTGCTGCTGTCCGAGGGCCGGGTGCTGGTGGTGCTCAGCGAGTGGTACTTCCGGCTCGGCCCGCGTGACCCGGACGAGTGGAACTCGGCGCTGCGCGAGGTGGTCCCGGAGAACAGCGACCGCTTCGCCGCGGTCTGCGTCACCGCCGCCGCGCTGCCCAGCGCCGCCGCCGCGCTGAGCGCGGCCGACCTGTGGGGCCTGGGCGCGGTCGAGGCCGAACGCCGGGTGCTGACCCGGCTGGGCATCACCCCGCCGCGCACGTCGCCCAGCGACACCCTCATCGGCCTGGGCGGCCCCCGCTTCCCGCTGGAGCAGCCCGCGGTCTGGGGCGGCGTGCCCCGCCGCAACACCCGCTTCACCGGCCGCGAGGCACTGCTGTTCGGGCTGCACCAGGAACTCACCTCCGCCGAGCCCGGCGCGGGCGTGGCCACCCTGCACGGCCTGTCCGGCGTCGGCAAGACCCACATCGCCACCGAGTACGTCTACCGCTTCGGCTCCGAGTACGACGTGGTGTGGTGGGTGCGGGCCAGCGAGCGCGGCACCCTGCGCGAGAAGCTCGCCGGCCTCGCCCCGGCCCTCGGCCTGGTCACCGGGCGGGAGTACGGCGAGCGGCTGCGCGCGGTCCGTGACGCGCTGCGCCGCGGGGACCCGTACTTCCGCTGGCTGGTGGTGCTCGACGGCGCCGACCAGCCCGAGGAGATCCACGACCTGGTGCCCACCGGGCCGGGACACGTGCTGATCACCTCGCAGAACCGTGAGTGGGGCGAGCACAACAGCGCGCTGATCGAGGTGCCGGTCTACGACCGCGACGAGTCGGTGGCGTTCGTACGCCGCCGCGCTCCCCGGCTCGACCTCGCCGACGCGGACAAACTCGCCGACGCGCTGGGCGACCTGGCGCTGGCGCTGGACCAGAACGCGGGCGCCCTCAACGACTCGAACATGCCGGTCGACGAGTACATCGGGATGCTCCGGCACGGCGCGGACGTGGAGTCCGGGCTGAAGGTCGCCGCCGACTTCCAGATGACGTACTTCACCGCGTTCTCGATACTCCTCAACCGGCTGCGCGAGGACAAGCCCGAAGCCGTCGACTTCCTGCGGCTGTGCGTGTTCTTCGCGCCGGGGCCGATCCCGATCCGGCTGCTGCGCGACCTGCCGATCCGCGACGTGCCCGAGCAGCTCGCCGGGCTGATGGACGACCCGCTGCTGTGGAACTCGGCGGTCAGCAAGCTCGCCCAGTGGTCGGTGATCCAGTCCGACCCGCCCGAGACCGACAACGAGGAGTCGGTCGGCACCAACGAGGTCATCCAGATGCACCGGCTGGTCTACCAGGCGGTGCGGGCCGACATGCCCCAGGACGAGCAGAGCCTGTACTCCCGGGTGGTCCGCAAGCTGCTCGCCGCCGCCGACCCCGGCCGCCCCAACGACACCCGGCTGTGGCCGCGTTACGCCGAGATCGTCCCGCACCTGGAGGCGTCCCACGCGCTGGAGTCCACCAACCCGGACATCCAGCTCACGGTGCTGAACTGCCTGCGCTACCTCTACCTGTCCGGCGAGTACCGCACCGCGCAACGGATCGCCGCGACCGCCGCCGAGACCTGGCCCCGGCTGCTCGAACCCAGCCACCCCCGGCTGTGGGACCTCGCCCACCACCAGGCCAACGCGATCCGCGCCACCGGCGACTACGAGACCACCGAGGCCATCGACCGCCGTGCCTACGAGCAGTTGAGCCGCGACCGCGGCGACGGCGACCTGCTCGCGCTGCGGGCCGGCGGCGGCCTCGCGGCCGACCTGCGCGCGCTGGGCCGCTACGACGAGGCGCTGGCACTGTCGGTGCGGGTCCGGGACGGCTACCAGGAACTGGTCGGCGGGCAGGACTCCCGCACCCTCGTCGCCCAGAACAACATCGGCCTGACCCTGCGCCTGCTCGGCCGCTACTCCGACGCCTTCCGGCTGGACCAGGTGACGATGGAGGCGCTGCGCGAGCTGCTGCGCGACCGCCACAACTGGACGCTGTCGTCGGAGAACTCCTACGCCCACGACCTGCGGCTGCTCGGCCGCTACGAGCAGGCCACGTCGGTGCAGGAGCGCAACGCCGAGATCCACCGCACGGTGCTCGGCGCCGACAACCCGCAGACGCTGCGCGCCGAGCACAACCTCGCGCTGTGCTACCAGCGCGGCGGTGACCGGCCGCGCGCCGCGAACCTGCTGGCCCGGCTGCTGGAGCGCTGCGACCGGGTGCTCGGCGACACCGATCCGCTGACCGTGCGGGTGGCGGCCACCTTGTCCACGTTCGAGCGCGAGCACGGCGACCTGGACCGGGCCCGGGAGCAGGGCGAGCTCGTACTGGCCCGGTACCGGCAGCAGTTCGGCGACGGCCACCCGTACTCCGCGGGCGTGCTGGCCAACCACGGCCTGCTGCTGCGGGCGGCCGGCGAGCGCCAGCAGTCCCAGATCGAGGTCGAGGACGCGCTGGTCGCGATGACCCGCGTGGTCGGCGAGAACCACCCCTGGACGCTGGGCTGCGCGCTCAACGTCGCGGCGGCCCGGAACTTCAGCGGCGACCCGGAGAGCGCCGTGGAGCTGAGCCGGATCACCGCCGACAAGGCCGCGGCCGGGCTCGGCAAGGAGCACCCGCTCACGTTGTCGTGCCGGATCGCGCTCGCCACCGACCTGCGCAACCTGCGCAAGCGCCAGGAGGCCGACAAGGTCGAGGAGGAGGCGCTCGAAGCCCTCTCCCGCACGCTGGGCCCGCAGCACCCGCACACGATCTCGGCCCGCTCCCGGAGCCGTCCGTACTGGGACTTCGAGCCGTTCAGCTCCTGACCGGGCCACGCCCGCCGTGACCCGCGCACGCCACAACCGCCATGGGGGACGAGGAACATGTCCATAGTCAGCGGCCCGCCCGCCACCTCGGGCGCGCCGCCCGTCTACGTCCAGGTCGAGCCGGGCCCGGCCGCCGTGCCGGGTCCGGTCGGCCCCGCCGAAGGGGTGTACTCCGGCGAGACCCGCGGCAACCCGGCACGCCGCGTCGCCGAGCTGTCCCGCGACGTGTACGAGGACGGCATCGCGCTCGCCTGCCGCTGCGCGGAGATCGCCGCCACCCGCTTCCGGGCGCTGCCGGACGGGACCCGGCCGGACGAGGTCGAGATGCAGGTGGGCATCAAGCTGGACGCCTCGCTGGGCGCGTACGTCGTGCAGAGCTCGGCGGAGGCCCAGTTACAGGTGACGTTCCGCTGGCAGTCCGGCACCGCGTCGTGACGGCCGGGACGGAGCGGGGCGAGGCGGAACCGGGCGACGCGGAACAGAGCGACGCGGGGCAGGGCGCACCCGAGCAAGGGGACCCGGGGCGCGGGGGAGACGGCGGGCCGCCGCGGGGGATCGCGATCCTGCCGTACAGCTACGTCGTCGGCCAGGACGAGTTGAAGCTGGCGCTGGAGCTGAACTTCATCGCGGACGCGATCGGCGGAGTGCTGATCTCCGGCCAGCCCGGCACCGCGAAGTCCACCGTGGTACGGGCGTTCGCGCTCATGGCCCGCGGCCGGCTGCCGGTGACCCTCACCATCGACGCGACCGACGACCGCGTACTCGGCGGCTGGGAGCTGAACGCGCTGCTGCGCGGCGAGACGAGGGAGCAGCCCGGACTGCTGGAGGCCGCCCACGCCGACGGCCTGCTCTACATCGACGAGGTCAACCTGCTCAACGACCACGTCGTCAACATCATCCTCGACGTCTCCTCGACCGGGGTGCTGTCCGTGCAGCGCGAGGGCATCGACAAGGTGATGAGCGTCAACTTCGGGCTGGTCGGCACGATGAACCCCGAGGAGGGCGGGCTACGGCCCCAACTCCTGGACCGGTTCGGCCTGATGGCCACCGCGCAGCCGCTCGACGCGGACCAGCGGCACGCCATGCTCCGCGCGGTGCTGCGGTTCGACGAGGAGAGCGGTGACCCCGGCTCGGCCTGGCTCGCCGAGGGGCACCGGCTCGACCGGGAGCGCCGCGAACGGCTCCTCGCGGCCCGGGCCCGGCTCTTCGACGTCGAGGTGCCCGACGCCGTGGTCCGGCGCTGCGCCGACATCGCCGCCGCGCTCCAAGTGGTCGGCCACCGCGGCGAGGTGGTCATGCTCCAGGCCGCCCGCGCGCACGCCGCCGCCGAGGGTGCCCCCGCGGTGACCGCCGCGGACCTGCGGGCGACCGCGCCGCTCGCCCTGCGGCACCGCCGGCCCGAGAGCACCCACGGCGGCTCCGCCGACTGGACCCCCGACGACCTCGCCCGCCTCGACGACCTCCTCGCATGACCCCGCCCGACACCTCGCCGTCCGGCACCACGCCCCCTGACGCCACGCCCGCCGGCCGCACGCCGCAAGGCACCTCGCCCGCCTTCGACCGCCTCCTGCGCGTCCTCGCCTGCGCCGCCGCCGACCCCCACCTCACCGGCGTCCTCCTCTTCGACGTCCCGCCCGAGCTGGCGGCTCCGGTCGCCGGCGTGTTCGCGTCGACGGCCATGGACGCGGTCCCGCGAGGGGAGCCGGCCGGCATCCGCAACGGCCTTCCCGGGCAACAGGGTTCGGCCGCGGCCGCAGGGCCGGTGGTGCGGTTGGGCGCCGGGGTGCGGGAGGACGACCTGTGGTCGCGTACGAGGCTGCGGCCGGCGGGCGGCCGGATCACGCTGGAGGTGCTCGGCGGCGACCTGGTGGAGGCCGACCCCGCCGCGCCGCCGCGGGTCGTGATCGTGTCGGACCTGGCCCGGTTGCCGCTGCCCGGACTGCGGGCGGCGGTCACGGTGCTGGGGGCGGACGTGGCCGCCGTCGAGCGCCACGGGGTGAGCGAGGTGTGGCGGCCGCGGGCCCGCTGGCTCGCGTTCTGCCGTACGGAGGACGCGGGCCGGGTCTCCCCGCACCTGCTGGACCGCTTCCCGCTGCGCCTGGCGGTGCCCGACCTGCGGCTGCCCGCGGACCCGGTGGCCGCTTGGCGGGGCAGCGGCGTACGGCAGGCGCTCGTGCGGCTCGCGGCGCGCGCCGCGGCCGGCGGCAGGGACTGCGGACCGCCGCTCGACGAGGACGCCCTCGCCCGCGCGGCCGACCTGGCCCCGGGGGAGCGGCGAGCCGTCGCGCTGGCCCGGATCGCCCGCGCGCTGGCCGTACTCGGCGAGGCCCCCGCCCCGGCCACCACCGCGGAGCACGTCGCCGAGGCGGCCCGCCTGATCGGGCTCGCGCCGGGCGGCGCCCACCGTCCCGCGCCCGGCAGCCCCGAGGAGCCCGCCGAGTCGCCGCGCAGCGAGCCCCTGCCGCCCGCGGAAGCGGCGCCCGCCCGCCCACCGCGCAGCTCCGGGCCCGGCACCGCCACCCGCACCGCCGAACTGCCCGCACCCGGGCCCGAGGAGCCGCTCGGGCCCCTCGCCGACCACGCCCCCGACCCCCCGGGCAACGACCCCTACCCGGAGGACGAGGCCGAGCCGCTGCGGGAGTTCGCGCCGCTGCGCGCGGCGTGGCGGCGCGACGCGGGCCCGGCGGCCGACCGCGGACCGGTCACCGGCATCCGCCGGGCCACCGACCTGCGGGACCTCGCGCTCGTGCCCACCGTCATCGAGGCGGCCAAGCACCAGTGGCTGCCCGGCCGCACCCGCCGCGGCGGCGGCGTCGTGATCAGCCCCGCCGACCTGCGCAGCCACGCCCGCGCCGTGGAACCCGAGCGGATGCTGGTGCTGCTGCTGGACCACACCAGCCGGCCCGAGTGGGAGTGGCCGCAGGCGCTCGCGCCCTACGTGCAGTGGGCGTACGCGGCCCGCGCGACCGTCGCCGTCGTCGAGGTCGGCGGCGCGTCGGCCGCCGACGAGCTGCGCGCGCAGACCTTCCACGCCCGCAACGTGCTCGACCCGCGGCTCGCCGAAGCGCTCTACCGGCCGCCGGGCCGGGCCACCCCGCTGGCCCACGGGCTGCTGCTGGCCGCCCAGTTGGTGCGCCGCGCGTTCCAGCAGCAGCCGACCGCGCTCGCCGAGGCGTGGCTGGTGGTGGCCAGCGACGGCCGCGGCAACGTACCGCTGCGCACCAGCCTCACCGGCCGGCACGACGGGCCGGTGGGCCGGCGCGGGGTGCAGGACGCGCTCGCCGCCGCGGGCCAGTTGGGCGCGCTGGGGCGGATGCGGCTGCACTGCGTCGTGCTGGACACCGGCGCGCAGCCTTACGCCGAGCTGCCGTTCGAGCTGGCCGACGCGCTCGGCGGGTGCGTGGTGGCCGGTCCTGGAACGCGGGGGGACGCCGATGCCGCCCTCTGACCGGATGCGGCGGGCCGCCGAATGGCTCACCGGAGGCCGCGTGGTGGGCCCGGGCACCGGCCCGCGCAGCCCCCGGCCGGAACGGCTGCCCGCGCCCCGCCCGGCGCGGGCACCGGAGGCCGCCGTGCCCGACGGCGCGCCCGACGTGCTCGGCAGCGTCACCGCCGACCCCACCGAACGGCTGCCGGACGGGCTGGTCCAACTCCGCGTGCAGCGGGTGCGATCCGGCGACGACGAGCCCGCCTACCTGCTCACCGGCGCCTGCGGCGGCCCGCCCACCCGGCCGTACCTCTCGCGCACGCCCCAACTGCCGCCCACGAACATCAACCTGGACCGGGTGCGCGCGGGCGGCGCCGTACCCAGCCAGTTCTACCGCGCGGTGCGCCACTGGTCGCACCGGCAGCGCCCGCTGGTCGGCTGGCTCAACGAGCAACGGGACCGGCACGGAACCGCGTTGCACCTGGTGATCTGGGACGACACCGAGTACGAGATCCCGTGGGAGATGCTGCTGCTCAACGACGGCGGCGATACCGGGCCCGACCTGCCGCTCGGCGCCGCCGTACCGGTCGCGCGCTGGACCACCATCAGGGAACTCCAGCGCCCGCTGCTCGACGAACCCGCGCACTGCTCGGGACGGGTGGTCGGCTACTTCGACGAGCGGATGCGCCAGGACATCGGTGTCTTCTCGCCCTTCGAGCACGAACCGCACACCGACGTCGACGGGTTCCTCGACCGCCTCGACGAACGCCGCCGCGGGAACGGGCCGTCGGCCGCGCCCGGCTCCCCGGACCGGACGGACGGCGCGACGGGGGAGTACGGCGCCGCGCCCACCGGACCAGGCAGCGCACCTGACGCACCCGCCGCGGACCCCGGGATCGGCCTGGTCTACATGGGCTGCCACGGCACCCACGGCAAGCGCATCGACGACCTGACGGCGGGCATGCTCACCTGGTACGAGATGGACGAGCCGGCGATGAGCGCGCTGCGCGGCGGCAGCGGGACGGGCGGCACCCTGGTGTGCCTCAACGTCTGCCACTCCGGCCGGCTGGTGGACAACAGGGGCGGCGGTGAGGACGCGTTGCGTGGCTTCTCCGAACTCTTCCTGCGCAAGGGCGCCAAGGCGTGCATCGCCACCCGCGGCGAGGTCGAGGAGACCGAGGCGCGGGCCCTGCTCGGGCACCTGGTGGAGCACGCCCGCCGCAACCCGGGCCAGCCGATCGCCCACATGCTCCGCGACTTCCGTGACGACGCGGTCAGGAATCTGCCCCGCCAGATCCCGCGCACCCAGGAAGCCGGCGGCGGCCAGGACGTCGAAGCCCAGCGCCGCGTGCTCTCGCTGCTCTACCACTTCATGTACGTCTACTACGGCCACCCGCAGACCACCCTCCAACTCGCGCCCCGCCGACCGGGATCGGCGGCACCGTGAGCGACGAGGGCGCGCGGCTGCGCGTCGAACCCGTCGTCGGCCGGCCCCGCGTCGCGGAGGCGGGCCGCGGCTACCTCGTCACCGTCGACCTGCGCAGCACCTGCGACCCCGACGCATGGCCGTACGAGCAGGAGGAGTTCGCCTTCGGGATCGCCCTGGACGGCAGCCCGCACCTGGTCTGCGAAGCGCTGGGCCACCCGTCCGTGGTGCTGCACCGCTTCGGCGGCACCTACGGCCCGGCGCGGTTCGTGGTCACCGCGGGCGCCGAGCCGGGCCCCGCGCTGCTGCGGCTGTCGGTCTTCAACGCCCATGGGGTGCCGGTGCGTACGGCCGGGCTGCCGGTCGAGGTGGTGGCGGCGGGCGCGGGACCGGCGGACGGCGCGACCGAGGGCGTCCCGCTGCGGGTGGCGGCGGGCGAGGGCGAAGGCGAGGCCGCGGGCGGCTACGGCGCCGGGTCGTACGGCGAAGGGGCTTACGGCGAAGGGCCGTACGGGCTGACCCCGCCTCCCGTGGTCGCCGCGCCCGAGCCGGCACCCGGCCCCGCACCGGACGCCGAACCCGAGTCGGCACCCGGCCCCGAGCCGGAGCCCGATGCCGAGCCCGACGGCGCCCCGCACGCGCGCGTCACCATCAGCTACGCCGGCACCGACCGGCCCTGGGCGGTGTGGATCGCCCACCGCCTCGAACGCCAGGGCGTCCAGGTGTCGATGCAGCGCTGGGACGTCGCCGCCGGCGCCGCCGGTGCCGCCGTCGAGCAGGGGCTGCGCGACCTGCTGCTGTCCGGGGGCCGGGTGCTGGTGGTGTTCAGCGAGTGGTACTTCCGGCTGGGCCTGCGTGACCCGGACGAGTGGAACTCGGCGCTGCGCGCGGTGGTGCCGGACCACAGCGACCGCTTCGCCGCGGTCCGCGTCACCGCCGCCGAACTGCCTTCGGCGGCAGATCTGTTGGGGGTCGTGGACCTGCGGGACGTGGACGAGGTCGAGGCGGAGCGGCGGGTGCTGGCCCGGCTGGGCGTCCCGTCGCGGCGCACGTCGCCCGACGACACCCTCGGCGGCTCGGGCGGCTCGGGCGGCTGGGGCGCCCCGCGCTTCCCGCTGCGGCCGCCCGCGGTCTGGGGCGGGGTGCCGCGCCGCAACTCCCGCTTCACCGGGCGCGAGGACGTGCTCGCCCTGCTCCACCGCCGGCTCACCGAGGCCCCGCCGGGCGCGGCGGTCAGCGCGCTCATCGGCCTGTCCGGCGTCGGCAAGACCCACGTCGCCACCGAGTACGTCCACCGCTTCGCCGGCGAGTACGACGTGGTGTGGTGGGTGCGGGCCAGTGAACGCGGCGGCCTGCGCGAGCAGTTGGCCGGCCTGGCCCCCGTCCTCGGCCTGGTCACCGGGCGGGAGTACGGCGAGCGGCTGCGCGCGGTCCGGGACGCGCTGCGCCGCGGGGACCCGTACTTCCGCTGGCTGGTGGTGCTCGACGGCGCCGACCAGCCCGAAGAGGTCCACGACCTGGTGCCGACGGGGCCGGGGCATGTGCTGATCACCTCGCAGAACCGGGAGTGGGGCGAGCACAACAGCGCGCTGATCGAGGTGCCGGTGTACGACCGGGACGAGTCGGTGGCGTTCGTACGCCGCCGCGCGCCGCGGCTGGACGTCTCCGACGCGGACAAACTCGCCGACGCGCTGGGTGACTTGGCGCTGGCGCTGGACCAGAGTGCGGGCGCACTCGACGACTCGAACATGCCGGTCGACGAGTACATCGGGATGCTCCGGCACGGCGCGGACGTGGAGTCGGGCCTGAAGATCTCCGCGGACTTCCGGATGACGTACTTCGGCGCGTTCTCGATCGTGCTCGACCGGCTGCGCGAGGACACGCCGGAGGCCGTCGACCTGCTGCGGCTGTGCGTGTTCTTCGCGCCGGGGCCGGTCCCGGTCCGGCTGCTGCGTGACCTGCCGGACCGCGGCGCGACCGGCGACGGCGTCGCCCCCGAACTCGCCTGGCTGACCACGGACCCCGAGCGGTGGGACGCGGCCATCGGCAAGCTCGCCCAGTGGTCGGTGATCCAGTCCGACCCGCCGGACACCGACGGCGAGGAACCGGCCGGCGCCGCCGAGGTCATTCAGATGCACCGGCTGGTCTACCAGGCGGTGCGGGCCGACATGCCGCCGGAGATCCGCGACCGCTACGCCGGGGTGGTCCGGGACGCGCTGGTCGCCGCCGACCCCGGCCGCCCCAACGAGCCCGCCCGGTGGCTGCGTTACGCCGAGATCGTGCCGCACCTGGCGGCGTCCGGCGCCCTGGAGTCCGCCGATCCGGTCGTCCAGACCACCGTGATCCGCTGCCTGCGCTACCTGTTCCTGTCCGGCGAGTACGGCGCCGGTCTGCGCATCGCCAGCCGCGCCAACGAGCACTGGCCGCAACTGCTCGACCCCGGCGACGCCCGCCTGTGGGACCTCGCCCACAACCGCGCCAACCTGCTGCGCGCGCTGGGCGAGTACACCGAGAGCGAGGCCCTGGACCGGGACGCGTACGAACGGCTGCGGGCCGACCGCGGCGGCGCCGACCTGCTGGTGCTGCGCGCGGCCGGCAGTCTCGCCGCCGACCTGCGCCACCTCGGGCAGTACCGCGAGGCGCTGGACTTCGCCGAGCTGGTGCGCACCGGCTACGCCCGGATCGGCGACGAGGCGGGGGAGTTGACCGCACAGAACAACACCGCCGTCACCTTCCGGCTGCTCGGCCGCTACGGCGACGCGCTGGCCCTGGACGCGCGGACCCTGGACGCCCAGCGGGCCCGGCTGGGCGCCCGCCACTCCCGCGCCCTGTCGTCGGAGGACTCCTACGCCCACGACCTGCGCCTGCTCGGCCGGTTCGAGGAGGCGCTGCGGGTCCAGGAGGGCAACTGCGCCCAGCACGCGGAGGTGCTGGGCCCGGACAACCCGCAGTCGCTGCGGGCCGAGCACAACCTCGCGGAGTGCCAGGGCCAGGCCGGCGACGGGCCGAGGGCGTGCGCGACGCTCGGGCGGCTGATGAACCGGTGCGAGCGGGTACTCGGCGACACCGACCCGCTGACGCTGCGGGTGGCCGCGTCGTACTCCTGCTACGAGCGCGAGCACGGCGACCTGGACCGGGCCCACGAGCTGGCCGGCACCGTACTGGCCCGCTACCGGGGGCAGTTGGGCGACGGGCACGCCTACACCGCGGGCGCGCTCGCCAACCACGCGCTGGTGCTGCGGGTGGCGGGGGAGCGGGCGGAGGCGTGCGGGCAGGCCGAGGCGGCGCTGGCGGCGATGGCGCGGGCGGTCGGCGCCGGGCACCCCTGGACGGTCGGCTGCGCCCTGAACGCCGCCGTCGCGCAGGGGGAGACCGGCGACCCGGCCGCGGTCGGGACCGCCCAGGACGCGGCCGCCCGCGCCGAACAGGCCCTCGGCGCCGCCCACCCGCTGGCCGTGCTGTGCCGGCTGGCGCACGCCGCCGCCCTGCGGCACGCGGGCCGTGCCGACGCGGCGGACGCCCTCGACCTGGAGGCCGTGCGCGCCCTCAGCGGCGCCCTGGGGCCCGGCCACCCGCGCACGGCGGCGGCCAGGGCCCGCGCCCTGCCGTTCTGGGACTTCGAGCCGTTCAGCGCGTAGTCCCGTAGTCCCGTAGTCCCGTAGCCCCGCCGGCCCGCAGCCGTGTCGCCGCGCTGCCGCGGCCGCAGCCACCGCAACGGCCGGCGGCCCCGTGCCCGGGAAGGGCAGGGGGCCGCCGGCCGTCAGGTGCGGGCGGCCGCGCGGAACCGGGGGAACCGCGCGGCCGCCGCCGGTCAGATCTCGAAGACCTCGCTGACCAGGTTCTGCTGCTGCTCCTGGTGCCGCTTCGCCGAACCCACCGCGGGCGACGACGAGGACGGCCGCGAGACGCGGCGCAGCCGGTCCGCGTTGTCCGGAGCGGCGCCCAGCACCAGGTCGAGGTGGTCGATCAGGTTCAGCGCGATGAACGGCCACGCGCCCTGGTTGGCCGGCTCCTCCTGGGCCCAGACGAACTTCTGCGCCTTGGTGAAGGGCGCCAGCGCCTGCTGGATCTCCGCACCGGGCAGCGGGTAGAGCCGCTCGATCCGGATGATGGCCACGTCGCCCGCACCGCGCTTGTCCCGCTCGGCGATCAGGTCGTAGTAGACCTTGCCGGTGCAGAAGACGACCTTGCGGACCTCTTCCGGCTTCACCGTGGTGTCACCGATCACCGGCTGGAACTGGCCGGTGGTGAAGTCCTCGGCCTTCGACGCCGCCGCCTTCAGCCGCAGCATCGACTTCGGGGTGAAGACGATCAGCGGCTTGTGGTGCGGGTTGTGCACCTGCCAGCGCAGCAGGTGGAAGTAGTTCGCCGGGGTGGTCGGGAACGCGACGGTCATGTTGTTCTGCGCGCACAGCTGGAGGTAGCGCTCGATCCGGGCCGAGGAGTGGTCCGGGCCCTGGCCCTCGTAGCCGTGCGGCAGCAGCAGCGTGACGCCGGAGGTCTGGCCCCACTTCTGCTCGGCCGCCGAGATGTACTCGTCGATGATCGAGGAGGCGCCGTTGGCGAAGTCGCCGAACTGGGCCTCCCACATCACCAGCGACTCCGGCCGGGCCAGCGAGTAGCCGTACTCGAAGCCCATCGCGGCGTACTCGCTGAGCAGGGAGTCGTACACGTTGTAGCGGGCCTGGTCCTCCGACAGGTACAGCAGCGGGGTGTAGTCCTCGCCGGTCACCCGGTCGATGAGCACCGCGTGCCGCTGGCCGAAGGTGCCGCGCCGGGAGTCCTGGCCGGCCAGCCGGACCGGGGTGCCCTCCAGCAGCAGCGAGCCGATCGCCAGCGTCTCGCCCATGCCCCAGTCGATGGTGCCGTCCTCGACCATGGCCGCCCGGCGCTGCAGCTGCGGCAGCAGCCGCGGGTGCACCGTGACGTGGTCGGGGATGTTCACCTGGGACTCGGCGATCCGCTTGACGACCTCGCTGGAGACCGCGGTCGGCACCGCGACCGGGAACTCGGCCTGGTTGTCCTGGCTCGGGCTCTCCGGCGGCGCGGCGACGGCCTCGCGCACCTCGGTGAAGACCTTCTCCAGCTGGCCCTGGTAGTCCTGCAGCGCCTGCTCGGCCTCTTCCAGGGTGATGTCGCCACGGCCGATCAGCGACTCGGTGTAGAGCTTGCGCACCGAGCGCTTCTTGTCGATCAGGTCGTACATCAGCGGCTGGGTGAAGGCCGGGTTGTCGGACTCGTTGTGGCCGCGGCGGCGGTAGCAGATCAGGTCGATCACGACGTCCTTGTTGAACGCCTGCCGGAACTCGAAGGCCAGCCGCGCCACGCGGACCACGGCCTCCGGGTCGTCGCCGTTGACGTGGAAGATCGGCGCCTCGATCATCCGGGCCACGTCGGTGCTGTACATCGACGAGCGCGCGGACTCCGGGGCGGCGGTGAAGCCGACCTGGTTGTTGATCACCACGTGCACGGTGCCGCCGGTGCGGTAGCCGCGCAGCTGCGACATGTTGAGCGTCTCGGCCACCACGCCCTGGCCGGCGAAGGCCGCGTCGCCGTGCAGCGCGACCGGCAGCACCGTGAAGTCGGTGCCGGCCTTGTTGATCACGTCCTGCTTGGCGCGGGCGATGCCCTCGATGACCGGGTCGACGGTCTCCAGGTGCGAGGGGTTCGCGGCGAGCGAGACGTTGATCTGCTCGCCGTCCAGGCCGGTGAAGTTGCCCTGGGCGCCCAGGTGGTACTTCACGTCGCCGGAGCCGTGCATCGACTTCGGGTCGAGGTTGCCCTCGAACTCGCGGAAGATCTGCGCGTACGACTTGCCGACGATGTTCGCCAGGACGTTCAGCCGGCCGCGGTGGGCCATGCCGATGATGACCTCGTCCAGCCGGGACTCGGCGGCGGCGTCCAGCACCGCGTCCAGCAGCGGGATGACCGACTCGCCGCCCTCCAGCGAGAACCGCTTCTGGCCGACGTACTTGGTCTGCAGGAACGTCTCGAACGCCTCGGCGGCGTTCAGCCGGCGCAGGATGCGCAGCTGCTCCTCGCGCTCGGGCTTGGCGTGCGGGCGCTCGATCCGGTCCTGGATCCACTTGCGCTGCTTGGGGTCCTGGATGTGCATGTACTCGACGCCGACGGTCCGGCAGTACGAGTCGCGCAGCACGCCGAGGATGTCGCGCAGCTTCATCAGGGACTTGCCGGCGAAGCCGCCGACCGCGAACTCCCGCTCCAGGTCCCACAGGGTCAGCCCGTGCTCCAGGACGTCCAGGTCCGGGTGCTTGCGCTGGCGGTACTCCAGCGGGTCGGTGTCGGCCATCACGTGGCCGCGCACCCGGTAGGAGTGGATCAGCTCGAAGACCCGGGCGGCCTTGGTGACGTCGTCGTCGTGCGCGGTGTCGATGTCGGTGCGCCACCGCACCGGCTCGTATGGGATGCGCAGCGCGGCGAAGATGTCGTCGAAGAAGTCGTTCTCGCCGAGCAGCAGCTGGCTCATGATCCGCAGGAACTCGCCGGAGGCGGCGCCCTGGATCACCCGGTGGTCGTAGGTGCTGGTCAGCGTCATGACCTTGGAGATGCCCAGCTTGTTCAGGGTGTCCTGTGAGGTGCCCTGGAACTCGGCCGGGTAGTCCATGGAGCCGACGCCGAGGATCATCGACTGGCCGGGCATCAGACGCGGCACCGAGTGCACGGTGCCCAGCCCGCCGGGGTTGGTCAGCGACGCGGTGACGCCGGAGAAGTCGTCCATGGTGAGCTTGCCCGAGCGGGCCCGGCGCACGATGTCCTCGTACGCCTGCCAGAACTCGAAGAAGTTCAGCGTCTCGGCCTTCTTGATGGCCGCGACCACGAGCTGGCGGTCACCGTTCGGCTTCACCAGGTCGATGGCCAGGCCCAGGTTGACGTGCTCGGGCTTGACCAGCGTCGGCTTGCCGTCCTTCAGCGCGAAGGAGTGGTTCATCGCCGGCATCGTCTTCAGCGCCTGCACCATGGCGTAGCCGATGAGGTGGGTGAAGGAGACCTTCCCGCCCCGGGCCCGCTTGAGGTGGTTGTTGATGACGATGCGGTTGTCGAAGAGCAGCTTCACCGGGATCGCCCGCACCGAGGTGGCGGTGGGCAGCTCCAGGGAGGCGTTCATGTTCTTCGCCACGGCGGCGGCCGGGCCGCGCAGCGGCACGTACTCCGTCTCGGCGGCGGCGGCGGGCGCCGCGGCCGGGGCGGCGGCGGGCTTGGCCGCGGGGGCCGGCGCCGCGGGAGCGGGCTGAGCCGGGGCGGGAGCCTGCGCGGCCGGCTTGGCCGCGGCCGGTGCCGGCGGGGCCGGAGCGGCAGGCGCGGCGGGGGTCGCCGGCGCGGTCGGAGCCGCCGGAGCCGGGGCAGGCGCCGCGGCGGCCTGCGGGCCGGCAGGCGCGGAAGGAGGCGTGGAACCGGGCACGCCCGCGCTGGCGCGGGCGGCGGCGCCCGAGGCACCGCCCTGGCCCGCGGGAGCGGCCGGAGCGGCGGAGCCGTCCGGCTTGTAGTCGGCGAAGAAGTCCCACCAGGCTCGGTCTACCGAGTTCGGGTCCTGGAGGTACTGCTGGTAGATCTCGTCCACGAGCCACTCATTCGGGCCGAAACCCGCTGCGGGGCCCTCGCCCTGCGCTTCGTGGTCGGTGGAGACACTAGAGCTATTGGGGGACTGTGGCGACACGGCGGCAACCGCCCTCTTCCGCTTCACAAGATGGTGGACAGCGGGAATAAAGGCTACGCCTACCTGACCCCTTCACGCAGTTTAGGGGGCCAGTCGTCGCGCAAGTCACACCCGAAGACTGGTTTCGGGACGGATCGTGGCGGGAAAGTGGTCCCTCTTGTGGGTTCGCCGGGCCAGTGGTCTATGCCATCCGCCCGGTCTGCGGCGGCGTCGCACGTCACCGCCATGCCGCCGCGTCAACGCGGCTGCGGCGGCATCCCCGGGAGGGTGACGTGGATGCGGCAGCCACGCGGGGATTCGGCCACCTCGATCCGGCCACCGTGCAGATCCACCGCCCAGCGCGCGATCGCCAGGCCGAGACCGGTGCCGCCGTCCGTGCCCGGATGTGAGCCCCGGTGGAAGCGGTCGAAGACCCGGACCCGGTCCGCCTCGGGGATGCCCGGGCCCTCGTCGCGCACCTCCAGGTCCAGGCTGCCCGGCGCCGACCCGCCGCGGGCCCGCACGGTGACCCGGCCGCCGGGCGGGCTGTGCTTCATCGCGTTGTCCACCAGGTTCGCCACCACCTGGTGCAGCCGCTCCCCGTCGGCGTACGCCACCAGCTCCGGCGGCGACACGTCCAGGTGCAGCGGCACGTCCGCGCGGGCCCGGGTGAGGGTGCCGCCGGCCTTGGTGCGGTCGGCGCCCAGGCTGGCGGTCTTCAGCACCGCCGACAGGTACGGCCACACCTCGAACCGCTTGGCGTCCAGCCGCACCGCCCCGCTGTCCAGCCGGGACAGGTCGAGCAGCTGGCTGACCAGCTTGCCCAACCGCTCGGTCTGCTGCAGGGCCAGCCGCATGGTCTCCGGGTCGGCGGCCGAGACGCCGTCCACCACGTTCTCCAGCACCGCGCGCAGCGCCGCGATCGGCGTCCGCAGCTCATGTGAGACATTCGCCACCAGCTCCTTGCGGTGCCGGTCCACGGCGGCCAGGTCGGCGGCCATCCGGTTGAAGGTCTCGGCCAGCTCGCCCACCTCGTCGCGGCGCACCCGGGCCACCCGGCGGGTGTAGTCGCCGCCCGCCATCGCCCGCGCCACCGCGGTCATCTCGCGCAGCGGCGCGGTCAGGTTGGTGGCGACGATCTGCGTGATCAGCAGCGAGGCGATGATCGAGAAGATCGTGATCACCCGGATCTCGGTCCGCGAGTGGATCGCCAGCGTCACCAGCAGCGTGGTGATCATCACGGAGGCGATCACCAGCGCCTGCAGTGCCGCCTTGATCGAGCGGGTCGGGTCCCAGGGGCGCAGCGCCTCCCACAACTGCCGCAGCCACCCGCGGACCACCTGCCGGCCGCGCAGCACGATGGCCGGCACCCTGCCCCGGGCCGGCCCCGAGCCGCTCAGGGCCCGCGCCGGATTCCGGGTGCGCGCAGGGTCCCCGGTGGGCCCCTGGCTCATGGCGCCGGGTTCTCCAGCGCGTAGCCCACGCCGTGCACGGTACGAATCCGCTCGGCGCCGATCTTGCGGCGCAGCGCCTTGACGTGGCTGTCCACGGTGCGGGTGCCGGACGCGTCGGTCCAGTCCCACACCTCGGCGAGCAACTGCTCGCGGGAGAGCACCGCCCGGGGCTGGTGGGCCAGGCACACCAGCAGCTCGAACTCGGTCGGGGTCAGGTGCACGTCGGTGCCGCCGACCCGGACCCGGCGCTGGGTGTGGTCGATCTCCAGGTCGCCCAGGTGGATGCTGGCGCCCCGCACGGTGGAGGCCGCGTCGGCGGCCCGCTCCACCCGGCGCAGCAGGACGTGCACCCGCGCGGCCAGTTCGCGCATGGAGAACGGTTTGGTCATGTAGTCGTCGGCGCCGACGCCGAGGCCGACCAGCATGTCCGTCTCGTCGTCGCGCGCGGTGAGCATCAGCACCGGAACGGGCCGGTCGGCCTGCACCCGCCGGCAGACCTCCAGCCCGTCGTACCCGGGGAGCATCACGTCGAGCACCAGCAGGTCGGGTTGCCAGGCGTGGGCCGCGTCGACCGCGGACGGCCCGTCGCCCGCGGTGCGGACCTGGAACCCCTCGGCCTGGAGGCGGGCCGCGATCGCCTGAACTATCGTCTGGTCGTCCTCGACCACCAGAACCCGGCGCTGCGCGCCTGTTGTCTGTGCGCTGTCCACTTCCGCTTCCGCCCCACAAGCTCGTCCGTTACCGGCAGCGTACGGGGCGGGCCGCTGCCCTGACTATGACGCCTTCACGCCTTGACGGCTACATGCACCACATCGGGCACGCCACGCGCGACCGGAACCTCAAGGGTGCGCACCCCGGTGTACCCCGCCCCATTGAGTGCGGTCTCGAAGGCGGCCGAGGGCTGCGCGGACCACACGGCCAGGACACCGCCGGGGCTGAGCAGCTCCCGGCAGTCGTCGAGGCCGCTGGGACTGTAGAGACTGCCGTTGTTGTCGGTGACTGTCCAGTCCGGGCCGTTGTCGATGTCCAGGCAAAGCGCGTCGTAGCCGCCGGCGGGCGGGCGCGCGCCTGCGCCGGCGGGCTCCGTACCGGGCCGCTCGCCGGGCGCCGTCCGCAGGTAGGCCGGCAGGTCCGCGGTGATCAGCCGCACCCGCGGGTCGTCCAGCGCGCCGTCGGTGTGCGCCGCGAAGTGGCCGGCCCGGTGCCAGTCGATCACCGCCTGCTCCCGCTCGACCACGTCGATCCGTGCCCAGCGCGGTTGGCCGGCGGCCCGGGCGAGCGAGAAGCCGACGCCGAGCCCGCCGATCAGCACGCTCGCCCGGTCCCGGCCGGCCGGCAGCGCGTCCAGCGCCACGTCGACCAGCAGCCGCTCCGAGCGGCCGTCGGAGGTGTCCATCAGGAAGGTGCCGTTGGCGATGATCTCCAGGTGCGCGCCGCGCCGGCGCAGCACCGCCTCCCCGTACGGGCCGTCGCGCCGGTCCAGCACGACCGGTCCTTCGCCGGTCAGGAGGCCGGGACCAGGGGTCGGGAAGCGCGGGTCACGCGTGTTCAAAGCCGCCATGACCCCATTTTGACGGACCCGGGGCAAACCCATGGCCGGACGTCGGCCGCCGCGTCATCGGGCGTTCAACTCCCGTACCGGAGGACTTCCGTTGTTCTGTGCCCGCAGATGGTCCGGGCCCCTGGGGCGCGGCGTAGGTTCCGGCCATGTCGCCCATTCTGAACAGCCCGATGGCCAAGCGGCTCCTGCGCCCTGCCACGACGCTCGTCGACCAGCGCGTCCAGCGCCCTGTCTCCCGGCTGCGCAAGGAACTGGACGCCCTGCGGCGGGAGGTGAAGGAGCTGGAGCAACTGCGCCGGCAGGTCGGCGAGCTGCGCGGCCAGGAGTACGCGGTCGGGCTGCTCTTCGACCGCACCGGCCGCAGCGGCCCCCGGCTGCCCACCGCGGCGCAGATCGACAAGCTGGTGGCCGAGGTGGCGAAGGTCAGCGGGACCGACCCGAAGGCGGCCCGGCGCAACGTGACGGTCGCGTTCCGCAACGTGATCGCGCTGGAGGCGCTGGCGGTCGGCCGGCTCGCCGGCTCCACCCAGAACGTCTGCGGCAAGCTCGCCACGGTGCCGCTGCTCGACCCGCCCAACGCGGAGGTGCTGGAGATCGGCACGCTGTACGGGCTCTTCTCGGCGACGATGCTGCGGATGCTGCACCGCGCGGGGATCGAGCCCGAGCTGACGATCGTGGACCCGCTGGTCGGTACGCAGCTCCAGCCGGGCGGGCTGGAGGGCCTCGACCCCACGGGTACGCCGGTCCGGCTCGACGTGGTCCGGGCGAACCTGGCGCTCGGGGGGAAGGCGGGCGAGCGGGCCCGGGTGCAGGTCGGCTTCTCCGGCGACCCCGACGTGCGCGCGGCGGTCTCCGACCGGGAGTACGGCGTGATCGTCATCGACGGGGACCACTCCGCGCAGGGCGTGACCGAGGACCTCGAGTGGGCCGAGAGCATCGCGGCCCCGGGCGCCGTCGTGGTCCTCGACGACTACGGCGACAACAAGTGGGCCGGCGTCCAGGAGGGCGCGGACGCCTACCTCGCCGGCTCCACCCGTTTCGACCTGGTCGGACGCGTTTCCACCTCGGCGTTTCTGCGGGCGCGGGACTGACCCACCGGGGTGCCCCGTTCTGTCGGTTCCGGGACCACCTGCCGGTGGGGGGTTGCGCCCGCCGTTCCCCGGGCCCCTGGATTCGTGACGGCTCTTCCGCGAAAAGAGCGTTGTCGCAGGCTCGGGGGCACGGGGATGCCCCTCGGGGGTGCCGCACCTGTGGATTTCGGGATCTTGCGCCCGGTGGCCTGCTGAGCGCGCAGTTCCCCGCGCCCCTTGGGGGTCGTTGCTCGCCGTTGCTGAGTTGCGGTTCCGGGAAGCCCTTCTTCAGCGGAGGAGCCGCACCAATCTCAGGAGCGCGTGGGGGCACCTCCCAGGCGAAGCTCTGGGGGAGAACTGCGCGACCAGCCCACCACTGGCCGCAAGGTCCCGGAGCCGACAGGAACCCCCCTCCCGGGGGGACTGCTCCCGGCCCACCGCAGGTGATCGCTCAGGGCGAACGTAGGGCCGGGAACACGGGCGGAGCCCTTTGCATTGAGTCAGGTGTACTCAACTTGCTTGCAAAGGGAGCGATCATGGCGTTTGAGCCGAAGAGTTCCAACCTCACCCTCCCCGTACTGCCGCTCGACGGTGAGGTCGTGCTGCCCGGCATGGTCGTACCGCTCGACCTGACGGACAGCGAAGTGCGGGCCGCGGTGGAGGCCGCCCAGGCGGCCCACGCCGGGGACACGGCGGGCAAACCCCGCGTGCTTCTGGTGCCGAGGGTCGATGGGAACTACGCGGCCGTGGGCACCCTCGGGACGGTCGAGCAGGTCGGGCGGCTGTCCGACGGCGACCCCGGCGCGGTGATCAAGGGCCGCTCACGGGTGCGGATCGGCGCGGGCACGACCGGCCCGGGTGCGGCCCTGTGGGTGGAGGGCACCGTCGTGGAGGAGCCGGCGCCGCAGGGGGCGCCTGGCACCGTGGCCGAGCTGATGAAGGAGTACAAGGCGCTCGCCACCAGTTGGCTGCGCAAGCGCGGCGCCTGGCAGGTGGTCGACCGCGTGCAGCAGATCGACGACGCCGGGCAGCTCGCCGACAACTCCGGCTACTCCCCGTTCCTGAGCGTGGAGCAGCGCGTGGAGCTTCTGGAGACCGCCGACCCGGTGGCCCGGCTGAAGCTCGCCACGCAGTGGCTGCGCGACCACCTCGCCGAGCAGGACGTCGCCGAGACGATCCGCAAGGACGTCCAGGAGGGCATGGAGAAGCAGCAGCGCGAGTTCCTGCTCCGCCAGCAGCTGGAGGCGGTCCGCAAGGAGCTGGCCGAGCTGAACGGCGACCCCGACAACGAGACGGACGACTACCGGGTCCGGGTGGAGTCCGCCGACCTGCCCGAGAAGGTCCGCGAGGCCGCCCTGAAGGAGGTCGAGAAGCTGGAGCGCTCCTCGGACGCCTCCCCGGAGGGCTCGTGGATCAGGACCTGGCTGGACACCGTTCTCGAACTGCCGTGGAACACCACCACCGAGGACACCTACGACGTCGCGGGCGCCCGGGCCGTGCTGGACGCGGACCACTCCGGCCTCGACGACGTGAAGGAGCGGATCACCGAGTACCTGGCGGTCCGCAAGCGCCGGGCCGACCGCGGTCTCGGCGTGGTCGGCGGCCGCCGCGGCGGCGCGGTCCTGGCGCTGGTCGGGCCGCCCGGGGTCGGAAAGACCTCGCTCGGCGAGTCCGTGGCCCGCGCGATGGGCCGCGAGTTCGTCCGGGTGGCGCTCGGCGGCGTCCGCGACGAGGCCGAGATCCGCGGCCACCGCAGGACGTACGTGGGCGCGCTGCCCGGCCGGATCGTGCGCGCGATCAAGGAGGCCGGGTCGATGAACCCGGTGGTGCTGCTCGACGAGGTCGACAAGGTCGGCTCGGACTACCGGGGCGACCCGGCGGCCGCGCTGCTCGAAGTCCTCGACCCGGCGCAGAACCACACCTTCCGCGACCACTACCTGGAGGTCGAACTCGACCTGTCCGACGTGGTGTTCCTGGCCACCGCCAACGTGCTGGAGGCCATCCCCGAGCCGCTGCTGGACCGGATGGAGCTGGTCCGGCTCGACGGCTACACCGAGGACGAGAAGGTCGTCATCGCCCGTGACCACCTGCTGCCCCGCCAGCTGGAGCGCGCGGGCCTGGCCGCCGACGAGGTGAGCCTGGACGAGGACGCGCTGCGCCGGCTGGCCGGCGAGTACACGCGCGAGGCGGGCGTACGGAACCTGGAGCGGACCGTGGCCCGCCTGCTGCGGAAGATCGCCGCGCAGCACGAACTGGGCGACCGGGAGCTGCCGTTCGCGGTCGGCTCGGGCGACCTGCGGGCCCTGATCGGCCGGCCGCACCATGTGCCCGAGGCCGCGCAGGACCCGGAGGAGCGGCGCACCGCCGTACCGGGTGTGGCCACCGGCCTCGCGGTCACCGGCGCGGGCGGCGACGTGCTCTACATCGAGGCGTCGCTGGCCGACCCGGAGACCGGCGGGTCCGGGCTCCAGCTCACCGGCCAGCTCGGTGACGTGATGAAGGAGTCCGCGCAGATCGCGCTCTCCTTCCTGCGCTCGCGCGGCGCGGAACTGGAGCTGCCGGTCGGCGACCTCAAGGACCGCGGCGTCCACCTGCACGTGCCGGCCGGCGCCGTGCCCAAGGACGGCCCGAGCGCGGGTGTCACCATGACCACCGCCCTCGCGTCCCTGCTGTCCGGCCGCCGGGTCCGTACCGACGTCGCCATGACCGGTGAGGTGTCCCTGACCGGCCGGGTGCTGCCCATCGGCGGGGTCAAGCAGAAGCTGCTGGCCGCGCACCGCGCCGGGATCACCACCGTGGTGATCCCCAAGCGCAACGAGGCCGACCTCGACGACGTCCCCGCGGAGATCCTCGGCGTGCTCGATGTCCACCCGGTCAGCGACGTCCGCCAGGTGCTGGCGCTGGCCTTGGAGCCGGCGGAAGCGGACACCCCCGCCGAGGAGGTCCCGATCGCCGCGTGACCACCTCCCGGTGGTGGGTTGCGCCCCTCCGCCGCGGTCGCTCGCCGTTCCCGGCCGCGGGCCGGTGGCCTGCTGAGCGCGCAGTTCCCCGCGCCCCTGTTGGTGCGGCTCCCTCCGCAAGGAGGGCGAGCCGCACCTGTCAGGGGGCGCGGGGAACTCCGCGTTTGCCCGGGCGGTCCCGTTACCGGGTTACCCGTTCGCGAGAGCCTGGAGCCCGGAGATCGGGCCGTTGAAGTAGTCCTGGTCACCGGGGAACGTGCCGGAGTCGGCGTACTGCCAGAACGTGTAGAAGCCGTAGCCGCCCGGCAGGGTCCCCGCGCTGGAGGAGTACTTGGCGATCCAGAACGGGCTGGTGGTCGCGAACCCGCTGTTGTTGCCGGTGCAGGTCGACCACCAGTCGTAGGTGGAGTAGATGACCGGGTAGACGCCTTCCTTGGCGTGGTACTCGTTGGCGAACGCGTGAATCCAGCTCACCATGCTGGCCTGGCTGAGGCCGTAGCAGGTCGCGCCGTAGGGGTTGTACTCGATGTCCAGCGCGCCCGGCAGGGTCTTGCCGTCGGCCGACCAGCCGCCGCCGTGCGCGATGAAGTAGTCCGCCTGCGTCGCGCCGCCGGAGGTGTCCGGCGTGGCGAAGTGGTACGACCCGCGGATCATGCCGACGTTGTACGAACCGTTGTACTGCTGGGCGAAGTCGGGGTTCGTGTACGAGGTGCTCTCGGTCGCCTTGATGTACGCGAACTTGCCGCCGTTCGCCCACGCGGTCGCCCAGTTGACGCTGCCCTGGTAGGCGGAGACGTCCATGCCGGGGGTCTGGGTCACCATCGGGGAGACGGTGCCGGAAGCGGCCGAGCCGTGCGCGCTGGAGCCCTCGTGCGCCGCGACGGTCGAGCCCATCCAGTCCAGTTCCGGGTGGGTGAGGTGGCCGGCGCTCGTACCGGTGCCGGCCGCGGTCGCCGCATGGGCCGCGCCGGGAGCGGTGAACGCCAGGGTGAGGAGGGAGACGATCAGGCCGGCGAGAACCGCGAGCCGGGTTCTGGCCGAGCCGTTGCCGTGCACGACGGAGAAGACTCCGTGGGACATGCGTGCCTCCAGGAGGGGCAGGTGGGGGACTCGCATGACCATGGTGTGGTCATGACAGAACTGACGGTACGTTGGGCGCTACGCGCGTGGAAAGAGGGACCGGTAACCGCCGTTGGTCTACGCCTGCGAAATACTTGACGTGCTGCGGAAACCACCGTCTGTGAAGAAAACTTTCAGCCGTTGAAAGCGGGGCCCCTGTGACCCAAGCGAACCGCGCCGCGTGCGATGCCGGCGGCACGGGCGGAACGGAGCCGCCCGGTGACGGCGTGGCGGGTGCGCTGGAGCGCGAGTTGACCGTGCTCTTCCGCCGGGCCAGGGCCGCCTCGGGCGACCTGGCCCGCGCGGTGCACCCCGGATTGGAGGCCGCGGCCTACGGCATCCTGGTCCGGCTGGACGAGGTCGAGCCCGAGCGGGCCACCGACCTGGCGGGGTACTTCGGCGTCGGCAAGGCCACCATGAGCCGGCAGTTGCGCGCGATGGAGGAACTGGGGCTGGTCGCCCGCGAACCCGACCCCGCCGACGGCCGCGCCTACCTGATGCGGCTGACCGACGAGGGCCGGGAGCGGTTCGCCCGGGTGCGGCGGCTGCGCCGCGAGCGCTACCTCGGGCAGCTCGCGGCCTGGGACCCCAGCGACGTGGCCGAACTCGCCCGCCTCCTGCACCGCCTCAACGCCACGCAGTCCGGGTAGCGCGCGGGCCGGTCGGCCCCCGGGCGGGGCCGACCGGCAGAACCCGCCCGGGACACGGCTACGGGCCCCGCTCGTACGCGGCTGCGGGTCCTCGCCCGTACGTGGCTGCGGGTCCTCGCCCGTGCCCGGCTACAGCTCGATCAGTACGGCTGTCGCGTCGTCATGCTGCTTGCCGGGCGGCGGCTGCTCGGTCTCCAGCGCGCGCACCCGGGCGAACAGCCGCTCCGGGCCCGCCTTGCGCAGCAGCGCGAAGGTGCCCGCCCAGTCGTCCACGGCGTAGTACTCCACCGCGCGGGTGGCGCCGTCGGTGAGCGCGGCCAGCGCGGTGACGTCCGTGCGGGGCAGCCGGCCGGTCACGGCGCGGGTCGCCGCCGACGGGTCGGCCGCGGCCGTGAAGAAGCCGCCCTCCTGGTTCCGCAGCGGCCCGACCCGCACCCCGGTCGCCCGCAGCCGGTCGATCCGGTCGTCCAGCACCGCCGTCACCACCCCTGCGGTGTCCTCGACCAGCAGCACCGAGTCGGACAGCACCAGGTACTCCACGGCCGCCTCGTCCCAGCGGGCGACGACCACCGTGGCCTGCGGCGTCAGCGGGTGAGAAAGATCACAAGTGCCGCGGTGCGCCTCGGCGGTCCGCGCGATCGCGTCGGCCAGGCAGTCCGCCAGCTCCGACTCCCGCCGCGCCAGGGACAGTTCGAGCAGCGCGCCGCCCAGCCGGGCGGTGAACCAGGGCACCGAGTGCACGCAGCCCCCGTTGTCCGGCGGCGGCGTCACCCCGTCCAGCACCACCACCACGCCGCCGGCGCCGGACGCCGGAAGCGCCACCGCCGCGAAGTCCTCGTTGGGCACGCCCGTCGTCCCGGGCTCGGTCGCCGTCTCGATCCGCATGGGGTCAGTCTCGCAGCCGGTTGGTCCGTACCACCGCGACGCGCTGCTGTGCGCGGGCATCCTGCCAAAGCGGAACGGCGTGTGCCAGCGGCGACGGGTGCCGAGCGGAGGGTGCCACCCGTGCCGGACTTGTCGGTCAACTCACCTGTGCGATTCACTCGTTCGGGTGTCCGGGGAGGGGACGCCTGGCCCCCGAACCCGCTGGCCTGCGAGGGTCTGAGGGATTCTGCACGTATCCCGGGGACGGTCCCGGGCCCCCGCGACTCGTGATTGCGAGCACCGACAGTGCGTGAACGACGTCTCCGACGGCGCGAACGGCGGGTCAGGCAGCGCATGCTCGCCGCCCTGCTGGTCTGCGCGGCCATCGTCCTGGCCGCGGCCGCGCCCGGGGTCGCCCTCGCCGTGGGAGACCTGTCGGCCGCCCAGGACGCCGTCGGCGACGCCCGACTCGCGGTCCGCGCGACCAGGTTGGCCGCCGACCTCGCCGACGAGCGGGACGACCTCGCGGTGTCCGTCGCGGCCGGGCAGCCCGGCACCCCGACCGCCGACCAGCAGCGCACCGACCGCCAGGTCGCCGACGTCACCGGCGGCGGCCACCTCTCCGCCGACCTGCGCACCGCGCTCGCCACCCTGTCCGCCGTCCGCAGCTCCGCCCGCGCCGCCTCCTCCGCGCCGGCCGCCGTCGCCGCCTACCAGCCGCTGGTCGACGCGGTCGGGCGCGCCGCGGGACCGGTCACCGCGCCGCTCGGCCGGGCCACCGCGGCCGCCGCCGTGCAGCGCGGCCTGCTCGTCGCCGGACTGACCGCCGGCGGCGACCAGCACGGCCTGGTCGCCGACGCCCAGGCCGCCCGGCTCCAGGAACAGGCCGCACTCGCCGAGTTCCACGCCTCCGCGCCCGCGGGGGTCCGCACCGACTACGACCAGACCGTCACCGGCGCCGACACCGCCGAGGCCGACCGCGACCTGAACCAGCTACTGGGCGGCGGCGAACTCACCTCCGCCGACCGGGACTTGGGCGCCAAGAAGGTCGGCGCCGCGCTCGCCGCCCGGCTCTCCCTGATGCGCGGCGTCGAGTCCTCGGCCGCCACCGACGAGGCCGCCACCGCCGCCTCGCACCGCGACCACGAGGTCACCGTCCTCGAACTGCGCGCCGCACTGGCCGCGTTGTGCCTGATCCTGCTGCTCGCCGTGCTGGTCACCCTCTTCCGCACGCTCACCCGCCCGCTCGCCGCCCTGCACCGCTGGTCCCGGGCGGACCCGGAGAGCGGCCAGGGCGCCGAGGTGATCGGCGCCGACGAGTTCGCCGCCGTCGCCCGCCGGATCAACGCCCTCACCCACGAGGCCCAGGCGCTGCGCACCCGCGCCGGCGAACTCGCCGCCGAGCGCACCGAGTCCGCCGCCGCCCACACCGCGCTGGCTGCCGAGCACCAGGCGGCGCTGGTGGCCCGCGCCGAACTCGCCCGCACCCGCGACGACCTGATGCGCTCCCGCGAGGAGATCGCCGAGCGCCTCAACCGGGCGACCGCGCGCAACGCCGTACAGGTCGTCCACGTCAACCTCTCGCTGCGCACCCTCGGCCTGATCGAGCGCCAACTCACCCTGATCGAGGGCATGGAGGAGCACGAGCAGGACCCCGAGCGACTCGCGACGCTGTTCCGCCTCGACCACCTCGCCACCCGGATGCGCCGCAACAGCGAGAACCTGCTGGTGCTCACCGGGACCGAGCACAGCCACGGCGCCGCCGCCCGCCCGGTCCCGCTGATCGACGTGGCTCGCGCGGCCCTCTCCGAGGTCGAGCGGTACGAACGCGTCCGCATCCTGGCCATGCCCGAGGCGGACGTGGCCGGCCGGGCGGCCGACGACGTCAGCCACCTCATCGCCGAACTGCTCGACAACGCCGCCGCGTTCTCCGCTCCCAGCGCCGAAGTCCACCTCAACGGCTGGGTGATGGAGAGCGGCGAGGTGATGGTCGCGGTCGAGGACTCGGGCATCGGGGTGCCCCCGGAGCGGATCGACGGGCTCAACGCGTTGCTGGTCGACCCCGACCCGGAGCCGCCGAGCGCGGCGGCCGGCCTCGGTCTCTACGTGGTGGCCCGGCTCGCCCACCGGCACGGCGTCCGGGTCCAGTTGCGCCCGCACCCGAACGGCGGCACCACGGCCGTCGCGGTCCTGCCGCGGCTGCTGGTGCCCACGGTCGACCCGCTCGCCCGGGTGCTGCCCGGCCAGCGCGCTGGGTCGCCCGAGCCGGGGTACGGCGCGGTGCCGGACGCGGACGCGGGATACGGCGCGGGGCTCGGCGGGGATGACGGCGCGGAGTACGACGCCGTGCTCGGTGGGGAGTTCGGTGCCGGGCTCGGCGCGGAGTACGGCGCGGGCGGCGGGACACCCGTGCCCGCGCGGCCGTCGGAGGGCCGGCCGCCGGTGGAACAGCCCTTCGTGGACGCGCACTTCGCCGAGCAGGGCACGCAGCACGCGCAGCCCGAGCAGCCCGCACCGCCCGTGGCGTCCGCACCGCCCGCACCGCCCGCACCGTCCGAGCCGTCCTCGGCGGAGCCGCCGGCGGGCGGGCTCCCGCCCCTCGCCCGGCGGGTCCGCCAGCAGTCGGCGTCCGACCACCCCGTGCCGGGGCAGCAGACCGCCGAACCGGCCCTGCCGCAGGCGCCGTTGCCCGAGCGGCAACCGCCCGCGCGGACGCCCGCCGCCTTCTCGCTGCCTGGGCAGCAGACCACCGACGGCCCCGGGCCCGACCTCGGCGACCCCCCGGCCGAGCCGCGGGTCCGGGTCGAACGTCTGCGCGTCCCACCTGCGCGGATGTCCTCGACGGGGTTGCCGGACATGCAAGTGCAGCCGCTTACGGCTGAACCCGCGGCCGTTCCCGAGCCCCCGCTCGCGCCCCGGCCGGCCGCCGAACCCCCGGCCGGGAGCGCACCCGGGGCCGTACCGCCGGGCGGCGCCGTACCGCCGGCGGGGCACGTACCGTCGGTCGAGCACGCGCGCGCCGAGTACGCGCCGCGGCATGCCGCCACCGCGCCGCTCCCGCCGCCTCTGAACCCCGGGGCGGACGGGCCCGACGGGACGCTGCCGCGCCGGGTGCGGAAGGCCAGCGGGATACGGGCCGCCGCGCAGGACGGCAGGCGCCGCACCGAGCCGTTGGACGCGGAAGGGCTGCGCCGCAAGCTGGCCGGGTTGCAGCGCGGTCTGCGGGACGGCCGCAGGGACGCCGAGTTGGAGACACGAGGGGCCACGGAGACAACGGCGGCACGGCCCGCCACGGCAACCAGTCCGGGAGACACCGTCGAGGAGGCGACCCGTTGAACGCGGTCCGCACGCAATTCAGCACCACCAGCTCCACCAGTACCCATGGCACCGGCGCCCACTCGGGCACCGGCGTCCACTCCGACGCACTGAGCCACGACGCCCGCAACCTCCAGTGGCTGCTGGCGAACTTCGTCGACGAGGTGCCCGGCGTCCGCTCGGTCGCCGTCGTCTCCTCCGACGGTCTGCTGCTGCTCAGCTCGGAGCCCGACCCGGTCGCGCCACGGCAGGCGGCCGGGCCGATCCGGATCTCCGACGTCCGGATGGACCTGGCCGCGGTGGTGTCCGGGCTGGCCTCGCTCACCATGGGCGCGGCCCGCCTCATGGACGGCGGCAAGGTGCGGCAGACCACCGTCGCGATGGAGGACGGCATGCTGTTCGTGATGTCCATCAGCGACGGCTCGCTGCTGGGCGTACACGCCGGCGCCGAGTGCGACCTGAGCGTCATCGCCTACCACATGGCCCTGTTCGTCGGCCGGGCCGGCCACGTGCTGACCCCGTCGCTGCGCGGCGAGTTGCGGCAGGCGATGGAGGGCGGCCGGTGATCCGACCGGCCGGCACGTCCGGCCCGCCCACCGCCCCGCCGACGGCCTCCCCGGGCGCCGCGGCGCGGCAGCGCCAGGGCGACCGCCGCACCTCCCGCGTGCGGCCGTACGTGCTCACCGGCGGCCGTACGCGTTCCGAGCATGTGCTGCTGGTCGAGACTTTCGTGGCTACGATCGAGCATCCGGACGAACAGCCCGCCCTCACGAGGGGCGACTGGGCGGAGCGGGTGATGCCCGAACTGCGGGCGATCGTCGAACTGTGCCGCGCGCTGCGGTCGGTGGCGGAGATCTCCGCACTGCTGCGGATACCGCTCGGTGTCGTCCGGGTCCTGATCAGCGACCTGGCCGACCAGGGAAGAATTCGCGTGTACGGCACCGGGTACGGTCCCGGTGGACCCGATCGCGCGCTGCTCGAAAGGGTGCTCAGTGGACTTCGCAGGCTTTGACCAGCAGGAGGGCTTGCGGGACTGGCAGACCACGCGCGACCGCGCACCGGTCTCCACGAAGATCGTCGTCGCCGGCGGTTTCGGCGTGGGCAAGACCACGTTCGTGGGCTCCGTCTCGGAGATCACCCCGCTGACCACCGAGTCGGTCATGACCCAGGCGAGCGAGGCGCTGGACGACCTGGCGGCCACGCCGGAGAAGACCACCACCACGGTCGCGATGGACTTCGGCCGGATCACGCTCGACCGGGACCTGGTGCTCTACGTCTTCGGCACGCCGGGCCAGCAGCGGTTCTGGTTCATGTGGGACGACCTGGTGCGCGGTGCGATAGGAGCGGTGGTGCTCGCCGACACCCGGCGGCTGGCGGACTGCTTCCCCGCGCTGGACTACTTCGAGAGCACCGGTCTGCCCTACACCGTGGCGGTCAACCAGTTCGAGGGCACCGCGGCCTACGGCCCCGACGACGTGCGCGACGCGCTGGCCGTGCCGCACCACATCCCGGTCCTGGTCATCGACGCCCGCGAGCGGCGCTCCGTGGTCGACGCGCTGCTCGCGCTGGTCACGCACGCGATGGCCGAGCAGCCGCTGTGATCTGACGCCGCGGAGGTCCGGACGGCGGGTCAGGACCGCGAGCCCGGACGGCGGGTGAGGCGGGGCGGGCCCGGGCGGCAGGCCCGGACCCTGTGGCCGCGCGGCCCGGGCCGGTAGGTTGCCGTGCGGACGGGTACGGGTGTGTGCACGTCAGTCGGACAGCGAAGAAGCGAGCGAGTCGCCATGCGCAGCATTCTCATCGTCGGAGCCGGTCAGGCCGGGCTCCAACTCGCCCTGGGGCTACAGGCGCGGGGCTACGGCGTGACCGTCATGACCAACCGCACCGCGGACGAGATACGCACCGGCCGGGTGATGTCCACGCAGTGCATGTTCGCCGGCTCGCTGGCCCACGAGCACGACCTCGATATCGACTTCTGGCATCAACAGGCCCCGGACGTCAACGGGTTGGGTGTCTCGGTGACCGCCCCCGACGGCACCCGCGCGATCGACTGGCTCGGCCGGCTCGACGGCACCGCCCAGTCGGTGGACCAGCGGGTGAAGATGTCCGGCTGGCTGGAGACGTTCGCCGAGCGCGGCGGCAAGGTGGTCGTGCACGGCGCCGCCGTCTCCGACCTGGACTACTTCGCCCGCGCCTACGACCTGGTGCTGGTCGCCGCGGGCAAGGGCGAGTTGGTGTCGATGTTCGGCCGGGACGCGGACCGCTCGCCGTACGACGCCCCGCAGCGCGCGCTCGCGGTCGCCTATGTGCACGGTCTCGGACCCCGGCCGGAGCACCCCGAGGTGCGGGCGGTGCGCTGCAACCTGGTTCCGGGCATCGGCGAGTTCTTCGTGATCCCCGCGCTGACCACCTCCGGGCCCTGCGACATCCTCTTCTGGGAGGCCCTCCCGGGCGGTCCCGCGGACGTCTTCGCGGGCGTCAAGGACCCCGCGGAGCACCTGCGGCTCACCCTCGACCTGATGCGGCGCTACGTCCCGTGGGAGCACGCCCGCGCCACCGGCGTCGAACTCACCGACGCCGGCGGCACCCTGTCCGGCCGCTTCGCCCCGACCGTGCGCCGCCCGATCGGCGAACTGCCCTCCGGCGGGCTCACGTTGGGCGTCGCCGACGTCGTGGTCGCCAACGACCCGGTCACCGGCCAGGGTTCCAACAACGCGTCCCGGTGCGCGGCGATCTACCTGGAGCGGATCACCGCGCACGGCGACCGCCCGTTCGACCGCGCCTGGATGCAGGCCACCTTCGACCGGTACTGGGAGGCGGCGGCGCCGGTCACCAAGTGGACCAACGCGATGCTGGCGCCGCCCCCCGAGCACGTCCTCGGCCTGATCGGCGCGGCCGGTGAACTCCAGCCCGTCGCCGACCGGTTCGCCAACGGCTTCGACAACCCGGCCGACTTCGAGCAGTGGTTCTACGACCCGAAGCTCGCGCAGGGCTACCTCGCGCGGGTCGGCACGTCGGCAGCGGCGGGCGGACCCGGCGAACAGGGCTGAGCCGGCGGCTACTTCGCCGACTCACCGCCGTCCGAGGAGTCCTTGCCGGAGCCATCGACGGTCCCCTTCGCCGGGGGCTTCGCGGAGCCCTCGCCCGAGGACACGGCGGAGCCCTTCCCCGAACTCTTCGCCGAGGACTCCTTCGAAGACTTCTTCGACGGCTTCTTCGACGGCTTCTTCGACGGCTTCGCCGGGGCCTTCGTCTCCGCGGCGATCGGAAGCGGCTGCTCCGCGTTCTTCGGGATGGACCTCGGCCGGTAGTCGCTCACGGGCTGCTCGCCGAGGTCGGGGCGGACCGCGCCGAGGATCGGGTTGGCCGCGATCGGCGAGACCTTGACGTACGACCCCGGGCGCGGCGCCTGGATGACCAGACCGTCGCCGATGTAGAGCGCCACATGCGAGGCGCCCTTGAAGTAGATCACCAGGTCACCCGGGCGCAGCAGGGCCAGCGGCACGTGCGGCAGCTGCGCCCACTGCTGCTCGCTGGTGCGCGGGATGACGGTGCCCGCGTGCGCCCACGCCTGCGAGGTGAGCCCCGAGCAGTCGAACGAGTCCGGCCCCTGCGCCCCCCACACGTACGGCTTGCCGAGCTGGTCGAAGGCGTACCCTATGGCCCGGTCACCGGCCGACGAGGGAGCCCGTAGCGCCGGGTCGCCGCCCAGCGCCTTGGAGTCCATCAGCTCCTGCTGGGCCTTGTCGGTGTCGGCCTGCTCCAGCTTCTGCAGTTCGGCGATCTGCACCCCGGTCAGCCCGGCGAGCACCTGCTCGACCTGCTTGAGGTGCGCCTGCACGTCCTTCTGCTTCGTCCCGGCGACGGTCTGCGCCTGCTCGGCGGTGTCGAGTGCCTTCTGCGCCTGCGTGTTGAGCTTCTTCAGCTTCGCCTCGCCGGAGGTGAGCTGCCCGAGCACGCTCCGCTGCTGCTGCGCCATCTGCCCCAGGACGTGCCGCTGCCCGAAGAAGTCCTGCGGGGTCTGCCCGCTGAGCAGCGACAGATACGGCGACACGCCGCCGTTGCGGTACATCTGAGTGGCCATCAGCCCGAGCTGGGCCCGGCTGTCGGCGACCGCGGACTTCTGGTCCGCGAGCTGCTTGTCGATCTTCCGGGCCGCCGTGCGCTTCTGGTCGGCGGTCTCCTTGGCCTGGTTGTACGCCTCGGTGGCCGTCTCGGTCTGCTGGTAGTACGTCTGGAGCTGGGTCAGGAGCGTGGAAAGCGGCACCTGCCCGGCCGGCGGGTCGTGCGGCTGGGCGGCGGCCTGCTGGGCGGCGGGCAGCGACAGCGCCGCGGCGGCGAGCAGGGTGCCGCACACCACGGCCGAGCGGAACCACGAGCTGGGCTGACGGGCCACTGACATTCCCTCATCTCCCCATGACCGGCGGGTAACAAGCAGCGTCGGTAGCCAATCATGGATTGTCATATCTTCGACAGAGGTACGGGCCGAATCTCCGCGGAACGGACCCGCACGGCCGAGGATTCGACGCGGAGCCATCCGCGGGCCACCCGTCGTCCACCCGCCATCATCCGTCATCTCCGGCCCGGCAGGGGACTGCCCGCGACCCTGTGAGCAGGGGTCGCGGGCAGCCGTGCCGTCCCGGGGGCAGCTCCGGGGCGGCGACTCGCCCCCCAGGTCAGGCGGGATCGGTCGGCCGGGACCCGGATCAGCCGAAGTAGCTGTCGAAGTTGTGCGAGAACGCCCAGCCGCTGTAGCCGTCCCAGTTGATCGACCAGGTCATCAGGCCGCGCAGCCCAGGCCAGGAGCCGTGGGTGGTGTACGAGCCGCAGTTCGTCTTCTTCGTCAGGCAGTCGAGCGCCTGGTCCACCTGATCGGGTGACGTGTAGCCGTTCCCCGCGTTGACGGACGCGGGCAGACCGATGCCGACCTGCGAGGGGTCGAGCGCCGGGAACATGTTCGAGGTGTTGCCCGCCACCGGGAAGCCGGTGAGCAGCATGTCCGTCATGGCGATGTGGAAGTCCGCGCCGCCCATGGTGTGGTACTGGTTGTCCAGGCCCATGATCGGCCCGGAGTTGTAGTCCTGGACGGTGAGCAGGGTCAGGTCGTCGCGCAGCGCGTAGATCACCGGCAGGTACGCCCCGCAGCGCGGGTCCTGACCACCGAACGGACCCGTGCCGTAGTACTGGTAGCCCATCTGCACGAAGAACGTCTCCGGCGCCATGGTCAGCACGAAGCCGCTGCCGTACTTCGCCTTGAGCGACTTGATCGCCGCGATCAGGTTGACGATGGCCGGGGTGGTCGGGTTCTTGAAGTCGGTGTCGCCGGTGTTGAGCGAGAGCGACTGGTTCTCGAAGTCGATGTCGACGCCGTCCAGGCCCCACTGGTCGATGATCGAGCTCACCGAGGAGACGAACGCGTCGCGCGCGGCGGTGGTGGTGAGCTGGACCTCGCCGTTGGCGCCGCCGATGGACAGCAGCACCTTCTTGCCCGCGGCCTGCTTCGCCTTGATCGCGGCCTTGAAGTCCGCGTCGGACTCCACCGACGGGCACTCGCTGACCGAGCAGCGGGTGAAGTGGATGACCCCGGAGGTGGGGGAGTCGGTCTCGCCGAAGGCGAGGTCGATGATGTTCCAGTCGTCGGGGACGTCGGCGAGCTTGGTGTAGCCGGAGCCGTTGGCGAACGTCTCGTGCAGGTAGCCGACCAGCGCGTGGGTGGGCAGGTCGCCGGAGGGCGGGGAGGTCGGCGGCGTGGTCGGGGGAGTCGTCGGCGGGGTGGTGGGCGGCGTCGTCGGGGGCGTGGTGGTGCCGCTGCCCGGGCCCTGGAGCGAGATGTCGTCGGCGAGGTACGAGGGCTCGCCGTACCAGCCGTGCACGTAGACCTTCGCGGTGGTCTGCGTCGCGCCGGTGGTGAAGGACACGCTCAACGGGGCGTAGCCGGCGCCGGTGCTTGCGGTCCAGGTGGAGGTGCCGCCGTCCACCCCGAGGTAGACGTAGGAGCCGTCGACCTGGGCGGACAGCGTGTAGGCGGTGTTCGGGGCGACGGTGACGGTCTGGGCGCACTGGCCGGTGGCGGAGGCGGACGGCGTGCCCTTCAGGGCGTAACTGCCGCTGTGCGCCTGGCCGGTGACGGCCTGGGCGCCCGCGTCGCAGGTCCAGCCGGACAGGGTGCCGGACTCGAAGTCGCCGTTGGTCAGGAACTCCCCGGCGCTGGCGGACGGGGCGAGGGCGACCATGCCGCCGACGGCGAGCGCGCCCGCGAGGGCGGTCGCGGCGGCGGCGAGGGCGCGCCGGCGAGTGGGGGAGCCGGTGCGCACGGTGGGCCCGTGCGGATCGGGTGCGGTGGCGGTGGGCATGGGGGGATGCTCCTTCGGCGAGGAGTGCTCATGTCACCGGGTAGCAAACAGGTCCAGACCAATTCCGTCAATGGTCCGGACCAACATTCGCCGCCACGGGCACCCCGAACCCGCCACCACGGCACGCCACTTCCCCTCGCCGGCCCTCACCGCCGCTTCGACCACGGCCACTTGGGCCGGTTCGGATGCGGACTGCCCTCCGGGTCGTACACGAACACCCACCGGCTGCCACGGCCCTCGCCGCGCTCCCGGTGGTAGACGTGCACCTTCTCCGGGCCGCCCTCAGGAGCGGGCACGGGCACCCGGTAGTCCAACGGGGGCTGCCCGGTCATCCCCACCATGACCTCCAGCACCCGACCGTCCAGCGGCCCACCGACGAACTCGGTCTTCTCGTGTCGCACGGCCCCACACTCCCACGACCACCGGCAGGCCCACGACAGGCAACGCAGGTCGTTACGACCTGGGACGCGATGGCGAGTGGATCGGGTCGTTAGGCTGCCGGGTATGAGCAGCAGCGCGGTGCCCGCCTACCGCCGGATGAGCGTGGAGCAACGCCGCGAGCAGCTGCTCGCGGCGGCGCTCGACCTCTTCGGGCACCGCCGCCCCGAGGACGTCTCCGTCGAGGACGTCGCCGCGGCCGCGGGCGTCTCCCGCCCGCTCGTCTACCGCTACTTCCCCGGCGGCAAGCAGCAGCTCTACGAGGCCGCCGTCCTCGGCGCCGCCGACGAGCTCATCGGCCGCTTCGGCGTCCCCGCCGAAGGCCCGCCCACCCAGCGCCTCGCCGACGCCCTCGACCGCTACCTCGCCTACGTCGACGAACACGACGCCGCCTACGGCGCCCTCCTGCGCGGCGGCAGCGTCGTGGGCACCAGCCGCACCGACGCCATCGTCGACGGCGTACGCCGCCGCGCCGCCGAACAGGTCCTCCTCCACCTCGGCGTCACCGAACCCGGCATCCGCCTGTCCATGATGGTCCGCTCCTGGATCGCCTCCGTCGAAGCCGTGTCGTTGCTCTGGCTCGACAACGACAAACAACCCCCACTCCCCGAACTCCGCGGCTGGCTGGTCGACCACTTCACCGCCCTCCTCGTCGCCACCGCCGTCACCGAACCGGAAGCAGCCGAGGCAGCCGCCCTCGCCCTCTCCCAAGAAACCCCCACCAGCCCGGGCCACCAACTCCTCACCCGAGTCACCACCCTCTTCACCCCCTGACCCCCCATCCCAGCCCACACGGCCCCCCACCCCACGGCACCAAGGCACCCCCCCCGCCCCAGCCCACACGGCCCCCCACCCCAGCCCACACGGCACCCCTCACCTCACGGCACCAAGGCACCCCCCACGGTGTCGGTAGCGCCCCCCCATGGAGGACCGGAGCGGGGGCGGAGGAGGCGGGGTTCGAGACGTTCGTATATTTGTGGCGCGAGGAGTACGGCAAGGTCACGAAAACCCCGCAGGCGCCGTGAATATGCAGTCTCGAACCCCGCCGCCGCAGCCCCAGCGACCGCATCAGGACCTACAGCAACCCCGAAGCGCCAAGGACCTACAGCAACCCCGAAGCGCTCAAGCACCTACAGCAACCCCGAAGCCTTCCACAACGGCTTCGAAGCCCCCCGCAACAACCCGATCTCCTCGAAGAAGTCCATCAACCTCTTCGCCGAGTGCCGCATCATCTCCTGACGGTGCCCACTCTCCCGCACCGCCGCCACCGCCTCCGCCGGATCAAGCCCGACATTCGCATACACCTTCGGACTGATCAACGACCGTGCGATCACCCGCGCCGCCTCCGCCGACATCGCCCGCGTCAGGCCGATCTCCCACCGCGGAGCGGTCACCATCTGCCGCCGCAACTCCTCCCGCGCGTACCGGATATGCCGCGCCTCCTCCACCACATGAATCCGCGTCACACCCCGCACAAACGTCTGCACCCGCTCGTCCGGAAACGTCAACCGCTGCATCCAGTCCAGAATCTCCTCCGCCAGCAGCGTCCCGGTGAACGACCCCGGCGTGGTCGAGAACGTCTTGAGCACCCGCCCGAGCGAGTGATCCAACCTGCTCGGCCCGTACACCGGCGTCCCGAACTTCGTCACCGCCCGAGCGAACATCTTGGAGTGCCGGCACTCGTCCGCGATCTCGGTGAGCGCGTAGCGCACATGCGCACTCGTCGGATCGAGCGAATACGTGTGCCGGAGCAGCAGTTGCATGAGGATCGTCTCGAACCACACGCCCGACGCGCACAGCGACGACGCCTCGTGCCGGGACAGCGCCAACCGCTGCTCCTGCGGCATCCGCCGCCACAGCGGGGTGTCGTAGAGCGAGACCAGCTCGGGCGGCCAGAACCAGGCGCCGTCCTCGAACGGCGCCTCCCAGTCCAGCTCGATGTCAGGGTCGAAGGAGTGCTTCGCCGAGGCCGACAGCAGCCGCTCCGCCGTCTTCTCCCGGTCGATGAGGGTCGCGTCCATGGTCAACCGGCCTCCGCCGCATGAGGGTTACCTGGGGTACGGTTCTTATGAGACTCTGTGTCAACAAGCCCGTCAAGCCCTTGTGCGGCAACGGCGCCGAGTCGGACCGCGCGGACCGCGTGGACCGGACCGGCCGGGACCGGTCCGGTTCGGCCGTCGCCGCGAGCGAGGGCGCGGACACCAGCAGCCGCCCGATCGGAGTGTGTCGATGTCGACGGAAGGTCTCTACACGCAGCCGCCCACCGAGTGGACCTGGCAGGTCCCGGCCCAGGGCGCCGCCCGCTTCTCGTGGGAGTACGACGACGGCCGCGACCGCCTGCTCGCCCTGTACCAGAAGGGCAAGGACAAGCAGTGGGACGCGGTGCGCCGGATCGACTGGGACCTGGAGGTCGATCCGTACGACCCGCTCGGCACGCCCGACGAGGCGATGACGCTGTACGGCACCCGGTACTGGGACGCGATGAGCGAGCGCGACCGCGGGCTGCTGCGGCAGCACTACACCTCCTGGCAGTTCAGCCAGTTCCTGCACGGCGAGCAGGGCGCGATGGTCTGCGCGGCGCGCATCGTGGAGTCGGTGCCCGACCTGGACGCGAAGTTCTACTCGGCCACCCAGACCATGGACGAGGCCCGGCACGCCGAGATCTACGGCCGGTTCCTGCACGAGAAGGTCGGGATGCTCTACCCGATCAACGACAACCTCCAGGCGCTGCTGGGCGACACCCTGCGCGACTCCCGCTGGGACATGCCGTACCTCGGCATGCAGGTGCTGATCGAGGGGCTGGCGCTGGCCGCGTTCGGGATGATCCGCGACACCACGGACAAGCCGCTGCCCAAGCAGATCCTCGCCTATGTGATGCAGGACGAGGCGCGGCACGTCGCGTTCGGCCGGATGGCGCTGCGGGACTACTACAAGCAGCTGTCCGACGCCGAACTGCGCGAGCGCGAGGAGTTCGTCATCGAGGGCTGCTACCTGATGCGGGACCGGCTGCGCGGCACCGAGGTGCTGGCGAACTTCGGCATCCCGCAGGCCGAGGCGGTCGAGATGACCGAGCAGTCGGAGTTCCTGCACCTGTTCCGGAAGCTGCTCTTCAGCCGGATCGTGCCGTGCGTGAAGGACATCGGGCTGTGGGGGCCGCGGCTCCAGAAGGCGTACGTGGACCTGGGCGTCTTCGACCTGGGCGACTCCAACCTGGACCTGCTGATGAGTCAGGACGAGGAGATCGCCGAGCAACTGGACGCGGAGCGGTTCGCGGCCGAGGAGGCCGCCCGGGTCGCCGAGGTGACGGACGCCATCGCCCAGGGCGGTGAACCGGCCGGGGCCGCGCCCCGGACATAGCGGCCCCCGTCATGATCACGGACGCGCTAATCGTATGTTTATGTGATGAATGCTGGTCCGAGATCATCGCGCCCCGGGCGCCGTGCCACCAGGCGCACCCCGCCCCACGTGCCGGGGGAGAGCCCGCAGCAGCACGGCGAGGACCGGACGCCGCCGCCCGGCGCCCGGTCCGACCGGCGCCGCACCGCCCGCCGGGCCCGGGCCCGGCGGCGCCGGAACGCGGCGCTCGGCCTCGCCGGGCTGCTGGCCGCCGTCACCGGCACGCTGTACCTGGTGCACGGAGCCGGTGGCGGGCAGGCCGCCGCGAGGTCCGGCACCGGGAGCGGTCCGTCCGGGGAGCCCGCCGCGGCCGGCCAGGGCACCTCCGTCGCACCCTCGGCGCGCGGCGGCGACCACACGGGTACCGGGACCGACGGCACCCTCACCCTCGCCTTCGCCGGCGACGTCCACTTCACCGGCCGCACCGCCGGCCGGCTCACCGTCGACCCCGCGCTCGGCCCGATGTCCGCGCAACTGGCCGCCGCCGACTTCTCGATGGTCAACCTGGAGTCCGCGATCACCACCCGCGGCACCCCGCAGGCGAAGATCTACCACTTCCGCACCAGCCCCGCCGCCCTCACCGCGCTGCACGACTCCGGCGTCGACGCGGTCACCATGGCCAACAACCACGCCGTGGACTACGGCCCGCAGGGCCTGGCCGACTCCGTGGCCGCCAAGCACGCCTCACCGATCCCGGTGATCGGCATCGGCGCGAACCAGGCCGAGGCGTACCGCCCGTACACCGAGACCGTGCACGGCGTGCGGCTCGCGGTGCTGGCCGCCAGCCAGGTCTACGACATCACCAACTCCGACTTCCGGGCCGGTCCCGCCACCCCCGGCATCGCCTCCGCGCTGGACCGGCCGCGACTGCTGGCCGCCGTCCGCGCCGCGAAGGCGCACGCCGACGTGGTGGTGGTCTACCTGCACTGGGGCATCGAGGGCGAGAGCTGCCCGGTCGCCGACCAGAAGTCGATCGCCGCCGACCTGTCCGCGGCCGGCGCCACCGCCGTGGTCGGCACCCACGCCCATGTGATGCTCGGCTCCGGCATGCTCGGCCCCACCTATGTCGCCTACGGCTTCGGCAACTTCCTCTGGTACGGCTCCTCGCCCTACCCGCACTCCGACGACACCGGCGTGACCACGATCACCGTCACCCGCGCCGGCAAGGTCACCGGCGCCCGCTTCACCCCCGGGATCGTCGGCGGTGACGGGGTGCCGCAGCCGCAGACCGGTGCCGCGGCCGCCGGGATCACCGACCGCTACGGGCAGTTGCGGCGCTGCTCCGGCCTCACCGCCCCGCCCCGCGGGTAGTGCGAGGTCACCGTCCCGGCGGCATCCGGTCCGTGGGCATTGGTCCGGGTTCTGTAACGGTGCCGGTGCCGCCGCTCGGGCGCGGAACCGTACGGTGGGTGACGGCATCTATCCGATCGCGGACCGGGAGGCGACCCGGTCGCGCCAAGGAGCCGAGCGAGACGGAAAGCGGGCGGGGTACACATGACGGCACGGGGACGGATACCGGAGCAGCCGCCGTACGAACCGGGCGGGAACGGGGCGGGCGGCTCCGACGGGAACAGCGGCCCCTACGGGAACGACGGCGGCTGGAACGGCGGGCCCGAGTGGAACGGCGGCCCCGGCTGGAACAGTGGGCCGCCGCAGCGCTCGCGGGCGAAGTCCGCCCCGCAGGTGGTCGCGATCGCGCTGGCCGTCGCCGTCGTGGTGCTCGCCGCCGTCGTCACCGCGATCGTCGCGCCCGGTTCCGGCAAGCACTCCTCCGCCGCCGACGACCCGAAGGCGCCGCAGAACTCCGCGCATTCCGGCTCCACCGGCAGCGCGGGCACCGGCAAGACCGGTGGCGGCTCCGGCGGCAAGGGCGGCCACTCGACGGCTCCCGGCCACCAGTACCCGCTCGTGCCCGACTCGATCGTGCACGCCGCCGAGACCCCCGGCAAAGCCGTCAACATCACCATCGACGACGGGCCCGACCCGTTCTGGACGCCGAAGGTGCTGGCCGTGCTGAAGAAGCACCACGTGCACGCCACCTTCTGCATGATCGGCCCGCAGGCCCGTGACAACCCCGCCACGGTCCGCGAGGTCGTCGCCGCCGGCCACCGGCTGTGCGATCACACCGTCCACCACGACGAGGGCATGGACAAGAAGCCGGTCGCCTACCAGGAGTCGGAGATCCTGGACGCGCTGAACATGATCGAGCAGGCGTCCGGCGGCGCCCGGGTGTACTACTACCGCGCCCCCGGCGGCGCCTTCACCCCGGCCAGCCGCGCCTTCGCCGCCCAGCACGGCCTGCGCCCGCTCGGCTGGAACATCGACACCAAGGACTACGAACGCAAGGGCGTCGGCGCCATCGTCGGCACCGTCAAGTACGAGATCGGCAACGGCCCGACCATCCTCTTCCACGACGGTGGCGGCGACCGCTCGCAGACCGTGGCCGCGCTCGACCAGACCCTGACCTGGCTGCAGAGCCAGGGCTACGCGTTCAGCTTCCCGCAGGTGAACTGACCCCCGCCGCAGGCTCCTTGAGCACCGCCTCCATCACCGCGCGGGCGATCGGCGCCGCGTTGCCGCCGCCGGAGATGTCCGCCCGCACCGCGTCCGCGTCCTCCACCACCACCGCGACCGCCACCGCCGCCCGGCTGCTGCCGGGCGGTTTGGCGTAGGACAGGAACCAGGCGTACGGCGTACCGGCGTTGGCCAGGCCGTGCTGCGCGGTGCCGGTCTTCCCGCCGACCACCGCCCCCGGGATCGCCGCGTTGGTCCCGGTGCCGTCGGTGACCACCGCCTCCATCAACTGCTGCAGCGCCGCCGCCGTCCGCGTGCCGACCGCCTGGTGCAGGGTGTGCGGCCGGGTCTCGGACACGGTGGTCCCGGCGTGGTTGGTGACCCGGTCCACCAGGTAGGGCGCCATCAGCCGCCCGCCGTCGCCGACCGCGGCCGCCACCATGGCCATCTGGAGCGGCGTGGCGGTGGTGTCGTACTGCCCGATCGAGGAGAGCGCCACCTGGTCCGGGCTCATCGTGGTGTCCACGTTGCTCTTCGCGACGCTCGGCGGGATGCGCAACTCGTTGTCGTTGAAGCCGAACAGCTCCGCCTGCGCCACCACGTCCTGAGGGCCCAGGTCCGCGCCGAGCTTCGCGAACACCGTGTTGCACGAGTAGCGGAAGGCGTCGTACACGCTGGCGTCGCGGCAGCCCGGGCCCTCGTTGGTCAGCGCGACGTCCGTGCCCGGCAGCCGGTACGGGTCGGGCGAGTCGGTCGGCGCGCGCAGGTCGGTGACCTCGCCGCCGGCCAGCGCGGCCGCCGCCGTGACCACCTTGAACGTCGAACCGGGCGGGTAGGTCTGCCGGATCGCGCGGTCCAGCATCGGCTGTTCGGGGTCGGCGTTGAACCGCTTCCAGGCCGCCGTCACCGAAGGGCCCGCACCCGACAGCAGACCCGGGTCGTAGGACGGCGAGGAGACCAGCGCGAGGATGCGCCCGGTGGCCGGGTCGAGTGCGGCCACCGCGCCCCTGCGCCCGGCCAGCCCGTCGTACGCGGCCTGCTGCGCGGCCGGGTCGATCGTGGTGTGCACGTCGCCGCCGCGCTGCCGGGCGCGGGTGATCTCCCGCCACAGCGGCTGCTCGTGCAGCGCGGGGGAGGTGCCGTCCAGCAGGCCGTTCTCGGTGCCCTCCAGCAGGGTGGCGCCGTAGGTCTGCGACGCGAAGCCGGTGACCGGCGCGTACAGCGGGCCGTCGGCGTAGGTGCGGACGTACCTCAACTGGCCGCTGGTGGGCCGCGATCCGGTGACCGTGCGGGTGCCGGCGAGGATGTCGCCGCGCGGCCGGGCGTACAGCGCGATGTCGGCGCGCCGGTTGGCGGGGTTCGCGGCGTGGCCGCCGGCCTCGACGAGCTGCACCCGGGTGGCATTGGCGAGCAGCGCGAGCAGCAGCAGGAAGCAGAAGGCGGCGGCGTGCCGCACGCAGCGGTTCACGCCGTGCTCCCCGAACTCCCCGTGCTTCCCGGGCTTTCCGTGCTTTCCGGGTGCCTCGGCTTCGCGGGCGGCGGGGTGTCGGGGCCGGCCGTTCCGGCCGGCGCGGGCTGTTCGGGCTCCGGGCGGCGGGCCCGGTCGCTGATCCGTACCAGCAGCGCCACGATCAGCCAGTTGGCCACCACCGACGAGCCGCCCTGCGCCAGGAACGGCATCGCCATGCCGGTCAGCGGGATCAGGTCCATCACCCCGCCGGTGACCACGAACACCTGGAGCGCCAGGATCGACGCCAGGCCCGCCGCCAGCAGCCGCCCGAACGGGTCGCGGGTGGCCAGCGCCGCCGCGAACCCCCGGGCCACCAGCAGCGCGTACAGCCCCAGCAGCGCGCACAGCCCGGCGAGCCCCAACTCCTCGCCCGCCGTGGCCAGCACGAAGTCCGACTTCGCGGCGAACCCGACCAGGTACGACGAGCCCTGGCCGAGCCCGGTGCCCAGTGCCCCGCCGTTGCCGAAGGCGAACAGCGACTGGGCGAGCTGGCTCGGCCCCTGCCCGGCGGCGATCGACGCGAACGGGTGCAGCCAGTCCTGCACCCGCGCGTGCACGTGCGGTTCGGTCTCGCCCACGGCGGCCGCGCCGGCCGCCGCCAGCAGCAGCCCCACCGCCGTCCAGCCGGTCCGTCCGGTCGCCACGTACAGCATCACCACGAACAGGCCGAAGAAGAGCAGCGAGGTGCCCAGGTCGCGCTCCAGCACCAGGACGCCCACGCTCGCCAGCCACACCGCGATCACCGGCCCCAGCACCCGCCCGGTCGGCAACTGCAGCCGCCGCAGCCCCTTCAGCCGGCCCGCGACCGGCAACGGGCGCCCGGCGTACGCCAGCGCCGCGCGGTTCGCCGCCAGGTAGCCCGCGAAGAAGATCGCCAGCAGCACCTTCGCGAACTCGCCCGGCTGGATGGAGAACCCGGCCGCCCTGATCCAGATCCGCGCCCCGTTCACCGCGGGGAAGGCGATCGGCATGACCAGCAGCGCCAGGGCCGCGGTCACGCTCACATACGTGTACCTCGCCAGCACCCGGTGGTCGCGCAGCGCCAGCACCGCGACCGCGAACAGGCCCACCCCCAGCGAGGACCACACCAGTTGGGCCGGCGCCGCCCGCGGGCCGAGCACCGGCTCCAGGTCCAGCCGGTAGACCAGCACCAGGCCCAGGCCGTTGAGGAGCACCGCGATCGGCAGCAGCAGCGGATCGGCGTACCGGGCCCGCGCCCGCACCGCCACATGGGCCAGCAGCGCGAGCCCGCCCAGCCCGCCGCCGTACGCCAGCGCGTCCTTGGGCACCGCGCCGCTGCGGGCCAGTCCCACCTCCGCGTAGCCGTAGACCGAGATGCCCACCGCCGCGACCAGCAGGCACAGCTCCACCCCGCGGCGGGCGGCCGGGCGCGGCCGCGCGGCGCCGTGCGGGGGCACCGGGCGCGGCGGCCCGGGCGGGGGAGGAGCGGTCGCCGACGTTGCGCTCATGGGCCGTCACGCTAGCAACCGGCGACCGCTATGTCCGTTAAGTCGGATGCCGCGCCCCGTGCCGCGCCCGCCCGGCGCCTGCCGCCTGACCCGCCCGGCGCCCGCCTGCCGCCGGCCCCCACGTCCGCCCGGCTCTCACCCTCCCGCTGTCGGTGCCCGGCCCTAGGGTGGCCGCCATGACCCCCGCAGACGCCCCCGACGCACCCGACGACCTCGCCGACCTGCCCTACGCCGAGCTGCTGCGCCCGCACACCGGTCCGCTGGAGGTCGAGGGCGACTACGACACCGTGCACTTCGACCGGATCGACTTCCCCGCCCGCAGCCGCGCCACCGGGTCCCGTTTCCTGGAATCGGCCGTCACCGACTGCTCCTTCGCCGAGACCGACCTGCGCGGCGCCCGGATGAACGACCTGTGGGCGTCCGGCAGCCGGCTCACCGGTGTCTCGCTCGCCGAGAGCAACTGGCTGGACTCCGCGCTGATCGGCTGCTCGCTGGCGGGGGTCGAGGCGTTCGGCTCGGTGCTGCGCCGGGTGGTCTTCCGCCGCTGCAAGCTCGATTCGGTGAACCTGCGCGCGGCCCGGCTGCACGACGTGGTCTTCGAGGACTGCGTGCTGCGCGACGTCGATCTCGGCGAGGCCCGGCTGGACGGGGTGGCCTTCCCCGGCAGCCGGTTGGAGCAGGCCCGCTTCGGCCGTGCCGAGCTGAAGCGGACCGACCTGCGCGGCGCCGTCGGCATCGACCTCGCCGACGGGTACGAGAGCCTGCGCGGCGCGGTGATCAGTTCGGGGCAACTGCTGGACCTCGCACCCGCCCTGGCGCAGACTCTCGGCATCACCGTGAAGGACCGCTGACCGGCCGCAACAGGCGTCCCGGAACACGTGTTCCGCCACCCCTGGTGACTGCCTTGACAGGTGCTCTGTTGCGCGATCGCGCCATTGCGGATTCCGGCCGGTCGGCGGGCATTGTCCGGATCACCCGCTTCCTGGTTCGCTCTTCTTACCGCCCCCGGCGAGAAGGGAACGACTCAGTGCAGGAGATCGAGTTCCGGAGCGCACACCATCTGTGTGTCGAGACGGACCCGGCGCTGTGCGTGCCCTGCCAGGAGCGGCTGGATCGGCAACTCGCCTTGCTTCCCCGGGTATACGGCGAGTTGGAGGTCGCGCTCGTACCGGCGCCGGACTCCGGCGACCGAGAGACCGGCACTGCCCGGCCCGGCATCCCCCTGAACGGGCCGGCTGTCGAGGCGCGCGCCGCTGTACGAGGCACTCTCGCCTCCTGGGCCGATCTGATTGTCGAGGGCCGGACCGTTCGCCTCCCCCTGCGGACGGTACCGGCCCTCGCCGCATTCCTGCGCCGGCATCTGGGTTGGCTGGCCGTACACCCGGCCGCCGACGACGCCGCCACGGACATCGACGCGGTACTCCGCGAAGCCCTGCGGATACTGCGCTTCCCCAGCTTCCCCGCCGTGCCCACCGGCATCGGCGCCTGCTGAAACCCCAGCCCGAGACTTCCTGCGGAGCCGTCCCCCCATCACCGCGGCCCCCCACACGCAGGAAGCGCTGTACGGCCCGTGAACCATCTCGGGCCGTACAGCGCGGGGGCTGCGTGAACGGTCGGCGCTCTAGGACGGCGGGAACCAGATGGTGGGAGAGAACACCTGCTGGTTGGTGCCGCTGTCGGAGTCGCTCGACGTGAGGGTCGCGGACTGTACCGCGGCGGTGTGCGGGGTGCTGACGGCTGGCGGAGCCACGGGGGGAGCATCGGCGGCGACGGCGACACCCGTGCTGCCGATGGAGCCGAGTGCGAGCGCCAATGCAGCGACGGCGGGCGCGTGGGCCCTGAGCCATTTACGCGACATCGGATTCCTTAGCAGTCAAGGCCGGGGGCAGCCTGAAGTGGTTCCTGAGCTCAAATGTGCATGAGCCTGCTCCAGGATGCCAATGCCGACAAGTGGAGCGCCATCTTCCGATGGTGCGAAAGTACGCCATGGCGCGAATGCGCACATTCAGATCAGATCGTTGGTGGCCGCAAGTACGCCGGCCTGGAATCGGCTCTCCGCATCAAGATAGCGCATCACCTCTGACACCAGGCGACTCACTGTGCGCAGGGATACCCCCAGTTTCCTGGCGATGCGCTCATCGGTCAGGCCATTCGCGAGCAGGCGCAGGGTGGTGCGGTGCTGCTCGGTCAGTTCGTGCTCGTCGTCCGGGCTGGTCGACGTCTTGGCCGTGTGCGGCACGGCGCGCAGCCAGCAGTCCTCGTACATCGCGAGGTAGGTGCGGATCAGGGTCTGGCCGCGAATGACCACCGCCGGGCCCTCCGGGTTCGACGGATCGGACGTCATCAACGCGCTGTGCTCGTCGGCCACCAGGAGGTCGAAAGGCACCTGCGGAATAAGCCTGACCTCCGCTCCGAGTGCCGTGAGATCGCTCAGGTATTTACGCTGCCGCGGTCCGGAATTCACGCTCTGCCCGTAAATCGCGCGCACCCTGATGCCGTGGTCGATGAATGCGCGGTCGGTCTCCAGTGAATTCTCCAGGAATTCCGGCGGAGGCAGCGGGCCCGGATGCATGGACGAGACGACTTCCGAGATGGTGGCGGCGAAATCGAGTACGAACTCCCGGCGGCGGGCCGGCCCGCTGAGCACCTCCACCTCGACGTCGGCGGGCTCCCTGGTCACCACGGGGCGGTACCGCTCCATCAGCGTCTCGGCCGCCTTGACCACGGCGGTCAGCTCATCACGCTGCGCGACGAGAGTGTTGCGCTGCTTGACCAGCAGGCCCATGAGTGCCGTGTCGGGCTCGACGGAGTCCGTCTTGCCCGGCCGCCAGCTCGGCCGCACCAGCCCGAGGTCGTCCAGCTCGCGCCAGCCGACCGCGGCCTCCTCGTCGGCCAGGCCCAGGCTCGCGTTGACCGTCTCGCGCTCGCAAGAGCCGTTGGCCAGCAGCGCCCGGTATATCGCGAGTCCGATACCGGCCGCGTCCGCGTCCCCACGTCGTGCCACACCGGCCACGTCCGCTCCCCCTCACTTCACACCCTGTGTTGCCCCGGCGGGCTCGCGCGGTTGCCGAGTCGACGCCCGTAGCGACTTTAGCAATGGATAGGTCAGGTGCCAGAGGCGCTGCTTCGGCCTTCCTTTGTCGGCCGACGGCGCACCACCCCATAATCGATCACGCGACCGCCGAACGCCACCTTTCCGATGGACGCAGAAAGAGGTTCCCGATGGCACAGCCGGGCCTTTCCGACAGCCCTCTCCCGGCGCGGAGCCGGTCGGCGGGACGGCCGGTGCCCGTGGTGCTCGTCGGCGCGGGGAAGGTCGCGCACGCCGCGCACCTGCGGGAGGTGCGGGACCTGCCGGGGGAGCTGCGGCTGGCCGCCGTGGTGGAGACCGACCCGCGGCACGTCGACGCGCTGCGGCACTCCGGGTTCGGCGGGGTCCCGGTGTGCGGGTCGGCCGAGGAGGCGGTGCGGGCCGGGGCGCGGGGCGCGCTGGTGTGCACACCGTGGTGGACGCACCGCGAGGTGGTCGCGGAGTGCCTGGCCGCCGGGCTGCCGGTGCTGTGCGAGAAGCCGGTGAGCCTGGACCCGGCGGAGATCGACGAGCTGACCGCGGCCGAGCGGCGCACCGGACTGCCGGTCGCGGCCGGCTACATGAAGCGGCACGACCCGGTGGTGCGGCTCTTCGTCGACCACTGCCGCGACCGCCTCGACCAAGCCCGCCGGTTCACCGTGGACATCCACGACCCGAACGCGCCGCACCAGGTCGCGCACCTGGTGCCGTACGACCCGCCGCCCTTCGGCCCGCAGCCGCCGCGGGCCCGGGAGGCGCTGGCCCGCGCGCTCGGGCCGGGGTCCACCGGCGCGCAGCGGGAGGCGTACGCCCGGGGGCTCGGCGGATCGCTCATCCACCAGGTGAACCTGGTGCACGCGGCGCTGGCCGGCAGCGGCCGGGAGCTGTACGGATCGCTGCTGCACGCCGATCTGTGGGCCGGGGGCGCCGGCGTGAGCTGCCGTTGGCGCCCCGACGAGGCGCTCGTGGTCGACCTGACCCATCAACGGCTGCCCGGGCACCGCCGCTACCGGGAGGCGCTGGAGTTCACCGCGGAGGACGGCGTGGCCACCCTCACGCTGCCCTCGCCGTGGGCGCGCGACGAAGCGGCCACGCTCACCGTCGAGAGCTGGGACGCCGGGCGCGGGCTGGCCGAGCGCCGCGTCCACACCGCGGAGCCCGGGCACACCGGGTTCCGGCGGCAGCTCATGGCCTGGGCGCGGCAGCTGAGCGGGGAAGGGGACACCGCGCTGCCCGGTCTGGCGGATGTGCGCCAGGACGCCCGGGCGGTGCGTGAGGCGGCCCTGCGGCTGCGCTGACCCGGGGCGGTGCGTGCGGCGGCCCTTGCGGCCGGGCCGGCCTGAGGCGGTGCGCGCGGTGATCCCGTGGCCGAGCTGGCCCCGCGGGGCGCGTGGAGATCCGGGTTCGGGGTACCCGCCGGGTCAGGAGCTCCTTCACACGGAGGTGACCGCACATGCTGATCCTGGGACTTCTGCTCCTCGCCTGCACCGCGGCTTTCGTCGGACTCGCGATCGCGGACAACATCTCGGGCGGCCCGCACTACGACGTGACCATCCTCGGTCACCACATCGCGTCCATGAACGGGCTCGCGCTCTTCTGCGCCGGACTCGCGCTGGCCCTGATCTTCGGCCTCGGCTGCATGATGGCGATGACCGGTGGGCTGCTGCACCGCCGCAAGGCGCGCAGGAACCGTGCCATCCGACGTGACGCGGCGGCCACCGCCCGCGAACGGGACACGCCGGCGGCGCGGGTCGGCGACGAGGACACGGCGGCGGGCGCGCCCGCCGGGTCGGGGACGGCCGTGACCGGCGCCGGCGAGGGATCGCACCGCGTCGACGCGCCATCCCGCCCACGGCACCACGCGCGGCATCTGTTCGGGCACTGAGCGCGCACAAAACGGCGGCCCCGGGGAAACCCGGGGCCGCCGAACGATGCGGTGACGGCCCCGGGGGGGGATGGGGGCCGCCACGCAGGTCCTACGTTACGCGTCTTCGGCGGGTGGTGTGGCGAAGCACGGCCATTCGGCGTGGCGAATTCGCGGCATGACCGAAAAAGACGGCAGCCGGGCCGGCGACCACGGGGGGAGTCGCCGGCCCGGCCGGTCCTGTGGGCCGTCGCCAGCCGTCGGGCGCGACCCGCGCGCGAAGATCAACATGCAGGCCCCATCCTGGACTTCGAAGCTGTCGTCGTCAACGGAGGTAAACCGGACAGGCGGTGCTTTTCATCCTGGCTCAAAGAGGGCTCGACAGCGCCGCGATGGCGCGCTCGGCACCGCCCGCGTATCCGTTCGCCGTGCTCACCGCCGGGCGCGGGCGGGCTGGGCGGCGGCCAGCGCGCGCCCGGCCGCGGTGATCCGGGCGAGTTCCGCGAGGTCCGGCTCGGCCGGGTCGAGCAGGGGCGGGCGCACCCCGCCGACGTCCAGACCGCCCTGGCGTACTCCCGCCTTGACCAGGGCGACCGCGTAGCCGGGCACCCGGTCGCGCAGCGCCACCAGCGGGCGGAAGAAGGTGGCCAGCAGTCCCTCGACGAGGTCGCCGTCGCCGCTCTCCACCGCCCGGTGGAAGGCGGTCGAGATGTCGGGTGCGAAGCAGAACACCGCCGAGGAGTACAGCTCCACGCCGATCTCCCGGTAGGCGGGCACCGAGACCTCGGCGGTGGGCAGGCCGTTGAAGAACTGGAACGGCTTGCCCTCGCCCCGCTCGCGCAGCGCCTGCCGGACCGAGGTCACGATCCGCGCCATCAGCTCCAGGTCGCCGTAGCCGTCCTTGATGCCCACGACCTGCGGCAGCAGGGCGACTTCGGCGGCCGAGGCGGGGTCGAGGACGGCCGTGCCGCGGTGGTAGACGATCACCGGCAGGTCGGTCGCCGCCGCGACCTGCTCGACGTAGCGGACCAGGCCGGCCGCGGGGGAGCGCACCAGGTACGGCGGCATCAGCAGCAGGCCGTCCGCACCGGCGGCGCGCGCCGCGCGGGCGAAGGCGCGGGCCAGCGGGAGCGGGCCGCCGGCGCCCGCATGGACGGGCACCCGCCCGCCGGTGGTCTCGACCGCGGCGCGTACCGCCAAGGCGTACTCCTCGGGCTCCAGCGCGTGGAACTCGCCGGTGCCGCAGGCCACGAAGACGCCGCCGGCGCCGGCGTCCAGGCCGGCGCGGACGTGGCGCGCCAGCAGGTCGGGGGCGACCTGCCCGGTGGGGGTGAAGGGGGTGACGGGGAAGAACAGCACGCCGTGGAAGAGGGACACGTCGTTGGCTCCTTGCGGTTCAAAGGTGGGCTCGGGGACCGAGCGGGCGGCCGGTTCACCCGCGGTGCCGGACCTCGCGGCACGCGGGTGGCCGCCCGCGCGGTCTCGCTCCCGGAGCTGCGCCCGGCGGCTTCCGCCGGGCGCCCGTGGGTGCGTGCTCCTCCTCCCGGCGGACGGGTCCTCGCCGGGAGGAGGAGAGGGGGTCAGCTGCTCGGGGTGACCGTGATGTCGGTCAGGCCCTTGCCGCCGCTGGAGGTGTTGGAGTCGTAGACGACGTTCTGGTCGTCGTCGTCGCACTTCTTGTTGTTGGTGACGTTGATGCCGTAGCCGTCGGAGGCGGTGAGGGAGAAGGTGTTGTCCGAGAAGGTGTTGCCGCAGCCGTAGGGCGACTGCGCGGTGTGGGTCTGGAAGCCGTCGAGGTAGGGGTCGGAGACCTTGTTGCCGTCGATCCGGTAGCCGTCCCCCTTGGCGTCGATGGTGGAGTCGGCGGAGTTCTCGTTCTGCTCGCCGGCGCCGTCGAAGGTGTTGCCGCTGACCACGCCGTTCTTGGTGCCCTCCTTGATGTCCAGGCCCTCGGCTGCGACGTTCGGGCCGATCCGGTTCTTCAGCACCTGCACGTCGTCGGAGGCGTCCACGCCGCTGGAGCCCGCGTAGCAGGCCCAGTTGCTCTTCGCCGAGCCGATGTAGACGCCCTCGCCGTAGCCGGGCTGGTTCTGGCCGGTGTCGTGGACGTAGGAGTTCTCGATCACGCCGTCGGAGCTGCCCTTGCGGAAGTGGACGCCCTCGTCGCCGATGTTGCGCACCTCGACGCCGTCGATGGTCACGTGCGGGGCGGCGTCCATGACGATGCCCTTGCTCGCGGTGTCGACGGTGAAGCCGGTGAGGTGCCAGTAGGCGGCGCCGTCGAGGTACAGGCCGTAGCCGGTGCCGCCGGTCGGGCAGGACGAGGCCGGGGTGGCGGCGGATGCGGCGCGGGCGGCGGTGGGGGACGCCGCCCGCGCGTTCGTGGCGACCGCGGACGGGCCGGTGTACTCCGAGCTGTGCAGGACCGCTTTGGCGCTGCCGACCAGGGTGATCGGCTTCGACGAGGTGCCCGCCGTGGTGGCGACGAACTTGCCGGTGTACGAGCCGTCGGCGAGCTGGATGGTGTCACCCGGCGCCGCCGCGGCGAGGGCCGCCACGAGCTGGTCGGAGGTGGACACGGAGACCGTCGCGGCGTGGAAAACGGCGTGGGACGAGGCGGCGGGGCGGGCGGCGTCGGCCGCGGTCGCGGACGCGGTGCCGCCCGCCGCGACGAGCCCGCCGGTAGCGGCGAGCGCGGCCAACGCGGTGGTGAGCAGGGGTCGGTCGGGCATGTGGGGTGCCTCCCGGATCGATGGCGTGCCGGCGTGATCGAGTTCATGTGCATGAATCTGAGTCGCAATACTGAACCATTGCGACGTCTGGTGAAGCTAGGGTGACTGTCCGTCCGCGTCAAGAGGGCTGCGCAAACGTGTCGGAACCCTTGACCGCGCCGCCGCCTCGCCCTAGGGTCCCGGCTATTCCTGGATGTGGACATGATTCCAGTACATGAACGGAGTGGACGATGAGCGCGCCCCGTACCAGCACCACAGGCAGCACCCGCCGGCGACGAGCCCTTCCGATGGCGGCCCTCGCGATCACCCTCGTCACCGCCTCCACCGCGCTCACCGCGTGCGGCGGGGGGTCCGGCGGCGGCTCGGCGTCGGGCCCGTTGAAGGTCTGGGTGCGCGGCGCGGGCGACTCGCAGAAGGCCTACCAGATGGTCTTCGACGGCTACACCAGGAAGACCGGCGTGAAGGTCCAGCTCTTCATGACCAACACCGACTTCGAGACCAAGCTCAACGCGGCCGCCGCCGCCCACAAGCTGCCCGACGTGGTGATAGACGACGGCTCCCAACTCGGCGCGTTCAAGAGCCAGGGCATCATCACCGAGGTCGACCAGGCGAAGATCAGCGGCGCGTCCCAGGTGAGCGGCGCCGCGTGGAAGTCCGTGGCGGACGACCAGGGCAAGACCTACGGCGTGCCGTTCTCCGCGCAGGCCAACGTCCTGCTGGTGCGCAGCGACTGGCTGAAGAAGGTCGGCATGCAGCCGCCGAAGACCTGGGCCGACCTGGAGAAGGTCGCCGAGGCGTTCACCACCCAGGACCCCGACGGCAACGGCAAGAACGACACCTACGGCCTGGCCGTGCCCGGCTCCACCCAGCGCGGCTACCTCTCCTGGTTCTGGTCGAACTTCCTCTACCAGGCCGGCGGCAACTTCCTGGAGCCCACCGGCAGCGGCGGCTTCCGCTCGGTCATCGACTCGCCGCAGGCGGTGCAGGCCGCGCAGTTCCTGGAGAAGCTGTACTGCACCGACAAGGTGGTCCAGCCCGGCGCGCTCAACAACCTGACCACCGACACCAACAAGGCGTTCCAGACCGGCGTGGCCGGCATGTACCTCACCGGCCCCTACGCCTACGCGACCATGGACGCCACCGCCGTCAAGGGGAAGTACGACGTGGTCGCCCCGCCGGCCGGGCCCAAGGGCACCGGCAGCCTCGCCGAGGGCACCACCGTCTACGCGATGGCCGGCTCCAAGCGCGCCGCCGACTTCGACGCGCTCGCCTCGTACATGGTCTCGCCCGAGGCGCAGAAGACCGGGATGACCGGCGTGCCCACGTCCACCATCGTGCGGCTGCCGATCAACACCACCGTCGATCCGGCGACCGTGCACGCGGGCGACCCGCGCTGGCAGGTCGCCCAGCAGGTCTACGCGAAGAGCTCCACCTACGAGCCGGTGAGCGCCCCCGGCTGGGAGACCTACCGCAGCGACGCCTCGGAGAGCCTCAACAAGATGCTGTCCGGTTGCGGCGACCCCGGCAAGACGCTGGCCTCGCTCGACTCCCAGTACCGGTCGCTGCTCAAGAAGTAGCCGGTGCCCGCCCGCCGGTACCCCGAAGCAGCGGACGCCCGCAGCACCGATGCCCGTAGCAGACGACGGCAGAAGAAGACGGCAGACGACACATGGCCCTGACCAAGGACCGGCCCGGAGGCAGCCCGCGCAGCGGCCGCCCCCGGTTCCCGGCCGGCAACCGCACCCCCTCCGCGCCGCGCGCCCTGCCCAGGTGGCCGCGGGTGGCCACCCCCTGGCTCTTCCTGGCGCCCGTACTGGTCCTCTTCGGCGTCTTCAAGTTCTGGCCGACGCTGTGGGGGATGTACCTCAGCTTCTTCGAGGTGCGTCCCTACCTGGGCAACAGGTGGGTCGGCTGGGACAACTTCAGCACCGCCTTCCACGACGCGGCGCTGCGCTCGGCGGTCGAGCACACCGTCGTGGACGCGCTGGTCACGGTGGCCGCCTCGGCACTGCTCGGCTTCGGGCTCGCGCTGCTGCTCGAAGGCCCGGCCCGGCATCTGCGCATCCTGCGCACCGCCGCGTTCCTGCCGGTGGTCACCGCGATGGTGGCCGTCGCCGAACTGTGGAACACCATCCTCTACCCCGGCGGCTACGGCACCCTCAACTCCCTGCTCGGCCATCTCGGCCTGGGCCCGGAGCCGTTCCTGTCCTCGCCGCACTCCTCGCTCGCCTCGGTGATGCTGATCCAGGTGTGGAAGAGCGCCCCGTACGACATGGTCATCTTCGTCGCCGGACTGGCCGGCATCGACCGGCAGTTGTACGAGGCCGCGGCGATCGACGGGGCCGGCGCGTGGCACCGGCTGCGGCACGTCACGCTGCCGTCGCTGCGCCCGGTGACCACCATCGTGCTCACCCTCGGCATCATCCGGGGGCTGCGGGTCTTCACCGAGATCTACGTCCTGACCGGCGGCGGCCCGGCCGGCTCCACCGAGACCATCGTCACCTACACCTACAAACAGGGCATCCAGAACAACCAGTTGGGGATGGCCTCGGCCGTGTCCACCGTGCTGTTCCTGGTCACCGTCCTGCTGACCTGCCTCACCTTGTGGTGGCGCAGGCGCAAGGAGGCATGAGCAGCATGAGCGCCCCCACCACCGCGCTGGGCCTGCGGATGCCCACCAAGGCGTGGACCCGCACCGCGGTCCGTGTCGTGCTCTACGCCGCGGTGCTCTTCGTCTTCGTGATGCCGCTGTGGACGATGGTCGCCACCGTCTTCAGCGGCACCACCCTCAAGACCGGCCAGATGTCGCTCTTCCCCGGGCACTTCACCCTCGCCAACATCCGCACCGCCTTCCGGTTCGGGGTCGGCCGGGGGCTGCTCAACTCGGTGATCGTCACCGGCGTCGGGCTCTTCCTCCAGGTCACGGTGAGCGCCTTCGCGGCGTATGCGCTGGCCCGCAAGAAGTTCCGCGGCCAGGCCGTGGTGCTGCTGGCGATCCTCGCCACCATGATGATGCCCGAGGAGGTCATCGCGATCCCGCTCTACCTGGTGCTCGGCAAGGTCCCCGACCCGCTGGGCGGCAGCGACCTGCTCGACTCGTACTCGGGGCTGATCCTTCCGGTGGTCGGCTGGGCGCTGCCGATCTACGTGCTCACCGGGTTCATGAAGACCATCCCCGCCGAACTGGAGGAGGCCGCCCGCGTCGACGGCGCCCGGGACCTGCGGATCTTCTTCCAGATCATCCTGCCGCTGTGCCGGCCCGCGCTGGGCACCTGCGCGGTGTTCGGCTTCCTGATGATCTGGGACCAGTACCTGCTGCCGCTGCTGGTCGCCTCCACCCCGCACATGTACACCATGACCCTGGTCGTCACGAGCCTGTCCTCCAGCCAGGAGCAGGGCGAGGGGGTGCGGATGGCGGCGTCGCTGATGCTGATGATCCCGAGCGTGCTGGTCTACCTCGGACTCCAGCGGCTCTTCGAACGCGGCATGCTCAACGGCTCGTTGAAGGGCTGAGCCGCGGCGGCCGAGGTCTCCTCGGGTGGTACGGTCCCCGGATCGTGCCGAGTGGGGGGAGTGGGGGGAGTGACGGCGATGAGGAGCCGGATCGGCCGGATGGCGGCCTCGGCGGTCGTCCTGGGAACCGTGGCGGTCGCGTCGGCCGGGTGCGGCGGCGGGTCGTCGGGCGCGGGGAAGAAGCTGGACCCGTCCGGGCTGGTGAAGCTCGGGGACGAGGTGGCGGCCGGGAAGACCACGACGTGCCCGGTGCCGTACCGGATGGACAAGGCCGCCAGGAGCGCCGGGCTGACCGGGCACGCGGCGCTCATGCGGGACAAGGACGCGGTGAGCGCGGACACCGAGAAGGGCGCCGACCCGGCGGCGCCGGTGGCCAAGACGCACGGCGTGGTCGTCTACTGCAACTACACGATCGGCGCGCAGGAGACGGATCTGACCACGGTCGCCACCCGGACCGACGACCCGGCGAGCGGCAAGGACCCGGCGCTGTCCATGACGCTTCCGCTGATCGCGTCCCGGGCGCACCTGCCGAGCTCTCAGTTGGAGGCGTACTACGCCAAGTGCCTGGCGGCGAAGCCCGGCACGCCGGTGCTCACCCCGTCCGGCAACGTCGCGGTGGTGACGCTGCCGGCGACGTCGGGGAACATCCTGCTGATGGTGGACGTGGTCGACGACGACGCCGGGCACATCGCGCTGCCGGCGAAGTCCGTGGCGCCGCTCGCCCGCTCGCTGGCGGAGCAGGCCCGCTGGTAGCCCGCGGCGGGCCCGGACGCGTGCACGTGCGCGTACGTCCGCGCGTACGTCCGGGCGCCCGCCGCTTCGCGCCGCGTCACGTCGCCGCGGCCACCGCCTGCCCGGCGAAGCGCAGCGCCACCTCGCGCCAGACCGCCGCGGACTCCGCGTCCGCTGCGAGGGCGGCGCGGTGCAGGGTGTCGCGGTCGGCGCCGTGCCGGGCCAGCCGGTCGGTGTCCCACCCGCTGATCCGCTCCGCCTCCGCCTCGGGGTGGAACTGCACGCCCCACGCGCGCTCGCCCAGCCGGAACGCCTGGTACGGGCAACCGTCGGTGGAGGCGAGCCAGGTCGCGCCCGGCGGGAGCGCGGTGATCGCGTCCACGTGGTTCTCGATCGCGTGCGGCCGCGCCGGCAGCCCGGCGAACAGCGGGTCGTCCGCGGCCTCCTGGCGCAGCGTCAACTGCGTGCTGCCGAACTCCGGTTGGCCGTGCTCCCCGCGCACCGCGCCGCCCGCGACCTGCGCGAGCAACTGCCCGCCCAGGCAGATCCCGAACACCGGCAGCCCGAACTCCACAGCCTCGCGCGCCAGTTCACGGGTCCGGGCCAGCCACGGCGCCCGCGCGTCGTCGTCCGGCAGGTAGCCGCCGCCGAGCACCACCAGTGCCTGGTGGCGCGGGCGCAGCCGCTCGGGCAGTTCCTCCCCCGCGTAGCCGCGCACCACGTCGAGCGTCAGCCCGCCCTCGTCCAGCCAGCGCTCCCACCGCCCCGGCCCACCGGTCGGAGTGTTCTGCACCACCAGCGCCGTAACCGCCATCCCGCGACCCGCCCTTCTCTTCTCTCTTCGTGCTGCGCCTCCCCTCCATCCAAGCCCATCCCCGTCCCCGGCCCGCCCCCGGGCACCCTTTGCCCGGGGGTGCGTGCGGCCGGGGCGCACAGACGAGGCACAAGTAATGCACAGTCAATGGGTCGATCTTTGCCGCACCAAGGATTTCCCTGTGAGGCGCCATGAGTTCCCCTGTACTTCCCCATGATTTCGTATAGGAATTCAAAGTGCCGTGGGGTATCGTCCCCGCTCGGAGGTCGGCCCCGGACGTGCGTCGCGCCAGGTGAGAGCTGTCCCCTGTCCGAAAGAGCGAGGGGTGGCACGTGAAGCGCATACTCATCCGGTCCGGGAAGAGCCCGTTCCACGCCGCCACGCACGCCGAGTTCCTGCACCAGGACCTTTTCGGCACGAACTCCGGCAATCTGCTGTTCAGCGACGCGGTGCACCGGATGCTGCTGACCCCGGACACCGAGGTGGTCTCGAACGGCATCAGGACCGACGCGTCGGAGCAGCGGGCCGCGCGGATCAACGACGAGTACGACGTCTTCGTGGTGCCGCTGGCCAACGCCTTCCGGCCGAGCTTCCGCGCCTCGCTGGACCGGCTGTCCGCGCTGATCGAGCAGTTGACCATCCCCGTGGTGGTGGTCGGGGTCGGCGCCCAGGTCGGCGCGGACTACGACCTCGGGACGCTCGGGCCGATGGAGGAGTCGGTGCGGCGCTTCGTGCGGGCCGTCCTCGACCGCTCCGCCTCGATCGGGGTGCGCGGCGAGCTCACCGCCTCGTACCTGCGCGGCCTCGGCTTCGACCAGGTCGACATCATCGGCTGCCCGTCGATGTTCCTGCACGGCGACGTCTTCCCGGTGCCCTCCGACCCCGGCACGATCGGTCCGGACGCGCGGATCGCGATCAACCTGTCGCCGGACGCGATCCCGGTCGGCGACATCGGCGGCCTCGCCCGGTACGCCTACGAGCGCTTCCCGGCCCTGACGTACTACGCGCAGAACCTGGTCGACGCCGAACTGCTCTTCTGGGGCGACACCTCGGCCGAGGCCGGCCGGCACAGCTCCTTCCCGCTCCAGCTCACCCACGAGCTGTTCCGGGCGGACAAGGTCCGCGTCCCGCTGGACCCCCGGACCTGGCTCGACGAACTGGCGGGCCACGACTTCGCGTACGGCACCCGCATCCACGGCAACATCGCCGCGCTGCTGGCCGGCACCCCCGCGGTGGTGCTCACGCACGACTCGCGCACGCTCGAACTGTGCCGCTACTTCGACCTGCCGCACCGGATGCTCACCGACGTCCCCGCGGACACCGACCCCGCCGAGCTGTACGAACAGGCCGACTTCAGCGGGCTGCTCAACGGCCACAAGGAGCGCTTCACCCGGTACACCGACTTCCTCGACCGCAACGACCTGGCGAACACCTACTCCCACGGCGACGCGGGCGCGGCCTTCGACGCCCGCCTGGCCGGCACCGAACTCCCGCCGTCCGTCAGCCTCTGGGACGGCACCGACGACGGGGCGCTGCGCTACCGGTTCGCCCGGCTGCGCGAGCAGATCGCCACGGACCACGCCTCCGCGGAGCGGCGCGCGAACGACCTCGCCAAGAAGAACCGGGAGTTGCGGAAGCGGGTCGCCGCCGCGGAGAAGCGGCACGTCACCGCGGAGAAGGAGGCCGCGGCGCTGCGCAAGCGGGTCGCCGCGGTCGAGAAGCGGATCAACGGCATCGAACGGCGGGCCCTGGTCCGGATCGGTCCGGCCCTGCGCCGGCGGGTGGCCAAGCAGAAGCCCGGCGCCTGAGCCCGGGTACGGACCCCGGCCCGTACCCGTACCGCCCCCGGTGGCTGCCGGTCAGGGTGATCCCGTCGGCGCGTCCTTGCCGGCCGGGCCGCCCACGTTGCCCGCGTCACCCGAGCCACCCGGGCCGTTCGCGTCCCCGGGTGGGAAGTCGACGCGCACGGTGAGGCCGCCGGCGGGGTGCGGCGTGGCCGTGAGGGCGGCGGCGTGCGCGGTGGTGGCGGCGCGGACGATGGCCAGGCCCAGGCCGTGGCCGTGGTGGGCGTCGTCGGTCCGGGCGCGGGTGCGGGGCGTGCCCAGCCGCTGGAAGGGCTCGAAGAGGCGATCGAGGTCGGCCTCGGGGACCACCGGGCCCGAGTTGGCGACTTCGAGGTGGGCGCGGTGGCCGGGGGAGACGGCGGTGCGGACCCGGAGGTCGCCGCCGGGGTGGTTGTGGCGCAGCGCGTTGTCCACGAGGTTGTCCAGCAGGATCTCGACGAGGCCGCGGTCACCGGAGACCGGGGCCTCATCGAGGGCGGCCTCGACCCGGATGCGCAGGCCGGCCGCCTCGTCGCCCCGGCGGGCCAGCACCCCCGCCGCGACCTCGGCGAGGTCGAAGTCCTCCCGCCGCCGCACCCCGCGCTCCCCGGTGGCCAGCGTGAACAGCGCCTCCATCAGGCGGGCCTGCTGCGCGCCGAGCAGCAGGGCCTGCTCGCACGCGGCCCGCAGCGTCGCCGCGTCGGCGTCCGGATCGGCCAACGCGACCTGGAGCAGGGTGCGTTCGGCGGCGAGCGGCGTGCGCAACTCGTGCGAGGCGTTCGCGACGAAGTGCCGCTGCGCGGTGAAGGACGCCTCCAGCCGGGCGAAGAGGTCGTCCAGGGTCCGGCCGAGCTGCGTGAACTCGTCCCCCGAGCTGCGGATGGCGAGCCGCCGCCCGAGGCTGGCCGCCGACATCTCCCCGGCGGTCGCGGTGATCGTGCGCAGCGGCCGCAGCAGCCACCCCGACAGCAGCCAGCCCAGCCCCACCGACAGGGCCACCAGCGCCACCAGCGCGATCACCGACCCGGTGACGTACCGGTCCATGTCCCGCCCGCGCTGCGTCTCGGCGAGCGAGGCCCGGCCGCCGCCCAGGATCGGGAGCACGGGCCTGGAGCCGTCCGGAAACGGCGGCACGTCCGGGCCCGGCGCCTTGACGGCCGAGGACGATCCCACGAACAGGTTCGGAATGGCGAGCAGCAGCACCCCGGAGGCGAGGAAGAGGGCGCCGTAGAGCACGGCGAGCCGCATCCGGAGGGTGCGGGGCCGCGGCAGCAGCCGGGTCACCCGCCGTGGCCGGCCGCCCGGCGCGGCCGTCGGCGCGGCGCTCACGACTCCTCGATCCGGTAGCCGCCCTCGCGGACGGTCGCGATCACCGGCGGGTCGCCGAGCTTCAACCGCAGCCGCCGGACGGTGGTCTTCACGGTGGTGGTGAAGGGGTCGACCGCCTCGTCCCAGACCCGGTCGAGCAGCTCCTCCGCGGAGACGGCGGCGCCGCGGGCGCCGAGCAGGCACTCCAGCACGGCGAACTCCTTGGGGCTCAGGTCGAGCCGGCGCCCGGCGCGGAAGGCGGTGCGGCGGTTCGGGTCGAGCAGCACCCCGCCGCCGGCCAGCACCGGCGGCAGCGCGGGCGTCGAGCGACGACCCAACGCCCGTACCCGGGCGACCAGTTCGGCGAAGTCGAACGGCTTGGGGAGGTAGTCGTCGGCGCCCAGCGCGAGCCCGTCCACCCGGTCGCTGACGGCCGCCGCCGCAGTGAGCATCAGCACCCGGCTCTGCGCCGGCCCCTCCGCCAGCCCCCGGCAGATCTCGTCCCCGTGCACCCCGGGCAGGTCGCGGTCCAGGACGACCACGTCGTAACGGGTCACGGCGAGCCGTTCCAGCGCCTGCGTGCCGTCCAGGGCCACGTCCACCGCCATGCCCTCGCGGCGCAGCCCGGTCGCCAGCGCCGTCGCCAGCACCTCGAAGTCCTCGACCACCAGCACTCTCATGCGTCCACGATGCCAGCGGCCCGGTGACAGCGCGGTGACGGCGGCCGTCACCGCGCCGACACCGCCCGCGCCGTACAACCGGTGCCGACAGCGCGGGTACGCCGCCGGACGGCGGTGGCGGCCGCGCGCACGGAGGGAGACACGTCGCCATGGGCGAGATGGGAGTGGCCGTCAGGGCCCTGCGCAAGCGATACGGGGCGACCGCGGCCCTGGACGGAATGGAGTTCAGCGTCGAACCGGGCCGGGTCACAGGCTTCGTCGGGCCGAACGGCGCCGGCAAGTCGACCACGATGCGGGTGGTGCTCGGCCTGGACACCGCCGACGAGGGCACCGCCCTGATCGGCGGCCGGCCGTACCGCGCGCTGCGCCGGCCGATGACGCACGTCGGCGCGCTGCTGGACGCCGCCGCGCTCCAGCCGGGCCGCCGGGCCCGCGACCACCTGATGTGGCTGGCCCGCTCGCAGGGCATCGGCGCGCGCCGGGTGGACGAGGTGATCCGGCAGGTCGGCCTCACCGCGGTCGCGGGCCGCCGCGCGGGCGGCTTCTCGCTCGGCATGCGGCAGCGGCTGGGCATCGCGGCGGCGCTGCTCGGCGACCCCGGGGTGCTGATGATGGACGAGCCGTTCAACGGCATGGACCCCGAGGGCATCGTGTGGCTGCGCGGCCTGCTGCACACGCTGGCCGATCAGGGCCGGGCGGTGCTGATCTCGACCCACCTGATGAGCGAACTCCAGGACACCGCGAGCCATGTGGTGGTGGTCGGCCGCGGCCGGGTCGTCGCGGACACGTCGGTGGCCGACCTCCTCGCCGCCGCCTCGGCCGGCGGTCACGTCACGTTGCGCACGCCGCGGCCGGACCGGGCCGCCGAGGTCCTCACCGCGGCGGGCGGCAGCGCCGTCCCGGCCGGTACGGGCGCGCTGCACGTCTCCGGGCTGCCGGCGGAGGAGGTCGTCGCCCATCTCACCCGCGGCGCCGTCCCGTTCGCCGAAGTCACCGCGCACCGGGCCACGTTGGAGGAAGCGTACATGCGGTTGACCAGGGACGAGGTCGAGTTCAGCGGAACGCACCCGGGCGGCGGCCAGGACCGGGGCGGCGCACGGGATGCACGCGGTGGCCGGGACGTGCGCGGCGGTCAGGACGTGCGCGGCGGTCAGGACGTGCGCGGCGCGGGCGAGGGGGAGCAGGCGTGAACGGCTTCCTGCTGACCGTCCGCGCCGAGTGGACGAAGCTGCGCACCGTACGGGGCTGGGTGCTCGCCCTCGTGGCCGCGCTCGTCGTGGTCGTGGGCATCGGCTACGCCTCGGCCGACGCGACCCGGTCCGGCGGCTGCCCGGGCATGAAGGTGTGCGGGCCGCCGAAGGGGCCGGGCGGGGTGGCCGTCGTCGACGACTTCACCTTCGTCCAGCGGCCGTTGGGCACCGACGGCACCCTGACCGCCCGGATCACCTCGATGACCGGGCGGATCGCGGCGCCCACCCCGGACGGGACCGGGACCCCCGACCTGGAGGCGTGGGCCAAGGCCGGCCTGATGGTCAAGTCGGGCACCGCGCCGGGCAGCACCTACGCGGCGGTCATGGTGACCGGCGGCCACGGGGTGCGCATGCAGAGCGACTTCACCCACGACACGGCGGGCCCCGAGGTCGCCGCGCCCTCCTCCGCTGCCCCCCGCTGGCTGCGCCTGACCCGCGCGGGCAGCACGCTGACCGGCGCGACCTCGCCCGACGGTACCCACTGGACGACGGTCGGCACCGCGACCCTGCCCGACCTGCCCGCGACCGCCCGAGTCGGCCTCTTCGTCACCTCCTCGGCGCACATGGAGGTGGACCGGCACGCGCTCGGCAGCAGCGCGACGAGCGCACCGACCCGCGCCACGGCCGCGTTCGACCGCGTCACGCTGAGCGGCGGCGGCACCGGCACGGGCACCGGTGGGAGCGGCGGCGGGACCGGCACCGGCACCGGTGGGAGCGGCTCCGGCGGCAGCTCCACCGCGCGGGCGGCGCACGGCTGGCAGACCACCGAGGTCGGCGGCGACCCGCTCTCCACCTCCCTGTCCGCCGCCACCCACCGCACCACCGCGAACGGCGAGACCTTCTCCGTCAGCGGCTCCGGCGACATCGCGCCCGCCGTGGGCGGCCAGGTCTTCGGGGCGCGGAGCATCGAACGCGGGCTGGGCGGCACGTTCGCGGGGCTGCTCGTCGTGGTGGTGGTCGGCTCGTCGTTCGTCACCGCCGAGTACCGGCGCGGCCTGATCCGCACCACCCTCGCGGCGCAGCCGCGCCGCGGCCAGGTGCTCGCCGCCAAGGCGGTGGTGGTCGGCGCGGCGGCCTTCGCGGTCGGGCTCGCCGCGTCCGTGCTGACGCTCGTGCTCACCCTCCACCGGCTGCGCTCCCACGAGGTCTTCATCCTCCCGGCGAGCTTCGGCACCGAGACACGGGTGGTGGTCGGCACCGCCCTGCTGGTCGCGCTGGCCGCGGTCCTCGCGCTGGGCGCCGGCACGATCCTGCGCCGCGCGACCGGCGCGGTCACCGCCGTCGTCGCCGGTGTGGTGCTCCCCTACATCCTCGCGATGACCGCCCTCCCGGACGCCGCCGCGGACTGGGTGCTGCGGGTGACGCCGGCGGCCGCGTTCGCCATCCAGCAGACGACACTCCGCTACCACCAGGTCGCCAACGTCTACGCGCCGTCCGACGGTTACTACCCGCTGCCGCCCTGGGCGGGGCTGGCCGTGCTGTGCGGCTGGACCGCGGTCGTGCTCGCCGTCGCGTACGCGCTGCTGCGCGGGAGGGACACATGAGAACCGCACCCGGCGGGCCCGAACTCCCCGCGCCGGCAGGAGAATCCGTGCCGTCCGCGACACCCGAGGCATCCCGCGCGCCTGAACGCCCCGGCGGGCCGCCCGCCTTCCGCGCACCCGAACCCCGCGCCCCCGCGCCCCGCTTCGAACCCCTGCGGGACGCGGTGCGCGCCGAGTGGACGAAGGTGTGGACGCTCCCGGGCACCCGGCCGCTGCTCGGCGCGCTCGTCGTGCTGACCGTCGTGCTGGGCGCGGTGGCCGCGGCGACCGTGTCGTACCACCCCGGCACGGACGCGGCGAAGGTCAGTCTGACCGGGGTGCAACTCGGCGAGGCGGTGGCCGCGGTGCTCGGTGCGGCGATGATCGCGGGCGAGCACTCCACGGGGATGCTGAGCAGCACGTTCGCCGCGATGCCGCGCCGGGGCACCGTACTGGCCGCGAAGGCGGCGGTGCTCGCCTCGATGGTGCTGCCCGCGGCGCTGCTGTCGGTCGGCGGGTCGCTGCTGGCCGGGCGGCTGCTGCTGCCCGCGTCCGCTCGGCCCGCGCTGTCGGCGACCGACGGCTCGGTGCTGCGCGCGGGGTTCGGCTCGGCCCTGTGCCTGGTGCTGGTCGCGCTGCTCGCGCTCGGTACGGCCGCCGTCGTACGCGACCCGGGCACGTCGATCGGCGCCGTGCTCGCGCTGCTCTACCTCTTCCCGATCACGGCCGCGCTGGTGGCGGACCCGCACTTGCAGCGCCACCTCCAGCAGATCGGGCCGTCCAGCGCGGGGCTCGCGGTGCAGACCACGGTGCCGTCCGTGCTGCACACCCAGCCGATCGGGCCGTGGGCCGGACTCGGGGTGCTCGCGTGCTGGGCGGGCGCGGCGCTGCTCGCCGGGACGGCGGTGCTGCGCGCGCGGGACGCGTAGCAGGACGCACGGCCGGCCGTACGGCGATACGGCCGGCCGTCGTCACCCAGCGTGAGAACCGTCACGGTCGGAAGTCGTGCGGCATGACATGGTGCAGTCGTGGCGGGGCATAAGACCAGCCGCCTTGGCCAATTCCAAACTCCTGTAATACTCGCGGTCTAGACTCTGCCCGCGACGGCTTGTGCGTTCGTGCCCGGGAGCAGGCCGCACCGATGCCCAATCCCGGAGGGGACACGGACTTTTGATACAGATCGAGTCGATAACCAAGCGGTATCCCGATGGCACGACAGCGGTCGACAACCTGTCGTTGGAGATACCGGACAGCTCCATCACCGTGCTGGTAGGGCCCTCCGGCTGCGGCAAGACCACCACCTTGCGCATGATCAACCGCATGGTGGAGCCGAGTTCGGGCCGCATCCTGCTCGACGGCGCCGACATCCACCAGCAGCCGGTGAACGCGCTGCGCCGGTCGATGGGGTACGTCATCCAGAATGCGGGCCTTTTCCAGCACCGCACCATCCTGGACAACATCGCCACCGTCCCGCGCATGCTCGGCTGGGACAAGAGCCGGGCCCGCAAGCGCGCGTCCGAGCTGATGGAGCGGGTCGGCCTGGACTCCTCGCTCGCCAGGCGTTATCCGTACCAGCTCTCCGGTGGCCAGCAGCAGCGCGTCGGGGTGGCCCGGGCGCTCGCCGCGGACCCGCCGGTGCTGCTGATGGACGAGCCGTTCTCCGCGGTGGACCCGATCGTGCGCAAGGTGCTCCAGGAGGAACTCCTGCGCATCCAGGAGGAGTTGGGCAAGACCATCGTCTTCGTCACGCACGACATCGACGAGGCGATCCGGCTCGGCGACATGATCGCGGTGCTGCGTACCGGCGGCAAACTCGCCCAGTTCGCGCCGCCGGACGAGCTGCTCTCCCACCCGGCCGACGCCTTCGTCGAGGACTTCCTCGGCACCGACCGCGGGGTGCGGCGGCTGTCGTTCTTCACCTCCGCCGGCCTGGAACTCACCACCGTGCCGGTCGTCCCGGTCGACTCCACCGCCGCGCAGGTCTCCGAGCGGACCACCGCCGACACCCCGTACCTGCTGGTCACCGACGCAGACGGCAAGCCGCTGGGCTGGGCCGAGCCGAAGGATCTCGCGGGCGGCGCCGACGGCGTCCCGGCCGCCGATCTGATCAGCTACGGGCGGCCGTTCGAGTTCGGCCGCGAGTCGTTGCGGGACGCGCTGGACTGCGCGGTGCTCTCGCCCACCGGGTGGGCGGTCGCGGTCGACGACACCGGGCGGGTGGTCGGGGTGACCTCGCAGGCCACCATCGGCGCGGCGATCCGCTCCGCGCACGCGGAGCGTGAGGGCGCCGGCGGGGTGGGCGGTGGCAGGAGCGGCCCGGCCGGCCGTGACTCCAAAGCGGTGCGAGTCGCCCCATGAGCAGCGGCGGCAACGGATTCTTCGATCTTCCCAGCGACCTCCAGCACTCCTACGCCGGACTGATCGGCGTGCACCTTCAGGAGTCCCTGATCCCGGTCGGTATCGGCCTCGCGGTGTCGCTGCCGCTGGCTCAGGCGTGCGTGCGGTTCCGGTGGCTGTATCCGCCGGTGCTGTGGGTCACCACGATCCTCTACGCCATCCCGTCGATCGCGTTCTTCGTCTTCCTGATCGACTACACCGGCGACAGTGCGACCACCGTGATCATCCCGCTGACCATCTACAGCCTGGTGATCCTGCTGCCGTCGATCGTCGACGGCGTCAGATCGGTGCCTCCTGAGACGCTGGCGGCCGCCGAGGCGATGGGCTTCAATTCCTTCCAGCGCTACTTCCAGGTGCAACTGCCCATGGCGGTGCCCGCGATCTTCGCCGGGCTGCGGGTGGCCACGGTCTCCAGCATCAGCCTGGTCAGCGTCGGGACGATCATCGGCAACCAGGGCGGCCTCGGCAACCTGCTCGGTGACGCGCTGGCCTACCACCGGTCCAACCTCGCGGTGACGTCGGTGGTGTCCATCGCGATCCTCGGCGTCGTGATCGACATGCTGCTGATCGGTGTGCGAACGCTGCTCACCCCCTGGATGCCGCGTGGCCGCAAGGCCGCGCGCCGGGCGAGCCTCGCCTCCGCCGTCGAACCCGCCAAATCCGGTGAGGGCGGCGACCACGCGGACGGTCCGGCCGAGCTGGAAGGCGCGGCCAGGTGAACATCTTCCACTTCATGAACGTGTTCTTCAGCGACAGTGCGCACTGGCACGGCGAGTACGGCGTTCCGCACCGCCTCGAAGAGCATCTCGGCTACACCTTCGAGGCGTTGGCCATCGCCGCCGCCATCGCGCTGCCGATCGGCCTGATCACCGGCCACACCGGGCGCGGCGGCAACGCCCTCGCGCTGATCGCCACCGCGGGCCGCGCGCTGCCCAGTTACGGTCTGCTGGTGCTGATGTTCTTCTGGCTCGGCATCGGTCTGGTCCCGGTGATGATCCCGCTGATCGCCCTCGCGGTCCCGCCGATACTGGTCACCTCCTACGAGGCGATCCGCACGGTCGACCCGGCCCCGGTGGACGCGGCCCGCGGCATGGGCATGGGGCCGATGGCGGTCCTCTTCCAGGTCGAGGTGCCCGCCTCGCTCCCGCTCATCATCAGCGGCCTGCGCTCGGCGACGATCCAGGTCGTCTCCACCGCGGCGATCGCCGCGACGGTCAGCCTCGGCGGCCTCGGCCGGTACATCGTGGACGGCCTCTACCAGCGCAACTACTCGACGGTGGTGGGCGGTGCGACCCTGATCGCGCTGCTCGCGCTGGCCATGGTCGGGCTGATCTGGCTGATCGAGCGCCTGGTCGTCTCCCCGGGGGTGCGGCGCAGCAACTGAGGCTCTGCGCAACGGAGTTCACGGCCGGGGGCCGGTTCGCGCCTCACGCGGACCGGCCCTTCGGCTTCCCCGGCGGCACGGGGGTGGTGCGGTGGACGGGAGTTGGGGCGCGTGGGGCGGGGCGATTCCGTTACGGTGCGGGGTGGTTGGGGTGGCGGGGGAACGCTCGGGAGGGACGTAGAGGTGCGAGTCGTAGCGGACCGGTATGAACTGGTGGCGTTCGTGGGGCGGGGCGGAATGGGGGAGGTGTGGGAGGGCCGGGACCGGGTGATCGGGCGCCGGGTGGCGGTGAAGCTGCTACCGGACCACCAGCACGGCCTTGCCGCGGACCTGTTCTTCCGGGAGGCGCGCACGGCCGGCGGGCTGAACCACCGCGGGGTCGTCACCGTTCACGACCTGGGCCGCGACCCGAGCGACGGCGCTCTCTACCTCGTGATGGAGTACGTGAGCGGGCGGAACCTCGCGGTCGTGCTGCACGAGGAGGGCCCGCCCGCGCCCGCGGTGAGCGTCGAATGGGCCGCCCAGACCGCGGCCGCGCTGGCCGCCGCGCATGAGGCGGGCGTGGTGCACCGGGACCTGAAGCCCGCGAACCTCATGCTGACCGGTGAGGGCGAGGTGAAGGTCCTCGACTTCGGCATCGCCCGTTTCATGGCCGCCACCGACAAGTCCAGCCAGGTCATGGGCACGCTGGCGTACATGGCGCCGGAGCGGTTCGCGGAGCACCCCGGGGACGCGCGCAGCGACCTGTACGCGTTCGGCTGCGTGCTGCACGAACTGCTCACCGGGGAACCGCCGTTCAAGGTGAGCGACCCGGTGTCGCTGATGACCGCGCACCTCACCAGGGCGCCCGGGACGCCGGGTTCGGTGCGGACCGGGGTGCCCGCGGCGCTCGACGCGCTGGTGCTGCGGCTGCTGGCGAAGCAGCCGGAGGACCGTCCGCAGTCGGCGGCCGCCGTCCATGACGAGTTGCGGGCGCTGAACCTGGCGCCGGTGCGGGTGCCGACGCCGACCGCTCCCGACGTACCCATGGCCCCCGCCGTTCCCCCGTCTCGTACGCCCGCCCCCGCGCACCAGCTGCCGACCCAGACGGGTACACCGTTCGCACCGCCCGCCTCCCCGCCGGGGGCCGGCGGGGCTCCGGCACCCGAGGCGCCCAGGACTTTCGGGCGGCGCGGCGTCCTGTGGATGGGCCTGGGCGGGGCCGCTGTGGTGGCCGGCGGCATCGGGATCGCCCTGAAGACCGGCGGCCACACCCCGCCGAAGCCCAAGAAGAAGGTGGACCCGTGGGAGTACGCCATCGAGGGTCCGAACCATGACGACAGGCCGCCGCGGTTCACCGTGGCCGACGGTGCCCTGTACGTCTCCACCGAGGAGACCGTCGTCGCCCTGGACGCGCGCACCGGGCGCAAGCGCTGGAAAGGCCCCGCCGACTTCTCCCGGGAGTACAGGTTCAGCGACCCCCTGACGGCCGCCGACGGGGCGGTGTACACGGCCGGGCAGGTCGGCAGCACGTACGGCCTGGGCGCATTGGACGCGACGGGCAGGAAGAAGTGGTTCTGCACCTTCGGCGACTCCGACCAGGCGCCGGTCGTGGCCGGCGGAATCGTCTACTTCACGGCGTACGGCCATGCGTACGCCGTGCACGCGGACAGCGGGCGGAAGCTGTGGGACCACCCGCTGGGGGACAAGGACTCCGGCGCTCTGACGGTGGCCGCCGGCACCGTGTATGTCAGCGGCGGCAAGGCCCTGCACGCGCTGGACGCAACCGGCGGCGCCAAGAAGTGGGTCTTCCCGCTCAGCTCCGGAGCACGCCTCGACCAGCCACCCGTCGTGTCCGGCGGAGTCGTGTACGTCCTCGACGACTCCACGACCCTCTACGCGCTCCACGCCGCCGAGGGCACCAGGAAGTGGTCGCTCAAGTACAACGGGGAGAGCATCCGCGCGGCGGGCGACACGATCTACCTCACCGGCGGCGACGATCTGGGAAACGGACTGGTCCACGCGCTCGACTCGTCGACGGGGAAGAGGAAGTGGGGCCACATGGTGAAGACCAGTCAGGAGTACCCCACGCAGATCGCACTGGCGGGTGACCTGGTCTTCGTCGCCAGCACCGAGGACAAGGACGGCACCGTCTACGCCATCGACACCGGTGACGGCTCGCAGCGCTGGTCCACCGGACTACTGGAAAAGGTGGGCAGCGATATGGCGGCTGCCTACGGCTTCGTGTACACCTCCGTCAACGGCCGTGTGATGGCGCTCGACGCGGCTACGGGTGAGCTCCCCGCCTGAACCCGAACAGGCGCCCGCCGCCTGGCCCGTCGGCCACGGGGACGCGGCACGCGAACTCCGACGGCACCGCCTGGCTCCCGGCGACCCCTACGCGGGCTGGTCCGTACGGCTCGCCCGGCGCAGCGCCCTGCCGTACTGGTCGGCTGCCACACGTTGCCCGAGGCGGCCGAGTGGGCCGGCGGCGCGCAGGTACCAGGCGGCGGGACGGCTGTAGGCGTGCACCGTGAAGTCGACCGAGCCGTCCGGGTGCCGGCGCAGGACGAAGGACTCCTCACCGCACTCCGGGTGCCCGGGCAGCGTCCCGTACGCGAAGCCCGTGCGGTCGGCCTCGTTCAGTGTCCACACCACCTGGCACGGTGCGTGCAGCGGGCCCATCCGCACCGTCACCCGTACCCCGGGCGCGGCGTCCGGGGTGCCCGCGGGCACGTCCAGCAACGGGGTGCCCCGGTGCATCTCCCACCCGAACAGCGCGCGGGCCGCCGCGTCGTACGTCCCGACCCCCAGCCGGGTCCGCACGGTCAGCCCGTGAAACCCCGCGGGCACCGCGGGCCCGTCCGGCGCCGTCATCCCCACGGGCGAGTAGTCGACCTCCCACACCCGCCGAACGTACCACCGCCCACCGGCCACTTCGCCGTCCGGCGTGCGCCCGTACGGCTACGCCCCCCAGCGCGCCCGCAGGACACCGTCGCCGTCCGGCAGGACCGCGGTGAGGAGCGGGTGGCGTTCGTCGACGTACATGGGCAGAACGGCTGCGGCGCGGGCGCCGGTGAGCCATGCCGTGATGCCCGCGAAGTCGGTCTCATCGGCGACGACGCTGGTGATCAGGCCGTCCTGGTCCTCCCGGACGCACTCGATCAGGCCCTCGTCCGGCAGTTCCGCGAGGAGGGCGGGGATGTCGGTGGACAGGTCCGGCCAGACGGCCAGCAGGGCGCGCGGGGTCAGCCGGGCCCGGACGTCGTCGAGGGCCTCCGCGCCGAGCCGGTGCCAGCGGGTGGCGTTGGAGACGTAGGTCTCCTCCAGGATCGCCGCTCGGCCGGCGGCCACGCAATCCCGCACCTGCGCCCAGAAGTCCTCGTCGGCCGGGCGCTGTTCGCCGGGTTCGTCGAAGTCGGCGTCGTAGGGGGAAGCGTCGAGCCGTTCCGGGAACAGCCCGAGCGCGCGGGTGCGGTCCAACGCCCGCGGGCAGGGCTCGCTGCTGCCGATGTAGAGGTACTGGTCCCACCCGACGTGCACGCTGAACCTGCCCTCGACCTCCAGGCGGCACCACGCGCCGTTGTCGCGGAGCATCGCCCGCACCAGCGCCAGGCCCACCGTGACCGGGACCTCGGCGCCGTCGTGGTACCCCGTGAGGTCGGGTGGGAAGAGCCCGGCCAGTCCGTGCCCCTCGATGGGCGGCTCGGCGCCGAAGTCGACGAAGCCCGGCCCGATCCCCGGTTCACGAATGGCCAGGTGATCGACCCCGGTGTCCTCGGCGAAGGCCACGACCGCCTCCAGGTAGGCCGCCTCGACCGGCCCGTGGTCGCTGACCGCGGGCTCGCCGCCGATGTAGGAGCCGTCCCGGTCCCGATCGGCGGGGTCGTACTTGGTGACCCGATGGACGTAGGGCAGCACGTCACTGGCCACGTTCGAGGTCGGCGTCGGGGGCGTTCATATGCTGAAGGGAACAGGGCGGCGCCGGGAGGTGCAAGGCGATAAGGAGCCCGCCTCCTGGGGGCGCCGCTGGGCGGGGGTGTCCGATGGGCGGACGCTGCGGATCTCCGTGGGAATCAGCGGACGATGGACACGATGTGCAGGGCCGCGCGGGCGAGGTGGGGAGTTCCCTGGAGGTGGGCGGCTGCCAGGGCCGCGTCGGGCTCGATGCCGCGTGAGCACAGTCGCCAGGCGGTCTCCGGGTCCAGGCGGACGGATGCGGTGGGTGGGCCGGCGGGGGCTTCCGCGAGCGACCAGCGGGCGGCCTCGGTCGCCGTGGGGGTGGCCGTGGGGGTGGCCGTGGCGGTCCAAGTGCCCCCGGACTGGCCGTCGATGACCACCTGGACCTGTGTTCCCGCCGTCGCCGGGGTGTCGCGCAGCGTGTGGGGCAGGGCGCGCAGGAAGGTGTCCAGGACCGCCGCCAGGGGACGCGTCGCGGTGTCCGTGTCCCGTCCCACGGCATGGCGGATCTGCTGGCGGTGGGTCCAGTACTCGGTGAACTCCCTTGCCGTGTCGAGCCAGTTGGGAGCGGTGGGCATGGCCCCGGCCCAGGACACCCCCAGCCCCATGGCGTCGAGGTCGGCCCCCTCGAACTGCCGGGCGACCTGCGCGCCGGTGCGTTCCAGTGCGCCGACGAGCGTCGCCGGGTCCGTGTCGGCGTGGAGGTCGACCCATTCCTGGTTGACGCGATGGATGAAGGCCTCCAGCGTCTCGCCGGGCCCGAAGGCGGGCCGGAAGCCGGGTGTGGCCCAGCCGAGGCGGCCCCGGTAGTCGCCGAGGAGGTGGGCGGCGAGATCGCGCACCGTCCAGCCCGGCACCGCCGCCTTCCCCCAATCGGCGGGCCGCAGCGTACGGAGAAGGCCCAGCAGGGACGCCGACTCCGGTGCGAACAGCGGTCGCACGTCGATCGGCGTACCGAGCCACGAGGTGTCGGAAGCGGTGCCGCGCGGGGAACCCATGGCCGAAGCATGGCAGGCCCGCGGCGGGATCAGACGGTGAGGACGAGCTTGCCCTGGAGGTGGCCGCCGTCGAGCAGCCGGTGTGCGTCGGCGACGCGCTCGAACGGGAACGTCTCCTGCACGTGGACCCGGAGCCTGCCCTGTTCGACGAGCGCGACGAGCCCTCGCAGGGCGATCGGATCGGGGTCGACCGCGATGCCGCTGAAGCGGAGGCCGGCCGCCTCGTACGCGGCGGCGAGTGCCGCGTCCTCCTCGGCGACCGCCGTCACCAGGTGGCCACCCGGGCGGAGCACGTCGAGCGACCGCTCGGCGGTGTCGCCGCCGACCGTGTCGAGCACGACGTCGACGTCGCGGACCGCCTCGCTGAAGTCGACCGCCGTGTAGTCGATCACCTCGTCGGCGCCGAGCCCCTCGACGAACGCCCGCTTGCTCCCGCCGGCGGTCGCGATCACGTACGCGCCGAGCGCCTTCGCGATCTGGATCGCGACGTGGCCGACCCCGCCACCGCCGCCGTGGACGAGGACGCGGTCGCCCTCGGTCACGTCGCCGAGGTCGACGAGACCCTGCCACGCCGTCAGCCCGACGACCGGCAGCGCCGACGCCTCGACGTGCGAGAGCGACGTCGGCTTGCGGGCCAGGTGCAACGCCGGGGCCGCCACGACCTCGGCGTACGCGCTCGCCGCCAGCGGGAACCGCGGCATCCCGAACACCTCGTCGCCGGGCCGGAGCCGCCACGTCTGCGGCGCGTCCTGGACCACGCCGCTGATGTCCCAGCCGAGGACGAACGGCGGCCGGCCGATCAGCGGGAACTCGCCTGCGCGCAGGCGCGCCTCCAGCGGGTTCAGCCCGATCGCCTTGACCCGGATGAGGACTTCGCCCGGAATCGGGCGGGGCTCGGGCGTGTCCACGACGGTGAGCACCTCGGGACCGCCGAGCGTCTGCTGGGTGATGGTTCGCATGACTCTCCTGGCTCGGAAGGGGGGGAGCACCCAGGCTAGGTTTCCGACCGGAACCCGCAGGTACCTTTGGTCCCATGAGCGGTTTCGGTCCCCCCGGTGATCTCTTTCTCGCCGACTGCCCGGCGCGTCTGGCGGTCGAGCTGATCGCCGACAAGTGGACGGTGGTTGTGCTCTACGGACTCAGCAAGGGCCCGGTGCGGCACGGCGAGTTGGTCGAGCTGATCGGCGGCATCTCCCGCAAGGTGCTCACCCAGACGCTCCGGCGGCTCGCCGCGCACGGCCTCGTCAGCCGCCACGCCTACGCGGAGGTGCCGCCCCGGGTCGAGTACGAACTCACCGCGCTCGGGGCGACGTTGATCGAGCCGATCCACATGCTGACCGAGTGGGCGAGGGCGAACGGCGACGCGGTGCTCGCCGCGCTCGACGAGGCACCCGAGCAGGCCGCCCCGGGCGGGTGAGACCTCGCCGGAGCACGGAACATCCGCTCGGCCACGCTCGGCAACTGCCCTTTCCCCTTGCAGACGGCGCGGTGCGCGCTGCCTGATGTCAGGCAACGCGCACCGGGCCGGGTGGGGCTGGACGTCAGCAGTAGTTGACGCTGCCGGACACGAAGTTCAGGCTGTCGATGGAGAACCAACCGCGCGTCGAGCTGGTGCCCTGGATGCGGCCGTAGACCCACGAGATGCCGGAACTCGGGTTGTTGACGTAGCACCAGGCGTAGAAGCCCGTGCCTGATCCGTAGAGATTGATGTTCGAGCAGCCCGCGCCCACCCCGGACTTGAGGTGGAACGATCCGTTGGTCTTGAGGTAGCCGTCGGAATTGTTGGGCGTGGGGCTGACCGACCAGCAGTCGCTCGCTGCCGGTTTCATGGTGTCGGGCGTGGCGGCCGAGCTGGTTGAGGCACTGGCGGTCGCGACCGGCAGGGCCAGCGCCGAGGCGAGGACGGCCCCCACCGCCATCGTGCGGATTGCGGTTTTCCTGATCATTGATCCCCCTTGGTGGATGTGGACGCGGGAGAGTCTGCAATCGGGCCGCCTCGGGCATCAATGCCTTTTCCGTACAAGGAAATTCACCGTAAGGACGGCTTCTGTCCGGCCGGTGTCGCCCGGCGCGGGGTGGGCACGATCCGGCTGCGTTCCGAAGAGGCCGCGCAGGTCACCGACGAGGAGCCGGCCGCACTCATCCGCGCGTCGCCGGAAGCCTGACATCGAGCTCGTCGAGGGTGCATTGGCTGAGCCGCATGGCGAGTTGGGACGCGAGGACCCAGGGGATGAGGGGGTCGTCGTAGGGGACGAGGGCGGGGCCGAGGGGTTGGGGGCGCGGGTCGCCGGGGTCGGACGGGGGAGCGTAGAGCATGCCGTGCACGCCGCCGAGTCGGGGCCGGGCGACGCGGACTGCGGTGTGGGTGCGGCGCAGGTACGGGCACAGGCGGAGCGAGGCGAGCGCGCAGGGGCGGCACACCGGGGGATGGGTGGCGCCCATCTCCTCGGGCCAGCCCGGCCAGTCGTCGTGGTCGTCGCCGAGCAGCCACAGCACCCCGCGCTCGTCCCGGTCGGCGGGCCCCGCGCACACCTGGCACAACATCAGCCGCATCGCCCGCCGTTGGCGCGCCGGATGCACCGCGCCGAACCTGGGCCGGCCGCGCCCCCGCGCCAGCCCCGTGCGCAGCCACAACGCGCCCTCGCGGTCCCGGTCGTGCGGCGTCTCGTCCAGGTACGCGATGCCGCACCGGTCCGGCCGCAGCGTCACCGCCCCGGCCGTACGGTCCTCCGCGCTCCACGTCGTGATGTAAGGGACCGCGGGCACACCGGAGTTGTCGACGCCGGTACGAAGGTGGGCGCTCATCCGCGGCTCCCCGCGAGGTGGACGGCCACGGCGTCCGCGCCGTCCCCGTGGGCCGCCGCCCAGTCCGCCCGCGCCGCGACCAGCGCCGGGTGCACCTCGTACGCCAACCGGTCGGCCTGCGACCGCAGTTGGGCCACCAACCGCAGCACGTCGTCCGGCCCCAGGTCGCTCAGCCAGCACTCCGGCGTGAGATTGACGTTCACCGTCGGCACGCGCGGGTCCGGGTCCGCCGCGAACGGTAGGCAGTCGATGCTGCCGCACAACACGTGCAGGTCGGCGGGTTCGGCGCCGTCGTGCCCGGTGCGCCGCGCGTTCCGTACGATCTGGCCCTCGAAGTCGGCGTAGTGGTGCACGTCCACCAGCCGCGCGGCCAAGTGCTCGATCGGCACGTCCACTTCGCTGGGGTCCTCCGTCGCCCACGGCGGCAGATACCCGCTCACGGTGTGCCGGCTGGTCGTGGTGATCCTCCACTCACGTGCCTGCGGCGCCCCGGTCACCGGTAAGGCGGTGCCGCCCTTCCTCGGGCCGTCCGGCAACGTCAGCGCGGTGGTGTCCATCGTGGTGGGTTCCATCTGCAATTTCCCTTTCTGCGCGATTTTTTCCGGAGCGAGCTTTCCGAGTGCCCGCGCGTGCTCATACGTACGAGTGAAGGGCTCGCCCTCCGTGCCGCCCCCCGGGCTCCCCACGCGTCCCTCCCACACCCCGGAAGCGGCTTCCGCCGAGGCGACTTCCGAGGGCCGCGCCCGCCGTACGCTGCACGGTTCCGCCGCCCACAGCCCCCGGTTGCCCAGGCGGCTCAGCGACAGCAGCCCGGGGGTTCTGCGCATCACCTCGCCCAGGTCGCCGGTGCGGGTGTCCACCACCCAGGTCCCCTCGGGGTACGGCATGACGGTCGCCTCTCCGTGTTCACGCCCTCGCTCTGTGTTTCCAGCGTCGCGTCTGACCGGTACCTTCGCCAGCGAAAAACGGGTTCCAAAGGGGCCCGAACTCAGAGCGAGGAGGGAGCACATGCCCACACGCATGTCCCAACGCCAGGACGGTGCCGCCTACTTCGGCCAGGAGGTCAGGTTCGCCCGGGAGCAACGCGGGATGACCCAGGCCCAGTTGGCTGCGGAAACGGGGTACGAACGCCCCTACGTCACCCGCGTGGAGAGCGGCAAGCTCCTCGCGTCCGAGCAGTTCGCGGAAGCGTGCGACCGCATCTTCGGTACGCCCGGGTTCTTCGCGCGCCTACGGGTCCGCGTGAGCGAGCGCGGCCACCCGGGCTGGTTCATCCCGTACGTCAATCTGGAGCGGGACGCAATGGCGATGCTGTTCTACGCGCCAGTGGTGATCCCGGGCATCTTCCAGACACGGGAGTACGCGACGGCGATCTTCAGTCAGGTCCACCCGCGCGACGACAAGCAGCAGGCCGACGAGCTAGTTGAGGCGCGTCTCGCGCGTCGAGCAGCGCTGCGGCAACGGGTTGAGCAACCTCTGCTCTGGGTTGTCCTGCACGAGGCAGCGTTGCGTACGGTGATCGGCGGCCGCGATGTGATGTCAGGTCAACTTGCCCGTCTGCTCGACGAGGCAGAGTCTCCGCACGTCACTGTCCAGGTCTCTCCGTTCAACCAGGGCGTGCCTGGCGGCGCATCCATGTTCATCCTTCTGACGCCGGCGGAGGGCGACACGCAGCTCTACACGGAGACGATGCAGCATGGACACGTTGAAGACTCCGCGTCTGGCGTTTCGGCTGCCCAGCAGCAGTACGATCGCTTGCGAGCCGCTGCGATGCCGCCGAGGGAGTCGCTGCAGCTCATCCGCGACGTGATGAAGGAGTACAGCCAATGAGCACCCTCCCCGCTCTCCATGCCGCGAACTGGGTGAAGAGCAGTTACAGCGACGGCAACGGTGGCGAGTGCGTCGAGTTCGCTCCGAACGTCTCCGGGGTCGTCCCCGTACGCGACTCGAAGGACCCGGGCGGACCGCAGCTGACGTTCTCCGCCGCCGCGTGGACCTCGTTCGTCCGTGCCGTCCGCGCGGGCGAACTCCCCACCGTCTGACCGTGCCCGGGCAGGCGGTTACGCAACCCCCGCCACGGCGGCGCGCAACTCGTTCACGCCGCTGGTGCGCGGGTGCCGGTCGGCCAGCTCACGGACGATGCCGCGGATCGCGGGTCGGTCCCGGACCTCCCCCGGGCTGGCCCGATAGGCGTCCAGCAGCGCGCGGGCGGCCTGCTCGGGCCGGTTCCACGCCCACCAGGCCCGTGCCATGTCCGTACCCATCCGGGCCTTCCGCTCGGCCGTCGGGAACTGGTCCGCGCGGAGGTTCCGCCCAGCCTCCAGCGCGGCGCCCGCGTCTCCGAGTGCCCAGTGCACGCTGACCGTGTACAGGTCGACCGCTGCTTTGCTGATCGGGAACAGCTGGCCCACCGGTACGGTCGCGGGCAGCCGCCGCGCGGTGCGGCGGGCCTCCTCCGTCATCGCCAGTGCCTCGCCACGCTGTCCGTCCCGCGCAGAGGTGTAGGCGAGGGTGCACAGCATCTGCGCGTACGCGGCCGCCGCCGCATCGGTACGCAGCCCGGTCGCCTCCACATTCGCGGCTGCCGACGCCATGAGCCGCTGCGCGGCGGCGCTCTGGTCCTGGTGGCGCAGCACGATCGCCAACTCCCTCGTGGCGGCGGCCGTCGCGAGGGGCGAACCGGAGATCTGTGCCCAGGTACGGGCCCGGTCCGCGGTGAGCCGTGCGCGTTCGTACCAGCCGAGCTTGACCAGTACGGCGGAGGCGAGGCTGTAAACGGCGGCGAGCCTGGCCTGATCCAGCTCACGCCGTGAGGCGGCGGCCGCGTGCGCATCCGCGAACAGCCCCGGCAGCGCCCCGAGCAACTTCCGGTGTGCGCCCTTGTCATACAAGGTCCGCGCCGCGGTCAACCGTACGTCCAACGGCCCGGCCTCCCGCGGCGCCGGAGTATCCGCCAGGGCCTCGTCCAGCCCCATCAGCAAAGCGGCCGGTCCGGCAGCCGCCGTGGCGGTGAGCATCATACGGCGGCGCACACGACCTGCGCGTCACCTTAGTGTCCGCCGAGGCCATCGCGAGAGGTGGCGCGAGAGAAGTCACCAGGACGTGTCGGGGAACGCCCACTTCCAGGGCGGCGCGTTGCACCAGTACCAGGTCGACGATCCGCGTGCTCCGCTCCAGCCGGGAAACCGTGGCCGGCGAACAGCCGAGCCGCTCGCCAAGGGCGGCCTGGGTCCAAGCCCGCCGCTCGCGCCCGAGCCGGATCAGCGCGCCCAGTCGCCGCTGCGCGGCTAACTCGCGTGCTCTCGCGCTGTTCCACAACGGGTCGACAAACACCAGACCCTCCCACATGCCGCACAACCGGGCGGTTCCACGGTACGCGTCACGGCGTGGGCGTCGAGACTGTTTGCACAGCGTGCAAAGGTCTTGCACGGTACGTGAGCTGACCGTGAGTCAGCCGATCACCGTGGTGTTCTGGGTGCACCGTCCCGATCCACAGGAGGTAATGCATATGGGTACGACGGCGATCGAGTTCGAGGCGAAGCTTCTCGGCATCGACCCCGACGAGATCCGCGCCAGGCTGCTGGAAGCCGGTGCCGAGCACGTCGGGGACCGGCTCCAGCGGCGCTACGTCTACGACATCCCGGGCAGGTCCGGGACGTGGGTGCGGCTGAGGGACAACGGGGAGACCGCGACGTTGTGCGTGAAGGAGATCCTGAGTGACGCGATCGACGGGGTCCGCGAGACCGAGACGGCGGTCAGCGACTTCGACGCCACGCACGCCATTCTCGGCAAGCTCGGCTACCTTCCGAAGGCGTACCAGGAGAACCGGCGGTCGTCCTGGTCGGTGCTCGGCGCGTCCGTCGAGCTCGACCACTGGCCGCGCATCCCTCCCTACCTGGAGATCGAGGGGAACAGCGGCGGCCACGTCCACCGCGTGGCCGAGGCCCTCGGGCTGCCCGTGGACGCACTCACCAGCGAGAACACGACCGCCGTCTACCGCCGGTACGGCATCGACATCGAGTCGATCCCCCGGCTCACCTTCGAATGAGGGGGGAGACCTCCGTGGCCATGACTTCGCTCACGCCCCCGCGCACGCCCGTCCGCATCGTGCGGGACAAGGCCATCCGCATCAAGATCATCGACGACTGCGGGTTGGCCTGTACCTTCTGCCACAACGAGGGAACGCTCGTCACGGCCGATTACCGGGGCCGCCCCCTGCTTCCGATCCTCTCAGGCCCGGGCAGGACAGGCCGCGTGTCCATCTACGCCGAGACCATCGGCGTCTCGTTCCTCGCCGCGAAAATGGTTCCAGGCATGGCGTTCCGGCGCGCCGTCAAGGCCGTGGCCCAGGCTTTCGACGCCGACGAAGTACATCTGACGGGCGGGGAACCCACCCTGCACACCGAGGTGTCCGGCCTGATCTCCGGGCTCACCAGCATGGGCTTGGTGGTCGGCATGACCAGCAACGGCGAGCGCGGGCCGCAGGTCATGCAAGAGTGTTCGGGGGCAGGGTTGGACCGGATCAACGTCTCGGTGTTCGGCACCACGGCCGCAGAGCTCCAGACGGTCCAGTCCGAGCGCTTGAGGTCTGCCGGCCTCGCCCAGATCAAGATCCGAGCAGCGCGGCAGACCATCCGGGAAGCCGTGTCGCACGGCGTGAAAGCCTCCGTGAACATCGTGGTGCCGGACGTGGGGCACGTGGACCGCGTGGTCCACCTGATCGAGTCCCACGGGCAGTACGCCGACGTGCGGATGCTGACGAACATCGAGCGTAGCTCCGACTCCACCGCCGCGATCACCGAGGTCCTGCACAGGGTCGGGGCCGAACCGGTGCTTCGGACGTTCACCGCAGGTACCTCCGACGAACGGACCTTGTACCGGGCACTCGGTGGGCGGGCGGTCTACGTCAAGCGGCTGCTGCCCGTGCGGCTCCCGGATACGTGCGCATCGTGCCGGTTCAACAACGACTCGGACTGCCAGGAGGGTTACTACGGCATCCGCCTGTATATGAGCGAAGAAGGCGTCTACATGGTGAGCGTCTGCATCCAGCGCATGGACCACTGCGTCCCGGTCGACGAACTGGCCGCCAGCGGGATCGTGGAGGAGGTGCGGGCGTTCAAGGATGCCGAGGTGCGGCGGCTGACGCGCGAGCACGGCGCGGCCGTGTGAGTCCCGGACGCCCCCGGGGGCGCTCGGGCAAGGCGAGGCGGCGGAGATGGGGCGGCGGCCTACTGGATGGGTGGACGCTTTTCGCGGTCGGGCTCGGGGCCACTCCAGTACGCTCGGCTGATGGCTTGGGCGAATCTGCTCGTAGCGGTTGCCGCGATGGCAACTGGCGTGGTGGCGACGTATTTCACCTACGTCACTCTCAGGGGTCAAATACGGCGCCGCCATGATCCCCCGGCGCCACCGGCAGTTGACGCTTCCGCGCCCCCTTCCGAACTCGGCTCCTCCTACGACGTGTTCATCTCCTACGCCGAAGCCGACGAGCCGCACGCCGTGCGTCTGGCCGAACAACTACGCCTCCGCGGGCTGCGGATCTTCCTGGCGAAGTGGATCGGCCCCGGGCTGGTGGAAATCCTGGAGAAGGAGCGCGCGCTCCTGGGTTCGGCGAATGGCGTACTGATCTTCAGCCGGGCGACGACGAGCGATCCGCGGATCATGGACGAATACGCCGCCCTGCTCCAGCGGGTGCACTCCGGAGGGCGCCGTTTCATACCGGTGCTGGCCGAGCCGGTGGAGCTGCCGCCCTTCGCACGGATTCGGGTGCCGCTGGATCTGGCCTGCGGCGACGCCGAGTACGAGACGCGGGTCGACCTGCTGGTCCGTGCGCTGCGGCCGACCGAACTGGGCGCGGGCTCCTGACCGTTCGGCCGGGGCGTGCGCCGGCTCGGTGGATGAGTGGCGGCGCCTGCCGAACTCCGCCGCTGAATTTCCTTTGGGAACCACCGGGTTGCCCGATTTCCTCCTACCATGGAGGAGGAGGGCGGTCAGGCTTGCGGTGTAGCGGGCAGGGGGGCGGCGGAGTGATCGACGTGTTCATTTCCCACGCGCCGGGGGACAGCGAATGGGCCGAGGGGTTTGCCAAGCGGCTGAACCGGCCCGGCATCCGGATCTTCCTCGATCGATGGAGTCTGAGCTTCGGTGACGTGGTGGTGCACCGACTCGACGCGGCGATCCGTAGCGCCTCCCACGGAATAGCGATCATCAGCCCGGAATCCGTCGGCTCACCGCGCGTCATGGAGGAGTACGCCGCTCTCGCCCTCGCCTCCGCGGAACGTCAACTCCGTTTCATTCCGGTGCTGATAGGCGACGTGGCCCTTCCGCCCTTCGCCGCGAACCGCGTCTGGCGCGACTTCCGCGAGATCGCCGGACACCAGTACGACGAGAAAGTCGACGAGATCGCCGCCGTCATCCTGGGCGAGGCCGCGCCCGACCGGGTGGCGGCGGCCGAGGAGAACCTCGCGGCGTCGCAGCCGGCGCCGCCGCGCCCGCTCACCGAACCGTCCGAGCACTCCTTCGTGGTCTGCTACGCGGGCGCCGACGCCGAGTACGCCGGGGAACTCGTGCGGCAACTCCGCGCCGGCGGGCTGCCGGTGTGGTCGATCGGCGACTTACGCCCGGGCGACGCCCACTTCTGGACGGTCCGCCGGCAACTGCGGTACGCGGTGGGGATCGTCGTCCTGATGTCGCCCCAGTCGCAGGACTCCGACGACGTGACCCGGATGATCCTCGAAGGTCAGCAGCACGGGCGTCCGTTCGTGCCGATCCTGCTGCACGGTGAGCGCAACTTCCACCTGGCCAACACGTGGTACGTCGACGCGCGGGACGGCCGGCTACTCGGCGAGGGCGAACTGGCCCTGCTGGAACGGCTGGTGGCCGCCGGGCCGGAGGGCGGTGCGCCGGACGGTCCCGAGGTGGACCCGGTGGCCGTCCTCCCGCAGCCGCCGACCCGGCCTTCGGTCCGGACCGTGCGAGTGCCGGCGGCCACCGGACTCAGCCGCCTGGACACGTACCTGGCGGAGAAGGAGTACACCCACGCCGATCTGCTGACCACCTCGCTGCTGCTGGAGGCCGCGAACCGGGCCGGCGACGGCTGGCTGCGGGTGCGGGACGCCCACGGCCTCCCGGCGGAGTTGCTGGCCGGGGTCGATGCCGTGTGGGCGCGCCACACCCACGACCGGCAGGGGCTGCGGGTCCAACGCGGCCTCGCGCGGGTCCGCAAGGGACGGCACGCGGAGTTCCTGAACCTGTCGGTGGCGTGCGGCTGGCGGCGGGCGATCGACGACGTCGTGCCGGCCGGCTACCAGGAGTTCGCCGACCGCGCCGGGCCCGGCCGCCGCGCCGGCTTCTTCCCGACGCTCCGCAATCCGCAGAACGAGCACGTCGCCGACTGGTACGACCAGTGGAGCGCCACAGCGCTGGCTGTACACCTACGCCTGGACGAACGGGGAACACTGCAATGATCACGGCGATCGTCATCCTCGTGCTCCTGGCCGCGGGCGCCGGGTATGTCGGCGTGACCGGGCGCGTGGTGGTACCGCCCGGCCATGTCGGCATCGTCCGGCGGCGGTTCGGACCGTCCGATCCCGTGTTCAGGCGGGTCACCCCGTTCGACAAGCGGGGCCTCCAGGCGCGGGTGCTGCCCACCAACGGCTCCAGCTGGCTCGTCCCCGGTCTGTACACGGTGGAGATCGTGCCCAGGGTGGACATCCCGGAGGGCAGGATCGGCGTGGTCATGGCGGTGGAGGGCCGCAGCCGTCCGGCCGGCCAGCCGCTCGCGCGGCAGGTGGAGTGCGACAACTTCCAGGACGGGCCGCGGTTCCTGCTCAGCGGCGGTGAGCAGGGCCGGCAGGCCAACACGCTGGCGGGCGGCCAGTCGTACTACATCAACACGATGCTCTTCACCGTGGAGACCGAGCCGCGCACGTACGTACCCCCCGGCACGGTGGGCGTGGTGGAGGCCAGGGCGGGCGGCATCCGGCCACCGCACCGGCCGTTCGGCAGGCATGTGGAGTGCAACAGCTTCCAGGACGGACACGCGTTCCTGTCCGGTGGCGGCGAGCAGGGCCGGCAACTGGCGATCCTCGGCGGCGGCGCCTACTACGACATCAACCCGGCCCTGTTCAAGGTGACCACCGTCGCCAACGTGCGGGAGTCCCGCGACGGCCTCACCGTCGAGAGCCTCCAGGAGATCGCCATCCCGATCGGTGCGACCGGCGTGGTGGTCACCCTCGACGGCGCCGAACCCCCGCGGGACGGTGCGGCGGAGACCGTGGCGCCGCGGGTGGAGGGGCACGGCAGCTTCCGGCTGCCGTGGGTGTTCTTGGCGGCCGGGGGCCGTCGCGGTGTGCAGCAGGAGACGCTCGGCGAAGGTGCCGTCTGCGCGCTCAACCCCTGGTTCGTCAGGGTCATGCTGATCCCGACCCGGCTGCTGATCCTGGAGTGGACCAAGAAGACCGGCGCGGAGGCGCAGCGCAACTACGACGCCGAACTCGAACAGATCACCGTGACCATCCAGGGCCACCGGGTCCATGTGGAGATGAAGCAGAGCCTCCAGATCCCGGAGCGGATCGCGCCGGTGCTCGTCAGCCAGTTCGGCGGCACCACCTCGGGGATCGGCGGACTGTCCCACAACCCGGCGCCGGTCCAGCGGTTCGTGGAGCGGGTCCTCGGCGCCACGGTGGAGTCCTACTTCAGCCAGATCGCCGCCGCCGCCACCATCCAGGAGTTCCTGAGCAGGTACGCCGAGACGCGCACCGACCTCACCGCCCAGGTCCGCAACGCCCTGCTGGTGTGGGGTGTCGAGGCCAAGGGCACCACGCTGGGCGAGTTCCAGCCCGAGGACGCCAGTATGAACGAAGCGATGAAGCGGGAATTCCTCGCCGAGATGAACAACCGGTTCCTGGTGGCGAAGCTCGAAGGCGCCGGCACCGCGGACGAGATCGACGAGATCGAGGCGCGGAAGGAGCGCAGGCGCATCGCCATGCAACTGGAGGCGGAGCTGCGGGCCGAGATCGACGCGCTCGGTCCGGAGAACGCCGCGGTCATCCGGATCGTGCGGGAGTTCGCGCAGTTCCAGGTCCCCGAGTACATCGGCGGCGGTGACATGACGGGCCTGGTCCAGGCACTTCCGATGGCGAACATGCGGGACATCCTCGGCAGGCTCCGCGAACTGCGCTCCGACCACCAGGTCGGCCGCGGAACGGCTGCGCCTATGCTCGACCAGAAGGCCGGGTTCCAGGGGGAGGCGGAAGAGGCCGCGTCGGAGTGAGTGCGGGGTGGGCGTCGGCGGTGGACCTCGGCGGTGGTGTCGGTGTCGGTGTGCGACACCGGCGCCGGAGCGGGGCGGGTGCGTTGGCGTGAGTGACCCTCGGCGCGAGGACGAAGTCGGGCGGCTGCGGCGGCTGTTCGGGGTCTTCGGTGCGATCCAGGGCGCCGGGCGCTCCCCGGTGTACGCGGCCCTCAGCGAAGGCGTCGTGGGTGACGGGGACTTGCTCGCGCTGCTGCTCGACGCACCGGAGGACCAGCGCCGGCCCAGCCTTCTTTTCGCCGCCGTGAACCGGCTGCTGGCGAGCGGCCGGGGCTCGGAGCTGGCCGCGTACTACCCGATCCACGGGGGGAGCCGGGCGGTCGACGGCCAACTGGTGCCGGCGTTCGCCGCGTTCTGCCGCCGGCATCGTGACGAGTTGGCCCGCCTGCTGTCGGAGCGGTCCACCCAGACGAACGAGATCCGCCGGTGCGTCGCGCTGCGGCTCGGTGTCGATCACGTCCAACGCCACTGGCCGGGGCCGGTGCACCTGGTCGAGGTCGGCGCGAGCGCGGGGCTGAACCTGCTTTTCGATCGCTACGACTACCGGTTCGACGGGGAGGCGGCGACCGGGTGCGACGGTTCGCGGGTCGTGGTGTCGTGCGAGGTGAGGGGCGAGGAGTGGAGCGGGGTGTGGGGCGGGGCGCGGGGCGAGGTGGGGAGCGAGGGGCGGGGCCGGGTGCGGGGCGAGGTGAACGGCGCCGGCGCGTGCGGTGCGGGCTTCCTCCGAGCGGTGCCGCCGATCGCACGGCGGCTCGGCGTCGACCAGCACCCGATCGACCTGTCCGACCCCGGCGCCCGGGCCTGGCTGGAGGCGTTCGTCTGGCCCGAGCAGACCGCCGAACTCGCCACCCTGCGCGGCGCCTTCGCCCTCGCGGCGTCCACGGCAGCCGCGAGCGTCGTGCGGGGCGACGCGACCACGGACACCGCCCGTATCCTCGGCGAACTGCCGGGCCGCGAGCCGGTGGTCGTGTTCACCGCGTCGCTGCTCAGCTACCTCACCGCCCAGGCGCGTACCGCGTTCGTCGCCCAACTCCGGCAGGCCGCCCAACGGCGCCCGGTGGCCTGGGTGTTCGCCGAGGCGCCAGGGCTGCTGGCCACCACCGGACTCGACATCCCCGCCCTGCGCGGTCCCCTCGCCCGCCGCAACACCCTCTACCTGGTCGGGGCGAGCCTGCGCGGAGCCGCCCCGCACCACGACCGCTCCCTCGGCCTCGCCGACCCCTACCTGCGCTGGCTCTCCCCGGCCCGCACTCCCGCGGACGACTTCTCCTGGGTCCCCCCGAGCTGACCCGATCCGCCCCCGCCCCGTACACCCTTGCGGAGCAACGGAGTTAGGGTGCCCAGGGTGAGCAGCGAGATTCCCTACCGGCCGCTTCCGCTCGACCAGTCGGACGTGCGCTACGCGTACGGTCCCGACTCGGTGGTGCGGCCGGGCGTGCCCACCGGCGAGACGATCGCCTTCGACTGGACCGGCAGCGCGATCTACCCGGGCACCGTAAGGAAGTTCTGGGTCCACGTGCCCAGCCGGTACGACCCTTCGTCGCCGGCGTCGCTGATGGTGTTCCAGGACGGCTGGTGGTACCTGGACCCGGACGGGCAGGTGCGCGGCGCGACGGTCCTGGACAACCTCGTGCACAGCGGCGACATCCCGCCCACCATCGGCGTGTTCGTCGACCCCGGCGTCTTCCCGGACACCGAGGCCCCGAAGAACCGCAACCACGAGTACGACGCCTTCGACGATCGCTACGTCACCTTCCTGCTGACCGAGATCATCCCCCAGGTCACCGCGCGATACGCCATCGCCGAGGAGCCGGAACGCTGGGGCATCTGCGGGGGCAGCAGCGGCGGCAACTGCGCCTTCACCGCGGCCTGGTTCAGGCCCGACAGGTTCCGCCGCGTCATCGGCTACCTCTCCAGCTTCACGCAGATGCCGAACGGCAACCCCTACCCCCGGCTCCTCCCCGACACCCCCCGCAAGCCACTGCGCGTCTTCCTCCAAGCCGGCCACCGCGACCTGCGGTGGAACGAACCCGAACGGAACTGGCTCGCCGAGAACCTCCGCGTCGCGGCCGCCCTGGCCGAAGCGGGCTACGACTTCCGCCTGGTCCTCGGCGACGGCCCCCACACCCCCAACCACGCGGGCGTCCTCCTCCCCGACGCCCTCCGCTGGCTGTGGCGGCCGGACGGCGACTGACCGAACGGCGCTCGCGGAGCCCGTTATCGGAGTTGGGCGAAGGCGTGGTCGGCGTCGGCGACGGCCTCGGGGTGGACGTCGTCGGCGGCGCGGCCGTCGGCGATCTTCTGCCAGTTGGCGCGGGCGAGGACCCGTTGGACGGCGAGGACCTGGGCCGCTTGCAGCCGTGCGCGGATATCGGGGCCCGGATCGAGGGCCGACGCGAGGGCGTGCTCGTCATCGAGCATGTACTGGGTGAGCCGTCCCGCCAGGCTCGGGGTGGTGAACACCAGGCGGTGGAACTCCACCACCGCGGGGTGGTCGCTGAGGCCGGTGACGGGTTCGTGGCGATCGAGGCCGGCCCGGAAGTGCCGGTGCAGCGCCGTCACGGGGGAGACGCCGGGCCCGCGGTCGCGTACGACGCGCGCGGCCTCGCCGTTGTGGTCGGCGAACCGGTGTAGTACCAGGTCCTCCTTGCTGGGGAAGTACCGGAAGAGGGTGGGCTTGGAGACCTCGGCCACCGCGGCGATGTCGCTGACCGAGACCTGGTCGAATCCGTGCGCCAGGAACAGGGTGATCGCCGCGTCGGCGATGGCATCACGGGTCCGCGCCTTCTTGCGTTCGCGCAGCCCTGTCGGCTCGGTCATGTGAGCAGTGTATCAATGTGTAACCGGGTTGTCTTTTTAACCGGGTAACGGTTTGATGCGGGCGTGACTCCTTCAGACATTTCCGACCCGGGCCGAGACGGTTCCCGCGGCTCCGCGCGCCTGCCCGTGAACCGCGGCGAGGCACTTACGACCCGAACTCCCATGCCACCGGTGCTCGTCACCGGCGCCACCGGCCGGATCGGGCGCGGCGTCATCGACCGGCTCGTGGCCGCGGGCGTACCGGTCCGCGCACTCACCCGCCAGACCGAAGCAGCGGCGAAGCTGCCCGCCGGCGTCGATGTCGTCACCGGTGACCTCACCGTGCCCGCGTCCCTCGACGGGGCGCTGCGCGGCGCCGGCGCCGTCTTCCTGCTGTGGACCGCGCCGCCGACGAGCGCCGCGGCAGTCGTCGGGCGCCTGGCGACCCACGCGCGGCGCGTGGTCTTCCTCTCCTCGCCGCACCGGACGCCGCACCCCTTCTTCGGTCAGCCGAACCCCATGGCGGTGCTGCACGCCGAGATCGAGCGACTCCTCGCGGCCGCCGGAATCGAGTCGACGATCATCCGGCCGGGGATGTTCGCCTCCAACGCGACGGCCTGGTGGGCGCCCGCCCTCCGCGCCGGCGATGTCGTCCGGTGGCCTTACGGCGCCGCCGAGACCGCGCCCGTCGACGACCGTGACATCGCGGCCGTCGCGGCGCGGGTGCTGTACGAGGACGGCCACGCCGGCGGCGACTACGTCCTCACCGGCTCCGAGTCGCTGAGCCAGGCAGCGCAGCTGGGCATCATCGGAGATGTCCTGGGGCGCCCGATCAGGTTCGAGGAGCTGTCGCCGGACGAGTTCCGCGGTGCGACGGAGGGGAAGGCGCCGCGCCCGGTCGTCGACATGCTGCTCGCCGCATGGGGCGCGACGATCGGACGGCCCGCGTACATCACCTCGGCGGTGGCCGACATTCTCGGAGTGCCGCCGAGGTCGTTCGCCGAGTGGGTCGCCGACCACGCCGACGCGTTCGAGCGCGCCCCGATCCCGTCGAGCTGAAGTCGACGGGATCGGGGCGGAGTTGGGATGGCCTCGGGGGAGCGGGCGGTCGGTCGGGCCCACGCCGGCGGCCGGTCGGGCTTACGCCGGCGGCCGGTCGGCTGTCATGCGCACCGGCCGCACAACTGCTCGCGCCTCACCGCCGAACGGGACGTCGCTGACACCCCCGGCACGGGCGCCCAACGGCCGCGGTGCGCGCGGTGCTGCGGCGGGCCGTACGGCGACTGCCAGGCCGGCCGGTCGGTGCGGTCCGGGCCGCCCCGTACGCGGAACGCGCCGTTCAGCCGGGAGTACTCGGACGAACACCTGCGGCAGCGGAGGAGGAGGGGTGGCGGGCAGACGAGGGTCGGCGGGCAAGTAGGGAGAACCACAAGGTACTTGGACATGGAGAGACACCGGTTCCAGTGAGAGGACCGCAGCGGAAAGGAGCGCGGCGCACAGCGGCGACGCGCGACGGATCAGCGCTCGGGGGTGCTCACTTGGTGTACAACGGCTCGTCCTCGACCGGGAGACTGCGATGGCTGCGGGCGGAAGCACCGTAACGGCACGCGGATGCGCGGCTCCAGTGGTTTTCGGGTGCCCGGCCGACCGCGCCCGCCGGGCGGACTCGGGTGTGCCCGGTGCGCGGTGCGCGTCCGCCTCGCGCCCGACCGGCGGGTGGGGCGACCCGCGGGAGACGCGTCAGCCCGTGGGTGTGCCGATCTGCTCGCGCTCCAGGTCGGAACGCAGCGCCGACAGGGCCTGTGCGGCAGCCGTCATGGAGGACGCCTTGCACGCCTCCGCGGTCAGTTCGGCCAGCCGCTCGGTGAAGGTCTCTTCTGCCGCGTCGACCAGTTGCAGGCCGTCGTCGGTCAGGGCCAGCAGCGAGGAGCGGCGATCGGACGGATTCGGTCGCCGAACGGCCCAACCCTGCTTCTCCAGCCGGTCGACGGTCTTGCTGGTCGCGCCGATGCCGATGGCGAATTCGGCGGCCAGGTCCGCCACTCGGGCCCCGGGGTGGTCGCGCAGATAGCGCAGGGCCTCGAACTGCGAGGTGACGATCTCGTGCCGCTCGCGGAGGCGGTCGTTGAGGGCGTTGTACAGACGCGTCTCGCATCGGACCAGGTCGGAGAAGAAGCCCGGGAGGTCGACCGTCTCGCCGCTCGCTTTGGATGTCACGGCATATAGTCTACGTTAGATTCCACGGCATATAGTTCTGTGGAAGCTATCCGCGACAGGAGAAGACGATGAACAAGGAACAGCGTGCGCGGGTCGACGCGATGCTGCGGCAGCCGCGGCCCGAGGGCCCTCAGTCGGTCGAGGCGATCCGAGCCGGTTTCGAGGAGCTGATGGCGCAGATGATCGTGCCCGACGGCATCCGCAGCGTGCGGACGGCTCTCGGCGACCGGCCCGCACTCCACGTCGAGCCGGACAGCGGGCCGCGGGCCGGGACGATCCTGTACTTCCACGGCGGCAGTTGGGTGTTCGGCTCCCCCGAAACCGCGCTGTCGCTGACGGGGCACCTCGTGGCCAGGACCGGCTTCGGGGCGTACTCGGTGGACTACCGCCTCGCCCCCGAGCACCCGTTCCCGGCCGCGATCGAGGACACGCTGAGCGCCTACCGCGCCCTCCTCGACAGTGGTCGGGACCCTTCGGACATCGCGTTCGCCGGGGACTCGGCCGGCGGTGGCCTCAGCGTCACGACCTGCCTGGCCGCCCGCGACGCGGGCCTGCCGCTGCCCGCCGCCCTCGTGATGTTCTCCCCGGGCGTCGACGCGACCCGCACGGGCGAGAGCATGGACACCAAGGAAGGCATCGACCCGATCTTCACCCGCGCGTCCATGGAACACACCGGAGCCATGTACCTCGCCGGGCAGGACCCACGCCAGCCCCTGCTCAGCCCGGCCGTCCTCGCCGACCTGACCGGCTTCCCCCCGATGCTCATCCAGGTCGGCACCAACGAGATCCTGCTGGACGACTCCACGCGACTGGCCGCGCGTGCGAGGGCGGCCGGCGTGGACGTCATCCTGGACGTCACCGCCGACGTGCCGCACGTGTTCCAGGCGTTCGCCGGCGTTCTCGACGACGCGGACCTGGCGCTGGACCGCGCGGCCCTGTTCCTCACGCAGCACGTCCGTACGCCCGACGCGTCGGCTGCGTCGGCTGCGTCGGCTGCGTCAGCGGGGTGAGCCGAGTGAGCCGGGTGGGGCCCGGAGCCGTCCGGTGATACGGCGGGCGGGCCCGGGTGGGCTGGAACCGGCTCCTGCCGGGGAGGTGTCTGGTATTGCTGAGGTCGCGGCGCGGGTTGCCGGTGGTGGCTTCTGATGGTGGGCTCCGACAGGGGGTGCGGTGCGAGGGGACCGGAGGGGCGGCAAGGGCGCGAAGGGGGCTGGACCGGGGTCGTCGGACGCGGGTGCAGGTGCGGACGCCGATACGGATACGGGTGCGCCGCGCGACGGGGTGACGGTCGCGGGGAGCGGTGACGCGAACGCCGTGGACGGCGGCCGTGCGGTGACGGGTTACCGCGGTCCTCCGCCAACAGCCGCTGCCACGGGCGCCGTTGCGGTCCACGACAGCGGGGCGGCGAGCGCTTCGGACGGGAGCATCGCCTCCAGCGGGGTCTTGCATATCGGCACCGTGAACGTCGTGCCCCCGCCGGAGGCACCAGTGGAGTGGCCGCTGCGGCTGGGCAGCGTACCGGCGCTGGCCTCGGCGTTCCAGGACCGTACCGACGTGCGCGAGCGGATCGACGCGGCGACCGCCGGGCACGCCACCACGGTCGTACTGACCCAGGTGCTCGCCGGCGGCGGCGGAGTCGGCAAGACGCAACTTGCCGCCGCGTACGCCCACCAAGCGCTCGCGGCCGGGACCGAGTTCGTGGCGTGGATCGACGCCGCCGGCACCGAGCAGGTCACCGACTCCTACGCCCGGGCCGCGCGCCTGGTCCGGGCGCCCGGGGCCTCGGGCGCGGACGCGGAGGCGGACGCGCGGGCGTTCACCGCGTGGCTGGCGACCACGCCCCGCTCGTGGCTGGTGGTCCTGGACGACGTCACCGATCTGGACGCGCTGGACCCGTGGTGGCCGCCCGCGTCCGCGGCCGGGTGCGGCCGGGCGCTGGCCACCACCCGGCGCCGCGAGGCACGGCTGTCCGGCGGCGGCCGTACCGTCGTGGACATCGACAGCTATACCCCCGCGGAGGCTGACGCCTACCTGAGCGCCCGCCTGACCGGCGCCGGCGCGGCGCACCTGCTGGACGACCATGTGGCCCCTCTTGCAAGGGAGTTGGGCCTGCTGCCGCTCGCCCTCGCGCACGCCGCCGGCTACATGGTCAACCAGGACGTGCCCTGTGCCCACTACCTGCGGCTGTTCACCGACCGCACCACCCGCCTGCCCGACGTCCTTCCGCCCGACGCGGACACCGAGGGTTACGGCCGCCAGGTCGCCGCCACCCTGCTGCTGTCCCTGGAAGCCGCCGAGCACCGCGACCCGCCCGGTCTGGCCCTCCCGGCGCTGCGCCTGGCCGCGGTCCTGGACCCCGCCGGACACCCCCGGGACCTGTGGGCCACCGACCCGGTCACCGACTACCTGACCGCCCACCGCTCCATCCCGACGGCTCCCGGTTCGACGCCTTCCGGCCCGGTCGACGCGGTCCAAGCCCGCGCGGCCGTACGGCTGTTGCACCGCTACGGCCTGATCTCCGACGACTCCCGCGCCGGCCTTCGGGCGGTGCGCCTGCACGCGCTCACCGCCCGCGCCGCCCGCGAGGCCACTCCCGCCGACCAGTTCGCCCCGACCGTCGAGGCCGCTGCCGACGCCCTGCTGGCGGCGTGGCCCGAGGCCGACCACACCGCGCCCGAGCTGAGCGCGGTCCTGCGCGCCAACACCGACGCCCTGGCATCCCACGCCGCCGACCTGCTGTGGCAACCCGATACCCACCCGGTCCTCCACCGGGCAGGACACAGCTTCCTCGCCATGGGCCCGTACGCCACAGCGATCACCCACTGGCACGACCTTGCCGCTGCCGGCAAGCGGTTGCTTGGTGCCGAGCACCCCGAGACCCTCACCAGCAGGGCGAACCTCGCGGCCGCCTACTGGCAGGCGGGGCGGACGGCCGAGGCCATCGGCATCGAGGAGGAGGTGCTGGCGGATCGGGAGCGGTTGCTGGGGTCCGAGCATCCGGACACCCTCACCAGCCGGGCGAACCTCGCGGCCTCCTACGGGTATGCGGGGCGGACGGGCGAGGCCATCGGCATCGAGGAGCGGGTGCTGGCGGATCGGGAGCGGTTGTTGGGGTCCGAGCATCCGGACACGCTCAGCTCCATGGCGAACCTCGCGGTCTCCTATCGGGACGTGGGGCGGACGGCTGAGGCCATCGGCGTCGGGGAGCGGGTGCTGGCGGATCGGGAGCGGTTGCTGGGACCCGGGCATCCGGACACGCTCAGTTCCCGGGCGAACCTCGCCGTCGCCTATCGGGACGTGGGGCGGACGGCTGAGTCCATCGGCATCGGGGAGCGGGTGCTGGCCGATCGGGAGCGGTTGCTGGGACCCGGGCATCCGGACACGCTCAGTTCCCGGGCGAACCTCGCCGTCGCCTACTGGTATGCGGGGCGGACGGCTGAGTCCATCGGCATCGGGGAGCGGGTGCTGGCCGATCGCGAGCGGCTGTTGGGCGCCGGGCATCCGGACACCCTCAGTTCCCGGGTGAACCTCGCGGCCTCCTATCGGTGGGCGGGGCGGACGGACGAGGCCGTCGTCCTGTTGGAGCGCGTCGTGGCCGACCGCGCGCGGCTGTTCGGTGCCGGGCACCCCGATACGGTCGAGGCGGCGGGCCGTCTGGAGGAGTGGAAGGGGCTGCGCTGATTCCGGTGACGGGTCACTGTCGCCCGGGCGCCCCTTGATACGGGTCACGGTCCGCTGAACGGTCCGCGCCGCTCGCGCTCCGGGCGCCGTACGGGCCGTACACCGGGACCGCCGGCGGCACCGCGCGGGTCAGCTGTAGTCGACGCCCGAGTTCGCCTCGCTGCCCGGCCCGTTCGCCGTGGCGTTCCCGGTGTCCCGCGCGGACGCCGTACCGCCGCCCGCCGCGCCGCCCGGGCGGCGCACGCCCGTGTTCGCGTGGCCCCCGTCGCTCGCGCTCGCCGCACCAGTGCGGGTCGCGGTGTCGATCGGGCCGGCCGCTCGTACCTCGTCGACCGCGTGGGCCAGGGCGCGCGCGAAGTCCTCGTCGTGCTCGGCCGCGTCGTCGAGCGCGTCGGTCAGCCGGCGGCGGGTGCGCTCGCTCGGCTCGGTCCGGCCGGCCTCGGCCTCCTGCCGGGCCCGCTCCAGCGCCGGATCGGCGCCGAGCCGGGCGCTGACCAGTTCGTGCAGCCGGTCCATGCCCGCGTCCAGGCCCCGGTCGACCTCGGCGTCCGCGCGCCTGCCCACCCGTCCGGCCTTGCGGACCAGCCACGCGAACACGTACCCGACCGCGATCTCCACACCCGTCACCACGACCCCCTCGCCCAACTGCCGTACGCCGTAGGTCCTCACGACGGTACCCGGGAAACGGCGCCCGGACCCGGGACGCGGCCGGCCTCCGGCCGGTGCTCCGGCATTCCGGGCATCCGGCGGGCGCGACAGCGTGTCGAGCCGTGGAGCGGGGTCCGTGAGGCGAGTCTGGTCGTTCCGGAAACCCACCAGAAGGGGCGAAAATGCCCGAAGTGACCACTCCGTACGCGACCGGCACCCCGTGCTGGGTCGATCTGATGGCGAAGGACCAGCAGGCCGCGCTGGACTTCTACCGCGACCTGCTCGGCTGGCAGGGCGAGGTCGGCTCGGACGAGTTCGGCGGGTACACGGTCTGCGAGTTGAACGGCAAGGCGGTCGCCGGCATCGGCAAGGCGATGGCGGCCGAGGGCATGGCCGTTCCGCCGACCGTGTGGACCAGCTACCTCGCCACCACCGATGCCCAGGCCACCCAGGACGCGATCGTCGGCGCGGGCGGCACCCTGATCGCCCCGGTGATGGACGTGGGCGGCCTCGGCAGGATGCTGATCGCCGCCGACCCGCAGGGCGTGGTGTTCGGCGTCTGGCAGCCCGGCGAGTTCTCCGGCGCCCGGATCGTCAACGAGGCCGGCGCGCTGCTCTGGAACGAGCTGCACACCCCCGACGTGCTCGCCGCCACCGCGTTCTACGGCGAGGTCTTCGGCATCGAGATCAAGCCGATGGACGGCGCCGACGACTACTGGGAGCTGCGGGTCGGCGACCGTACCGTCGGCGGTGCGTCGCTGCTCGACAACGACCCGCCCGGCACGCCCGGGCACTGGCTGGCCTACTTCGCGGTGGACGACACCGACTCCACGGTGGACGCGCTGGTCAAGCGCGGCGGGACCGTTCTCGCCCCGCCGTTCGACATGGTGGCGGGCCGGATGTCGGTCGTCACCGACCCCCAGGGTGCTCCGTTCGCCCTGCTCAAGCCGACTCCGATGTAGCCCACTCAACCTGCTCCACCCGAGCTACCTGCTCCACCCGCTCACCCGAGCCACCCGCCGACCGCACCACCCCGCGCCGCCCGCCGGACCTCCGTGCGGGCGGCGCTCGGTGCCCGCCCTTGCCCCCGCTCCCGCCCGCACCCCCCCAACCGGCCCCCCAGCCACACCCCTTGTGACGCAGGTCTCAACGAAGCGGTGCAGCAGCCGAGGCCGCCCCGCCGTCAATGGGGGGACAGGAAGGGAGGGACGGTGTGGCTCTGGCAGCCAAATGGAATGCGCCGCTTTCCGAGGCGGTGCGCACACGTCGGCTCGGTCGGCGCGGCCGATCCGATCCGGCGTCCGCGGCGTCGTCCGGGATGGGCCCGGAGGAGGATTTCCACGCCTACGTGGCCGCCCGTTCGGGGGTGTTGTTCCGCGGCGCCCTGGTCCTGACCGGTAGCCGGGAGGCGGCCGAGGACCTGGTCCAGGAGACCCTGGAGCGCGCCTGCCGCCGCTGGCGCACCATCGCCGCAAAGGACGTGCCGGACGCCTACGTGCGGCGCATCATGGTCAATCTGGCCAACGACCGCTGGCGGCGCTTCCGCCGGGTCGTACCCCAGCAGGACGCGGGTGACGACCGGCCCGCCCCGGGGGACGAGTACGGCCGCGTCGACAGCCGGGACCAGTTGGTCCGCGCCTTGCAACGTCTGCCGATCGGCATGCGCACCGTCGTGGTGCTGCGCTACTTCCACGACCTCTCGGACGCCGAGATCGCCGAGGACCTGCGGATCTCGCCGAGCGCCGTACGGTCCCAGCTCACCCGCGGCCTGGAGAAGCTGCGGGCCCAGATGCCCGCGCTCGCCGAACCTCCGTCACCGCGGTCCCGGAAAGGAAACCCCATCCGATGACCGGCTACGCGTCGCCGTCCTCAGGCGGCCATGACGGTGACACCCACGTCGACCCCTTCGAACAGGAACTGGTGACCGCCTTGAACGACTTCTCCCGCACCTCCCCCGCGCCCCACTTCGACGCCACCGGCATCAAGAGCCGTACGCGCCGCAAGCGGGCCGGCTTCATCGCCGCCGCCTCCGCGGCCCTCATCGTGGTCGGCGGCGGCACCGCCCTGGCCACCGTCGGCACCGGTTCGCACCCCTCGCACTCCGCCGCCGCGCACGGCACCCCGACCCCGACCCCGACCGCGGTCAAGGGCAACGACACCACGGTGCCGTACGTCAAGCCGTTCGACCTGGGGGGCATGAACCTGGACATGGCCAAGGAGGCGCTGGCGCACGGCGACCTCACGGTCGGCAAGGTCACCTACCGGGCGGTTCCCGCGTGCAAGCCGGGCGCGGTCATCGCGGTCTCGCCGCTCAGCCCGACGGTCCTCCGCGGCGGCGAGACGGTCGACCTGACCCTCTGCCGCTGACCGGGGGCCCCGGGTCGGCGCGTTCACCGTGCGGGGCTTTCACGCTGCGGCGGGTTCGCCGTGCGGCGGGTTCACCCTGCGGCGTGGCGCAGGATCGGGTCGAGCAGCCCGGTGGGACGTCGTTGCTGGAGGCCGGACTCGACGAGGCGTTCGTGGTGGCCGGCGCGGTGACGCTGGGCGGGGCCGTACTCACCGGGTGGCTGGTGCGGTCCGGGACGGCGGACGGCCAGGGGGACTTCGGGGGCGGGCCGATGGGCGACGGGGAAGGTCCGACGGGCTTCGGCGCCGCGCCGACGCTTTCCGCGGGCGGACCGGCCACCGGGTAACTCGGATGCGGCCGGGCCGGGGCGCTCCTAGGCTGCGGCGGGAGGGGCGGACACCGCGCCCCGCCGGCCGTGGCCGGTCGGCCACCGGAACCGGAGAAGCCCAGCACCATGACGTCCTCACTCTTCGCCCTCTGCATCGACGCGACCTCGCCGCCGCGCCTCGCCCGCTTCTGGTCCGCCTTCCTGGGCCGGGAGTCCGCGGACGACCCTGACGGCGGCGGCATCGTGCTGCCGCCCGCCGACGACACCGGCTTCCGTATCCGCTTCCTCCCGACCGACCAGTCGAAGACCGCCCAGAACCGGGCGCACTTCGACCTGACCAGCAGCTCCCCGGAGGGCCAGCGGCAAACGGTGGCCAGGGCACTGGAGTTGGGCGCGCGGCACACCGACGTCGGCCAACTCCCCGAAGAGGGCCATGTGGTGCTGGCCGACCCGGAGGGCAACGAGTTCTGCGTCATCGAGGCGGGCAACAACTTCCTCGCCGGCTGCGGCTTCATCGGGGCGCTGTCCGGCGACGGCACGCAGGCGGTCGGCTACTTCTGGAGCAAGGCCCTGGGCTGGCCCCTGGTCTGGGACCAGGACGAGGAGACCGCGATCCAGTCGCCGCACGGCGGCTCGAAGTTCACCTGGGGCGGCCCGCCGCTGATGCCGAGGTCCGGCCGGGACCGGGTGCGCTTCGACCTCGCACCGCCCGCCGACGGCGACCTCCACGCCGAGGTCGAACGCCTGCTCTCGCTGGGCGCGACCCGTCTCGACCCCCCTGGGACCGACACCGTCGGGGTCACCCTGGCCGACCCCGACGGCAACGAGTTCCGCGTCCTCCCGCCGCACTGGCGGTGAACTGCCGTCGCCGAGCCGCGGATTGGTGAACCGCCTCCGGGCGCCGGACCTTCGGCGCCGTCACCGCCTCCCGTGCCGCCGCCTCGTGATGGCGCCGAGAGCGAAATCGGGAGGCGCTGCCAGGACGCGGGACCTAGGGTCGGGCGTATGACGCTTGCGCATGGTGTGACGGGGGACGGGCCCGCGGTGGTGCTGCTGCACTCCGGGGTGTGTGACCGGCGGATGTGGGAAGGGCAGGTGCCCGCGCTGGTGGCCGCCGGATACCGCGTGCTGGCCTGTGACTTCCGCGGGTTCGGCGAGTCGCCGCTGCCGGGGGAGCGGCACAACGACGCCGAGGACGTCATGGAGTTGATGGACGTCCTCGGCATCGAGCGGGCCGCGCTGGTCGGGTCGTCGTACGGAGGACACGTGTCGCTGGAGATCGCCGCGCGCCGCCCGGAGCGGGTGGCCGCGCTGGCGCTGCTGTGCCCGGGGCTGCCGGGGCACGAACCCAGCGCCGAACTGCGCGCGATCGGCGAGCGGGAGGACGCGCTGCTGGAGGCGGGCGAGATCGCGGAGGCCGTGGAGCTGAACGTGGAGACCTGGCTGGGGCCGGACGCCGGCGACGAGGCGCAGGCCGCGGTGCGGACGATGCAACAACGCGCGTTCGACGTGCAGTTGGCTGCGCCTGAGGGGGCCGGGCGCAGGGAGGTGACGGTCGATCTGTCGGCGGTCGGCGCGCCGTGCCTCGCGGTGTCGGGCGGGCACGACGTGACCGACTTCCGGGAGATCGGGGCCCGGCTGCCGAAACTGCTCACCGGCGCCGACGTTCATCATGTCGAACTGCCCTGGGCCGGGCACTTCCCCGGCCTGGAGCGGCCCGAGGAGGTCACGGAGCTGGTGACCGGGTTCCTGCGGGAGACGTACCCCGCGGTCTGATCGCGGTCCGATCGCGGTCTGACTCGCGTCTGACCGCGGCCGAGGGGCGCGCTCGTACGCTCAGTCGCCGGTGGTGCCGTCGGCCAGTTCGCGCAGGACGTCGATGTGGCCGTTGTGCCGCGAGGTCTCCTCGATGAGGTGCATCAGCACCCACCCGAGGGTGACGTACGTTCCGTCCCGCGTCGGGCGCTTCGCGGTCGCCGCGAGGTCGGTGGCGGCGACCAACTCGCGGTAGCGCGCGCTCTGTTCCTCGTACGCGCTGATCAGTTCCGGGAGCGGGGTCCGCGCGCCGATCCGCATCTCCCGGTCCGGGTCCTCGTCGGTCCAGGGGCCCTCGGTGTCCTCCTCCCCGAGGAACATCACCTGCACCCACCAGTACTCCACCCACCGCAGATGGCTGAGCAGCCCGCCCAGCGTCATCAACGGCGACCCCGGCAGCGGAGCCTTCGCGGCGTCCTGCGCCGACGCCCCCGCGCACTTGGCGACCGCCGTGGCGCGCGCGTAGTCGAGGAACGTCGTCAGCATCGTGCGCTCGTCGAAGGCGGGTGGCATGTCGGTACGCGTCATGGCGCGATGATCCCACCTGCCCGGCGTGGCGATCCCCTGCCCGGCCGCCCCGTTCGAGGCCGCCGGTTCCCGCCGAGCGTCCCCTGACCTCCGGTGAGGCACCCCTGACCGTGGGTGAAGTAAAGTAAGGCTATCCTAACTCGCGTGAGAGTTGGGGAACGTTCCGAGAAGTCGGCGCCGCCGCGCCGTGGCCATGAACTGTCGGCCGCGGACGTGACCGTGGCGTACGACGGCACCGACGTCGTCCACGGCGTCGCGATCACGCTGCGGCCCGCCCAGGTCGCCGCGCTCGTCGGGCCGAACGGCAGCGGGAAGTCGACGCTGCTGCGTACGCTCGCCCGCCTCCAGGACCCGCGCACCGGAACGCTCACGCTCGACGGCGGCACCGAGGCGGCCCTGGACGGCAGGGTGCTGTCCGCGCGCGAGTTCGCCCGCCGTATCGCCCTGTTGACGCAGGGCCGGCCGACACCGAGCGGGCTCACGGTGCGGGACGTGGTCGAGTTCGGCCGCTACCCGTACCGGGGCCGCTGGGGCCGGCCGGACCCCGGCGGCACCGCGGCGGTGGACCGGGCCCTCGCGCTGACCGGCCTGGAGAGCCTGGCCGGCCGCGGCGTGGACCACCTCTCCGGGGGACAGCTCCAGCGGGTGTGGCTCGCCGGCTGCCTCGCCCAGGAGACCGGCGTGCTCCTGCTCGACGAGCCGACGACCTACCTCGACCTGCGCTACCAGGTCGAACTCCTCGACCTGATCCGCGACCTCGCCGACGACCACGGCATCGCCGTCGGCGTGGTCCTGCACGACCTCGACCAGGCGGCGGCCGTCGCCGACCGGATCGCCCTGCTCCACGACGGACGGATCGTCGCCGACGGCACCCCCGACGAGGTGCTCACTCCCGAGCGCCTCACCGAGGTCTACGGCATCCGGATCAACGTGGACACCGACCCCGCGACCGGTCGGCTGCGCACCCGCGCGGTCGGCCGCCACCACGCACGAAGCGAAAGGCACCACACCCCCTCATGAGACGTCTCCCCGCCGTCGCGGCCCTCTCCGCGACCCTCGCCTCGGTGCTCGTCCTGGCCGGCTGCGGCACCACCGAGCACTCCACCGACTCCTCGGACTCCGCCGGTTCCCCCTCCGCGTCCGCCGGCGGCTCGGCGACGCCGGCCGGCCCGGTCACGCTCACCGACGCGTCCGGCGCGACGGTGCACCTCGACCACCCCGCCACCCGCGTCGTCGGCACCGAGTGGGACGTCGTCGAGGACCTCGTCGCGCTCGGCGTCGCCCCGGTCGGCGTCGCGGACGTCAAGGGCTACACGGACTGGGACAAGGCCGCCCCGCTGACCGACTCGCCCAAGGACATCGGTACCCGCGGCGAGCCGAGCACCGACGCGATCGCGGCCCTCACCCCCGACCTCGTGGTGGCGACCACCGACCTCTCGCCCTCGGTGCTGAAGCAGTTGCGCAAGGTCGCCACCGTCCTGGTGGTGAAGCCCGCCGACGCCGCCGACCAGATCGGCACGATGACCGACGACCTCGACCTCATCGCCCGCGCCACCGGCACCACGGCGAAGGCGACGGCCGTGAAGACCGCCTTCCAGGACAAGCTCGCCGCGGGCCGCAAGAAGCTCCAGGACGCGGGCCTGGCCGGGAAGAAGATCGCCTTCGCCGACAGCTACGTCGTGTCCAACCAGGTCTCGGTGCGCGCCTACACCAGCGGCTCCCTGATCGGCGCCGTCAACGAGCAACTCGGCCTGAAGAACGCCTGGACGGTCAAGGGCGACAAGAGCTACGGCCTGGCCACCACCGACGTCGAAGGGCTCACCGGCCTCGGCGACGTGTCGTTCGCCTACATCCAGAACAGCAGCGACGGCGACCCGTTCACCGCCGACCTCGGCAAGAACGCGGTCTGGAAGTCGCTGGCGTTCGTGAAGGCGGGCCATGTGCACCGGCTGCCCGACGGCGTCTGGATGTTCGGCGGACCCGGGTCGATGGAGGCGTACATCGACGGCCTCGTCGACGCCCTGACGAAGTAGCGCCATGGCCGTCACCGAGACGACCGCGCCCGCCCCCGCCCGTACGGCCTCGGCCACGTCCGGCGCGGGGGCGGCCGCCGCGGCCGGCGCGCTCGTGCTCGTGGTCGCTGCGCTGGCGATGGTCGACATCACGCAGGGCACCGCCGCGGTCGGCGCGGGCGAGGTGTGGAAGGCGCTGACCGGACACGCCGACCAGGCCGACGCCTCCGTGGTCATCGCCTCGCGGCTGCCGCGGATGGTGGCCGGCATCCTCGTCGGCGCCGCGCTCGGCAGCGCGGGCGCCGCGCTCCAGGCGGTGAGCCGCAACGTGCTCGCCGCCCCCGACACGCTCGCGGTGAACGCCGGTTCGTACCTCGCGCTCGGGGTGCTCACCGTCACCGGCGCCTCGCTCCCGCTGCTGGCCTCCTCCGGCGTCGCGTTCGCCGGGGGCCTGGCCGCGGCAGCCGTCGTCCTCAGCCTGTCCGGCCTCGGCGCCGGTACGGTCCGGCTCGTGCTGGCCGGCAGCGCCCTCGCGCTCGGGCTCGGCGCGATCACCGACGCGCTGCTGCTGCTCTTTCCCGAGCGGACCAACGGCCTGTACCAGTGGAGCCAGGGCAGCATCAGCCAGAACGGGTTCGCCGGCGTCGACCAGATGGCACCGGTCGTCGCGGTCGGCCTCGCCGGGCTGCTGCTGGTCGCCCGCCGCGTCGACGCGCTCGCCCTCGGCGACGACGCGGCCCGCGGCGTCGGCGTCCCGGTCCGCGGCACCCGGGTCACCGTCGTCGTGCTCGCCGCGCTGCTGTCCGCCGCGGCGGTGACGCTCGCCGGGCCGATCGGGTTCGTCGGGCTGTGCGCGCCCGCGCTGGTACGGCCGTTGGCCCGCCGGCTGCGCACGCTCGTCCGGGTCCGGGCGGCCGTGCCCTTCGCCGGACTGGTCGGCGCGGCCCTCGTGCTCGGCTCCGACGTGCTGCTGCGCGCGCTGGTCAGCAAGCAGTCCGCGCCCGCGGTGCCCACCGGCGTCATCACCAGCGTCGTCGGCGCGGCGTTCCTGATCGCGATGGCGTTCCGGGCCCGCGACTCCGCGGCCGCCGCCGACACCGACCGGATGCGCGTGCCGAGCCGGGCGGGGTTCGCGGTCTGCCTGGTCGTGCTCACCGCGGTGCTGGTCGCCGTGGTGATCGCGGGGGTGCTGCTCGGCGACACCAAGCTGCTGCTCGGCGACGTCACCAACTGGGCGCTGGGCAGGGCCGGTCAAGGGGTCACCTTCGTGCTGGACACCCGGGTGCCCCGGGTGGGCGCCGCGCTGCTGGCCGGCGCGGCGCTCGCGCTGTCCGGCACGCTCGTGCAGGCCGTCACCCGCAACCCGCTCGCCGAACCCGGCATCCTCGGCGTCTCCGGCGGGGGCGGCCTCGGCGCCGTACTGCTGGTCACCTCGGTGCCGGCGGCCGGCGCGTGGAGCATCGCCGGGGCGGCGTTCGCCGGGTCCTCGGCCGCCGCCCTGATCGTCTTCGGGCTCGCCGCGCGCGGCGGGTTCCAGCAGAACCGGCTGGTCCTGGTCGGCGTCGGCGTGTCCGCCGCCACCACCGCGCTCATCAGCCTGGTCATCGTGCTCACCGACCCGTTCGACGCCACCAAGGCCCTGACCTGGCTGTCCGGTTCGACCTACGGGCGGACCGGCCCCGACCTGGCGCCGGTCGCGGTCGTCCTCCTCGCGGGCACCGGCTACGCGGTCGTCAGGCGCCGCGAGCTCGACCTGGTCTCCCTCGACCAGGACACCCCCCGCCTGCTCGGACTACGGCTCGCCCCCACGCGCTTCGGGTTCCTCGCGGTCGCCGTGCTGCTCAGCGCCACCGCGACCGCCGCCGCCGGAACCATCGGCTTCGTCGGCCTGGTGGCCCCGCACGCGGCCCGCGCACTGGTGGGCCGCCGACACTTCCGCGTCCTCCCGGTCGCCATGATGCTCGGCGCGACCCTGGTCTGCGCGGCCGACCTCCTGGGCCGCACCGTGATCGCCCCGGCCCAACTGGGAGCGGGGCTCATGACAGCGGTGGTGGGCACGCCGTACTTCGTCCGCCTGCTGGTCCGCACGCGGAAGTAGCCGAACGCGGCGCCCCGGGGTTGTGCCGACCACGGGAAGGGGGCGCCCTTTTCGCGTGCGAACGGGGGCGCCCTCCCCCCGGGCGGACGGGGCGGACCGGGCGAACGGGGGCGCCCTCCCCCCGGGCAGCGGCGCGCGGCCACCCCGCCCGCCGGGCGGCTGGAGCCGGTGGGAGGCGAGTAGCGGGGGAAGCGCCGGGGGCGCGCCGCGGGGTCAGGCGGTGGTGATGAGGAAGTCCTCGCCGGTGGAGGGGCGGAGGGCGTCGGGGCGGGCGGTGAAGTAGCGGTGGCACAGGTCGGAGCCGGAGACGTGGTGGGCGGAGGGGAACCCGGCCGTACGGGCCAGGGCGAGCATCTCGTGCGGGGCGTAGAAACTGATGAAGGGGGTGCGGGAGGCGCGCGCGTTCTTGAGGGTGGCCTCGCGGATCGGGCGGTCGACGGGGTCGACGAGTTCGGTGGGGAGCTGGAAGGTCATCGCGAGGGTCGTGCCCGGGGCGAGGGCCGCGATCTGGCGGAGGGTGGCCTCGGTCGCCTCCCGGGTCAGGTACATGGTGACGCCCGCGGAGACGAAGACGGCGGGCCGGGAGCGGTCGAACCCGGCGGTGACGAGCCGGTCCAGCCAGGAGTCGCCCGCCTCGAAGTCCACCGGGACCAGGCGCAGCCACGCGGGGACGCCGTAACCGAGTTCGTCCAGGCGGCGCCGCTTCCACGCCTGCGGGGCGGGCTGGTCGACCTCGAACACCGTGAGCCGGGCGGCGGTTTCGGGCTCGCGCTGGGCGAACGTGTCCAACCCCGCGCCGAGGATGACGTACTGGTCCACGCCCTGCCCGGCCCGCTCGGCGACCAGGTCCTCGATGAAGCGCGCCCGGGACACGATGGCCGCGCGGAACCCGCGGCTGGCCTCGGGGTCCATGTCGGGACGGTCGCGCCACCCCTCCGGAGGGGCCACCAGCCGCAGCCCCACCTCGTCCACGAACACGTGCGGCGGCGCGTCGAGTTGTACGTGCAGCGCGCGCCACAGCGCGACCCGCTCCGCCGAACTCTCGGGCCCGTCAGCGAAGTCGCCCGGGTCGCCCGGCCCGTTCCGATCGGTCGCCATCTCGGTCCTCTTCCGGTGCATCCGGTGGCTCGGGCGGCGGCCGTCGCGACGGCCGGCACCGCTTCCACGTTCGACGTAGGTCCTCGTCACCCGTAGGGACAGGGCCAGCACGCTAGCAAGCGGAGGAAGCCGGATGCGGGTATGTCGCCCGATCCGGGGTGTTGGCCGGCCGCCCGCCGATCGTTGCCCGGCTCCTTCGACGTCCGCTCGCCCTTGACGTGAGGCTCCTTCGACGCGCGCCCCGGTTCGTCCCGGGTGGCGATTTGCCCACCGTTCGGGGAACGCGGACTGAAGCACGGAAGACGCTTCGATGACATGTCCCGTGCGGCCGGATATCCGTGCATCCCTTCAGGTGGGGACTGTGTCTGATCGGACGATCGGCTTCCTCTTGCCGCTCGCGCTCGTTCCGCACCCGCACCCGCACGGCTCCCCCGCGGCGCCACCTCGACAAGACTCGAAGGAGTCCCGCCGGAGATGAACCCCCTCACGCCCCCGTCCCTCGGCCGGCCGGCCGGCCGTACACCCAGCGCCTCGCCCGCCCCGCTGCCCGCCGCCGCGGCGCGGTCCCAAGGGCCGGCGGCCCCGGCCTCCGTCCCCCGAGGGCGGTTGCGCGCCCTCGACGGCCTCCGGCTGGTCGCCGCCTTGATGGTCTGCGGCTACCACTACGCGGGTCGTGGCGGCGACATCGACCAGTCGTGGGGCCGCTCGCCCGCGGAGGTCTTCCCGTATCTGGCCGGACCGTTCTCCTACGGCTGTCTGGGCGTCGAGATCTTCTTCGTGATCAGCGGGTTCGTGATCTGCATGTCCGGCTGGGGACGGGACCTGAAGGGCTTCACGGTGTCCCGCGTGACCCGCCTGTACCCCGCCTACTGGGCGGCTCTCATCATCGTCACCGCCGTCTTCGCGCTGGCCGGCCGCCACGTCGTGTCCCGGCCGGACCTGCTGACGAACCTCACGATGCTCCAGATGCCGGCCGGTGCCGAGCGCGTGCTCGGCGTGTGCTGGACGCTCTGGGCCGAGATGCGCTTCTACCTGCTCTTCGCCCTCGCCGTGGTCTGGCCGGGCGCCACCCGCCGCCGCGTGCTGGTGTTCTGCGCGGCCTGGACGGTCCTCGCGCTCTACGCCGACACCTCGGGGGAGGCGTTCGCGAAGACCGCGCTCATGCCGGAGTACGCGCCGTTCTTCGTGGCCGGCATGGGGATGTACCTCGTGTACCGCTTCGGGCACGACGCGATGTCCTGGGGCGTGGTCGTGGTGGGCTTCCTGCTCGGCCAGCGCAACGCGGTCAAGGCGAACGTCGCGCCCGAGCACATGAGCGTCTTCCACCACCGCACGGAACTCGGCGTGATCGCTGTGGTCGCCTTCGGCTTCGCCGCGGTGGCGGCGGTGACCATGGTGCCGTCCATATCCCGCCTGAACTGGCGCTGGCTGACCACGGCCGGCGCTCTGACGTACCCGTTCTACCTCGTCCACGACCACCTGGGCACGGTCACCGTCGCCGTCCTCGTGCACAGCACCGCGCTACCGCCGGCCGCTGTGCTCCTGCTGGCCGTGGGGATGATGCTGGTGCTCGCCTGGCTGCTGCACCGCCTGGTCGAGAAGCCGCTCGCCCCGCTGCTGAAACGAGCCCTCCTGCGCTGAGGGGTCGAGCGGCTCTTCAACGGTCCCCGCTCACCCTTCCGCTCGGGTGAGCGCCACGTCCAGCACGACCAGCAGCGCGTCCCGCACCGAACCCCGCTCCCGCGCGTCGAACGTGATGACGGGGACGTTCTCCGCCACGTCCAGTGCCCACCGCACCTCGTCGAGGGTGTGCTCGACGCGCCCGTCGAAGGCGTTCACCGCGACCGCGAACGGTATCCGGCGGTGCTCGAAGTAGTCGACCGCGGCATAGCAGTCGTCGAGTCGGCGGGTGTCCACGATGACGAGGCCGCCGAGGGCGCCCTGGACGAGGTCGTCCCACATGAAGCCGAACCGCTCCTGGCCCGGGGTGCCGAAGAGGTAGAGCTTCAGGCCGGCGTCGATGGTGATGCAGCCGAAGTCCATCGCCACGGTGGTCGTGGTCTTGTGCGGGGTGTGGCTGAGGTCGTCCACCCCCGCGGCTACCTCGGTGATCGCCGCTTCGGTGGTGAGCGGCCGGATCTCCGAGATCGACCCGACCGCGGTGGTCTTGCCGACCCCGAACCCGCCCGCGACCACCATCTTCACCGGCAGCGGGGGAGCGCCCCGGCCGGGCGCCTCAGTCGTTGTCACGGAGTGTCCCCCCGGAGTCGGGGATGGTGCGGAGACCATCGATAACCCTTCGCAGTACGGAAACGTCGCGGGCGATGTCGGCGCTCGGAACGTACACCGAAAGGTGGCCGCCCGCCGAAAGGTCCTCGGCCAGCACCCGGACGACGTTGAGGTGCAGCCGCAGCGTGGCCGCGATCTCGGCCACCGACTGCGGTCGGCGGCAGGCCGCCACGATGTCGTGCCGCTCGAACGACATCAGGTCCAGCCGCTCCAACCCGGCGGCCGTCGCCACGAGTTGGGTCTCGACCGGGATCGGAGGCAGGTCCGAGCCGCCGCCCGACCCGGCCACCCGGCCCGCGGTCACCAGGAACGGCCGTACGGCGGGCGCCCGGTCGACCGGTTCGTCACCGGCACCCATGGGCCTTCACCTCCTCGCGGTGAGCCGTCAGCGGTGTGCGCTCAGCGGCGGCCGGCGCCTCCGGCCGCGGATACGTGCACAGGTGGTACGTCAACTGCCCGTACGTGGCAGCCCGGTACGGCAACTGCCCGCGCGTGCAGGGGTGGTACGCGTACCGGCCGTACCCGCCCGGCCGCGGATGCGTCAACTGCCCGTACGCGGGAGGCCGGTACGTCAACGGGCCGACGGCGAACCGACGGTGTTCTTCAACTCCAGCACCAGCTCCGGGTTGAGCGCCGCCCCGGCCCGGTTCGCGAACACCGTCATCTCGTAGGCGATGTTGCCGAGCTTCGCCTCCTTGGAGGTCACCACGCCCAGGACGGCACCGCTGCCGATCGCCGAGACCAGGATGTGGCCCTCCGCGAGGTCGATGATCACCTTGTTCAGCGGGCCCAGGCCGTAGTTGCCGGCGGCGCCCGCCGCGAGGCTGGTCATGCCCGAGACGATCGCCGCGAGCCGTTCGGAGTCCGCCGGGTCGCGGAGCTGCGACACCGCGATCAGCAGGCCGTCGGAGGAGACCGCGATGGCGTCCACCACCCCCGCGGTCTCGGTGGCGAAACGGTTCAGCAGCCAGGTGAAATCGGCTGCGGCGGCCCGCAGTTCCTCGGGCCCGCCACCTGTCGGCGTTGTCACTCTTCGGCTCCTTCCGGGAACCCCGTGTCCAGTGTGGTGCGGCTCTGGCCGGTGTCGGCCGCCGCGGTGTCGCGGTGCGCCCGTTCCACCGCCGCCTCGAACTCGTCCAGCTCGGAGCGGACTTGCTCGGCGTCTGCGGCGGGGCGGTGCGGGTCTGGGGGAGAGGGTACGGCGGGGCCGGCGGCGGCCGGGGCGGCGGGGGCCGCCGCTCCGAGCGTGGTGGCGAGGGTGGCGCCCTTCACGCGGCGCCGCAGCCCGCCCGGCGACGTACTCCCGTGGGCGGGTGTGCCGGGCGCGGCGGGAGTACCCGGTGCGGTGGAGGCACCCGCGGAACCGGGCCCGCTCGCCGCGCCGTTCACCGTCCGTGCGCCGGTCGCGGCGCCGCCCGGCGCTGTTCCGTTCCCGTTCCCGGTTCCGTTGCCGGTCGGGGCGGTCCCCTGCCCCGGGCCGAGGCGGCGGACCGGTGCGGCCGGCGCGGACGGCACGGCCGCGGAGCTGATCGCCGCGTTGCGCTGCGGCACCCTGCGGGGGAGCGGCGCGGGCGCGTCCGGGCGGTTCGGTGCCGCGTGCCGGGCGCCGCCGCCGGCCTCCGTGTCGCTGCCCGGCTCCGGGTGCGGGCGGGCCGGACCCGACTCGGGCACCCGGGCGGCGTGCCGCGGACCCCGTCCGGCCCGCTCGCCGCGCTCGGCCAGGTCGCCTCGTTCGAGTTCCGCGGGCCCGCCTTCGTACGACCTGCGCCCGGCCCGGCCCTCGGTTCCGGCGACGCCGCCGGCTCCGTTCCCGGTGTCCGGCCGCTTCCTCGGCTCCGCGAACGGGCTCATCATCAGCAGCAGCGCCGACGGGATCGCCACCTGCGCGGTGACGCCGCCGCCCTGCGTACGGGTCAGCGTGACGCGCACGCCCCAGCGCCGGGCCAGGCTGCCGACCACGAACAGGCCGAGCACCTTCGTGGGCACCAGGTCGAGGCGTTCGCGGCGCACCAGCCGGGCGTTCTCCTCGGCGAGCCGGGCCGCGCTCATGCCCAGGCCGTGGTCGGTGACCTCGATGAGCGCTCCCTCGGAGCGGGCGCTCACCGTCACCTCGACCGGGCTGCGGGCGGGCGAGAAGGCGACCGCGTTCTCCAGCAGCTCGGCGAGCATCAAGGTCAGGTCGGCGATGATGTCGGGCGCGACGGTGACCTCGGTCTCGGCGCTGAGCGAGACCCGCTGGTAGCCCTCGATCTGGCCGAGCGAGGCGCGCACCACGTTGGTGAGCGGGGTGGGCCCCGCCTCCATGCCGGTCTCGCGGATACCGGCCAGCAGCATCAGGCTGTCCGCGTTGCGCTGGAGCCGTACCGCGAGGTGGTCGATGCGGTAGAGCCGGTCCAGCAGCGCGGGGTCGGTCTCGCCGCGCTCCACCGCGTCGATCAGGGAGAGTTGACGGGCCGTCAGGTTGCTGACCCGGCGGCCGACGTTGCCGAACATCTCCGCGGTGTTGCGGCGGCTGAGCACCTGCCGTTCCAGCAGCGCGGCCGCGGTGGTCTGCACCCGGTTGAAGGCGGCGGCCAGGTCGCCGATCTCGTCGCGCGCGGTCACCGGCATCTCCCGCAGCCGCGGCGGGCTCGCGTCCACCGCGTCGTCGTCGGCGACCCGGGCCAGTTCCCGCCCGGCCACCTCCGCGACCTCGGCGGCCGCCCCGGTGAGCGCCTGCACCGGCCGGATCACCGAGCGGCGGATCGCCACCGACAGCGCCAGCCACAGCACGAACGCGACCAGCGCGCCGGCCAGCAGCCAGGCCGCCCGCCACCACGCGTTGTCCGAGGCGCGATCGGCCCGGTCGGCGATCTGGCCGATCAGCGAGCTGGTGACGCGCAGCCGGCTCTCCGCCTGCTGCTGGTACTGCGGGTACGCCTGGAGCGCGGAGGTGAAGGCCGCCCTGATCGCCGCCGGGCCGTTGGCCACCAGCGAGCTCGGGTCCACCTGGAGGCCCGCGTACTGCTGCGAGATGGTGTTCCAGGCCGTGCCCTGCTCGATCCCGGCCAGCTCGGCGCTCTGCCGGGAGGTCGCGTAGCGGTCGAACCGGGCCGCCTCGGTGGTGTAGACCTGCTCGTCGCCGACCGCGTGGACGAACTCGATCAGCGCGTTGGCGTCACCGGTCTGCGCGGAGAACACGCTGGTCTCGAAGGAGCTGTGCGCGGCCTCCGCGCGCAGCAGCGAGTCCAGCAGGCTGCCGGTGCGGGTGGTGGAGAGGTTGGTGCTGGTGTCCAGGTCCAGGCCGTCGATCAGGTCGTCCATCGCGGAGGTGTACGCCGGGTCGATGTTGTCGGCCGGCAGGTAGCTCTGCTCCACGGTGCTGCGCAGGCTGCTCAGGCCGTCGATCTCCTTGAGCACCTGCTCCTCGGCGGCCGGCAGCCGCGAGCCGAAGGCGCGGCGGACCGCGGCGACCTGCCGGTCCACCGCGTCCTGCGCGTCGCGGTAGGCGGTCAGCGACGGCCGGCCGCCGGTGGTGGCCGACTCGTAGCGCACCGACAGCAGCAGCGCCTGCTGGTGCTCGGACTCGACCCGGTCGACCAGGGTCGCGACCTGGCGGCTGCTGCGGACCAGCTGGGCGGCGGAGCCCGCGTCCCTGGCCTGGCCGACCAGCCCGGAGATCACATAGCCGAGCAGCAGGGCGATCACGACGAGGGGGACGCCGAGCAGCACGTCGAGCTTGCGCCGGAAGGGCCGGCGGTCGGCGAAGCGGGCGAGTGCGGATGTTCGGGGCGGACGGTCGCCATCGTGCGGGACTTCCGGTACCGGATGCTCTCGTTCCGGTCCGATCGCTCCGTTCGCGGACACGACGCGCCCTCCTCCGTGACTTTGACCACTTTCGTCACCTTGGTCGGACGGAAGTGGCCGAAAACTCCCCGTGTCAGTCCGGGAATGGTCGCCAACTGCCCGGAGACTACCTCGTCTTGTCGTCCGGCACCTGGCCAGTACATCAAGATCCTGTTAAGTCCGTCCACGCACCGACCTGTGGTGATCCGGTTCCGTCGCAGGTCAGCGGGGTACCGCCGGAGGCCGGATCGGCGCTTCGCACCCGTCGATGCCAATCGGTGACCAGCCTTCACTTGACTGGGTGGGAAGCGGCTGGATTGGATCGTCACCAAGGCATGTTTCGAACAACGTTGATCATCTTTCGAACACCGAGCCGGAAGCGGAAACCGTGACTACTCGCGAGAACAGCACCTGGTCCAGCCCGAGTTACCTCCGACTGGCCGCCGTGGCGGTCGTCGCTGCCGTGGCAGCGCCCCTGCTGGCGGGCTGTTCCTCCTCCTCGTCCGGCGACAGCGGCAGCGACCCGCTGGCCGGGAAGAAGGCGTCCGGCGGCACCGTGGTCGTCGGCTCCAACAACTTCGCCGAGAGCACCGTGCTTGCCTACATCTACGGCGAGACCCTCAAGTCCAAGGGCATCAAGGTCAGTTACAAGCTGAACATCGGCACCCGTGAGACCACCTACGGGATGATGAAGAACGGCACGCTGACGGTGATGCCGGAGTTCAACGGCGCGCTGCTGTCCTACCTGAACCCCAAGGCGGTGGCCACGACGGCGGCCGCGACGGATTCAGCGATCACCGCGAAGCTCGACCCGAAGCTGACGGTGCTGAAGGACGCCCCGGCCGAGGACAAGGACTCGGTGACGGTCAACGCCGCCACCGCGAAGAAGTACCACCTGACCGCGTCCTCCTCGATCGCCGATCTCGCCTCGATCAGCAAGGACCTCGTGATCGGCGGCTCGCCGGAGTTCCAGACCCGCCAGCAGGGCCTGGTCGGCCTGAAGTCCGAGTACAACGTGGTGCCGAAGTCCTTCAAGGCGCTGGACGCCGGCGGCCCGCTCACCGAGTCGGCGCTGAAGAGCAACAACGTCCAGGCCGCGGACATCTTCACCACCGACCCGACCATCTCGTCCGAGAAGTTCGTCACGCTCCAGGACCCGAAGAGCCTCTTCGGCTTCGGCAACGTGCTTCCGCTGGTCTACAAGTCCGGGCTCTCGCAGGCCGGCGTCGACGCGCTCAACAGCGTGTCGGCGAAGCTCGACACCGCGAAGCTGCTCGACCTGGACACCCAGGTGCAGACGGACAAGAAGGACCCGCTCGCGGTCGCGCAGGCGTGGCTGAAGTCCATCGGCGTCAGCTGAGCGGGGAGCGCTGAGCCGGGCCCGCGTACGCCCGCGTACGGGCCTGAGGACGGCCCCGGGGTGCCGAGCGCACCCCGGGGCGGCCTGGTCCGGCCCGGGCGCCGGGGACGACCGGGGCGCCCCGGAGCACGCATCCGCACACCCCGGAGCCCGCACGATGTACGACCCGGGGCGCGACCGTGACGGACGGCCCCTCCGCACCACCTCTCCGAACCACCCTTCCGTACCGCCCTCAGCCGGAGGCGACCATGGGAACAGCCCCTGAGTCGTCGTCGCACCGCGGCAACGACGCTTCCTCCGCACCCCAGCGGGCGCAGGCGGCCGGCGCGGTCCTCGACGGCTTCGGCCTCGACGCCGACGGCGTCGCACTGCTCGCCGACGGCGTGGCCGGACCCGTCGTCCCGCCCGAGGCGTACGCACGCGCCGAACGCTCCTGGCGCACCGCCCAGCGGCTCGCCGCCTCCGGCCGGATCTACGGCCGCGACACCGGCGTCGGCGCCAACCGGATGGTCTTCCTCAGCGACGAGGACAAGGACGAGCAGGACCTGCGGCTGCTGCGCAGCCACGCCGGCGGGGTCGGCGCGCTGCTGCCCGCCCGCGAGGTCCGCGCGATGCTGGCGGTCCGCGCCAACCAGGTGCTGGCCGGCGGCTCCGGCCTCCAGCCCGCACTCGTCCACGCGATGGTCGAGGCGCTGCGGCTGCATGTGCACCCGGCCGTCAACGAGTACGGGGCGGTCGGCACCGGCGATCTGACGGCGCTCGCGCAGACCGGGCTGACGCTGATCGGTGAGCGGCCCTGGCTGGCGGACCCGGTGGGGGCGCTGGGGCCGGAACTCGACCCGATCGCTGCGGAGGCGCGGGGCGCGGAGGTGCTGGGCGCGGAAACGGTACGGGACGGCGGGGTGCGGCACGGCGAGGCGGGGCCGGGCGCCGTACCGGCCGGTCCCGTGCCGGCCGGTCCCGCGTCGCCCGGAGCCGTACCGCCCGGTCCCGTATCGCCCGGCGCGAACTCCACCGAGCCGGGGCCGGTGGGCGTCCACGCCGACCCGCACCCCGACGGCGGACCGGTCGCGCCGCTGCACACCAGCGCCACCGCGCCCGGACCCGCGCCTGTCACCCTCCAGCGCGGCGACGGGCTCGCCCTGATGAGCAGCAACGCCCTCGCGCTCGGCCAGGCCGCGCTGGTCTGCCACGACATCGACGTCCTGCTGCGGGCCTCGCACGCCATCGCCGCCCTCTCGCTGGCCGCGGTCGGTGGTTCCCTGGAGGCGTACGCCGCTCCGGTGCACGCCCTGCGCCCGTACGCCGGCACCCTGCACGCCGCCGCCGAGGTGCGCAGGCTGCTCGGGCAGCCGGAACGCCCGCAGGCGCCCGGCCGGCGCATCCAGGACCCGTACGGCTTCCGGGCGTTCCCGCAGGTGCACGGGCCGGCGCTGGAAGCGGTCGGCGCGCTGCGCCGGGTGCTCGGCGTCGAGATCAACTGCCCTTCGGAGAACCCGCTGATCACCGAGGACGGCGGGCCGGACGGCGGTCCCGCGGTCTACCACCACGGCGGGTTCTTCGCCGCGCCGCTCGGCCTCGCGCTCGACCAGCTCTCGCTGGCCGTGCTGCAGACCGCCCGGCTGTCCACCGCCCGCCTCGGGCACCTCGGCGACCCCGACATCACCGGGCTGCGGCCCTTCCTCGCGGACGGGCCCGCGGCCAGCTCCGGGATCATGATCCTCGAGTACAGCGCGAACTCCGCGCTCGCGGAGCTGCGGGCCTCCGCCTCGTCGCCCGCGTCCGCCGGGCACACCGTCATCTCCCGCGGTCTCGAAGAGGCGGCGAGCTTCGCCTCCCAGGCGGCACGGCAGGCGCTCCGAGCCGCGGGCGCCTACCGGCTCGTGCTCGCCTGCGAACTCGTCGCGGCGGTAAGGGCGTTGCGTATCCAGCCCGCGGACCTTCTCGACCCGGGCGCACCCGTGCACGCGGTCCTGACCTCGCCCGCGCTCCCGGCCGGCCCGGGGGACCGCCCGCTCACCCCCGACGTGACCGCCGCGACCCTCCTCCTCCCCGCCCTCGCCACCCTCTGAGCCGCCGCGCGGGCCACTCCCGTGGTCGCCTCGGCGCGAACCCGTCCGGAGCGCGGCCGAACCGGGAACCGACCGGCAGGGCACGCGGGTTGCGCGGCGGCATGCGCGGGTGGGCGGAGTCGGCCGGGACGAGGTCTCGTCGAAGGGTTCGGTGGGAGGCGAGGGGCGGCGGGCCGCCCCGGAGTGGGGCGGCCCGCCGAGGGTGGGTCGTGGGGGAGCGTCAGTCGGTGGGGCGGAGGACCACCGGGAGGGTCTGGTGGCCGTTGGTGATCAGGGAGGGCACCCGGGGGAGGGTTTCGGCGGGGGTCGCCAGGCGGGCGTCGGGGAAGCGGGTGAAGAACGCGCTCAGCGCGACCACCGCCTCCAGCCGGGCCAGCGGGGCGCCCAGGCAGAAGTGCACGCCGTGGCCGAACGCGAGGTGCTCCGGGCCGGGCGCGGTACGGGTGAGGTCGAACTGCCCGGCCGTGTCCCCGTGCCAGTCGGGGTGCCGGTTCGCGGCGGCGTACGCGGCGAGGATCGCCTCGCCCGCGGCGATCATCTGCCCGTCGGGCAGCGGGATGTCGCGCACCGCGAAGCGCATCGGCAGGTTCTTCACCGCCGGTTCCAGCCGCAGCGTCTCCTCCACCACCGACGACCAGTCCGAGTCCCCGGACCGGACCAGCGCCAGCTGGTCGGGGTGGGTCAGCAGCGCGGAGATCGCCTGGTCGAGGAGGTTGACCGTGGTCTCGTAGCCGGCGCTGATCATCAGCAGCAGCGTGTCGCGCAGTTCGGTCTCGGACAGCGCCGAGCCGTCGCCCTCCTCGTCGCGCGCGGCGATCAGCAGGGAGGTCATGTCGTCCCCGGGCGCGGTCCGCTTGGCGGCGATCAGGTCGTCCAACACCCCGTACAGGCGCACGGTGTTGGCCATCGCCTCGTCGGGGGTGAGGGTGGTGGAGAAGACCCCGTCCACCACGGTACGGAAGCCTGCCTGCTGCTCCTCGGGCAGGCCCATCAGATGGCTGATCACCTGGATCGGTATCGGGTAGGCGAACAGTTCGCGCAGGTCGGTGGGGGCGTCGGGGGCGTCGTGGGACTGCTCGTCGAGCCGGTCCAGCAGCGTGCTGACGATCTGCTCGACCCGGTCGCCGAGCGCGGCTATCCGGCGGGCGCTGAACGCGGGTGCCACCAGCCGGCGCAGCCTGCGGTGGTCACCGCCGTACGCGGTGAACATGTTGTGCACCGACACCCACAGCGCCAGCGGCCAGGTCGCGACCGCGTGGTCGTACGCCGGCCAGTGCTGCCGGGCGTCCTTGGAGACGTCCGGGCCGGTCAGGAGCTGCTTGAGCAGGGTCGGGTCGGTGACGGCCCAGGCCGGCACACCGAGGATGTCGACGCGGGCGGCGGGGCCCTGGGAGCGTAGCTTCTCGTGCTCGGAGTCCGGGTCGGAGCCGGTGGGGTCCAGGACGAGAGGGGTGGGCTGGGACACGGCGGAGTGCTCCGTTCAGCTCTGGGGCGCGGGCGGGGCGGGGACGGGCGGGAAGGTCACCGGCAGCGCGGTGAGCGCGCGGTGCCAAGGTCCTGGCCGCCAGGTCAACTCCTCGGCGGGGACGGCCAGATCCATCTCCGGCAGCGCGTCGACGAGGTGGACCAGGGCGGTCTCGGCGATCAGGTAGGCGTGCGACTTGGCCGGGCAGGCGTGCGGGCCGTTGCTCCAGGCCAGGTGGGCGCGGTTGCCGACCCGGCGGGAGGGCGCGGCGCCGATCGAGGGGTCGTTGTTCGCGGCGGACATGCAGATGACGACCGGCTGGTGCGCGGGCAGCCGCACCCCGTCGACGTCCATCGGCCGCGGCGGGTACGACACGCAGTACGACGCCATCGGCGGGTCGGTGAAGAGCAGTTCGTCCAGCGCGTCGCGCACCGACAGGCTGCCGGCGTGCAGGTTGCCGGAGAACCGGTCGTCGGTGAGCATCAGCCGCAGCGTGTTGGTGATCAGGTTGGTGGTCGGCTCGATGCCGGCGCCGTAGAGCGTGACCAGCTGGTGGTCCATCTCCTCGTCGCTGAGCGCCGCGTGGTGGCCGATCAGCCAGCTGGTGATGTCCGCGCCGGGGGAGGTGCGCTTGCTGGTGGTCAGGTCGCGCAGCGCCTGGCCGAGCATCACGTTCCCGGCGGCGGCGTCCACGCCCTCGAAGATCGCGGCCATGCCGTCGGCGACCCGCTGGCCGATCTGCGGCGGGCAGCCCAGCATCTCGTTGAGCACGCGGAAGGCGATCGGCCAGGCGTACTGCGTGAGCAGGTCGGCCGTGCCGGTGGGGCTGAACTGGCCGATGGTCTCGGCGGCGACCTGCTCCACGGTCGCCCGCAAATGGTGCTGGTTGACCTGGTCCAGGCTCGCGGTGTTCGCCCCGCGGTAGCGGTGGTGCTCCTCGCCGGCCGAGCGCAGCGCGTTCGGCCGCCACTCCATCATCGGCTTCACCGGGCAGTCGTCGGGCACGTCGCGCTGCCACACCCGCGGGTCGGCCGGGAAGCGCTGCGGGTCGTTGAGGATGCGCAGCGCCTGCGGGTAGCCGATGACGAGGGTGGCGGGGACGCCGGGCGAGAGGTCCACCGGCACCAGCGGGCCGAACTCCGCCCGCATCCGGTCGTAGGCGCCGTGCGGGTCGGCGGCGAACTCCTCGGTGTAGAGCGGGACGCGCCGGCCCGGCGCGTGCGTGGCGGGCGCGGGGTCGGCATAGGGCGGGGACGTCACGGGCGGGGCTCCAGTTGGCGGGTGGACAGGAATTCGACGAGCGTGATCAGGGCACCCAGGCACGACTGCCGGTCCCGCGCGTCGCACGTGGTCAGCGGGGTGGCGTCGTCCAGGTCGAGGGCCTGGCGGACCTCGTCCAGCGGGTACTCCATCCCGTCGTCGAAGCGGTTTATCGCCACGGCGTACGGGGTGTCGTACTCCTCCAGCAGGTCCAGGACGTCGTGGCAGCGGTCCAGGTCCCGGGTGTCGACCAGCACCAGCGCGCCGAGCGCGCCGTCGGCCAGCCCCTCCCACAGCGGCTTGAACCGCACCTGGCCGGGGGTGCCGAACAGGTAGAGCACCAGGCTCTCGTTGAGGTGCAGCCGGCCGAAGTCCATGGCCACGGTGGTGGTGGTCTTCTCCGGGGTGCCGCGCAGGTCGTCGACGCCGACGCTCGCCTCGGTCATGGGCTCGTCCATCCGCAGCACGAGCGGCGCGACGGTGCCCACCAAGGTGGTCTTGCCGACCCCGAACGGCCCGGTGACCAGCAGCTTCGCCGAGCGGGTGATGGTGGAGGGGAGGTAGTCGAAGCCGAGCGGCTCGGCGGCGGAGTCGTCGTCGGAACGGGCGGTCTCGCCGGACAGGCCCGTCATCTCGGACAGGCCGGCGTCAGGCGATGGAGCGGAGGCCATGCAGCACTTCCTTCAGCAGGTCGGTGGACGGCGCGTCGGCGCGGGTACGGCGGACCGGGGCCGCGAGGTGGCCGGAGTCGATCAGGCCGGAGACCAGAATCCTGACCACCGACGGCGGCAGTTCCAGCCCGGCGGCGATCTCCGCCACCGCCAGCACCCCGCCGCGGCACAGCAGGAACACCCGGCGGGCGTCCGGCTCCAGTCCTTGCACCGGGGCGGGCGCGGCGATCACCAGGGACTCCAGGCGTACGTCGCGGGAGGGGCGGCTGCGCCCGCCGGTGCGGACGTAGGGCCGGACCACATCCGGGTCACGCCGCGGGCCGCTCACCTCGCCCGACCGCCCTCGCCGACGGGTCGGCGCTCCCTGCTGACCAGCTCGTGGCCGACCCGCTGGGCCAGCGCGTTCATCCGCTCGCTGATCAGCCCGATGTCGCTGTCGAGTTCGGCGCAGACCGCCAGCAGCGAGTTCTCCGCGGCGGCCGAGGTCAGCCCGATCCACTGGTCGGTCTCGATCAGGTGCTGGCGCACCGAGTTGGGCTCACCCCGCCGCCCGGTGACCTCGGCCCAGGCCAGCCCGGCCGCCCGCAGCGCCGCCGTCACGGCCGCGAGCTTGTCGCCGGTGTCCTTGTCGATGGTCTTGGTGTACGAGCTGAGCAGGCCGTCTGATGTCATGTGGACCGCGAACCGCACGCCCGGGCAATTGCCGAGGTGCTCGTCGAGCAGCCACCCCAGCGCATTGTCGTCGTGAGCTTTCAACATGGTCAGGAATCGCCCTTCGAAGTGGCCGACGTGTTCTCCGACGTGCCCTGCCGGTCGGTGCCCCAGGGGTGGTCCGGCAGGGCCTCCCGCGGACCCTCGTCCGGGTCCGGCCGGCTCCCCGCCGAGGAGGAGGCCGCTGAAGGTGCCTGCTCCGACAGCGCCCGGCCCCGGCGGGACCCGTCGGCCCACGCGGCGGCGATGTCCGGCCGGCCCGGCCGGGTCTCGGCCACCGGCGCGGCGGGTGCGGCGGGCGCGGGTGCCGGCTGCGGCCGGCGCCGGCGTCGGGTCAACCCGCTCGCGGTGGTCGCCGGTTGGGCGCCGAGCGACCCGTCGTGACGGCTGTCGGAGCCGTACGAGGGTCCCGCCGCGTACGGCTGCGGGTCGTGGGCGGCCTGCACCGGCTGCGGGCTCGGCGCGGGCTGCGCGTGCTGCCCCGGGTGACCGGAGTGCGCCTGCGGCCCGTTCGGGTGGCCCTGCGCCGGGAGGTACGGCTGATCGGCGCCGAGGCCCGCGCGGTGGCCGGCCGGCTGCTCGGCCGGCAGCGTGGTCAGCAGCGCGGCGGGCACGAACACCAGCGCCCGGGTGCCGCCGAACAGGTTGGGCGCTTCGAGGTCGATCCGGAAGCCGTAGCGCGCCGAGAGCTGGGCCGCGACGCGGAAGCCGGTCTGCGGGTACGCGCCGAGCGCGTGGATGTCCAGCGACTGCTTGCCGCTGAGGATCTCCCGGGCCCGCTCCAGCTGTTCGGTGCTCATCTGCAGCCCGGCGTCGTCCACGACCACCGTCACGCCGTTGTGCCCGGTACGGAAGGACACCTCCGCGTAGGAGGTCGGCGGCGCGTAGCGGACGGCGTTGTCGAGCAGGATCGCCAGGGTGTGCACCAGCGCCTCGACCGCGCGCGGCACCACCGCCTGGTCCAGCTCCTGTGCCCGCACCCGCTCGTAGTTCTGGATACGGCCCATCGCGGCCCGGGCGATGTCGGTGAACTCGGTGGCCGGCAGCCGGCGGCCGAGGGTGCCGCCGGACAGCACCATGTAGCCCTGGGCGATACGGAGCATCTGCTGGGCGGTGTGGTCGATCTCCATCAGCGTCTCGTACGCGTCGTCGCCGTGGTGCCGGCGCACCCCCACGCTGACCTCCTCGGCGAGTTCGGCACCGAGGCTCACCAGGGCCGAGGCGAAGGTCAGTACGGCCGCGCGGGTGGCGTCGCGGGCGTCCTCGTGGGCCTTCTCGACCCGCAACTCCGCGGCGTCCTGCGCGTCGCGCCGGGTCTGCCGGACCAACGCGGTGTGCTGGGAGACCAGTTCCTCGATGCGCTGCGCCGCCAGGGTGCCGGCCAGCGGCTGCGGCAGCACGAACTCGACCTCGCGGTTCTCGCCGGGTTCCAGCGCCGCAGCGGTGGCCTCGGCCAGGCCGGCCGACGCCAGGTAGCCCAGCGCGTCGTCCAACGCCCTTTGCTGGTCGGCGAGTTGGTGTACCCGCTCCTGCTCGGCCAGGACCGTGGCATGGCTTTGTGCGTGCTGCTGCTCGGCCTGCCGCTGCCGGGTGCGGGCGATACGGCGGAACCGCAGAGCCGCACCGCCGGCGGCCAGCGCGAGGGCCAACAGCAGCGCAGCTGCCGCCTCCTGTATCAAAGTGGTCATCAGATCCTCAGGAATCTGGACGCGGCGGGGCGCCCGTCCGGGGTTGGCGGTGTCTGGAGACGCTGACAGTCGATGACGGCGGCGGGCCCGCGGACAACCGCCCCCGGGCGGGACGCGGCCACCGGGCCGGGTGCCTGCGGAGGCTGCGGCTGACGGCCGTGGTCACTTGCCTGTCCTCACCGTCGGGGGTGCGGCGGCTCGCTGGATCACGCCGGCCGGCGACCGGAACGAGCGGGCGTGGGTGGTGTCCTGATCGCCCGGCCGAACGGTCGCGCGGTGCGAGTGGTTCGGGGCGCCGTACTGGATTCGATTGTGCCTGGCCATTGCGGAACGGCCTTGGTGCGGCCACTTTGCGATCATATACAGGCGGCCGTTCCGCGCCAAGCCGCTGCATTTGCCCGCCGCCCATATGTGCGGAAGAAGGCGGCGAATTCGGGCGAGTCGCTCGATCAGACAACCGAATTTTCCACCCCTTCGAGGGTTGTGGCAGTCGCGGCCGCAGTGGAGTCCGCGGTGGAGTCCACGGGGTGGGCGCGATGGTGGGCGCACCGGTCCCCGGGCCGGCGTCGCGGGCGATCGCGGTCAGGTACGGAGAGGGAGCCTACCGTTACGTAGGCCGGAAGGAGTTGGAGTCGCGAATGCCGACCGCGAACGGGTGGCGCGTGCGACGATCTGCCGGCGCCGGCTTGACGGCGGCGGCCCGGTTTCCCTCCGGCGGCGCGAAGGCGACCGGGCGCGGCTGCCCCTGCCGCCGTCCCGCGGGGACCGGTCGATCGGCCTCCGCTTCACCGGCGGGCGGGGGTTCGGCGGGCTTTTCGCCCTGGTCCGGGCGCGGTCCGGGCGTGGATCTCGGCGGCGTCAGCCCATCATGACTTCATATCAACACCGTTTGGATGAACCGGAGTTGACGTTCCGTCCGATCTCAGGGGAGAGCCTGGCATTCGCGCTCGCCGTCTCGACGGCGTCCGGTGCGGGCTGTCCTGGGCGCCGCCGCGCTGGTCACCGCGGTACAAGTCGGCCGCCCCGGCCCGGGTTTCCCGCGAGCCGCGGACTTCACCGCCGACTTCCCCCGCGTTCCGTGCCGCGTACGGTGCCGCGCGGTCGGAATTGCGGGCGCCGGCAATGGTGGGGCGCCCGCCGGGCGGCCGCCCGGGTCCCCGTCCGCGGTGCGGGCGTCGCCCGTACGACCGGCGGGCGCCCGCCGGGGACGCGCCCGCCGCGCGGCGGGTCCCGTGGCGGTCGTACGGGCCGTACGACCCGCGCTTGCTCCCTTTCGGCACGGTGCGCTTTTCCTTTGGCCCCGCCCCGTCCGGCTCAATCCGCGAGCGCGGCTTCGGGCGGACGGAACGCGGCCGGACATCCGGGATTCGGTTCCCGGAAGGCGTATTCGGCTGGCGCATTCGCCCGCCTCATTCGGCTGCCGTATGCGCCCACCGCGAAATTCGTCCGGGCGATTCCCTGGCGGCCGACCCGAGGCGCCGGAATTCCCGCACCGCGCAGCCGACTTCGGCAGCGGAAATCCGCGGAAAAGGGTGCGCCCGGCGGCGGGCGTGCCCGAACAGCCGCAGGGAGGGGGCCATCGGGGCGGCCCCGAACCGCCCGCGCGGCCACCCCCGGGCGGGCCCTAGGCCGTGTTTTGGAAGTCCCGCCTGCCCCGTGGCGCCTGGTACGCGCGCTCTCCCCCTGCCTTCGGCGGGTGGGAGTGCCTCCGGCGAAGCCAGGGGGAGTGCCCCCAGCGTTGTCGGGCTTGTCCGAGTAGGCCCACTACGAGGGCAATCCTCCGCCTTGCGATCTGGGGGCACCCCCACGCCGAAGGCTGTGGGGGAGCACCAGACGCCACGGGCCCCGCCCTTCGGGCGAACGGCGCTACTTCCACAACACGGCCCAGCGGGAAGCCCGGGCGGTTCGTGCGGCGGCGAGGCGCAGGCCCTCGGTGTAGGCCGCGGCGGCGATCACCCGGGGGAGTTCGGCGCGCCGCTCGTACAGCAGGTGCCGGGTCGCCCAGCGCGGCCGGTACGCCGCGTACGCCTGCTCGCCGTCGGACGGCGCGAGGTTGAGCGAGACGCGGACCACGTCCGCCACCGGTTCGGCGCCGGTGTGCGCCCGCAGCAGCACCTCGGTGAGGACGAGATCGACCGGGCCGTGCCCCGACTCCTGGTCGTGCCGCAGCAGCGCCAGCGTCAGCCCGTCCTCGCCCCACGGCACGAACGCCAGTAGCGCGCAGGTCCGGTCGTGCCGGTCGCGGCACTCCGCGATCACGCAGCCCGGGTCGGCCGGGTCGCCGAGCCGCCCCAGCTGCACCCCGCCGGCCGCCCGGCCGTGCCGCCGCCACGCGTCGGCGAGCTGCCGCAGCCGTACCCACTCCTCCTCGGCCACCTCCCGCTCGCGGCGCACCACCACCGTGTAGCCGGCGCCCTCCATCGCCTGCCGCAGCCGGGCCGGCTCGGCCGGCAGCGCGCCGACCTCGACCACCGGCTCCACGCCCGAGTCCAGGCCGTGCAGCCCGGCCGCGGTGTAGACGCCCGCGGCGCTGTCGCCCGCGTGCGCGACGGCCGCGACCCAGGCGTGCCGGCGGGCGGTGTCCAGCCAGTGCGCGACCGCCGCCGGCCATGCGGCCGGCGGGCCCACCGGATCGCCGGCCGCGAGCGTCACGCCGTTCACCACCCGGTGCACGATCGCGGCCCGCCGGTCCGGCGCCCAGCACACCGCGCGGTCCCGGCGCAGCGCGAAGTACCCGAAGGAGTCCCGGCCGCCGTCCGCCCGCAGCAGCGCCCGCAACCGCCGCTCGTCCGCGGGCAGCAGCCGGTCCCGGCCGCGCGGCGCACGCAGGAACGCCAGCACCACGAGCAGCAGCAGCGCGACGCTGATCAGGTTGATCAGCAGGTCCGCCCACCACGGCACCCTGATTCCGGGGTGGTCGAAGATCGCCGACAGCGTCAGCGTCCGTACCGCCGCGTACCGGGCGCTGGGGCCCCAACGCGACGGCGGGTCCTGGTCGGTGGCCTGGACCAGCAGGGTGCCGGCGCCCACCGCGACCGCCGCCCCCACCACCAGGCTGAGCAGGCCCACGGCGATGTTGCGCCGCTCGCCGCGCACGTTGAAGGCGGTGCGCGACACCAGCAGCGCGCCCAGCAGCAGCAACGTCAGGGCGATCGCCAGCCAGTTGGCGGCGTGCCGGTGCGCCCCCGGCGCCGCCGCGACGGTGATCGCGATCGCCACGGTGTACGCGGCGGTCGCCACCGTGGTGAGCAGCCACGCCGCCCGCTTGCGCCGGCGCAGGCTCACCGACAGCACGAACGCCAGCGCGGCGCCGGTGAATCCCGGACTGACCAGGAACGCGGAGACGTGACCGCCGCCGCTCGCGGCCCGCACCCGGTCGCGCAGCGGGCCGACCAGTCCGCTGACGACGTCCACCGCGGCCGCCAGCCGCAAGTACCACACGGCGATCACCGCGCCCGGCCCGCGCAGCGGCCCCAGCACCCGGCCCAGCAGCAACTCCAGCCGCGAGGGCGGCACCTCCACGACCGTCGGCACCGCCGACGCCCGCTTCGCCAGCGACACCGGGGTGGGTGCCCCGGCGACCGCGTCCATCACCGCGGTCTTCGCGGCCATCACCCGCCGCCGCGCGCCCTCCTCGCGCCGTTCGGCCCGCGCCATCCGGCGTGGCCGCGCGGTGTAGCGCCAGCGCGCCCACGGGCTGTGCGGCCGGGCCAGCCGCAGCGCGCCCACCACCGCGAGCACCGGCACCATCACGCCCAGCAGCCCGGTCCACACCTTGCCCTTGAGCAGGCACAGCACCACGAACCCGAGCAGCACCGCGGCCACCGCGTACGACCCGTACGACCCCCCGCCGACGTACCCGCCGAGCGGGGCCTCGCCCGCCACCAGCAGCCCGATCACCGCGACGGAGAGGATCACCGCGTCGACCGACCGCCGGCCCTCCTCCTTCCAGTACACGTCCTCCAGGTGCAGCACGAGCGCGAACTCGTCCAGCACCAGCCCGCAGCCCATGCCGAAGACCACCGCGAGGATGTCGTGCGCCACCGGCCCGCCGCTGATCCCGAACGCGCCCACCCCGCCGACGATCATCATCACCTGGCCGAAGACCACGTGGTGGATGTGCATCCCGCCCGGCTGCACGTTCCCCGGCCACCACGACACCTGCCGCCGGATCATCCGGGTGCTGAACCGGATGAAGAGGAAGGAGCAGACCAGCCCGGCCAGCAGCAGGAAGAGCTGCTCGCGCCCGGCGCCCGAGGTCTGCATGCCGTGCGTGCCGCCCAACCAGTGCCTCATGGGCCAAGCGTGCTGGCCGCGCGCCCCGACGCCGACCGGGACGCGCGGAACGGGTGGCGGGCTTGGCGCAGATGGGGGCATGCCGGGCGATGAGCACACGACTGAGCCCCGCATCGTGACCATGCGGGGCTCGGAGTCGGAACGGCGCTCAGCGCGTGCCGCGGATCGGTGTGCGGCGGGCGGGCCCGGGGTGGATCGGCACCTGGTCGAGGTGCGTGGGGCGGCTCACCCGGTGGCGCGGGGTTGCTGCGTGGGGCGGCTCACCGCTCGGTGAGCATCCCGTTGCGCAGCTTGGTGAGGGTGCGCGACAGCAGCCGGGAGACGTGCATCTGCGAGCAGCCCAGCTCGGCGCCGATCTCGGCCTGCGTCATCTCGTCGGCGAAGCGCATCCGCAGGATGCTCCGCTCGCGGTCGTCGAGCCGACCCAGCAGCGGGGCGAGGGCGTGGAAGTCCTCGACCAGTTCCATCGCCGGGTCGCAGGCGCCGATCGACTCGGCGTACGGCCGGCTGCTGTCGGAACCGCCCTCCTCGTCGCCGGCGGGCAGGTCGAGCGAGCCGGCGGTGTAGCCGTTCGACGCGACCAGGCCCTCGATGACGTCCTCCTCGCCGATCTCCAGGTAGGCGGCCAGCTCGGCGACGGACGGCTTGGCGTCCAGCACCGCGGTGAGGTGGTCGCGGGCCTTGGCCAGCTCGACCCGCAGCTCCTGGAGCCGGCGCGGCACGTGCACGGCCCAGCTGGTGTCGCGGAAGAACCGCTTCATCTCGCCCACGATGTACGGCACGGCGAAGGTGGTGAACTCCACCTCGCGGCTCAGGTCGAACCGGTCGATCGCCTTGATCAGGCCGATCGTGCCGACCTGGAGGATGTCCTCCATCTCCTCCGGGCCGCGGCTGCGGAACCGGCGGGCGCTGAAGTGCACCAGCGACATGTTCATCTCGATGAGGGTGTTCCGCGCGTAGCTGTACTCGCGGGTGCCCTCCTCAAGGGTCTGCAGCCGGTCGAAGAAGAGCTTCGACAGCGCCCGCGCGTCCTTGGGGGCGACCTTGCCGGCCTCCTCGATCCAGGGCAGTTCACCGACCGACCCTGCGTGCACGCCTGACTGGGGGGCACCGGGAGAGGTAGCGGAACCCGTCGCGGCAGGCTGGACGGATGCTTCTGCGGTCTGCGTGGCCACCGTCATGTCATCATCCTCAGTCGTCGGAACTGCTCTTCGGCCTCTTACCCCCGACCTCCCCCCACACTCCCACTTCTTCAGAACTGTTTCCACGCGGCATTCTTTCAGCAGTCGACCGACGCCGTCACGTGGGCGATCTGCCCTAATATGTCCTGATCTGCTATGTGTTCGTCGTCGGCGAGGAGGAGGACCTTGCTGAGGATCACCGAGGTCTGCTCGTCGTCGTCGGCGAAGGGGAGGAAGAGGTCACGGTGCGGTGTGCGGGTCAACCCGGCCGGGACGATGCACAGGTGGCCGCCCGGGTCGACGTGGACGCTGCCGCTGCCGAGGTGCACGCGGTAGTCGGCGCGGGTGCCGCGCACCCGGGCGTACCGGCCGTCGAGGGTGACCCGGTCCAGGCCGAGCTCGGCCACGAGGGCGGCGAGCAGCGCGGCGCGGACCGCCACCGCCGAATCGGACGGCGACTGATCGGACGGCAGTTGCCGCGCGGCGACCGAGACCACCAGGTCCACGTCACGCAGCGCCTCGGACAGGTCGAGCGCCGGCACCCGGGCCAGCGGCACCGCCGCGCCGAGCACCAGGCTGTGGCCGGGGCCGTCGACCGTCTCGACGAACCCGGTCGGCCCGGTCCTGGCCGAGCCCTCGCCCAGGAAGTGGCCCAACTCGTCGAAGCGCAGCACCGCGTGGCAGCCGCCCAGGCGCCGCGTCGCGAACGGCTGGTCCTCGCGCACCGACGCCCGCCAGCCCCGGGCGGTGAGCAGCCGCCCGGCGACCGCGCCGGCCACGTCGCGCCCGGCGAACCGCAGTGACCAGGTGCCGTCCTCCCGCTCGGCCGCGGTGAGGCGGTACCACTCCCGGAAGACCTGCTTGACCGGCTGCCGTATCCGCCGCCGCACGATCTCGCGCTGCCACCCGCCGAGCAGGTCCCGGGCGGCGAGGTCCAGCGGATGGGCCGCGCCGACCCCGACCCCGATCCCGCCGCCGGCTCCGATCGGTACCGGTACGCCGTCGAGGCCGACCAGCGCGGGGGCGGGGCCGGAGAGGTCCAGCAGGCCGAACACGCCGTCGGCGGTGCGCAACACCAGCGCGGGCAGCATGGCCCGCGCGGCGGGCAGGGCCAGCAGGCGGTCGAAGGCGGCCGCGTCCAGCAGGTCGCCCCCGGCCACCAGCGGCTCGATCAGCCCGGTGCGCACCCTGCGGGCCTGCTCGCGCAACCGCTCCTGTACGGCGCGGATCTCGCCGTACGAAGGGTCCTGCCGGACCTGCTTCGGCACGGACGCGAGCCGCTTGCCGGCGCGTTCGACCCGCAGGGGCACAGCGGGGTCGGCCAGGTCGACGGCGAGGGTGTACGCCCCGACGCTCCAGCGCTGCGGGGTGTCCGTGGCCAGCCGGGCCTCCATGTCCCACTCCAGGCGGTCGGCCGACGGGTACCCGGTGATCTGAGCGAGGTGCCACAGCCCGGCGTGGACCGCCCGCAGGTGGTTGGCGCGGCGCTCGGCGCCGAACCGGGTGGCCGCCTTCGCGCAGCCGCGCAGCTCCAGATAGCGGTCGAGTACGGTCTCGCCGGCGGCCAGTGGCAGCAGGCCCAGACACGCGATCGCCGAGTACGCGTGCCGGCGCAGCCGTTCGCGGACCCGCGGCCGGTTGAGGCCGTACCGGGCGAGCAGGAACTCCGGCAGGTCGTCCGCCGCGCCGGCCGACCCGGCGCCGAGGCCGGCGAGGTCGGCCGTGACCGTCGTCGCGGTGGCGCACAGCAGCGGGAGCAGTTCGGCCATCCGCTCGGCCGGCAGTTCCACACGGCGCAGCGCGCCCAGGTCGATCGCATCGGACTCCGGGTCGACGGGCGCGACGCCGTCACGGATCAGGCGGGCCAGCGGTCGCGCGTCGGCGGCGTCGAGCAACTCCAGCAGGTCCAGGGGCTGTTCCCGCGCGGCCGCCGCGAGAGTCACGGCCGCCTTGCGCTCGGCGCGGGGACGCGTGCCCAACTCCGTGATCAGCGAGACCTGTTCGGCCTCGGTGAGGCGGGCCTGCGCCAGGTACACGGCGGCGGTGCCGCGGGCGCGGTCCCCGCACGGCGCGGTGGTCTCGGCCCGCCACAGCTCCAGCGCCCGCAGGAAGAACCGCGTGCCGCGCGGGCGCCAGGGCGGGAGTTGCCTGACGCTCTCCGCGGTGGGCGCCGCGGAGAGCAGGTCGACGAAGCGGTCGAGGGAGTCCGCGATCCTGTCACGGCAGCCCGCGGAGGCCTCGTCCCACAGCGCGGGCCGGTCGTGGAAGTGCGGCTGCTCCCGGCGCGCCGGATCGACCGGGCACAGCTCCCAGGACCGATGGCGCACGCGCAGCAGCGGGTGCAGGACGTCGTCGTCCAGCGCCCCCGCGTCGTACAGGCCCTGCACGAGCCGGATCAGCTCCCACCCGCGGAAGCCGGAGCTGTTGCCGAGCAGCAGGGAACGCAGCAGGGCGGTGCGCTCCGGCGTGACGGGGCGCTCCAGGACGGCGCGGGCCGCCGCGTCCCAGCACTCGTGCAGGCCGTAGGACCCGGGGCCGAACGCCTCCCGCAGGAAGGTGTGCAGTTCCACCGAGATGTCGAACGGCACGTCGTCGGCGAGCTGCCGCAACGGGCTGGGGGTCCGGGCGAGCAACTCGGCGAGCCGGTGGGCCGCGGCGTCCGTGGCCGGGACGGCGCTCATCCGCCGACCAGCGCGGTGACGCGGAGGAAGGTGATCCGGTCGCCCGGACGGACCGCCACCGAATCGTCCGGGGACTCCAGCCGGCGGCCGCCCGCGAACACGGCGACCAGGCCGCGGTCGATCGCCGCCATCGCCCGCTCCGTCTCGGCCACCGCGCCGCCCACCGGCTCGGTACGGTCAGGGCCGGACCGGAACTGGGCGCCTACCGAACTCCGAGCCGCGCGCGACCCCTTGGAGCCCGAAGCGGCCCCTTCGCCGTCCGCCGCGTCCGCCGCCGCGAGCTGCGCCTCGACCGCGCGGCCCACGATCTCCCGCAGCGTCAGCACGGCCTCGTCCGAGGCCACCTCCAGCCACACCGCCGGCACCGTCGGCCCGTCCGGCACCCCCACCGCGCGACTGCGCACCTCCAGCAGCACCATCGGCGCCCGCCCCCTCCCTCACGATCACTCCACCACGACCCTAGGGCGACCCTCCGACAACGCGTTCCGGCCCGGTCAGCGGCCCAGCCGGCCGCGCACCATGCCCAGCAGCGCGTTCAGCTCCTCGATCCGCATCCGCTTGGCGATCGCGAGGAAGAGGCCGATCTGGACCACGAGGCCGATCAACAGGGCGCCGGCCGCGCCGAGCAGGCCGCCGCCCAGGATGTGCTCGGTGGTCCGGGCTAGCAGGAAGCTCAGGATCGAGGGGATGACGCTGGCGACGATCAGGCGGCCGTAGGTGCGGCGGATGCGCGGCCCGTCGAGGGTGCCGATCCGGCGCCGCAGCCGGGGCAGCGCGACCATCAGGCCGACGAAGTACGCGACGCCGTAGCCGAACGCCATGCCGATCACGGCCCGTTGCGGCGGCAGCAGCAGGAACGACAGCCCGGCGACAGCCGCGTTGACCAGGGCGATCCACACCGTGTTGAAGAAGGGCGTCCGGGTGTCCTCGTACGCGTAGAAGCCGCGCAGCATGACGTACTGCGCCGAGTACGGGATCAGGCCGAGGGCGAACGCGGCGAGCATGTAGCCCACCGAGCGGCCGCCGTTGGCGCCGGTGCCGTAGATCAGCGCGCCGATCCACGGGCCGAGGGAGAGGAAGAGGAAGGCGGCCGGCACGATCGCCACCGCGGAGGTGCGCAGGCCGTGCGAGATGTCGGCGCGGACCGCGGCCGCGTCGCCGTCGGAGGCGGCCCGGGATATTCGGGGCAGCACCGCGCTCATCACCGAGACCGTGATGACCGCCTGCGGCAGCTGCCAGATGGTCTGGGCGCTGGTGTACGCGGCCAGGCCGGTGCCGCTGGCGAAGCCGTGCGACGCCGCGGACTTCTCGGCGGCGGTGGCGAGTTGGGTGACCACGATCAGCCCGGCCTGGTTGGCCAGCACGAACAGGAAGGTCCAGCGGGCGAGTTTGGCGGCGTGCCCCAGACCGTGGCCGCGCCAGTCGAAGCGCGGCCGGAAGTGCAGCCCGGACCTGCGCAGGTAGGGGAGCATCGACAGGGCCTGCACCACCAGGCCGAGCAGGGTGCCGACGCCCAACAGCCGTACGCCCTGCGGGGAGATGGTGTTCGGGCTGACCGCCGAGTGGCCGAAACTGCCGAACACCCAGATGTACATCCCGAAGGTGAAGATCACCACGACGTTGTTGAGCACCGGGGTCCACATCATCGCCCCGAACCGCTCACGGGCGTTGAGGATCTGGCCGGCCACCACGTGCACGCCCATGAAGAAGATCGTCGGCAGGCAGTACCTCGCCATGTCCACGGTGACGTGCGCGCTGGCCGGGGTGGACATCAGCGAGGGGGAGAGCATCCGTACCAGCAGCGGCGCGGCCGCCACCATCACCAGCACCACGGCGCCGAGCGCGGTGATCACCAGCGTCAGCAGGCGGTTGGCGTACGCCTCGCCGCCGTCCGCGTCGTTCTTCATGCTGCGGATCAGCTGCGGGACGAACACCGCGTTCAGCGCGCCGCCGCCGACCAGGAAGTACACCATCGTGGGCAGCGTGTAGGCGACCTGGTACGAGTCGCCCATCACGCCCTGGCCGATCGCCGCGGCGATCATCATGTTGCGGACGAAGCCGGTGCCCCGCGACACCATGGTGCCCAGCGCCATCACGGCGCTCGAACCGAGAACCGAGCCCTTGGACTTGGCCTTGCCGTCCGCGGCCGGTTCGCGGCCCGCCTCCCGCGGCGGCGCCCGGTCCACGTCGATCACCGGGAACGTCCCGGTCGCCTCCGCCGCCACGTCCCCGCTGGCCCCGCCGTAGACGTTCGGCGCGTAGTAGAGGGAGTAGTCGGCGTCGTCGTCCCGGTAGAGGTGGCGGTACGGGTCCGGGTCCGGCGCGCTCTGCTGCGGCACGGAGGTGTAGCCGTACGGCCCGTACTGCTCCTGCGCGTAGGGGGCCTGCGGTTCGTACCCGCCCTGCTGGCCATACGGTGCTTGCTGGTCGTACCCGCCGTACTGGCCGTACTGCGCCTGCTGGTCGTACCCGCCCTGCTGGTTGTACTGGGCTTGCGGGTCGTACGGTGCCTGCGGGTCGTACTGCGCCTGCGATTCGTATCCACCCTGCTGGTCGTACCCGCCGTACTGGGCCGGGTACTGCTGTGGGTACCCGCCGTCCCGCGGGTACCCGTCCTCCCCGTACGGACCTTCGTATCCGTCACGCCGACCGTTGCCGCCGTCCGGCGTGCTCATAGGTCTCTCCGCTTCCGCTGCACCAGGACGGGACCGGCGCCCCCGGTCCGCCGCCCGTACCGCATACCTTCTCATCCGCGGCGGCGCGGCACCTCCCCGAGTGGCGTCAGGCGGCGACCTGAGCCCGGGGCACCCGGCCCCCGCCGCCCATCCCACCGACCGCCGGCTCCGCGCCGACGACCTCAGATCTTGATGACGGTGATGTGGCCACCACACAACGCGAGGAGGTCCGCCGGATCGGAGGTGAGCACGGTGACCGGTTTCGGGGCGGCCAGCGCCGTGGCGCCGAGCATGGCGTCGATGGCGTACTTGCGACCGTGCAGGCCGGCGTCGGCGAGCAGGGCGGCGGCATGGCGGGCGATCGGCTCGGTGACGGGTTCGACGATCAGCCGGGAGAGAGTCCACTCGAAGGCCGGGCCGGGCGGCTGAGGCGAGGATGGATGGCTTCCGCCAGGGTGGCCGCGGAGGTGATGACGCGCAGGTCGTCGGCGCGGGCCAGGGCGAGCCACGCCGTGACCCCGTGGTCCCGCATGACAGCCTTCGCGAGTGCTTCGGTCCAGGACCAGCGTGCCACCGGGAACGGCCGGCGAGCGGGTCACGCGGCGTTCGCTCCGCCCCGCGTCTGCTCCACGCGAGCCCGGTGGAGCTGATCGCGCAGCGACTGGACCTCCTCATCGGTGATGGGGCCGTGTTCGGCCTCGGCGACCCGGATGAGTTCGTTGAGGTTGTCGCGTTCGATCTGGCGGGCGACGGCGGCAGTCACGTAGGCGGACAGGCCGGAGGGGCCGCTGCGGGTCCTGGCGGCTTCGGCGACATCACGTGGCATCGTGATCGAGTACTTGCCGGTGGCCTCGCTCATGCTGCCAATCCTGCCCAAGATCCTCCCCGATGGGGGCCGGTGGCCGAACAGCCGTACGCGGTACCGCCGTTCGGTCGTGTTCGGCTCGCCCGAGGACCGGGGCCGGCGCAGGATCGAGGGGGCGAGCGGTGGAGACGGGTGGAGAGGGCGGCGTCATGCGCAGCGGTGAGGGGCACGTGGCCAGGGGTGGCGCCGACGGCACCGGTCCGGCAGGTCCGGCAGATCCGGCAGATCCGGCGAGCCCGGGCGGGCCGGGGCGACGTCGGGTGCTGCGGGTCGCGGCGTCCGGGCTGGTCGTCGTCGCGAGCGCCGGATGCGGCGGGAGCCCGCACCGGGCGCGCCCCACGCCGCCCGCGCCGGACCCGGGCGCGTACCGCCTCACCGGGCACGCGGCGCCGAAGGGCACCGACGACTGGCGGCTCGGCCCGATCGGCCCGCCGCACGCGATCGAGGGCTACGCCGACCGGGTCAGCGTGCTGCCGGGGGAGACCTTCGGGCTGCACGTGTCGACCACGGCGCGGGCGTTCCGGGTCTCCGCCTTCCGGGTGGGCTGGTACGACGGCAAGCAGGCGGCCCTGGTGTGGGCCTCGCACACGGTGGCCGGCCGGCGGCAGGGCCCGTACAGCACCGCCCTGGACACGCGGATGATCCACGCGGGCTGGGACCGCAGCCTGGAGATCCCGGCCGACGGCTGGCCGGCGGGCGCCTACCTGCTGCGGCTGGAGGCCGACAGCGGCCACCAGCGGTACGTCCCCCTGGTGGTCCGCTCGACCAGCGCCCACGGCCGCACCCTTCTCATGCACGCCCCGGCGACCTGGCAGGCGTACAACGACTGGGGCGGCAACTGCCTCTACTACGGCGCGGACGGCTCGTACGCGCGCCGGGCGTACGAGGTGTCCTTCGAGCGGCCCTACGCCAAGAGCGGCGCCGAGAAGTTCCTGGTCTACGAGCGGGCCGCGGTGGTGCTCGCCGAGCGGTCGGGCATCCCGCTGGCGTACACCACGGGGATGGACGTCCACCGCGACCCGAGCGTGCTGAAGGGCGCGACCACCGCGGTGGCGCTCGGCCACGACGAGTACTGGACGCCGGAGCAGCGGCAGCATGTCACGGCGGCCCGCGACGCCGGCACCAACCTGGCCTTCCTGGGCGCCAACACCTGCTTCCGCCGGGTCCGGCTGGCCGCCGCCACGGCCACCGCGCCGCCCCCGGTGGTCTGCTACAAGACCGACTTCTACGCCGACCCTTACCTCGCCGACCACCCGCACATGGCGACCACCGACTTCCGCAGCGGCCCGGGGGCCGACCCGGAGTCCTCACTGACCGGCGTCCTGTACGAGGGCTTCCCGACCGACGCCCCCTACGTCGTGGAGAACCCCGGCCACTGGGCCTTCCGCGGCACCGGGGTGCGCCGGGGCGAGAGCTTCTCCCACCTGGTCGGCGTCGAGTACGACCGGGTCACCCCGGGCTCTCCCATGCCCAGGTCGATCGAGGTCGTCGCCCACTCGCCGCTGGTGTGCCACGGCAAGCACAGCCACTCCGACTCCGCGTACTACACGGTGCCCAGCGGCGCCGGTGTCTTCTCCACCGGCACCATGCGCTGGGTGGAGGGGCTGATGGCGGGCACCGGCCTGGACGGGCGGGACCACAAGATGGACGCCCGCACCCGGGGGTTCGTCACCAAGGTCACCGAGAACGTGCTGACCGGGTTCGCCGAGGGACCCGCCGTCCGGCACCAGCCCGCCCCGCGGGAGAACGTGGCCTCCCTCTACGGCGGAGCGCGTGCCTGACGCGGGGCCCGCCCCAACCGCCGGGCGCGCGCCTGCCGTTGGACGCGCGCACCCGTCAGCGGCTGTGCCCGGCGCTGTGCGGGGTGGGCGGCCACGCCGGCGGGTGCGGCGGCCGGTGCTGGGTGAAGCCGATGATGTCCTCGGTGGTGATCATCCCGACGACGTGCCGGTCCGCCATCACCAGGATCGGGCGGCCCGCGGTCTTCACGGCGTGGTCGAGGATGTCGGTGACCTGGTCGTCGGGTGCGGCCAGCGTGCAGCTCTCCAGGGGCGCGGCGATGTCGCGCACCCGGACCTGGGCCCGCTGCGCGAGGGGCACCGCGCGCAGCGAGGGCACCGTGACCACCCCGCTGGGCCGGCCGTCGAGGTCCGTCACGGGCACCACGACCTGGCCGGTGGCCCGCGGCATCGTCTCGGTGAGGAACCGGTCCACGGTCTGCCAGTCCTGGCCGGTGGCCACCGGGCGCATCGCGTCGGCGGCCCGCACCCCGCGTACGGCCTCGAACAGCACCGACCGGCGCACCTCCGAGAACGCGGCCATCAGCACGAACAGCCCGACCAGGGCGAGCCACAGCCCGGCCGCGCCGCCCGCGAGGAATTCCAGCCAGCCGCCGGCGATCATCAGCACACCGGCCACCTGCCCGCAGCGCGCGGCGATCCGGGCCGCCTTCTCGCGGTCCCCGCGCATCCGCCAGATCACCGCCTGCAGCACCCGGCCGCCGTCCAGGGGCGCGGCCGGGATCAGGTTGAAGGCGGCGAGCAGGACGTTGGCCCAGCCGGTCCAGGCCAGCAGCGCGGCGAAGAGCGTCCAGTGCAGGACGTCGCCGGCCAGCACCGCCGCGCCCAGGCCGAGGCCGCCCAGGAACAGGCTGGTGAGCGGGCCGACCGCGGCGATCCAACCCGAGCTGCGCGCGGTGGTGGCCGATCCCATCCTGGTCACCCCGCCGAGCGCGAAGACCGTCACGTCCTCCACCTCGACCTTGGCCCGGCGGGCGACGAGGGCGTGCGCCGCCTCGTGCGCGACCAGGCTCACCATCAGCAGCAGCGCGCCGACCACCGCCCACGCGTCGTAGGCAGCCCCGGAGTGGCCGGGGGCCCAGGCGGGGAGTACCCCGCCGGCCAGCCCGAAACTCAGGACGACGATCAGCAGGGGGGCGCTCCAGTGGACCCGCAGGGGTACACCGGCGATCCGGCCCAGCGGTAGCGATCCGTTCATCGCACCTCCCACGCCCGTTCCCGGCAGGCGGGCCCACCATCCGGCGGGACGCCTTCCCCTTCCAGTCTGCTCCCGTGAGGGCGCGGCCGGACGGCTGAGCGCGACCGGTTCCGGCAGACGGCTCCGTGACCGGTTCCGCGTGTGCGCGTCGGGTGCGTGTCGGGTGCGTACGCGCGGAGGGCGGAGGTCCGCCGGCGCTCACTCCTCGCCGGCCGGCCGGGCGGGGTCCTGGGCGGCGGGCAGCGCCGTGAAGACCCAGGTGCGGTAGGCCCAGAAGCGGAACGCGGTGGCCAGCGCGATCCCCGCGAACTTCCCGGCGCTGCTGCGCAGCGGGCTGCTCCAGCCGAGCCCCCGGGTCGCGCCGTAGAAGACGCCGTTCTCGATCACGACGCCGACCGCGCTGAAGGCGAGGAAGAGCGTGATCCGCCGCAGCCGGCGGCGCCGGTCGCAGTCGCGGTAGGTGAAGTAGCGGAAGCCGACGTAGTTGAAGGCGACGGCGGTCACGGTGGCGATCACGCCGGCCTGCACCACGAGCAGGGACGCGTAGCGGCGCAGCAGGTTGTACACGCCCAGGTTGACGAAGATGCCGCTGACGCCCACCGCGCCGAACCTGGCGGCCTCCCGCGCCAGGCCGGCCATCCTGCTCTGCGACGCGACGCTCATGGGGTCCTTCCGTCGTGCGGCCCGCCGGCCGGTGGTGGGGCTCGCCGGGCACGCCCCCGGCCGCCAGGACAAGGGGGACGTCCCGCACGCGGGCCGGCCGTCAGGGGTACACGGTGCTGGTTTCCGCCGGAGCGGTCGCGCGGGGCCGTACCGTGACGGCGGCGGCCGTGGCGAGGAAGGCGAGCCCGGCCAGCGGGTAGCTCGCGGCGAGCAGTATCTGGCCGGTGTTCTCGTGGAGCTCGGGCCGGCCGGCGCCGTGCGGGAGGGTCCACACGACGTCGCAGCAGAAGACCACCACGCACGCCGCCGCGCCCAGGGACCAGCGCAGGCCGCGTCGACGCAGCGCCTCGTGGACGAGCAGGACCGTCATGGGCACGTTCCACACCCAGTGGTGGGTCCAGGTGATCGGGCTGACCAGGAGCGTGGTGACACCGCAGGCCACCGCTCCCCACGCGGTGGCGTTCGGCACCCGGCCGGTCGCGGCCAGCGCCGCGACCGCGACGGCCGTGCCGCCGAGGGCGACCAGGACGGCGGCGGCCAGCCACAGGGACGTGGGGTGCACGGTGTGCTGCGCGCGGGCCACGACGCCGCGCACGGACTGGTTGGCGATGTTCACCGCGGAGCCCGACCGGTCGGGGGCGAAGGCGCAACTGGTCCAGTAGCGCAGCGAGTCGTGCGGCAGCACCGCGGCGGCCAGCAGCGTGACGCCGGCGAAGCTGCCGGTGGCGGTGAGGAAGCGGCGCCGCCAGGGGGTGCCGCGCCCGCGGGTGGCCGCGGCCGCCCCGGCCAGCACCACCAGGAACAGCAGCGGCGTGACCTTGATGGCCGCCGCCAGCCCGATGCCGATCCCGGCCCAGCGGTTGCCGGGCCGCCGGGTGAAGTCCCACAGCACGAGGCACACCAGGAGAATGTTGACCTGGCCGTAGCGGATGGTGGTCCAGACCGGTTCGCTCCACGGCGCACAGGCGGCCGTGCCCAGCACGGCGGCCGCGCCGGGGCGGCGGCGCAGCACCAGGCGCAGCGACAGTCCGGCGAGGACCACGGTCAGCAGCAGGTTCCCCGCGGTCGCCGCGGTGCGCATGTGGGCGACGTCGAGCCAGGTCAGCGGGACGAACAGCAGCCCGGCGAAGGGCGGGTAGGTCATCGGCAGCATCGCGGAGGTGGCGTGCATGGCGTACAGGTCGCCGCCCTCGCGCACGGTCCGGCCCGCCGCGCGGTAGACCATGACGTCGATGAGCGAGACGTGCGTGACACGTTGCAGGACCCACACCGCGGCGAAGGACAGGACACAGAGGGCGGCGGCCCAGCCCACGCGCAGCCGGTGGCTCATGAGCGCAACGCCCGCCTCTCGACGCCTCCCGCCAGCGGTACTGCTGACGCCCCATCAGAATGGGATACGGAGCCGGTCACACGGCCGGGACGCCCCGTCCGCGGGCGCGCAGACACACGGGCAGTCGCCGACCGGATGGGTTGCGGCCGGCGGAACCCTGCCGGCACGAGGGCGGGCCGGACCCCCGGGCGGACCCGGACCGGGAGCCGGGTGGACCCGGCCGGACCCGGGCGGACCCGGCCGGACCCGGGCGGACGGGCCGCGAGAACACGCCGCGCCCGCATCCCTCGCCGCACCCCCGCCCGTGCCCCACCCCGGGGCGGTGGCCTGCGGATTCGCGGCCCCGCCGGCCGCGAAAGCGGAGCACACTGGACAGTGGCGGGATTCCGGCCGTCGGGTGTGCCGGTCACCGCGGGAATGGGGCCGGTACGTCGGTGCCGGCTCCGTGGAGATGAGGTGAGCGGTTGTGCGCTCTCGTTTCGCGCCTGACTGGCGGCTCACGGTCCGGATGCTGACGGTGGTCTTCCTGTTGGGCCTGGTGTTCGTGGCGTTCATCGCCGTGCTCATCGCGCTGCTGAAGTCCGTGGTGGTCGTGGTGGTGATCGCGGCCGGTGTGCTGGCGGCGCAGTACTGGTTCTCCGACCGGATCGCGCTGTTCGCGATGCACGCCCACGAGGTCACCCCGCAGGAGCAGCCCGAGCTGCACGGCGCGGTCGACCGGCTGTGCGCCCTCGCCGACATGCCGAAGCCGCAGGTGGCGGTCTCGGAGATGGACCTGCCGAACGCCTTCGCCACCGGGCGCAGCGCCGACCACGCGGTGATCTGCGTGACCACCGGCCTGCTGCGGCGCCTCGAACCGGGCGAGCTGGACGGCGTGCTCGCCCACGAGCTGTCCCACGTCGCGCACAAGGACGTCGCGGTGATCACCATCGCCTCGTTCCTGGGCGTGCTCGCGGGGCTGCTGGTGCGCTTCGCCTTCTACTCGGAACTGTTCGGCCGAGGCCGCCGCGACCAGAACACCCTGCTGCTGCTCACGATGATCATGGCGGTGTCCATCGTGGTGTACTCGCTGAGCTTCGTGCTGATCCGCGCGCTGTCCCGCTACCGCGAGCTGGCCGCCGACCGGAGTGCGGCCGAACTGACCGGCCGGCCCTCCGAACTGGCGTCCGCGCTGGTCAAGGTGAGCGGCACCATCGCCCGTATCCCCAGCGAGGACCTGCGCACCGCGCGAGCCTTCAACGCGTTCTTCTTCACCCCGGCGCTGAAGGAGGGCTCGCCCCTCGCGACCGTCTTCTCCACCCACCCGAGCCTGGAGCGCCGCCTGGAGGCCCTGGCGAAGCTCTCCGCCGAAATGGGCCTCCACGCCTGAGGGGCGCCCTTTTCCCGCCGGGTCCCCCCGCCTCCGGCGGGGGGACCCGGCGGGCGCTTAGATCCGGTCCCCATCTTTCGACACCGGCGCGCCCTTTGGCTCGCCGGTTACCACGGCGAACCGTTCTTCCGTAGCGGTGCCCGTGCGTGGGTGCGGCTCCCCGCGGACAACGACCCCGGTGGCACCGCCACCGGGGTCGTCCGCGCGGGAAGCGGGCCCGCATCGCGCCGTGGGTGACACTGAGTGATGTGAAATCTGCACGTGGTGACGGTGATGGTGGTGGTGGCACGCCCGGTGCAAGGGGTGGTGTGCCCGGCCCGGCGGAGATGCTGCCCGGTCTCGACGAGGACCAGCTGCGGGTGCTGGGAGAGGTCGGGCAGGCGTGGGCCCGGGTGTCGGACGACGCGGACCTGCAGCGCCACGAGTTGCCGGTCGACCCCGACCTCGGCGGCTTCCCGTCGGCCGAGGAGATCGGCCCCGACCGCTTCGGCCGGATGGTCCGGGTGGCGACCCTGGGCACCGCCACGGCGCCGGAGGAGGCGGTGCCCTCCTCCGGTGCGGCCCGCGCCGCGTACCAGGTCCGGCACGCGCTGATCGGGGCGCCGCTGAAGAGCACCGCGGTCACGCGCGAGCGCATGCGCAAGCTGGTGGCGCTGCCGGTGCTCTCCGCCGACGCGCTGTCCTCCGTGGCGTACGGCCCCGAGGCCCTGCTCGCCGTGCTGGTGCTGGCCGGCACCGCCGGTCTCGGCTGGACCACGCCCATCGCGGCGGCCGTCGCGTTCCTGATGCTCGCGGTCGGGGTGTCCTACCGGCAGACGATCCGCGCGTATCCGCACGGCGGCGGCTCGTACATCGTGGCCGGTGACAACCTCGGCAGGGTGCCCGGCCTGGTGGCCGCGGCCGGGTTGATGACCGACTACATCCTCACCGTCGCGGTGTCGATCGCCTCCGGCGTCGCCGCCATCACCTCCGCGCTGCCGTCGCTGTCGCCGTACACCGTGCCGATCGGCGCGGGGGTGATCGCGCTGCTGCTGGTCGGGAACCTGCGCGGGCTGCGGCAGGCCGGCGCGCTGTTCGCCGCCCCGACCTACGCCTTCATCATCGCGATGTTCGTGCTGGTCGGGGTGGGCCTGTCCGACGCCGCCGGGCGCGACTTCCACGCCACGCCCACCCCGCATCTGAACGCCACCGAGGGCGTCGGCGTGCTGCTGGTCATGCGCGCCTTCGCCTCCGGCTCCACGGCCATGACCGGCATCGAGGCGATCTCCAACGCGGTGCCGGCCTTCCAGCCGACCGAGTGGCGCAACGCCCGCACCACGCTGACCTGGATGATCTGCCTGCTGATCACGCTGTTCGCCGGGGTGACGGCGTTGGCCCGACTCGACGGCGTCGTGCCCCGCTCCGGCGAGACCGTGCTCTCCCAACTCGCCCACCGCAGCTTCGGGTCCGGGCCGATGTACGTCTTCACCCAGATCGCCACCGCCGCGGTCCTGCTGCTGGCCGCCAACACCGCGTACAACGACTTCCCCCGGGTGCTGTTCCTGCTGGCCCGCGACGGGCACGCGCCGCGGCTGTTCCTGCGGCTGGGCGACCGGCTCGCCTTCAGCAACGGCATCGGGGTGCTGTCGGTGGCCGCCGCGGTGGTCTTCGTCGCGTTCAGCGGCAACACCGCGTCGCTCATCCCGCTCTACGCGGTCGGGGTCTTCCTCGCCTTCACGCTGTCCCAGGCCGGGATGGTGCGCCACTGGTGGCGGCTGCGCGACCGGCACTGGCGCAAGAGCCTGTTCTTCAACGCGACCGGCTGCGTGCTGTCCGCGCTCGTCTTCGTCACCGCGGGGATCACCAAGTTCACCTCGGGCGCCTGGGTGGCCATCCTCGCCGTCGGGCTGTTCCTCCTGGTGACCACGCGCATCCACCACCACTACGAGGAGGTCCGCGCCGCGCTCCGGCTGCACCCGCAGGCGATCGAGGTCCCCGCGTCGCCCGAGTCCCCGCCCCACGAGGAGTGCGACCCCCCGGCGCCGCCGCCCGAGCCCCCGCCCCCGCCCGCGGCGTCCTCCGCCGTACCGGCCGGGCCGGGGCCGGCCGCGAACGGGACCGTCCGGGAGGACGAGGAGAGCCCCGAGGAGATCCGGAACCTGTCGATCGTGCCGATCTCCACGCTGGACCTGGCCGGGATGCGGGCGCTCGCCTACGCCGCGTCCCTGCGCCAGCCCGTCCTCGCGCTGCACCTCAGCCCCGGTGAGGCGGAGGCCGACCGCTTCCGGGGGTACTGGCACGTGTGGGGCGACCACCTGCCGCTGGAGGTGCTGGTCACGCCCTACCGGGCGACCGTGGCCCCGCTGGTCCACTACATCGAGGCGCTGCACGAGCAGCAGCCGCAGCTCACCCTCACCATCGTCGTCCCGGAGATCGTGACGCGGCGCCGGCGCTACCGCCTGCTGCACAGCCGGACCGCGAGCCGGCTCCAGCGGGCGTTGCGGACGCTGCCGAAGATCGTCGTCACCAACGTTCCGTACCACGTGTAGGCGCGGCGGTCCGGTGGGTGCCGTGCGCGGGGCGGGCCTCGCGGGTCGGGCGGCGCCCCCGTGGCCTGACGGTTCCGGCGGCGGCCCCGCCGTACCGTGTCTCGCGTGGTGAACAAAAGGGGCGGAGCGGAGGAAACGGTCGACTCCGGGGATGCCGACTCCGGTCCGGGGCGGGCCCGGCACCCGGTGTGGTGGGTGCTCTCCGCCGTGCTGATGGCCGCCGCCGTGGCGCTCGCGGTGGACCGGCGGCACGACCTGGTGGTGGCGCTGCACCAGATCGCGGTGGTCCGCCCGGCCCCGCTGGCACTGGCCGCCTTGTTCGAGGCGCTCTCCCTGACCTGCCTGGCGACGTTGCAGTGGCGACTGCTGAAGCTGGGCGGGGCCCGGCTGCGGCTCGCCCTGATGGGCGCCATGGCCCTGGCGGCCAACGCCGTGGCCGGGACCCTGCCCGGCGGCGCGGCCTTCGCTGCCGCGTGGCTGTACGGGCAACTGCGCCGCCGCGGCGTGTCGCTGGCGCTCGCCGGGGCGGCACTCGCGGTCGCCGGCCTGATGTCGGCCACCACCTTGTTCCTGCTGCTGGTGGTCGGCGTCCTGGCCAGCGGGAGGGCGGGGCCGAGCGGCCTGCGCACCGCCGTGCTCTGGCTGACCGCGGTCCTCGTGGTGCTCGCCGCCTTGGCCGCCCTCCTGCCCCGCTTCGCGTTCGTACGGCGGCGGGCGTGGCGGATCTGGCGCCGGGTCGGGGTCCGCTCCCGCCGGCTGTGGAACGTCGAGGACGGGCTGTACCGCCTCGCCCGGGAGGTCCGGGCGGTACGGCCGGGGGTGCGCCCGTGGCTGCCGCCGCTCACCCTGGCCCTGGGCAACTGGCTGCTCGACGCGGCCTGCCTCGTCGCGTGCGCGTGGGGACTGGGCGTCGCCGTGCCCTGGCGCGGGGTGCTCGTCGCGTACTCGCTCACCCAGATGTCGGGTGCGCTGCGGCTCACGCCCGGCGGGCTCGGCATCGTGGAGACCAGCCTCGCCGCGCTGCTGGTCTTCTACGGGCTGCACGCGGACCAGGCGATCGCGGTGACCCTGCTGTACCGGATTCTGAGCTACTGGGCGCTCCAGCCGATCGGCTGGACGAGCTGGCTCGGCCTCACCTTCGCCGCGCGCCGCCGGGACGCGAGGACGGTGCGGGAGCGGCGGGCCCGGTCCTGACCGTCCCCGGTCCTGACCGTCCGGGTCGTGGCCCCGTGGCCGCTCGGCCGACCAGCGGCGCGCCCCCGCAGTACCGTGGAAAGGGCGATACCGACTGCCGGTCGGCGCCAAACGACACGGTGGCGCCGGCGCAGGCCGGAAGCGAGGTACTCAGACGATGGAAGCCGACCGTATCGACCGCATGGTCTCCCAACTTCGCGCGCGAGACGTCATGGCCCATCGAACTGAGACCGGCGTGTACAGCTTCGGCATCCGCGTCGTCATCGGGGACGGAAGCGAGGCCGTGTGGACGCCCGGCGGAGCCGCCGGGCTCGACGCGCAGGTGATCAGGGACGGCGTGCTGGTCGGCTGTGTCCCGCACATCCCCGGGTCCGAGGGCTTCACCGACGAGCAGACGGTCGAGGCGATCGCCACGGCGCTGTACTCGGAGGAGGGGCTCTACCCGGCGGACCGCGCCGCCCCGCAGCCGCCGCCCGCCGCGGACAGCCCGACCGGGCCCGCGGCGCCGGGACCGGGCGGACGGCCGGGACCGGGAGCGGGTGGACCGCCGCGCCGGCCGTGGCTCCGGCACAAGCGCGACTTCCCGCGCTGACGAGCCGACCCGCGGCCTGTCAACGCCAGGTCGTCGCGGCGGCTCGTCGCACCAGGCCGTGGGCCCTGCTCACATGAGGTCGGCGCCGTGCGAGGCCCCCGCCCCCTGCCCTTGCACCGTACGGGTGATCGCGAGCAGGGCCGCGTCGTCGGAGAGGCGGCCGCCGGTGTGGTGGAGCAGGTCCTGGCGCAGGTGCCGCAGCAGGGCCTCCGGGGTCAGGGCCGGAGGAAAGGTCGCCACGCGTTCGACGAGCGGGTAGAAGATGCCCTGCCGGGAGCGGGCCTCGATCAGCCCGTCGGTGTAGAGCAGGAGCGTGTCGCCGTCGCCGTAGGAGATCTCGTCGGCGTGGACCCCGACGGCCGGCAGGAAGCCGGAGCCCAGCGGCGGCGAGGGGGCGGTGCAGCTGGTGGCGGTGACCTGGCCGTCGGAGCCGATCACGAGCGGGGCCGGGTGTCCGCAACTGGCCATCAGGACCGGACCGCTGTCGCCGTCGGGGAGTTCCAGCAGCAGCGCGGTGGTGAAGTGCTCGCCCGGGTCCTCCTGGCTCTCCGCGACCTCGTCCATGTCCAGGCTGACCCGTGCCTCCAGGGCCTCCGCGAGTTCGGGCAGCGTGTCGCAGAACCGGGCGGTCTCCCGGAAGGCGCCGAGCACGGCCGACGCCTCCGCGATGGCGGGCAGCCCCTTGCCGCGGACGTCCCCGATGATCACGCGGCTGGTGGCGGGGCGTCTGCGGGTGACGGCGAAGAGGTCGCCGCCGATCTGCGTGTCGTCCTCGGCGGTGAGGTAGAGCCAGGCGATCCGCAGTGGCCCGACGTACTGCGGCGGTGGCCGCAGCAGGACCCGCTGGGCGGTCTCGGAGACGAGTCTGACCCGGCTCAGCTGCCTGCTGCGCCGGTCGCGGATGTAGCTGAAGAAGACCAGGAGCACGGAGAGCACGATCAGCGCGACCAGCTGCCACGCGCGGGCTACCGTGCCCGAGCCCTGGGTCACGAAGGCCACGAATGCCTGCGCGCCCACGGCCACGACGGCGATCGCCGCGGTGCGCCACGGCCCGGCGAACGACGCGGTCAGCGCCGGCGCGACCACGAGCATGGGGCTGAGGAAGACGTCACTCGGCGACACCGCGTCCGCGACGGTGATGAGGACCACCAGGGCGAGCGGGATGACGATCGCCAGCGGCGGCGTCCGTTCCGTCAGGTTGTCCAGCCGTCTGAGGTCCATACCGGAAATTTTATGATGTTTGCTCACCAAGAGGACGAACGGCGCCTTTTCCGGCCGACCCCCGGCGGGTGCGTGCCCGCAGCCCTGCTCCCGGGCCCGCCCGCCCCGGCGGCGGGGCCATCCGGGGCCGGGGCCCCGCATGATCCCCCCGGGCAGGGGCAGGCGCTTCCTCGGAGGCTGATCGCCATGGGACCGTTGCTCGTCGTTCTTCTGCTCGTGCTGATCTTCTTCGGCGTGGGATTCGCCATCCACCTGCTGTGGTGGGTCGCCGTCGTGGCGCTTGTGGTGTGGCTGCTGGGATTCCTGGTGCGCGGCACCCACTCCAGCGGCAGCCGGAACCGCTGGTACCGCTGGTAGCGCCACCCACCCGACCGAACCGGCGGGCGCCACCCCACCCCCCCCCAGGGGGCCGGGGCGGCGCCCGCCTCGCGTTGCCGGGTCAGTTCGTCGGGCCGCAGGCGCTGTCGGTGCCGCGCTGGACGCAGACCGTCATGAGGTGGCCGGGACCGTCGTAGTACCAGGAGCTGTGGTGGTAGCCCGCGGTCGTGATCTGCTGGGACTCGATGACGGCGGCGCGGTTGCCGGCGTCGTCCTGGATCCAGGCGTGGCAGCCCTGGGAGTCGCCCTCGGTCTCCCACCGCATGTGGTCGTGGGCCGGGGAGCCTTGGAGCTGGATCTCCTGGACGACGGCGCAGCCCGGGAGGACGACCGGGGAGTTGCCCTCCAACCGCGCGGTGGCGGCGCCGGCGGACGTCGCGCCGGCGGCGAGCGCGGTGCCGGCCAGCGCCGTGGCGGTGGCCAGGTACGTCGTGATCCTCTGCTTGCGCGTCATGCCGTCCCCCTCCGGCCCGCCGGACGGTCCGGCCGGGCCCGGCAGCAGCGTAGCGCGGCGTGATCCCCGGTCAGAGGCCTCTCACCTGGTGCTTCGCGGAACCACGGCGTCCGGGGCGCGGGCCGGGGGAGCCGGACGGGTGGCCCCGTGACGGCCCCGAAACGGCCCCGGCCCGCCGCCCGGTGAGGAGGGCGGCGGGTCGGGAGGCGCGGGCGGGGGACAGCGCCCCGCGAGCGGTTTAGTAAGGGCCGTTGACGTTGTCGATGGAGCCGTACACGTGGTACGCGTAGTTGCACGCGGCGACGATGTTCGCGACCGGGTCGTAGATGTCGTTCGAGGTGCCCGCCACGTGGTAGGCGTCGAACGTCGGCTGGATGGTCTGCAGCAGGCCCTTGGACGGGGTGCCCGCGGCCGCGTTGGAGTCCCAGTTGTTGATGGCGTTCGGGTTGCCCGAGGACTCCCGCATGACGTTGCGGTAGATGCCGTCGTAGCTGCCCGGGATGCCGTTCTGCTTCATGATCGCCAGCGCCTGGTTGATCCAGCCGTCCAGGTTGTCCGGGTAGGTCTGGGTCGCCGTGGTCGTGGTGCTGGCCGACGCGTCGGACGCCGTGGTGGCGGTCGAGGACGCGGTCGAGCTGCTCGCCGTCGACGGGGCCGCCTTCGCGGTGGTGGCCGAGGAGGACACGGCCGAGGTGGAGGAGGCGGAGGCGCCGGACTTCGCCGGGGTGGCCTTGCCGGCCGGGACCTTGAGCGCCTGGCCCGGGTGGATGATGTACGGGCTGTGGATCTTGTTGACCCACGCGATGGCGTGCCAGCCGCCCGGGGACTTGTGGGCGCGGGCGATGCCGATCAGGGTGTCGCCGGGCTTGACCGTGTACGTGGTGAACGAGTGGTGGCCCCGCCAGTGCGCGCCGTGCTTGGCGTGAGCGGTGCCCGCGGTGTGCGGCGCGTTCTTCGCGGCGGACGGCTCGGCGGCCTGGGCCGTACCGGCCAGCGTGGCGCAGGCTATCGCGGCGAAGGTGCCGGCGACGATGGCGCCCCGGGTGGAGACGAGACGCTTCTTCATCGAGTTGTTGTGGGCATGCTTGGGCATGATCTGCGGACCTCTTCACGATTGCTTGTTCAGTGGTGGTCGGCCCCCCTCGTCATTCCGACCCGCATTTCGTTTATCGATGCGCTGTGGCGAGCACATTGTTAGCAGCCGATAAAAGGGTCCACAATTGCCCTATGTGCTATGCCGCTTAGTAGACGGCCATGGCCGCCGCGGTTTTCGCCCCGGATAGCGGGGCGGGGGCGCCCGTGAATGCACTAACCGGCTTCGTAGGTGACGTGTGTCCTATGTCGTGCATCACGTCGGACCGCCCGGTGGGGAAACGCCAAGTAAGGGTGCGGGCGCGGAAAGTGCGGACGCTTTTCCTTCTTAATAATGGCTTAGACGTGCAAATTGCCCAAGAAGCGCTTATGCCATCGAATCGGACATGAGGAAGCGCGCGTGATCGGCTAGGCGGGTGATTTCGGGTGATTTGCCGACGTGGGGACGCGGAGGAGCGGAGGCGCGGGGATGCGGCGACGTGGGCACGCGGTGATGCGGTGATCCGGTGATGCGGTGATCCGGTGATCCGGTGACGCATGGATACGGTGGCGCGGCGACGGGCGCGCAAAAGGAGGCCAGGGCGCCCTCTCGGCGTCCTGGCCTCCTGATCCGGCCCTGAGTTCTCTCGCCCCTTCGGGACCCTGCTACGCCGCCCCTCAGAGCACCGTCGACAGGAATGCCCGGGTGCGCTCGTGCGCGGCGCCCGTCGGCGTCAGCCGCGCGGACGGGCCGGTCTCCACCACCCGCCCGTTCTCCATGAAAACGAACCGGTCGCACACCTCCCGCGCGAAGCCGATCTCGTGGGTGACGATCAGCATCGTCATTCCGGAACTGGCCAGCGACCGGATGACGTCCAGCACGCCGGCGACGAGTTCGGGGTCCAGCGCCGAGGTCGGCTCGTCGAAGAGCAGGACCTGGGGGTCCATGGCGAGGGCGCGCGCGATGGCCACCCGCTGCTGCTGCCCGCCGGACAGCTCGGCGGGGTACGCGTCCGCCTTCTCCTTGAGCCCGACCAGCGCCAGCAGCTCCCGGGCCCGTCGGGTCGCCTCGGCCTTGCTGCGGCCGAGCACGCCGACCGGTGCCTCGATGATGTTCTGGAGGATGGTCATGTGGGAGAAGAGGTTGAACCCCTGGAAGACCATGCCGATGTTCCGGCGCTGCGCGGCCTCCAGGCGGTTCGGCAGCTCGCGGACGGCGGTGCCGTGCGGCCGGTAGCCGAGGAGCTCGCCGTCCAGGAGGACGGCTCCCTCGTCCGTCTTCTCCAGCATGTTCAGGCAGCGCAGGAACGAGCTCTTGCCCGCGCCGGAGGGCCCCAGCAGGCAGATGGTCTCGCCGCGCTCCACGTCCAGGCTCACGTGGTCCACGACGGTCAGGTCGCCGTACCGCTTGGTGATGTCCACCGCGCGCAGGATGGGGCCGCTGCCCGTGGCGGTCGCGGTCGTCTCTGTGGAGGTCACGGTTGGTCCACCTCGATTGCCTTGGGCCGGTTCGCGGACCGGCCGCGGGTGTTGCGCAGGGTCCGCTCCAGCAGGGTCTGGCCCACCGACATCACCGAGACGATGATCATGTACCAGAGGCTGGCGACGATGAGCAGCGGGATGACCTGGAAGTTGCTGTTGTAGATCTGCTGGACGGAGTAGAGCAGGTCCGGCACCGAGATGAAGGCCACCAGGGAGGTGGACTTCAGCAGGTTGATCGACTCGTTGGCGATCGGCGGCACCGCGGTCCGCAGGGCCTGCGGGAAGACGATCCGGCGCAGGGTGCGGATGTTCGACATGCCCAGCGCCGTCGCCGCTTCCCGCTGCCCGCTCGGTACGGCCAGGATCGCCGCGCGCAGCACCTCGGAGGTGTACGCCGCCTGCTGGAGCCCGAAGGCGACGATCGCCGCGGTGACCGGCTGCACCAGGTTCTTGGTGTCGACGTCGAAGAACTGGGGCCCGAACGGGATGCCGAGCCCCAGCGCGGGATAGATCAGCGAGAAGTTGTAGACCAGGATCAGCAGGACCAGCAGCGGCATCGAGCGGAAGAACCACACGTAGACGCCGGCCGCCCCGCGGAGCACGGAGTTGGCGGAGAGCCGCATGTTGGCGAGCACCGCGCCGAGGACGACCGCGATGGCGATGGAGGCGACGGTGATGATCACCGTCCGCTCCAGGCCCTGCAGGATCGAGTGGTCGAAGAAGTAGTCGCCGACGGTGCCCCAGGCCAGGTTCTTGTTGCGCGCGAGGCCCTGCAGCCAGAACGCGCACACGAGCACGACCACGACCGCCGCGACCTTGCGCGCGTAGTGGGGGTGCGGGGAGCGGGTCATCCCGGCGAAGGGGTGCGGGGGGAGCACGGCGGCTCCCCCCGCTGCGCGGTCGGCCGGGGGCGGCGCGGTGTTCCCGGGGAGCGCGGTCCCCTGGGGCGATTTGCTGGTGTCGGCCATGGCCGGTTCCTCAGTTGGTCGGGTTCGGGGAGGGGTTGACGAGCGCCTTGGTCACGCCGGCCTTCTCGACGCCGTAACGCTCCAGGATCTTCTGGTACGACCCGTCCTTGATCAGCGCGTCGATGCCGTCGGCGACGGACTGGGCCATCCCGCTGCCCTTCTTGGTGGCCACGCCGATGTAGACCGACAGGTAGTGCGGGCCGCCGAGGGTGAACACGTCGCCGGACTGCTTGGCCACGTAGCCGAGGTTGGTGACGGTCGCGGTGGTGGCGTCCACCTGCTTGCTGCGCACCGCGAGGGTCGCGGCGCCCTGGTCGGCGAAGGTCTTGACGTCGATGGCGCCCTTGCCGGCCTTGACGCAGGTGGTGGACTGCTCCTTCAGCACCGGGATGGAGCTGGAGGCGGCGACCATGGAGATCTTCTTGCCGCACAGGTCGTCCATCGAGCCGCCGATCGCCGGGCTGCCCTTCAGCGACAGGAACTCGTAGTGGTCCTCAAGGAAGGCGACCTGGTCGAAGGACTTCTCGCGCTCGGCGGTGACGTCCGCGCCGAACGCGCCGAAGTACGTGCCGCGGTTCACGCCCAGCAGCGCGTTCTCGAAGGAGTCCTTCTTCTGCTGGACCTTCTTGCCGAACGGCCCGCTGAGCGCGTCCGCCAGGTCCACGTCCACGCCGACCGCCTTGCCCGACTCCAGCATCGCGTAGGGCGGGTAGCCGATGACCATGGGGGCGACCAGGTCGCCCTTGGCGCCGGCGGGCAGCTGCACGGAGGCGGTCGAGGTGCCGCTGCCGGCGGAGTTCTTCGGCGAGCTGCCGCCGTTGTCGGAGGAGGAGCCGGAACAGGCGGTCAGGACGCCGGCGGCGACCACCGCGGCGGTGCCGGCGAGGATGCTCTTTCTGATCTTCATGAGGGGCGCCGTACTTTCTCGCAGGGTGTGTGGCTTCGGGGCGGGGGCGTTCGTACTACGCGACGCGGCCGATGGTCAGCGACCGCACGCCGCTGACCCGGGTCTCCGCGCAGGCCGCGGCGAACTCCGCCAGCCCCTCGGTGATCGAGGCGAAGATGGTGCAGGGGGTCCAGCCCAGCGGGCCGAACACGCGGCCGCCCTTGCCGTAGAAGATGCCGACCTCCCACAGCTCGAAGTTCAGGCCGGACATCTGGCCGGGCTCCTGGAAGAACCAGATGAGGTCGCCGGCGCCGGGGATCACCTGCTGGTTCTCCGCGGGCAGGGCCCGGGGGTCGAAGGTGTGCGCCTGCTCGGGCAGGCCGAACATGATCTCCGGCCCGGCGTACATGGCGTGCATGACCTTCTCGGTCACGGGCTCCGCCAGGGCGTCCCAGATGGCCGCGCACGTCTCGGGTGCGTCGTCCGTGGCGAGGGTGGCCACGGCGCGGGTGCCGTCGTCGAACTGGAGGTAGATCCGGCGGTCGGTGCTCATAGGTTTCTCCGGAAGTGATGACCGTCGCCACACGTGCGAGCGGTGATAAGAACGATAGTTCGTCTTATTTCGGACAGGAACGGATTGTGAGGAGGCTCATGGTGTGCGCGGAAGCGCACGGTATGAGCGGGCTGGGGGGCCGTCGGTGGACGGGGTGTCAGGCGGCGGAGCGGGTCCGCGCGGCGTACCCGCGGGCCGCGGCCACGAAGTCGTCGAAGAGGATGTCGGCGTGGTGCCGCTCACCGGGCGCCGTCATCTTTTCCGGGTGCCACTGGACGCCCCGGAAGTACCAGTCCGGCGTGCGGCTCTCCGCCGCCTCGATCACGCCGTCGGCGGCCCAGGCGACCGGGCGGAGCGCGGCGGCCATCCGGTCCAGGGCCTGGTGGTGGATGGAGTTGACCCGCGCGGGGGCGGGCAGGCAGTCGCGCAGCCAGGAGGTGTCGGTGCGCACCTCGTGCCGCAGGTTCCGCAGCTCCTGCGCGCCGTGGACGGCCGGATGCGCCGCGGTGACCGGGAGGTCGGCCTTGAGGGTGCCGCCCAGGGCCACGTTGGCGATCTGCAGGCCGCGGCAGATGCCCAGCACGGGCATCCGGCGGCGGAGCGCGCCGCGGACCAGCGCGGTCTCCGTCGCGTCCCGCCCGGGGTCGAGGTCGCCGGCCGAGTCGGCGGAGCCCGCCGCGCCCGCGGCACCTGCAGCGCCGTACGTCGCCGGATGGACGTCGCCGCCGCCGGACAGCAGCACCCCGGCCACCGTGTCCAGCACGACCTCGGCCTCCTCCGCGGTGAGGGTGGGGGTCAGCACCGGGACGCCGCCGGCCGCGCTCACCGCGTGGGCGTACTCGGTGCCGAGGGTGTAGAGGTCGGTGCCGTCCCCCAGGTACGTGTCCAGCGGGCGGCGCCAGCTCGTGACGGCGACCAGTACGGGGCGGTGCGCGGTGGGCACCGGGCCGTTCACGGCGGGCAGCGGGCTGGTCATCGGGGCTCCAGCTGGAACCAGGTGCTCTTCAGGTCGGTGTACTTGTCGATCGCGTGCGCGGACTTGTCGCGGCCGAAGCCGCTCGCGCCCGTGCCGCCGAAGGGCATGGCCATGGAACCCTCCTCGTAGCAGTTCACCCAGACCGATCCGGCCTTCAGCCGCCGCGCCACCGTGTGGGCGGTGGACAGGTCACGGGTCCACAGCCCGGCGGCCAGGCCGTACGGTGTCGCGTTGGCCAGCCGGACCGCCTCGTCGGTGCTGTCGACCACGAGCACCGACAGCACCGGGCCGAACACCTCCTCCTGGGCGATGGACATCTTCTCGGTGACCCCGGTGAGCACCACGGGCGCGAGATAGCTGCCGCGCACCAGCGCCTCGCTGGGCACGAAGCGCTCCGCGGTTCCGGCGGCGAGCGTCGCGCCGTCGCGCAGCGCGCCGCGGACGTGCCCGAGCACGCGCTCCAGATGCGCCTCGCTCACCAGCGCGCCCGACGGAGCGTCGGCGTCCAGCGGGTCGGCCGGCCGCATCCGCTGCGCCTCCTCAACCGCGGCCGCGATCGCCTCGTCCGCGACGTCCCGGTGGACGATCATGCGCGAGGAGGCGCTGCACATCTGGCCCTGGTTGTAGAAGCAGGCCCAGGCGGTGGTGCGCCCGGCCTTCGCGACGTCGGCGTCCGGGAGGATCACGCTGGCGGACTTGCCGCCCAGTTCGGGCCAGACCCGCTTGCCGTTGGACTCGGCGGCGTAGCCGAGGAAGCGGCGGCCGACCGCGACGGACCCGGTGAAGGCGAGCACGTCGACGTCGGGGTGGCGGCCGAGCGCTTCGCCGGCCTCCGGGCCGAGCCCGGGCAGGACGTTGAGCACGCCCGCGGGGAGCCCCGCCGCCAGGGCGAGTTCGCCGAGGCGCAGCGCCGAGAAGGAGGTCTGCTCGGCGGGCTTGAGGACCACGCTGTTGCCCGCCAGCAGGGCCGGCCCGAGCTTCCACGCGGTCATCGTGAGCGGGAAGTTCCAGGGCACGACCGCCGCGACCACGCCGGCCGGCTCGCGGGTGACCAGGGCGAGCGCGTCGCCCGGCGAGGCCGGGTTCTCGTCCGCGAGCTTGTCGGCGAGCTGGCCGTACCAGCGCAGGCAGTCGGCGACGGCGGCGAGTTCGACGTCGAGCGCCTCGCGGACCGGCTTGCCCATCTCGATCGCGATGCGCAGCGCCAGTTCCTCGGCGTGGGCGGCGACCGTGTCGGCGAAGCGGATGAGGATCTCGCCGCGCCGGGCGGCCGGCAGCCGCGACCAGCGGCCGTCCTCGAAGGCCAGCCGGGCGGCACGGACGGCCTGGTCCACGTCCGTCCGGTCGGCCGCGGCCAGGAGCCCGACGACGCTGCCGTCGCGCGGGCTGACCACGGTGATCTCCCGCTCCCCGTGTGGCTGGACCCGCCGGCCGTCCACCAGGTGGCCGGCCGACCAGTCGAGCCCTGCGGCAAGAGCCGCGTCGTGAAGCCGCATCGATCTCTCCTCGTTCTGGATGAGGAGAGATTATGCCTAGTCGGCTATTTCGGCAATGGTTTCTTTCTTGTTCCGACAGATGAGGCTCACTTGTGTCTCATGTTCGCCATCTGCATCGGGCCGCGTCGCAGTGCCTCCAGGACCACCGAGGACCGGGCCACGGTGACCGAGCCGAGGGAGCCGATGGCCCCGGTGAGGAAGGAGTAGAGCGCGGCCGGGTCGGACACCAGGCAGTCCACGAGGATCTGCGAGGAGCCGGTGCAGGCGACGCAGAAACGGACCTCCGGGCGGCAGCCCAGCGCGGCGCCGGCGGCCTCCACCTGGTCCGGCGGCACGCTCAGCCAGATCAGCGCCTCCACCCGCAGATCGTGCACGGCCGAGGAGAGCTCGGTCCGTACGTGCAGTGCGCCCGCGCCGAACAGCGCCTCCAGACGGCGCCGGGCGGTGGGCGCGGAGATGTCCGCCGCCTTGGCCAGCGAGATCACGGTCGCGCGGCCGTCCTCGGCGAGCGCGGCGACCAGCGCCTCGTCCTCCTGGGTCAGCTGCACCGGCCCGGACGCGGTCGCGCCGCGCGCCGGGGTGTCCGCGCGCAGCGTCTGCACCACCGGCGCGGGCAGCACGCCCACGCTCCAGTCGTAACCGGACCGGAAGTAGCGCAGCACCGTGCTGGCCTCCACCGAGACCACGCCGTCTATCGCCGGCAGCTCGGCCAGCAGCAGCCGGGAACTGTCCTGGCGGGTGCGCGGCAGCAGCATGCACACCACGTCGCCGGACCCCTCGACCACCGAGACCGACGAGGCGTCCGGGCGGCGCGCGAGCTCCTCGCCGACCTGGAGCGCGACCCCGGTGCGGGTCGACAGCCGCAGCACCAGGGGATGCGCCTCGCCGACGATCGTCGTGTCCAGATACGTCGAGACCTGCACCAGTCCGGCGTCCAGCAGCCGCTGCCCCCGCCGCTGCACCGTCCGCTCCGACAACCCGAGCGCCCGGGCGATCGCCCCCCAGGTCGCGCGCCCGTTGACCTGCAGGGCGTACGCGATCATCCGATCGGGCTCGGTCAGCTCCTCTGCTGCGTTCATAGCCCAGAACACTAGATCAGCCCCCGGCCCCCGCTCACCCGTCGCCCCCGACGGCGGGCGCCCCCTGCCCCGGTTGTCCCGGGAACCCCGTCGCGCCCCCCCCGCGCGGCCGTCACCTCTCCTGCTCGGCGCCCCCGCGCTTCTCCGCTTCGTACGACGTCCACGCACCCTGGTGGTCCGCGCACCGCGACGAGCCCTCCATCGCCGGACGTTGGCATCTCCGCCCGCGCAACGTCCGTATATGGCATATCAGTTGGCGTTCTCCCACGATCACTCCTCGACGAGGTCATCCACGGCACTCGCATGCGTTCCCCACGATCGCAGCGAACCCCCCACCCCGGGCAGTCGTGCGCCCGGTGGTGAAGAGAGCACACCGAGCGCACCCACCCACCCCCGAACTCGCTTACCAAAGGAGGAAGTTGAGCCGCAGCGTCGTTCGGGCGGACCCGGCGGACGGGCGCAATGGCACGGCCACCTGGCGCGCTTCGGGTCCTTTGGCTGGATCGAAGCGTGGCAGGTGGCCGTGGTGGGTGTCAGGTGGAACCGTGCTCCCCGCACGAGGGGGTCGTGCGGGGAGCGGGTGCGATCAGCTCGCGGGCATCAGTTGGGCCATGTTGAAGCCGGCCACGTCCTTGCTGGAGCCGATGCCGTCGCCCCACTGGTCGTAGCCCTTGCGCACCCCGTTGTCCTTGTCGTTGTCGTCCAACGCGAAGGAGAACACGGTGTTGTCGGTCGGCTGGACCGAGCTGACGTCGCTCCACGGGAGCGCCATCTCGTAGAGCGTGGTGTGGGTCGCCTCGTCCCTGGTCACGGTGACGGTCGCGTCGGTGACCTCTCCGCTGCCCTCGGTCGGTGCGGTCCAGCGGTAGAGCTGGGGGCCGGCCGAGGTGAGGGCGGCACCGTACTCGTAGTGCCCGTTGGCGGAGGCGGTGCTCTCCGTGGCCGAGGCACCCGGCACGCCCGAGGTCGCCGCGAACTGCAGGGAGTCGCCCTGCCAGATGTCCGCTCCGGTCGCGGGCTGCGACTGGACGTCATCGGTGAGGTTCGCCGTGATGTAGAGGTTGTCGGAGTCCCAGTCGAGCCACACCTTGCCCGACAGGTCGGAGTCGCCGCCGTACGGCTGCGAGCCGTCCAGCGTCACCCACTTCCCGTCCGCGGTCGCGGACATGTCCACCGCGGGGCCGTCCTCGACCTGGTCGAGCGTCCACGACTTGCCGAGGCTCTTGTTGACCACCGGCAGGAAGGAGACATGCCCGGACAGGGCTTCCGAGGGAAGGTCGCCGGCGATGACGCTGGTCACCGTGAAGGACGAGCCCTTGCCGAAGGTGACACCCGTCACCGGCACGTCGACCGTGGCCGACTCCTGGGGCGCGATGGTCGCGCTGACCGGCTGGGTGCCCGACGCGCTGCCGAGCTTCCAGTTGACCCCGGTCACCGTGGTCGGGGTGTCCGACGGGTTCTTCAGCACGACCTGGAACTTCCCGGCCGGCGGGTTGGTCCCGGTCACCACCGGGGTGACCTGCTCGGGCGTGGCACCCGAGGTCACCGTGACCGCGCTGACCGCGGCCTCGGAGTAGGCACCGGCGCCGCCGGTGAACTCCGCCGACGCGTCCAACTCCGCCTGGGTGCCCGGACTCGCGGACGCCGGCACCGTGACGCTCCAGGTGGCCGTCACCTTCTGACCGGGCGCCACGTTCGACAGCGACACCGGAGAGGTCGCCTTCACCGCCCAGCCGCTCGGCGAGTCGAGACCCAGCGAGAGCTTGCGGACGGCCTGCGCGCTGGTGTTGGCGAACGTCGCGGTCGCGGTGATCGTGGTGTTCGGCTTCACCACGGCCGCCGACTGCAGAGCGAACGGGTTCTGCACCACGATCGGGGTGCTGCCGGTCACGCCGTTCACCGTCACGTCGATCGTCGCGGCACCGGGCGCCCGCATGGTGACCACACCACGCGCGCTGACCGTGGCGACCCGCGGGTCACTGCTGCGGTAGGTGACGTGAGCGTGCGACAGGTCGGCGAGCGACTGGTCGTTGTCGGCCGCCTCGACGATGTGGTCCGCCGCCGCGTGCTTCTGCTCCAGCGAGGGATTCGTGTCCGCCGCCTTCATCGGGTTGGTGCCGGTGAGGTCCAGCGTGCCGCCGGGCTGGAAGAGCACCTCGTCCGGCTGGACCGTCACGGACCGCACCTTCGGCGTGATGGCGCCGTGCACCCGCACCGTGCCGGAGCCCGCCACGGTGGCGGAGTCGGGCCCGACGCGGAACTGGTAGGAGCCGTTCTGGACGACCTGCTTCAGCGCGCTCTCGTCCCACTGGCTGAGGTCGGCGACCTTGACGGACAGGTTGACGTGCTGGGTGTGCCCCGGCGCGAGCACCGCCGTCTTCTTGAAGCCGACCAGCTGCTCCTTCGGCGACTGGCTGCCGGACGCCGCGGACTGCGGCGCCGCGTAGAGCTGGGCCACCGTCGCGCCCGCGGTCGTACCGGTGTTGGTGACGTCGAAGCCCACCTTCACCGTGCCGTCCGCGGAGACCGAACCGGGTCCGACCTTGACGCCGGAGTACGTGAACTGCGAGTAGGACAGGCCGTATCCGAACGGGTAGGTCGGCTTGCCGGTGAAGTACATGTACGTACGGCCGAGGCCGTCGGTCTCGGACGGGGAGAGCCCGTAGTTGTCGACCGACGGCAGCTGGGAGTCGTCGGCGTACCAGGTGAAGTCCAGGTGGCCGGACGGGTTCTGCTGCCCGAAGAGCACCTGCGCGAGCGCGGTGCCCTGGCTCTCGCCGTTGTAGCCGCTGAACACGACCGCCGGGAAGTCCTTCTGGGCCTGCTGGATGTCGTACGGGCCGTCGGCCTGCATGACCAGCGCCGTACGCGGGTTGCCGAGAGCGGCGACCTGGCTGATCAGCGAGTCGTAGTTGCCGGGCAGGGCCATCGTGGAGCGGTCCGTGCCCTCGTCGGCCACGCCCATGTCCGAGCCGACGTCCACGACCACCAGGTCCGCCTTCTTGATCGCGGACTGCGTGTCGGCCGAGCACGCCGCGGGCGTGGTGGCGCCCGTCGAGGTGCCGCAGGCGTCGTAGGTGACGGTCGCCGACGGGTTGGCCGCCTTGACCGCCGCGGTGATGCCCTGCACGGCGTCGACCCTGAGCGTCGGCTGGCCGGAGTAGCCGCCCAGCGTCGTGGTGTTCGCCAGGTTGCCGACGATCACGATGTTGTTCAGCTTCTTCGGGTTCGCCGGCAGCAGCGGGGCCGAGGTGCCGGAGACCTTGTCGTTCTGCAGCAGCACCAGGTCCTGGGCCGCGACCTTCTCGGCCAGCGCCTGGTGCGCGGGCGACTCGATCTGGTCCTTGGTGATCTTGGTGTAGGCGACCTTGCTCGCCGGGTCGAACTCGCCGGTCTGCATCCGGACGGTGAACAGCTTCGTCAGCGCGCTGTCGACCACGCCGGGCGTCAACAGCCCGATCGAGATCGCCGCGTCGATGTTCTGCGTGTTCATCTCCCCGCCGGCGCAGTTCAGCTGGGTGCCGGCGCGCAGCGCGAACGCCTGCCCGCCCGCCGCCGCGGGGACCTGCTTGCCGGTGGCGGTGTTCGTCCAGGTGGTGCCGTTGGTCGTCCAGCCGGGCGGGGCCCAGTTGTGGCCGCCGGAGGAGTAGACGTCGCTGATCGCCCCGCAGTCGGAGGTGGTGTACCCGCCGAACCCGTAGGTGGCCTGGAGCAGTTGGTCCACCGTGTAGGTGTCCGCCGGCGCCGGCGTGCCGTTCACCGCGTTGTACGAGGTCATCACACCGGAGACGTGCGCGTCCTGCACCAGGCTGGCGAACTGCTTGGTGTAGTAGTCCCTGATGTTCGCGTCGGTGGTGTTCGCGCTCTGGGTGTGCCGGCTGTTCTCGTCGTTGTTGAGCGCGTAGTGCTTGGCGGTCGCCGCGACCTTCAGGTACGGGGTCTGCGACTTGCCGGTGAGGGTCTGGCCCTGGTAGCCGTTGACGAACGCGTCGGCCATCGTGGACGCCAGATAGGTGTCCTCGCCGAACGACTCGTTGGTCCGCCCCCATCGTGGGTCACGGTCCATGTTCACCGTCGGCGCCCAGAAGGTGAGGTCGCCGTAGTCCGACGCGGACGGGCCGATGTTGTTCTGGCCCTTCCCCCACAGCGACTTGTCGAGGAAGCCGCGCACCTCGTCCGAGATCGCGGTGGTCTCCTGGTACGTCAACTCCGGGTCCCACGACATCGTGGAGGCGAAGTTCACCGGGAAGCTGGTCGCCGTGACGTCCAGCTCGCCCTGACCGCCGGCCTCGGTGTCCGCACCGAGCCGGTTGATGCCGTGCTGGCCCTCGCTCCAGTACGTGTACTGCTGGACCCCGAGCCGGGGGATGGCCGGCGCGTTGTTGGTCTGCAGCTGCGCGACCTTCTCGGCCTCCGTCATCCGCGACACCAGGTCCGCGGCCCGCTCGGCGAAGGTGTAGTGCGTGTTCAGGTAGATCGGCTGCGTCGAGTCCGCGGCGGACAGCGCCGCGGACTGCGGACTCGCCTGCGCCACCGCCGGCACCCCGGCGACCACGCTCACCGCCAACGCGGCGGTCAGCACTCGTCGTCCAACTGCTGATCTGAGTCTTCGGGAGCGCATGGTTGTCTCCTTCACGTCATACCCCGCTGGGGCACAGGTTCATGGGGGAGCAGGCCGGCACCGTTGACGGTGGCATGCGCGGAGTGCGCGGATTGCGTAGGTATGACAACGATGTCTCCTTCGCGTACGACGCACCGTGCATCGCGGCTGCCTGCCGGGCTGACGAAATCTCGCTGACACACTGTTCAGCTTGGTATGAGCAGAAGTCAAGACTTCCTTCAGGACTCCCACGGAACCCGCACGATGCGTCAGATAGGCGCTTTGGCAAGGAGATCGGGCGGTTGGGCGGGGCCGGCGCGGGCATCGGTGAGCGGGGTTGAATATGCCTAAAAGTGGTCGTCAGCCCATGTCAGGGCCAGTCCGGGCGACCTCGCGCCCTGGTGTGCGGGCGCTGCCCGGTGTGCCCGCGCAGGTCGGCTCGATCCCGACCAACGGGCGCCTTCCGGGGCGGCCTTGGCGGGTGGCGTGCGAGGATATTTCTGACTGAAGTCGACGGAAGTCGCTGTCGGAGCGGCCGTTCGACGCGTGCGGTCGCCGGACCGGTGGCGCGGAGTATTGCGGCTTGTCAGGCGGAACGGTGGGGCGGCGGCGCGGGCGGGCGCGTCGTATACGGCGCCGGCGCGGTGACGGTCCTTCCGCGGCGGCGGTCCCGAAAAAGGGTGCGGCCCAGCCGGGGCGAGCGGCTGGGCCGGGGGTTGCTGGGTGGGCCGGGGGTGCTGGGTGGTGGCCTGCGGTTCGGGTCAGGCCGGGTTGCCGGCGGGCCGGGGCAGCCCGGGTGGGCGGGTCAGCGCCAGCCGAGCTCCGGGGCCACGTGGGTGAGGATGCTCTCCAGCACATGCGCGTTGTAATCCACCCCGAGCTGGTTCGGGACGGTCAGCAGCAGGGTGTCCGCGGCCTGGATCGCCTCGTCCTCCCGGAGCTGCTTGACCAGCGCGTCCGGCTCGGCGGCGTACGACCGGCCGAAGATCGCCCTGGTCGTGTCGTCGATCATGCCGACCTGGTCGCGCGACTCGCGGTCCTGGCCGAAATAGGCCCGGTCCAGGTCGTTGGTCAGGGCGAAGATGCTGCGGCTGACCGACACCCGCGGGGTGCGCTGGTGGCCGGCCGCTCGGAACGCCTCGCGGTACGCCTCGATCTGCTTGCGCTGCTGGACGTGCAGCGGCTCGCCCGTCTCGTCGTCCTTCAGGGTGGAACTCTGCAGGTTCATCCCGATCCGCGCGGCCCACACGGCGGTCGCGTTCGAGCCCGAACCCCACCAGATCCGCTCGCGCAGCCCCTCGCTGTGCGGCTCGACCCGCAGCAGCCCGGGCGGGTTGGGGAACATCGGGCGCGGGTTCGGCTGCGCGAAGCCGTCGCCCTCGATCACCTTGAGGAACGCCTCGGTGTGCCGGCGGGCCATGTCCGCGGCGGTCTCGCCCTCGGCGGGGGCGTAACCGAAGTAGCGCCAGCCGTCGATCACCTGCTCCGGTGACCCGCGGCTGATGCCGAGTTGGAGCCGCCCGCCGGAGATGAGGTCGGCGGCGCCGGCCTCCTCGGCCATGTACAGCGGGTTCTCGTACCGCATGTCGATCACACCGGTGCCGATCTCGATCTTCGAGGTCCGCGCGCCGATGGCCGAGAGCAGTGGGAAGGGGCTGCCCGCCTGCTGCGCGAAGTGGTGCACCCGGAAGTACGCACCGTCCGCGCCGAACTCTTCCGCGGCGACCGCGAGATCGATCGACTGATGCAGGAAGTCGGCGGCGGTGCGGGTCTCGGAGTGCGGGTTCGGCGACCAGTGTCCGAAGGAGAGGAATCCGATCTTCTTCACCTACTGGACAGCGTTCGGCGGCCCTGATTGATTCCCCGGGCCGCCCGAAACGCTCAGGTCACGGTGCCGGCGGGCCGCCGCGCGGTGCGATCGCCGCGCGGCGGCCCGCCGGCACCGTCCGGACCGGCGGTCACGCGTGGGCGCTGATGATGCCGCCGTCGCTGAGCACGATGTAGATGCCGTTGGCGTCGAGCCCGACGTCGTGCTGGTTCGTCTCCACCGTGGCGTCCACTTCGCCCTCGTTGCCGAGGATCTGCGCGCGGTAGCGCAGCTCGCCGATCTTCGTGACCTTGGCGGTCCAGCCGCCCGCGAGCTTGAACGTGCCCGGGCCCTGCTTCCCGCCGCCCATCCAGGAGTGGAGGGTGCCGTCCAGCGAGAGCTCGAGGAACATGTCGTTGGCGTCCAGCCCGGCGTCGTGGCCGTGGGTCTCCAGCGTGACGAAGAGCTCGCCGTTGTTGACGACCTTGGCGAGGTAGTGCTCGTCGCCGAGCTTGTAGATCTCGGCCTTGCTGCCGTCCACCAGGGTCTGGGTGTGTATCGGCTTCGCCGTCTTGGTCGCGGCAGCGGGCGCGGCGGGCGCGACGGCCGGGGCGGTGGTGGGCGCGGGCGCGGGTGCGGTGGTGGGCGCGGCCGCGTTCGGGGCGGGCGCGTTCCCGGCGCCGGCCGGGCTGCTCGGGGGAGTCGCCGGGGTCGCCGGGCTCGCCGGGTTCGAGGGGGCCGCGGAACCGGCGGTGGAGGCCTTGGCACCGTTCGCCGGCCCGCTCGCGGCGGAGTGGGACGAGCCGCACGCGGTGAGGAGCAGAGCGGCGGAACCCAGGGCGACGGTGGCGAGTGCGGTACGGCGGATCATGGTTTCCCCTAGCGATGAGCTGGTCACTTGCATCGGCTGACACTCATGAGGACAGCGAGGCGCCCGCGGGGGTTTCCGCTGTGCGCCGCCTGTGACGGGACGGTGACCGCTGTCATACGACGGAGACGAACGTCACGCCGCGCCCCGGCCGGGACGCCGGTACGTCGCCGCGTACGCCGGCCGTTCCGCGCTACGCCGTCGCTCGTCCCCCGTGACGGCAGTGCTGCTGGTGTACGGCGTCGGCCCGCGCCGGCGGTGGGCCGGCGCCGGCGGAGACGGGCGAGGTCAGCCCGCCGGCTGGTAGTGCTGGAGGTAGAGGAAGATCGACTTCCAGCCGGACCCCACGTTCAGGACGTGCAGCTGGCCGCCGCTCGGGCCGAGGTCCAGCGCCGCGATCCCCTCGACCTCGTCGTCGGGCTGGACGTCCTGCGAGAAGGCGCGGGTGACCGCACCGGTCGACGGGTCGATCCCGTACACCGCCTTGTCGCCGTCGCCGTCCACCGAGGCGTAGAGCACGCCGTTCAGCATGGCCGCGCCCTGGATTCGGCTGAGCGGCCGCGACAGCCGGACGGTCCGGGCGACCGGCAGCGCCGCCCCGGCCGGCAGGGACAGCAGGTCGGCGAGCCGGTAGGCGACCAACTCGTCGGTGCCCAGGGCCGCGTCCTGGTTCCACGCCGCGGTGTAGACGAGCCCGGCCGCCGCGTCGACGGCCACCCACGGCACGCCGCCCGGCAGCAGCGCCAGCGGCAACTGGACGTAGCGCCCGGTCCAGCTCAGGTCGCCGGTGTTGTACAGCGCCAGCAGCGGGTGCTGGTAGTCGCTGCCGTCCTCCAGCGGGGCGATCACGTATCCGCCGTAGACGTCGATGTCACCGATGTGGTCGGAGCCGTAGGGGCCGCTCAACGCGGTGGGGATCGCCAGGGCGTTGGAGGCGGTCTCCTGGTTCCCGCTGACCGTCGCCTTGTCCAGGCTGTAGGTGCCCGAGTAGTAGAAGTACGTGCCGTCGGTCGCGATGCCCTGCCCGCGCTCCAGCGCGGTGATCCCGGTCCAGGTGGAGTAGTCCGGGAGCCTGGTCCATGTGGTCGCGTACGCCGCCTGCGGCAGCAGCAGCGCCATCGCGGCGGCGACCGCCGCGGTCGCACCTCCCGCATACCGGAGTTTCATCAGCTCGGACCTCCAAGTCGCCCTGTGACACGTCCTGTTGCTCGCCGGCGCCATTCATTTCAGCAGCGCGCGGGTGAGCGGCACACCGGTCGCAGATGAACTCTGACCGACGGGAGCGGGGCGGTAGGCGGAGGGAGCGGGCCGAGTGGGCGGGGCCCGAGGCGTACCGGGCCGCCCCGCGTCATGGAGCCGCCCGCGTACGAGGCCGCTCGGCGAGCGGCTCCGTACGCGGGCGGCCGTGGACGTGGAGGCCCCGGGGCGGTCAGCGCGCGGCGGCGAGGCCCTTCCGGAGCTCCTCGACGTTCATCACCGGCTGGATCTCGATCCGTGCGCCGAGTTCCTCGAAGAGCGGCTCGACGATGCCGGGCAACTGCGAGCTGTCCTGCATGTCGAAGACGAAGAGGGAGCACCGCTCGCCCTCGCGGGCGAAGAAGTAGGCGGCCTCGGGCTTGAGTTGCTCCGCCAGCGACTGCATGAGCTTTTCCATGGCGCCGTTCTTGATCGCCTTGTTGGCGACCTGGGTGTCCATTCGGGCACTCAGCATGACCCTCATCGCACGGGCTCCTTCCGCTCGCCGTGACCGGCGCGGTTCGGCCCCGCGCTCATCGGTACCGGGGTGACGTCCCGCTCATCGTCACCACGGCCCCCCGGCGCGGCAACATCTCACCCGCCATTCGGGCCGGAGACCGGGCCGGGCAGGCCGGAGGCCGGATCGAACGGGCACGCGGGCACGCGGGCGGGTGAGGCCGGGGTGCGCTCACGTCCGACGCTCACGCGCCACGCTCACGTCCGACGCTCACGCGCGGTGGACGTTCAGCACCACGACGCCGACGATGATCAAGGCGATGCCCGTCCACTGGGGCCACCCCAGCGCCTCGTTGAAGGCCGCCGCTCCGATGGCCGCCACCGCCGCGGTGCCGGCCCCCGACCAGACGGCGTAGGCGACGGACACCGGTATCCGGGTCAGCGCCCGCCCCAGCAGGACGAACGAGACCACGTAGCCGATCACCACGCCGACGGTGGGCAGCAACCGCGTGTAGCCGTCGGTGAGTTTCAGGCAGCTGGTGGCGCAGACCTCGCAGGCGATGGCGAGGGCGAGCAGCAGGTAGGGCAACGTGACTCCCGTGGAACTGGTCGGGCCCGGCGGCGGGTGCGGCGGCATCAGACCCCGGCGGCGTCGAGCGAGGAGAGCAGCGCCAGGTCGACCTCCTCCAGACTCCCGACCACCAGGACGCCGGCCCCCGGCGCGAGCGGCACCGTGGACGGTACCGCCACCACCCGGCAGCCGGCCGCCCGCGCGGAGGCCAGGCCGGGCGGGCTGTCCTCCACCGCGACGCAGCTCCGGGGCGGCACCCCGAGCCGGGCCGCCGCGGCGAGATACGGTCCCGGGTCGGGCTTGGGGCGGACGGTGTCCTCGGCCGCCACGGTCAGCGCGAACCAGTCCGCCCCCAGCGTCCGCAGCACCAGGTCGACCACCCGCCGGGGGGACGCCGTGACCAGGGCGGCGGGTACCCCGGCGTCCCGCAGTTCCGCCAGCAGCCGCAGCGCGCCCGGCTGCGGCTGTACGTCGCCGGCCACGCGTGCGGCGAAGGCGTCGTCGAGTTCCGCGGCGATCCTCGCCTCGGTGACGGCCGGCCCGACGACGCGGTGGAGATACCCGGCGGTGTGCCCGACCGGGCGGCCCACCACCTCCGGCAGGTCGGCGTCGGTCAACCGGTACCCGAGCCGGTCGGCGATCTCGGTGACGGCCCGCCACCACAGGTGCTCGGTGTCGACGAGGGTGCCGTCCATGTCGAACAGGACGGCGGCGGGACGGAGCCGGACGGTACGGGAGTGCACGAATGCCCTTCCTGGAGGGGGAGTTCGGAGTCGGCCGGGCAGCGGGTCAGGCGGCCCGGCGGTCCACCAGCACGGGACGCTCGGGCAGGGTGAGCGCGGCCGGCGAGCCCAGCGGCAAGGCGGCGGCGCTCTCGGTGGGCACGTCGGCCTTTACCTCGGTGCCGTCCGGGAGGCGCACGGTGACCCGGGTGACCGCGCCGAGGAAGGACGCGGCGACCACCCGCGCGGCGCCGCGCGGATCGGCGGTGACCCGCACGGCCTCGGGCCGTACCAGGGCGTCCAGTTCGCCGTCGGAGGGCAGCTCGCCCTGCACCGGCAGCCGTGCGCCCAGCACCTCGACCTGTGGGCCGCCGCCGGCCCTGGCCGCGGGGATGCGGCTCATGGTGCCGACGAACTCCGCGACGAACGCGGTGGCCGGACGGGCGTACAACTCCGCGGGGGACGCTACCTGTTCGAGCCGCCCGGCGCGCAGGACGGCCACCCGGTCGGCCATCGACAGCGCCTCCTCCTGGTCGTGGGTGACGAACAACGTGGTGATCCCCAGGTCGAGTTGGAGCCGGCGGATCTCCTCGCGCAGCGCCAGCCGGACCTTGGCGTCGAGAGCGGACAGCGGCTCGTCCAGCAGTAGTACGCGCGGTTCCAGCGCCAGCGCGCGGGCCAGCGCGACCCGCTGCTGCTGCCCGCCGGACAGCTGGTGCGGGTAGCGCCCCGCGAGGTCGGCCAGGCCTACCAGGTCCAGCAACTCACCGGCCCGGCCGCGCTGTTCGGCCTTGCCGGCGCCCCGCATCCGCAGCCCGAAGGCGACGTTCCCGGCGGCGGTCAGGTGTGGGAAGAGGCTGTAGGACTGGAACACCATGCCCGCGCCGCGCCGATGGGCGGGCACGCCGGTGATGTCCTCGCCGTCGACGAGCACGTCGCCGGCGTCCGGATGCTCGAAACCGGCCACCATGCGCAGCGCGGTGGTCTTGCCGCAGCCGGACGGGCCGAGCAGCGCCAGCAGTTCGCCCGGCCCGGCGGCCAGGTCCAGCCCGTCCAGCGCCACCGTGCTCCCGAACGTACGGCGCAGGCCGCGGAGTTCGACGGTGGCGCCGCCGGTTCCCGGCGCGTGCGCGGCGGCCTGGGCTGCCGCGGTGGTGGCGGTCATGAGTTCTCCTCGGCGGTGGGCGTCGGTGCGGTGCGGGCGCCGCGGGGGCCGCGATCGCTCCGCTCGCCGCGGGAGGTACGGGTGCCGGCGGAGGCACGGGCCGATCGGCCGCGCCCGGCGGCGGCGAGCACCAGCAGCAGCACCCAGGTGAGGACCAGGCTGAGCACCGAGACCGACACCGACATCTGCGCGTCGCTGCCGCCGAGGGAGACGATCCACACCGCGAACGGCCGGAAGCCGAGGATCGAGGCGACGGTGTACTCGCCCAGCACCAGGGCCAGCGTGAGGAAGCAGGTGTTCAGCAGGGCGCCGCGCAGGTTCGGCAGCACCACCTGGACGACGGCGCGCGGCCAGTTCGCCCCGCAGTTGCGGGCGGCCTCGACCAGGGTGGTGAGGTCGACCGCGCGCAGCCCGGCGTCCAGCGTCCGGTACGCCAGCGGCAGGGCCATCAGTACGTAGGCGAGCAGCAGGACCACCGGAAAGCCGGGGTTCTGGACGGCGTTGAAGGTCTGGAAGAGCGGGGTGTCGGCGAAGTCGTCGGGACCCCACTGCAACACCGAGCTGATGCCCGCCGTCAGCGCCACCGCGGGCACCACCAGCGGCAGCGAGCAGAGCACCTCCACCAGCACCCGCAGCCGGGGAGCGGTCAGGCGCACGGCGATCAGCGCGGGCACGAGCAGCAGCAGGGTCACCGCGGTGGTGGCCGCGGCCAGCTCCAGGGTCAGCCGCAGGCTGCTCCCGAAGCCCTCGGCGCCGAGTATCCCGCGGTAGGAGCCGAGGGTCAGTCCCTGGCCGGGGACGTCCACGGTGAAGAGCACCGAGAAGACCATGGGGCCGAGGAAGTACAGCGCGGCGACGAGGCCCACGACCCCGCGCCACAGCCGGGGCCGGCGGCGGCCGCCGGGTGCCCGCGCGGGCCGCGCGGCGCCGGCGGCCGGCGGGGTCAGTGCAGCCATCGTGCGCTCCTGCGCTGGAGGGGGATGTACAGGGCCATCACCGCGCCCGCGATCACGATCATGTCCAGGCTCAGCGCCAGGGCCACGTTGCCCTGTCCGGCCAGCACGTTGCCGGACAGCGCGTTGGCGATCTGCAGGGTGATCAGCGGCACGGAACTGCCGACGATCGCGGCCGCGGTGGCGTAGGCGGCGAAGGCGCTGCCGAAGAGCAGGACGAAGCCGCCCATCAGGGAGGGGGCGAGGACCGGCAGGGCGACGTGCAGCCAGTACTGGCGGCTGGTGGCGCCGCTGTTCTGTGCCGCCTCGCGCCACTGGGCCCGCAGGCCGTCCAGCGCGGGGGTGATGGTGAGCACCATCAGCGGCACGAGGAAGTACAGGTAGACGACGCTCAGGCCGGTGAAGGAGTACAGGCTCCAGCCGTGCCCGCCCAGATTCAGGGCGCGGGTCAGCTCGCCGGAGTTGCCGAGGGTGGCGACGAAGGCGAAGGCGAGCGGCACGCCGCCGAAGTTGGCCAGCACGCCGGAGGCGGCGAGCACGCCTTCCCGCAGCGCGCGGAAGCGCGATGTCACGACGGCGTGCGCGAGCGGCAGGCCGGCCAGCACGCCGACGGCGGCGGTCAGGGCGGAGAGCTTGACGCTGCCCCACAGCGCGGTGAGGTAGGCGCCGTGCACCGACTGGCTGAGGTTGTCCGTGGTCCAGTGCCGGCCGCCGGGCGTGCCGGCCGACGTCCTGAAGGCGTTGGTGACGATCGCGAAGGCCGGCAGCCCGAAGACCACCAGGACGAAGACGATCAGCGGCAGGACGGCGAGCCACCCGGCGGCGCGCGGCCGGCGGCGGGGGCCGGCCTCGCGGGAGGTGGCCTTGCGGGGAGTGGCCTTGCGGGGGGTGGGGGCGGCAGCGGTCCCGGCGCGAGCCGTGGTCATGGTGCCGGTCAGCTCACGGCCTTGGCCCAGCCGGCGAGCACGGCCTTCTGTGCCGCGTCGACCTGGGCCGTGGTCGGGAACCGCGGGCTGCCGGAGACCGCCGGGAGCTTCGCGGCGGCGGCCTTGTCCACGGTGCCCTTCTGCGTCATGGCGGGCAGCTCCGCCGGGCGGGAGTAGCCCTGCAGCCACAGGTTCTGGCCCTCGGTGCTGTAGAGGAACTCCTCCCACAGCCGGGCGGCCGCCGGATGCGGGGCGTACTTGTTGATCGCCTGGCTGTAGAACTGGGCGTACTGGCCGTCGGCCGGCACGGCCACCCGCCAGTCCAGGCCCTTGCCCGCGAACTCCTTGGCGTAGCCGGCGTTGAGGTAGTCCCAGTCGATGCTGATCGGCGTCTCGCCCTTCTCGACGGTCGCCGGCGTGGACTCCACCGGGTTGAAGTTGCCGTTCGCCTTCAGCTTGTGGAAGAAGTCCAGGCCGGGCTGGATGTCGTCCAGCGAGCCGCCGTTGGCCAGCGCGGCCGCGTAGACGCCGCCGAACGCCGAACCCGACTTGGTGGGGTCGCCGTTCATCGCGACCTTGCCCTTGTACTGCGGCTTGAGCAGGTCGGCGAAGGTGGTCGGGCACTCCTTGACCGCCTTGGCGTCGCACCCGATGGACACGTAGCCGCCGTAGTCGTCGTAGCGCAGGCCGCCCGGGTCCTTCTGGGCGGCGGGGATGTCGTCCCACGAGGCGACCTTGTAGGGCGCGAGGATGCCCTGCGAGGCGGCCTTCAGCGCGAAGGAGTTGCCCAGGTCGACCACGTCGGGGGCGCGGCCCTGGCCCTTGCGCGAGGTGATCGCGGTGATCTCGTCCTGGCTGGCGCCGTCCGGGTTCTCGTCGGCGACCCTGATCCCGTACTTCTTCTCGAAGGCGCTGATGACGGCGCCGTAGTTGGCCCAGTCCGGGGGAAGCGCGATGGCGTTGAGCGTTCCCTCCTTCTTGGCGGCGGCGACCAGGGCGGGCATGCCGCCGAAGTCCGCCGCGGAGGCGGCGGTCGCCGCGCTCTTGCCGCTGCCGCCCGCGGAGGCCGCGGTGCCTGAGGCGGAGCCGCACCCGGTCAGGGCGAGCGCCGCGGCGGTGAGCCCGGCGGCCATGGCGGCAACGCGGACACGAGGGACTGTCACGGGATTCCTCCTGGGGAGCGGCGCGCGGAGGGCGGGTCGGATGACCGCCGACGGAACGAACGCCGAGGTTGGCTGTACAACTTTCGCCAGTACGCCCGACGCCCGTGTCCGGCGGGTGAACGGCACGGCGACGGCCGGGAGACGGTGGCGAAATGTCGGCGTCCGGGCGGCGCCGGCGGTCCGTCGCGGGGGACGCCTGGTGACGGAGAGCGGATAGGGTCCAGCGGAGCGGAAGGGCTCGACCGTGGCGCGGTGACGAGGAGCGACGTTGCAAGGTGACAGCGCGGTGCCGGGGAAGGGCACGCTCTATCGCAGGGTCGCGGCCGACCTCCGCGAGGCGATCGCCGCCGGCGAGTACGGATCGGGCGGCAAGCTCCCGGCCGAGAGCGCGCTGGCGGAGCGGTACGGCGTCTCCCGCGGCACCATCCGGCAGGCCCTCGGGTCGCTGCGCGCCGACGGCCTGGTCACCTCCCGCCGCGGCACCCGGCGGGTGGTGCTCGCCACGACGCGCGTGCAGAGCTTCGCGGAGCTGGTCAGCTTCACCAGCTGGGCGCGCTCGGTGGGCGAGGAGCCCGGCGGGCGGGTGGAGCGGATCGAGCGGCGGGCCGCCGACGCGCGGGAGAGGGAGCAACTGCGCCTTGAACCGGGCGCGGAGGTCGTCGTCGTGCTGCGGGTGCGGACGCTGTCCGGCCGCCCGGTGATGGTCGAACGCAGCGTCTACCCGGTGTGGGTGGGGGAGTTGGTGGCCGGTATCCCCGCCGACGCGGTCTCGCACACCGAACCGCTCCAGGAGCAGGGGGTGGTGTTCGCCGACGCCGACCACACCATCGACCTCGTGCTCGCCGACACCGACGACGCCCGGCTGCTGGAATGCGGCGAGGGGCAGGCGCTGCTGCGCGAGCGCCGCCGCTCCACCGACCCGGTCGGGGCACCCGTCGAGTGGTCGGAGGACCGCTACCTTCCCGGCACCGTCGCGTTCACGGTGCACAACTCGATAGCCGCGTCGGCGCTCGGCCGTCGCCACCGCCGTACGCCCTGACCCCCGACGGCGTGGTGCGCCGCTCCCGCCCGACCGGCCGGGCGCGGCGCCCCCCGTGGCCAGGGCGCTACCCGTGCAGCAGCGAGGTGAGCAGCGGCAGGAAGTGGCCGAACTCCGGTGCGGCGGCGCCCGGTTCCTTGGCCTGCTCGTCCCAGCGGCGTACGGCCACCGCGTCGGCCGCGTACGGCCGGCGGGCGAAGGCGGCGGCTTGCGCCTCGGTCATGGGGCCGCCCTGCAGCCGCAGGGTGTGCTCGGAGGCGGCGGACAGGCCCTCCCGGTAGCCCGGCTCCACCGTGCACAGGTACCGCTTCGCGGCGACGTGCAGCCGTACCGGTTCGGTGACCTCGGGCCCGAACCAGCGGGCGAGGAGGTCGGCGCCGGTGTGGCTGTGCCGGGTGTCGCCGTATTCCGTGACGTCGGTGTCGGTGTCCGCTGCGGGGTCGGCGTCCGCCGTCGCTTCGGCGCCCGTCGCGTGCTCGCCGAAGTGGCCGACGTCGTGCAGCAGGGCCGCCGCCACCAGGTGCGGCGGGGCGCCGGCGGCTTCGGCCAGCGCGCCCGCCTGGAGCATGTGCGCGGCCATGGTGACCTCTTCGCCCAGGTACTCCGCCGCCCCGGCCCCGTCGAAGAGCGCGGCCAGCGGGGCCGGCGAATCCGCCCGGCGCAGTACGGCGAGGCAGCTCGCCGGCCCGTCCAGGTCGGCGTACGCGCCTTGCAGGTGCCGGGAGCCGTCCTGCGCGAACGCGGTACGGGCGTGCAGCAGGCGGGTGTTGTCGAAGACCAGGCAGTCGCCCGGGGCCAGCCGGAAGTCCAGTTGCAGGCCGGGCCGGAGCAGCAGTTCGCCGAAGGCGCGGTAGGCGGCGTAGAACGCGTCCAGCTCCGCCGCGGGCAGCCGTACCGTGCCGAACGACCGGTTGTTGAAACGGACTTCGCGAATCCGTCCGCGCGCGTCCACCTCGATCAGCGGGCGGTCCGCGCGCAGTTCGGTGCGGTCGTCACGGAAGACGAACGGGACGGGCGTACCGGTCAGCACCGCGAACGCCTCGGGGTCCTCCGCCCGCAGCAGCGCCGCCGCGTGGAAGCCGTCGACGAGCCCGGAGTCGCCGCCGGACGCGGAGTTCTCCAGGCAGTGCAGCAACTGCACGGTGGGGACCGGGTCGCGGTAGGGGTTGTCCGTGTGCGGGGTGATCCGCGCCGAGGTGAAGGCGAGGTTGTTGGGGTCCGGCTCGACCCTGACGTCGAAGAGCCGGCCGTAGTTGGTCTGCCGGACGTGACCGAAGGTCTCGGCGACCGCCAGCACCTGGCCCTCCCGCACCGGCACCTCGCGCAGCAGGGCGAAGCCCAGCCGCTGCAAGGCTTCGAGCACCCGGGCGCGCCGGGCGGGGTCGGCGAGGTAGTCGTCCCAGGCCGCCTCCGGCAGGCGCCCCGCCAGATCCGCCGCGCTCCACAGCTCCTTCCCCGTCTCGGTGCGCCGGTCCCCGGTGAGGGGGGAGTCCGCGGGGCGGTGGGCGTCCAGCCAGCCGACGGTGTACGGGGACCGGTGGCCGTCCGGTGCCCATCCGACCTCTACGCAGGGCGAGTCGGGGCCCGGCTCCACCACCTCCTCGACGGCGAGTCCCCGCGGCAGATCGGTGATCTGGAAGAGCTTCTGGCCGGTGCGCGGATCGCGGCACTCGGGACACGGGCAGTTGTCCCGCAGCCAGGCCGCCGGCAGGGCGGTGATCCGTGCGGACAGGTGACGAGTGGCAGGTACGACCGCTGGTTGCGCCGCCATGCTGTTCCCCTCGGTGGGTCGGGTCGGTCAAGTTGTACAGCCAACTTTGCCGAGTCGGGGTGAGCGGCAGGCGATCTGCGGGTGACGAGCAGGCGACCGGGCGCGGATAGGCGCGCGACCCGTCGCGACGGTCCCCGGCGTCGCGCGGCGGCGGATCACCGCCAGCCGGAACAGGTGGGCGGGCACGGCCGGTCATTCCGCTTGATGAGGGCCCACTGGTACCGCGGTACCAGTGGGCCTGCGAAGGGTCGCCCGTGGTTCCAGGGAGACGGCCGCTCGTGCTCGTAGCGTCGAAGAGGCCGGTCGCGGCAGGCTTCGCGACCGGGCGTGAGACGCGAGAGGACCACAGGGATGATTGAAGCGCGCGGGCTGACCAAGCGGTACGGGGACAAGACGGTGGTCGACCGGCTGTCGTTCTCCGTGCGGCCGGGCGAGGTGACGGGCTTCCTCGGGCCGAACGGCGCGGGAAAGTCCACGACCATGCGCATGATCGTGGGCTTCCTCGGGCCGAACGGCGCGGGAAAGTCCACGACCATGCGCATGATCGTCGGCTCGGACGCGCCGACCAAGGGCTCGGTCACCGTCGGCGGTCGCTCGTACGCACAGCATCGGGCCCCGCTGCGGGAGATCGGTGTCCTGCTGGACGCCAAGGCGGTCCACCCCGGGCGGAGCGCGTTCGGGCACCTGATGGCGCTCGCCCACACGCACGGCATCCCGCGCCGCCGGGTGGACGAGGTGATCGAGCCGGCGGGGCTGGGCAGCGTGGCCCACAAGCGGGTCGGCGCCTTCTCCCTCGGTATGGGCCGGCGGCTCGGTATCGCGCGGTACGAACTCGCCCCGCAGTCCGTCTCGTTGGAGACCGCGTTCATGCAACTCACGCACGACGCCGTGGAGTACCACAGCACCCCCGCGGACACCATCGAGAAGGTTGCCCGATGACCACCGACACGCTCGCCCTCGCCCCCACGACCCGTCACGGGCAGGGGGTGACCGGCCGGCGGGTGCTGTCCCGGTCACTCCGGACGGTCGCCGGCGATGACGACGCGCTCCATCAGACGGTGTTGCGGGAAGTAGTCGTTGACCCCGTAGTGAACGGTGGTCCGGTTGTCCCAGAAGGCCACGGACCCTGCCTCCCAGCGGAAGCGCACCTGGTACTCCGGGTAGGACAGCTGATGGAGCAGGAAGCCGAGGAGTTCTTCGCTCTCGTCGTCGGGGAGACCGACGAGGTGGGAGGTGAACGCGGCATTCACGTAGAGGGACTTGCGACCTGTCTCCGGATGCGTGCGGACCACGGGATGCTCGACCGGAGGCCGGCCGCTCCGCGCGTTGATGCTCCTGAGCAGGACGGCGATGCTGCCGCTCGCCGCGGGAAGCTCGTGGACCGCCCGGAGCCCGTCAAGGCGCTCCTTGACGTCTTGCGGGAGCCCGTCGTAGGCGGCGGCCGTGTCGGCCCACAAGGTGTCACCGCCGAGCGGCGGCAGGTCGACGGCGCGCAGGACGGCGCCGAGCGGCGGTGCCTCGTAGAACGACGCGTCGCTGTGCCAGACGTTCTCACTTCCGGGGTTGTCCCGGTCGTGCTCCAGCCGCGCCACTTCGTCGATTTCGGCCCTGCGCTGGGGGTGGGCCGCCTGCAGTTCCCCCCAGTTCCGGGCGAACGCGGCCTGCTGACGGGCGGTGAGCGTCTGGTCGCGGAAGAAGAGGACCTTCCAGTCGAGGAACGCCCGTCTCAGTTCGGTCAGCGTGTCGGCGTCCACCGGCCGGGCGAGGTCGACCCCGCGGATCTCCGCCCCGATGAGAGGGGACAGCGGCCGGACCTCGAAGGTCGCGTAGCGCCGTCCGGCGCCGTCCGACTCCAGCCTGCGCGGCGCCAGTTCCTGGGACACGACATGCAACCGCCGCCTGTCGGTGACGACGGGCTGTGATGCGTTCACGGGCATTCCTCCGGAGAGGGAAGGGGGACAGTGGTGACGGATGCGGACACACCCTGCGGACGTCCGGCCTGCGCCCTCGTCTCAGGGGGTGGTGCTGTTCAGGATGGAGTTCCTGGCCAGATCCCGGTTGCGCTCGGAATCCGGCTGGAACTTCCTGTTGAGGTAGGCGAAGCCGGTCAGCGAACAGCGCCGGTTCTCACCCGCGGTGTGGTCCACTCTCCGGATGGTGTGCAGGGTGTCCGACATCACCATGACCAGGCGGTTGGGCCGGGGCAGTACGGCGACGGGGCTCCGCTCGCACGTGCGCAGGATCTTGTTCACCAGGCCCGCGGAGCCGCTCGCGGTGGTCTCCTCCGGGTCCGGCCCGTTGCCGGCCGCGGGGAGAAGGGTGCGCGGTTCATGGTCGATCAGCATCAACTCACCACCCCACGAGATGTCCCACTCGCGGTGCAGATAGAGGATGTACTCCCCGCGACGGCCGCGCCCGGCGTCGTTGTGCCAGCCCAGCCGGCTGTTGGCGGGGTACTGCCAGAACGTGAAGGTGAGCCGGTCCCAGTCGATACCGGCCGCGCCGAACAGCCCGGTCTCGGTGCGCACGGCCTGGGTGATGCGGGTGAACACCGCGGGCCGTCCACTGGTCCGGGTCTCGCCGATGGACGCGGGGAAGTGCATGCCCCGGGTCCGGTGCGCCGGGCCGTCGAGTTCGGCGGAGATCACGCTTCCGGTCTCGCCCAGAGCCGAGCGCTCCATCAGCTCCACCGCCTGGTCGAAGACCGCCGGGGGGAGGAAGTCGTCGTACACCACGTAGCGCTCGCCGCGCTCTGTCATTCGCATGGATCGCCCTTCTTCCCGCGCGCATCGTCGTCGATGCCGCGCTCCGGTTCAGCCACGGTGGCCGTCCGCGGCCGGATCAGGTGGTGCACGTGCTCGCTCCATCCCGCGACCGAGCGGTGCTCCGGGTCCAGCAGCACCTCGTCCGGGAGCTCGATCCCGAACGCGTCCTCCACCTCGGTCGCCAGGCCCATCCAGTCGACGGAGTTGAGTCCCAGTGCCGCGAAGTCGGCCTGGCTGAGCCGCGGGTCATCCGACAGAGCGTCGGTCGGGATTCCGCGGACCCCACTGCGTTCGAGCCTGGCCGCGACGATCCGGGCCATCGCACGCCTGGTCTCCCGCGCCCGGTCCCGGTCCGGTGGGGGCCCGCTCATCGTCCCGGCCATTCCGCGTCGATGAGCTTGATGACGTGGGCCCGGTCGACCTTTCCGCCGGCCGTCACGGGCAACTCGTCGCAGTGGACCAGCCGGACGGAGCCCGTGCCGGCCGGGAACGTCGAACGGCTCCGCTCCACCTGGGCCCGGTCGACGCCCTCGCCCTGCACGACGGCGTACAGGTCCTCGGTCTCACCGGCGGAGCGGACCAGGACGACGGGAAACACCTCGACGACACCGGGTACGTGACGTATCGCGCGGCAGAGTCCGTCGAGGTCCACGGTCCGGTCGTTGAGCCGGGCCGAGGGGTGCAGCCGGGACACGAACGTCACCACGCCGTCCCGTCCCCGCCGCACCAGATCGCCGGTGTCCCATCGGGTCCGGGGCGGATCGGCCGCGCCCAGGAAGCCCTCGACCGGCGCGTCCAGCAGCAGGCGCAGCTCGCCTTCGGCTCCCGGGTCCGGTGCCAGCACCGTGACCCCCGGCATGGGAGTGCCGATGGCTCCTTCCGGCAGCCCGGCCGAGCCGATGAAGGTCGGGCCGGTCTCCGAACACCCGTAGTTCCGGGTGAGCCGGACGCCGAACCTCGCGGCGAACCGCTCGTCCAGGTCGCGGCTGACGCGGCTGGCGCCGACCATCGCGATCCGCGGCCCCGCGGACGCGGTCGCCGGCGTGGCGGCGAGCAGGTCGGCCGTCGGGGCCGTGAGCGCCACGACGCTCGAGGCTCCGGCTCGGGCGGCGGCCCGTCGGGCGTGCACGAGGCGGCGCGCGTCGAGCCGGGAGCCGGCCATGAGCGCGGCGAACGCGATCCCCCAGCCGTAGGAGTGCGTCAACGGGGTCGGCACGTACACGGTGTCGTCGGGGCCGAGCGGGAGCCGTGTGCGGTACCCGGCGGCCTCGTTGAGCACGCTGCCGCAACTGCGCCTGGCGATCCTGGGCGGGCCGGTCGAACCCGATGTCATGTGGAGTATGGCGGTCGAATCCCCTTCCGCCGCGACGTCGGAGCCCACCGGCCGGCACACGCGCGCCGACGGCGACAGCTCCGCGCCGAGCGGACCGAGCGGCGCGTCCGTCAGGCTTTCGCACAACAGCGGTACGGAGTCCGTCTGCCAGGCCGCGAGAACGACCGCGAAGAAGTCCTCCGCCCGCTCCTGCGTCACCGCGATCACCGCGCGTTCACCGGCACCCGCGGAGTCCAGCCGCTGAACGTAGTCGTCGACCAGCGGCCGCAGTTCCTCCATCCCGGTGTCGTCGAGACGGCCGCCCGCCTCGGTGAGGAGCGCGGCCAGTTCGCGCCGCGTCGCCGGTGCGCCGGGGGCGGTCATCGGACGGCCTCCGCCACATCGCGGTCCGGCTCCGCGTCACTGGGGTCCGGCTGGGGGCCCCGGCCCGCGATCGGGCGCAGGGCCAGCGCGCAGGCGACGAAGAGTCCCGCCATCACCATCCATGCGGCGGTGTGCCGGTCAGCGGCCAGCCAGCCGAACAGTGCGGGCGCGACCAGCATGCTGACGTCCAGGCCCATGTTGTAGACGCCCTGGTATTCCCCCACGGACTCGGCGGGCGCGAGCGTGTAGACGAGTTCCCAGGACGCGGCCGAGTACAGCACTTCGCCGCCTGCCACCAGCAGACCCAGCAGGATGATCGCCGCCACCTTGGGTCCGGTGCCGTGCACGGCACCGGCGGCCGCGAACATCGCGAGGCCCGCGCCCAGCAGGATGCCGCCGCGTCGCCCGGCCCGCACCGCGGCGACCGCGCCGCTCAGGTTCTTGGAGACCGGAACCTGCAGCAGCAGCACGACGCCGATGTTGAGGGCGGAGACGACCGAGACCAGCCACAGCAGTGACGACGCCTGGGCCGAGATCCACAGGGGGAGGGCGACGGAGAACACCGACGAGTAGAGGAGCAGGAACGCGTTGAGCCCCGCCAGACCGAGGAAGCGGCCGTCCCGGTACACCATGCGGCGTCCCGACTTGCCCGGTTCGGGTGCCGCGCCCGCACCGGCGCTCTGGCCGCTCGGTGCGTCGGCGGCCCGGGGCTGCGGTGTTCCGCTGGGTGCGGTGGCGACGAGGAAGCCCGCGGTACACAGGGTCAGGGCCTCGACGACGAAGGCGGTCCGGAACAGCGGGCGCGAGTCGAGCGACAGGACGACGCCTCCGAGGCTCAGACCGATGAGCATGGCCGCGTTGCTCACGGTCTTCACCATGGCCCGGTAGCGCACCCGACGGTCGGCGGGTACCTCTCGCCGTACGAGCGCGCCCATGACGGCGCCGCTGCCCCGACCGCAGATGAAGAGCAGGCAGATCAGCACGAACGCCGTCCAGGCGTTCACGACCGCGAGCAGTCCGGTGGCGACGGCCATCGTGCAGACCAGCCCGGCATACGTGCGCCGGGCGCTGCCGTTGTCCGCGAGCCGGCCGGCCAGCGGGCCGGACACCATGCCGCACAAGGCCGCCAGGCTCATCGTCACACCGAAGGCGCCCGCGCTCGCATGGAGTTGCCGCACCAGGTAGACGGCCAGCACCGAGGTGGACATGCCGGTGCCCAGCGACAGGATTCCGAAGGACAGGATCAGCCGCCGTTCGAGGGGCGGCCGCCGTTCTTTCCGAGGGGTCACTCTGCCCCCTCGGGCAGGAAGGCCGACCCGCGGACGGCCAGCCCCATGCTGTCGATCACGGCCCGCACGTGATCCAGACCGACCACGAACCGTTCCTTTCCGTAGATCAGGTACCGCTCCGCGTTGGCGTCGCCGGTGAAATTGCTGGTCATCACGTTCGCTCCGGCGGCCAGACCGAGGGACTGCCCGCCGGAACTGGTCTTCTCCAGGGCGCTGACCGACGGTATGAGAAGGCCCGGATAGCAGACCCGCAGGGTCGCGATGACGTTGAGCGCGAGCTGGAGGTCGCCGGTGGGAGAAAGCATCAGCGGGGTGTCCGGAGCCGGGACGAACGGGCTCACGCTGCACATCTGCACACCCAACTCGCCGACGAGTTCGATGTCGTCGATCACGCTTTCCAGACTCTGCCCGGGGAGGCTGGAGATGAGACCGGTGCCCACCTTGAATCCCAGGTCCAGCAGGGTCCTTATCCGTTCCAGCCGCGCGTCCAGCTTCTCGTGGCGCATCTGCTCGAAGAGCACGGGATCACTGGTCTCGTGCTTGATGATATAGCTGTTGGCGCCCAACTCCCTTAATTCCTCGTACTGTCGGCGCGAGAAGTTGCCGAGGTTGAGCAGGATCTCCACCTGGCCGTCCCACATGCGCCGCAGGGCCGGTATGACCTCGCGCAGGGTGGGGAAGAGACTCGGCGTCTCGCCGCCCTGCAACATGACGATGTCGATACCCGCGCCGCGGATGTGCTCCGCGCGCTCCAGGATCTGCTGCGGACTCATGACGAAGCGGTCCAGGTGAGCGAGGTTGTCCCGCCGCATCGGGCAGTAGTCGCAGTTCACCCGGCACACGTTGGTGATCTCGATGACCCCGCGAAGGAGCACCGCCCGGTCGAAGTTCTCATCCCTCAGCCGGCTCGCCTCGGCGAACAGTGCCTCCTGGTCCGCGCCGACGGACCGGAGCGCGTGTCGGACTTCAGATCGTGTCAGCATCGCTGGGGCTTTCTTCCTCCGGATCGTCACGGGGACGCGGCGCCGAACCGGGCACGTCCAGGGTCACGACCGCCTCCGCGGTCAGTGCGGGGTCCCAGTGCCGGCGGTGGGTACGGAACACCGTGTCGACACTGGGACGGAAGCGGACGGTCGAGGTTTCGCCGTTGACCACGACGCGGACCTGTTGCCCGGCGTCGAGCCGATCACTCGTCAGGTAGAGCCGGACCTGCTCCGCGCCTTCGGCCCGCAGGTCGTACGCGTCGTCGTCGGTGCGCTCCGCGGTCACCTCGGCGCCCGCCGGGTCGACACCCGACAGGGCGACCCAGTGGGCCCTGCCGTGCCGGTCGTCGAGGGCGCGGTGGCGCACGTGTGCCACATCCGGTTCTCTCCGACGGTCCCTCAACCAGGCCGACAGGCTCGCGACCAGCTCGCCGTCGTCCTCGAAGTGCAGCGAACCGAGTGGATGGTCGCCGTCGGGGACTTCGACGTAGGTCAGTGCCTGGTGGCCGGCCTCGCGCAGTTGCGTCACGGAGGTCCGGTCGAACTGCGGGGGGATGCGCTTGTCCTGGGCGCCGTGGATGACGAACAGCGGTAGCGGCAGCACGTTGTGCAGCAGGAAGCGGGTGCGCCGGTCGCTGCCGAACGCTTCCCACATCGACAGGGCGCCGTTGATCGGCACCGCCGCCGCCAACCGCGGCCACCCCCGCATGGCGAGGTTCCAGCACGCCAGTCCGCCCATGGACACGCCGGCCAGCACGATACGGTCCGGGTCCGCGTCCAGGTGTTCCAGAGCCCAACGCAGGGCCGCCACCGGGAAGTCGTCGTCGCGGCCGCTCCACCGCGGGTGGCGGAAGTGCTTGGCGAAGACGCCGCTCACGTCCAGCTTCCCCACGACGTCGTCGAGCAGTTGCGCGTCCGGGCAGAGCAGCACCATGCCCAGCCGTTCGCTGATCCCGACGAAGGACGGCAGCATTCTGGCCCCGGTGTTCGCGGCGCCGTGCAGCACGATCAGGGCCGGCGGGCGAGGGCCCGCCGACTCGGGCACGTGCACCACCATGGTGGTGGTCCGCGCACCGAGGCGGAGCTCGACCGTCGAAGTGCCGGGCACCGGCGCCCGGTCCGTGCCCAACCGGCGAAGTGCCCTGCGGAGGTTGGCGGCACCCAGGCGCACGCCCTCCTCCATGGGTGGCGGCCGATCCCCCACCGGCACCAGGGGATTCGGCCACGAGCGCATGGAACTCACAGGGTGGCTCCGAGCCGGGTGAGCCGGGCGATCTCGGTGTCGACGGCCGGGTCGAGGCGCTCTCCGGTCAGGGCGAACACGACCCTGGCCCGTTGCAGGATGCCGATCGCGCTGCCCACCAGCGGCACGGAGCAGAGCTCCCGGGGCAGCGAGATGGGTTTCACCAGCGGCTCCGCGGTCGGTTCCACGGAACGGAAGGTCTCGACCGCCAAGCGGCGCAGGACGTCCGCGCACACCCGCTTGGCGACGGCGCAGGAGTACCGGTCCAGCTTGGTGAGACTGCCGGTGGCCTGGATGTTGCGTGACGGGCACCCGCTGTCGCAGATGTCGCGCGCGTAGCAGGTCTGGCAGGACTGGTGCTGGGACGGCAGCGCCGCCTGCCCGATCTGGTCCTTGCGCAGCAGGTCCACGAACACCACGTTGCGGTCGGTGGCCTGCCCGACGTTGTGGCCGTACTGCTTGTTGCGGGCGGGGTCCTGCATCTCGGGGCACATGATCAGCTCGCCGGTGGCGTTGAGGACGTGGTAGGAGTCCCCGCTGCTCATCGGTCCGCAGTAGGAGCGGGGCGGGCTGGACAGCAGGTGCTGGAAGGCGTAACTGAAGACGCTGGCGTCGATGCCCCGAGCGACGTCCATGGCGCGCAGCAGGTTCTCCGCGTAGTCCTCGGCCGAGGGTTCGGAGTAGCGGGACAGCCGTCCCGGCGTCGTGGTCCCGACCGGTCCGACCGGCTCGAAGTGGACGAAGTTGGCGCCGAGGTCGGCGAAGAACCCGACGGTCTCTCCCATGTGGTGCACGGTCTCGCCGGTGACCGTGGACCGGACGCGGTAGGGGACACCGGCTTCCGCGAGGAACCTGATGGTGTCCATGGTCTGGCCGACGTTGTGGCGCTTGCCGTAGATCCTCTGCTCGCCCTGGCGTTTCGGCGCCGCGTCCATCGACACGGTCAGCGTGAAACGGTGGTCCACCAGGTACTGCAGCACCGCGAGAGGCGCGGTGCCGTTGGTGACCATCGTGAAGTAGGGAGTGACGTTCTTGGCCGCGCACGCCCGTTCGGTGTGCTCGACCACCTTCTCGATGTCACTGATGGCCAGGGTGGGTTCCCCGCCGAAGAAGTTGACCCCGAACAGCTTGTTCTGCGGACCGGGTCGACGCTCCAGGGTGTGGTCGACGATGGCCAGCATGCGGTCCGCTTCCAGACTCGCGGTGCTGTGGCCCACTTCGCTGAAGCAGTACACACAGCTGAGGTTGCACCGGTGGCCGACCACCAGGGTGACGCCCCAGGGGTCGGGTTGACGCCGGTACAGCCGTGTGTCCCGCAGGGAGGGGTAGTCGGCCAGGACCTGACGCCATGGGGCGGCCGCCTCCTGGTCAGCCGGAACACGTATGGCGTGCATGGACCTCGGTATGACGAGATACAGCCACTGGCCGTCGCGTACGGCGGGGTAGTCGTCAAGGAGTTCGGCGACCGCGTTCGATCCGTCCTGGGCGCCTCGCTGAGCGGCTTCGGGAGCCTGTGTTCCCATCGCTTGTCCCTTCTGAGGTCAGAATTCGTATCGGCCGACGTGGACCGGCCGACCGCTCACCCGCCGCCCCTTGCGACCGCCCAGCCACAGCATGAGCGTGATGGCCGAAAGCGGCACCGGAATCTCGATCTCCGGCATGTCCAATACGGTGGCGAACGGCGCGAGTTCCGCCAGGAGAGCCGCGACGTCACTCACCGCTGCGCAGGGAAGCGCACCGAGGAGCAGGCGGTCCCGATCGAGAACCGCCCGGTGGGCGGCGATCGGGGGGCTGCCGGTCAAGGGCGGGACGGGCAGCAGATCCGGCACCAGAGCTTCCCCCGGCCCTTTGCCGCGGTCGGGGGAAAGAAGGTCCTCGATCCGCCCGAGCGCAAAGGACGGTGACGGCGGGCCGTCTCCGGTCTTTTCGCCTTCCGGCAGGGCCGCAAAGGGCAGCGCGAACAGGTGGAGCGGGTCGCCGGCCCGCCGCAGTCGCAATCGCTCGGCAAGCACGAGTTGGGCCGGGCTGCCTTCGGAGACCCAGGCGGCGATCCCGCGCAGTCCTGCTCGTTGTGCCAGGCGGCGCAGTGCGAACGCGAGACGCAGGGCGTGGTCACCGCCGCGGGCCTCGGGATGGACGAAGACGCCCTTGAGGAACAGGTAGTCGCCCCAGCGCAGTGAACGATGCACTGCGGCAAGACCGCCGTCGGGCCGGCGTCGTCCCATCCACCGGTAGCGGTCGAGGTCGGACAGCTCCGCGTGGAGGATCGCATCGGTGAAGCGGTGCCCGGCCACCAGGTCGGCAACGTCCCGCAGGTCGGCGGGGCCGAGGACCTGCACGTCCTCCGGCGACCGTGGAAGTGCGGACCCGGACGCGGTATCAAGCATCCGCGGGCCTCCGGGTCAGTGCCAGATAGGGGAATCCGGTCGGCGCGATTTCGGCCGATTCCTCGGGATAGGGAACCTTGGTCATCTTCTTGCTGGCGATGTTGCCGACCATGATGTGCAACAGCCGTTCGTTGGGGAGGAACTGGCCATCGAAGTACTTGATCACCCAGCCGAACAGGTCGGGGTCCAACGGGTAGAAAGTCGGTTCGACGAGGTCGTCGTCCGGAATTCCGACCTGGCGGGCCAGGGCAGTGGCCGGAAGGACCCGGAAACCGATGTTCAGGACCGGCTCCCCGGTGCGCAGGTGCGCGTTCACGTATTCGGCCGATACGCGGACCGTTTCCTCGGTCTCGCCGGGACCGCCGAAGACCAGATTGACGCGGGTCTTGAGGTCGTGTGCGCGGCAGCGCTCGATGAACCGGGTGACGTGCCGGGTGTCGAAACGCTTGCCCAGTCGCCCCATCATGGCGACGTCCAGGCTGTCCGGGGAGATCAGGACCGATTCGACGTTACTGGCGGCGACCAGCTCGGCGAATTCGTCGTCGAACGGCCGCGGTGCGAAGTAACCGGTCCAGGTGAGGCCGGGCAGTTTGAGGTCGGCGAGCAGGGCGACCACTTGCTTGGCGAATCGGATCTCGCTGTTGAATATGGCGTCGGTGAAGAAGATCCGGCGCACTCCCGCCTCGTATATCCCGCGGATCTCGTGCTCGATCAGGGAGATGGGCTTGAGGTCGCCGAGATTGTCACCGCTGATGTGGGCGTACGGGCAGTACACGCATTCCTGGTAGCAGGTCTTGCGTTTCGTCTCGATCCCGATCATGGCGGTGGAGGAGCCGGCGTAGGCCTGGAGGAGGGCGGCCGGATGGTCGAGGCGGTCGGTCAGGAAGCCTTCGTAACGTCCGCCGGTGAGGTTGCGTCCTGAGCCCCGGTACTTCTCCGGATCGGTGGCGATGTCCAGCATTGCCGTCTCGCCCGGGCCCACCACGCCGACATCCAGCTGGAGCCTTTTGAGCAGGGCGCTGCCGAACAGGCTGTAGCCGGGCCCGCCCGCGACCATGACGGGCGCCGCCGAGCCCACCGCCTCGCGGACCCGCTGGATGAACTGCTGGTAGTAGCGAACGAAGCCTTCGCGGGCCAGGTCGATGGGGTCGATGTTCCGGATCGAGAAGCCGATGACGTCCCAGTGCTGCGAGGCCCAGGACAGATCGTCGAAGGCCTTCGGTGTCTCGACGAAGTCCACCAGGAGGGTTTCGTGTCCGGCCAGTTCGAGCGCGGACTGCAAGCAGCGCGCGCCGATAGGGAAGATGGGCTCGTTCCCGGGCATCGGCATACTGGCAAGATTTACTAGAGCAATGCGCGCCACGATGACGTCCTCCTCAAAGCAGTCACTGGAGCAGCGGGCAGATCGGACACCTGGTCATGGAAGGACCAAGCGGCCGAAAGCGCCCGGCCAAAAGAAATTCGGCCGGGCGCCCAGTCGCTCAGTCGCAGGTAGGCGCCGACACCGCGACGATCACGTCGGGGTGAACCAGTTCCGCGAGTCGGTCGCAGATGAGGTCGAAGCGCTGCGGGTCACTCTTGATGAACAGTTCGACGCTCGACTTGTCGAGGTGCAGGCCGGCGAGGTCGAGCATGTCGCCAGGGTTCGCGGTGAGTGCGTTTGCGAATTCCTCGTCGTAGCTGAGGCGCCCGATGAGCGCATCGAAGACGATTCCTGCGGAAGTTGTCTGAGTTCCCTCAGCAACAGGAGCTACCATGATCTCAACCTTTCGTCCTGGCGGCAGATTTCCGACCGATTGAGTGGCGAGAATCTGCGCAGCGATTTGACCGGTCGAATGCTGGCTATGCCTTCTATAGCCTGTTGCTCGACCGCCTTGTTGTCAAGGCTGCCGCGGTTCGCCGTTTTGGATAGCGATGCTCGGCCAAACGACGCCTGGTGCGCTGAACTGCGGTTTTTGCAATATCATGGGTTTCTTTCTGTGCAATCGACCAATGATCATCCGGGAGAGGAGGGGTGCGGTGATGCAATTGCAATCGGAATTTTTCCTTCCGTATTCCGGCGGCTTGATTCGCGGTCGCGGAGTCGGCGGCCGGGATCGGCGACTTCGCCCGCGCCCGCGTCACCGCTATGTCATCGTGCTGAATCGACGCAAATGGCCATGAGCGGACGGATCGGTATCGTCCGGCTATTACCACGCGAATGCGCTGGAGGCCTGTCGCGCTGCCCGTTCGGGTGTGGGGATCGTGTGCCGCGACGGCTCGTGGTGGATCGGGGTGTCGGTGGCGCTCAACGGAAGGCAGCCGCCGCCGCGGCGGTGGGCGACGATCTCGGCGGCGATGGCGATGGCGGTCTCCTCCGGAGTGCGCGCGCCCAGGTCGAGGCCGATCGGCGAGTGCAGGCGAGCGAGTTCGGTGTCGCCGAGGCCCGCTTCCCGCAACCGGTCGAGGCGGTGGCGGTGCGTACGGCGGGAGCCGATCGCGCCGACGGTCGCGCGGCGCTGTACCCCGGTGGTCTCCAGCAGGCTGCCGCCGGAACTGTGGGTGCTGGACAGCGTGTTCATCCGGAAGCGCGGTGACGCGTCGGTGGGTGCCGGCCGCTGGTTCGTCCGGCGGTCCGGCCGGACGATCAACGGTCAGATGGGCGTCGCGCTCTTCCTCTCCTCGCAGCGGTCCAGCGTTCCCGTCGACTGGCGGATACTGCTGCGCGGGCGCTGGATGGTCGACCGAGAGCTGCGCAAAGGCGCCGGGGTGCCGGAGGAGTACCGCTTGGAGCACGGCTGGGAGGCGGGTGTCGATCTGCTGGACGCGGCGATCCGCAGAGGCGATCTGCCCCGGCGCCCGGTGGTCGCGGACTGCTCCGGATGGCCGAGGGCCGAGCGTCTGATCCGGGAACTGGCCAAGCGGGACATCGACTTCCTCGTCTGCGTCGACGCGTCGGCGCTTCCGGAGGAAGGCCAGATCGCCGCCACTCCGGGGAGGGTGACCAGTTCGGTCGTCCAGCTCGCTGATCGCGGCACCGCGCACTCGGCGATCAGGGTCGTGACCCAGCAACCGATCCAGCGCGACGACCCGGCGCGCCACTGGGTGACGAACATCGACCCGTGGGACCTGCGCATCCTCGGTCTGGCGCTGCCCGTGCTGCGTCGGCACGGCCAGGACGTCGAACGACTCGAAAGCGACTTCGGCGTCCACGATTTCGGCGGACGGTCGTTCGGCGGCTGGCACCGGCACCTGGCACTGGTGTCGGCGGCCTTCGCGTTCTCGGCCCTGGAGAAGCCGGAACCCCCGACCGCCCACCGCGGGGCGGAACGCCCCGGCCACCAGGCCAGGTCCGAGCGGCGGACGCTGCCCGCCCCGCGGGTGCCGGACGCGGTGACGGTTCCGCAAGGGCACCGGTAAGGCCGTCACGATCACGCGTCCGGAATCAGGAGGGCCTCGGGGGCGATCGGCAGTTGCCGGACCCGGATGCCGGTCGCGTGGTGGACGGCGTTGGCGATCGCCGCCGACACGCCGACCGCCCCGAGTTCACCGACGCCCCGCGCCCCGATCGTGCCGCTCAAGGCGTCGTACTCCTCGATGAACTCCACCTCCACGTCAGGAACGTCGGCCTGGACCGGCACGAGGTAGCCGGCCAGGTTCTTGGAGACGAACCGGCCGAGTCCGGCATCCGTGTGCGACTGCTCCAGCAGTGCCTGGCCGATGCCCCACACGATCCCGCCGATGATCTGGCTGCGGGCGGTCAGCGGATTGATGATCCGTCCCGCGCTGTACGCGCCGGCCACGCGGCGCACTCGGGTCAGCCCCAGTTCGGCGTCGACCGCCACCTCGGCGAAGACCGCGCCGAACGTGTGCGGGGACGAGCCGTTGTCCTCCGGAGCCCACCCGCCCCTGCCCCACAGCCACTTCGAACCGCTCCCCGCCAGGCCGCGGGCCATCTGCTGCCACCGGGCCTCGGGCGACCCACCGGACGGCGGTCCGGGGCGGTCGGCCGGGTCGCCGCCGATCGCGGCCAACCGCTCCAGGAGGTCGGCCGCCGCGGCGCGCACCGCCGATCCCACGCTGAGCGTGGTGGAGGAGCCGGCGGACATCCCCGAGGCCGGCAGGCGGCTGTCACCCAGGATCACGGTGACCTGGTCCGGGGAACAGCCGAGGGTCTCCGCGGCGATCTGGCCGAGCACGGTGTACGTGCCCGTCCCAATCTCCTGGCTGCCCGTCTCCACCCGTACGGCCCCGGAGCGGTCCACACCCACCCTGGCCGAGGCGGGGAAGGCGTACTGGTTCATCAGGGCGGTGGCCATGCCCCAGCCGATGTACTCGTGGCCCTCCCGCCGGGCGCGCGGGCGCGGCGGACGGTCCTTCCAGCCGAAGACCCGGGCCCCGGTCAGATAGCAGGCGCGCAGCTCCTTGGAGCTGAACGGCCGGCCGCTGGTCGGGTCGGTCTCCGCGTAGTTCCTCAGCCGTAACTCGACCGGGTCCAGGTCGAGTTCGTCCGCGAGTTCGTCCATGGCGGTCTCCAGGGCGAACATGCCCGGGCCCTCGTGCGGGGCTCGCATCGGGGTCGGCACGATGGTGGCGACCGGTGCCACCCGGTGGGTGGTCTCGATCGCCGGACAGGCGTACGCGGTCCGGGTGCCGGTGGCGGCCAGTTCGGGGTACTCGGCGTAGCGCGCGGTCTGGTTGACCGAGGCGTGGCGGATCTCCAGCAGCCGTCCGCCCGTGGTGGCCCCCAAGGTGACGGTCTGGCGGGTGGCGGGCTGGTAGCCGTGTGAGGTGAAGCTCTGCGCACGGGTCAGCACCAGCCGGACACCTCCGCCCACTGCCCGGGCGGCCATGGCGGCGATGATCTGGTGCGGCCAGACGTGGCCCTTGCTGCCGAAGCCGCCGCCGGTCCAGGGGGAGAGCGCGCGGACCAGTTCCGGTGCCAGGCCGAGGGCACTGGCCACGACGGTGCGGACGTTGGCGACGCCCTGCGTGGCGTCGTACAGGGTGAGCCCGGCCTTCTCGTCCCAGTGGGCGGTCGTGGCGGCCGGCTCCAGCGCGTTGTGGTGCCGGTTGGCCGTGCGGTAGTGGCGTTCGAGGACGACGTCGGCCGCTTCCAGGCCCGCGGCGACATCCCCCACGGCGGTGTCCGCAGGGCCCCACCGCGGGATGGGAGTGGGCCGCCACGCCTCGCCGAGAGCGTCGTCCAGCAACGTCGGGACCGACTCGCGAACGTAGCTGACGCGCAGCTCCTCCGCTGCCGCCTTCGCCTGCTCGGGACGCTCGGCGACCACCACGGCCACCGGCTGGCCCTCGTAGTGCACCTCGTCGTCCTGCAACGGGAGCAGCCGGTGCATGTACAGGCCCTGGGGCGGCGACAACCGGGGTGCGTTGAGGTGCGTGAGCACAGCCACCACCCCCGGTGAGCGTTCCGCCGCCTCCGTCGCGAGCGAGGAGATCCGGCCGCTCGGCACGGTGGCGGTGACGAGGAACGCGTGCCGCAGCGGATCAACCGTCTGGTCGGCCGCGAACTTCGCCTGACCGGTGACCTTCGCCAAGGCGTCCGTGCGGGTGACTTCGGTGCTCACGTGCGGACCACCCCTCTGTCCCGGAGTTCCAGCAGTGCCCGGCAGGTCGAGCGCCGGGCCAGCTCGATCTTGAAACCGTTGCTCTTCAGCGGGCGGGCCTCGTCCAGCGCCGACGCCAGCGCTTCCCGCACCACCGGCTCGGTCAACTCCCTTCCCAGCAAGCGCCGTTCGACCTCATACAGCCGCCAGGGCCGGGGGGCGACCCCACCGAGGGCTATCCGGACGTCGCGGATCAGCGCCCCGTCCGTCTCCACGGCGACGGCCGCCGAGACGAGGGCGAACTCGTACGAGGCGCGCTCCCGCACCTTGAGGTAGCCGGAGCGCGCGGCGGCGGGGGAGGACGGCACCCTGACGGCGACGATGATCTCGTCGGGTTCCAGTACGGTCTCCCGTTCCGGGGCGTCGCCCGGCAGGAGGTAGAGCCGCGCCAGCGGTAGGGTGCGGCTGCCCCGCGGGGATTCGGTGGTGAGCTCCGCGTCCAGGGCAACCAGCGCCACGGCGAGGTCGGATGGGTGGCAGGCCCGGCAGGCGTCGCTCCCACCGATCACGGCCAGGGTCCGGTCGTGGCCGGCGCTCGCCGCGCAGCCCGAGCCCGGCTGTCGCTTGTTGCACGGCAGCTTCGTCTCCGCCCGGAAGTACGGGCAGCGGGTGCGCTGGAGCAGGTTGCCGCCGATCGTCGCCGCGTTGCGGATCTGCGGGGAGGCGGACAGTTCCAGCGCCTCGGCGACGGCGGGATATCCGGAGCGCAGCGCCGGGTGGCAGGCCGCGGCGCTCATCGTGGTGAGGGCGCCGATCCACAGGCCGTCCCCGTCCGCCCGGACGGTGTCCAGCGGCAGCCGGCCGATGTCGACCAGGACGTCCGGCCGCTCGATCCCCTCCTTGATCAGGTTGACCAGGTCGGTACCTCCGGCGATGAGCCGGGCGGAGGGGCCGTATCGCGTCAGTGCGGCAAGCGCGGCGGCGGTGTCCGCCACCCGCAGGTATCCGGGTTCAGGCACCGGCGCGCTCCGTCCGGGCCCGGGCGGCCGCCACCGCGGACACGATCTGCGGGTAGGCGGCGCAGCGGCAGATGTTGCCGCTCATCCACTCCCGGATCTCCTCCGGCGAATCGGCGTGGCCCTCGCGGATGCAGGCCGTGGCCGACATGATCTGGCCGGGTGTGCAGAAACCGCACTGCAGGGCGTCGTGTGCGACGAACTCCTGCTGCACGGGGTGCTCGCCGGTCCGGCCGCCCAGCCCCTCGATGGTGGTGACGGACCGTCCGTCGTGCTGTGCCGCCAGGGCGAGGCAGGAGTTGATCCGCTGCCCCTCGACGTGCACGGTGCAGGCACCGCACTCGCCGCGGTCGCAGCCCTTCTTGGTGCCGGTGAGCCCGAGGAGGTCGCGCAGAGCGTCCAGCAGGGTCATCCGGGCGGGCACCGAGAGCCGGTGCGTCGTCCCGTTCACCTCCAGAACCACCTCGGTCGACTCCGGGAACGGATGGGGTGTCATGGGTGATTGCCTCCTGCGGTCTCGACGGGGCGGGCCGATTCAGGCCGGCCGGGCGACGGGCAGGGCCCACCGTGCGTGGACGAGCGCGCCGAACAGGCCCACGGCGGCGGCCACGGGGGCGATCCAGGAGAATCCGGCCGAGGAGAGCAGGACGCCGCCCGCCGCGGACCCGAGCGAGGTGCCCAGGTACATGAAGCTGCTGTTCCACGCCATGACCGAGCCGATCTCGCTCCCGAAGGTGTGCATCAGCTGGGACTGGAAGGCGGGCAGGCAGGGGAAGGCACTGAGCGCGAACAGGCCGAGGACCAGGAGCAGTACCGCGGTCGGGGCGTGGAAGGCCAGGACCAGGAGCACTTCCAGCACCGACAGGCCCACCAGGCTGCCGGTGACGACCCGCGTCGCACCGTAGCGGTCGGCGAGCCGGCCTCCGCTCAGGCTCCCCGCGACGGCGCCGACTCCGTAGACGACCAGTGCGACGGCGACCATGCCGGTCGACAGGTGGGCGTTGTCGGTCAGCGCGGTGCCGACGTAGGTGTAGAGGCTGTAGACGGCGAAGGCCCACAGCCCGGTGACGGAGACCGCCCGGGCCTTGGTGACGGCGCTGCTGCGCGGGCCGGCCGCGGGGGCGCGGCCGGCGCCCGGAGCGCCGCCCGGCGCCACGCTGCGCCAGGAGAACAGGTTGACCACGACGAGGACGAGCGTCACCCCGCCGATCCCGAAGAAGGTCTCCCGCCAGCTCAGCAGCGAGGCGACGGCGGTGCCGGTGGGGGCGCCGGTGGCGAGCGAGACGAGGAAGCCCGACGCGGCGACGGCCAGCCAGCCGGCGCGGCGTTCGGGCGGAGCGGCCAGGCCGACCAGGGTCTGCACGGAGGGTGTGACGGCGGCGGCCGACAGACCCGCGAGCACCCGGGCGGCCAGCAGCATGCCGAACCACGGCGACAGGCCGGTCAGGGCGTTGGCGAGGCCGAAGACGGTCAGGCCGCCGATGAGGACGGTCCGGCGGCCGACCCGGTCGGCGAGGGTGCCGATGATCGGAGCGCCGATCATGTACGCGAGCGAGAACGTGGTGACGGTGACCCCGGCCACGGACGCGGAGACGTGGTATTGGTGCGCGATGTCCGGCAGCAGGGGCGAGACCACGAACAGGTCGGTGCCGATGACGAGAAGCGTGATGAAGGCAACCGCGAGGCTGCTGCGGCCGACGGGCTCCGACGTCGCCTCGCGGGTGCGGGGCACAGGCCGGCTCAAGTCCTGGCTAGTCATAGGCACGACCCTAGCAGTTTGCTTAGCTGGATATGTATTAGCTGGAAAATTATTCCCCGGCTTTGCGGTCGGGTAGGATTGCCTCATGGACCGACAGGACTCCATCGACAGGATGCTGGGGCAGTGGTCATGGCGGACCCATGACCTGCCGTTGGAGCAGATGGCCGTCTCCAAACGCATCACGCGGATGGCGCGCCTCCTGGAGGACCTCGCCACCGCGTGCCTGGCTCCGCTCGGCATGGATCGCGGCGAGTTCGACGTGCTGGCCACCTTGCTGCGCAGCGGACCCGCCGGGGAGACGACGCCGACGGAGCTGAGCCACTGGCTGCTCATCTCCGGCCCCGGTCTCACCAAGCGGCTCGGGCGCCTTGAGGACCGCGGACTGATCACCCGCCGGCTCGCCCCGAACGACCGCCGCTCCCTGCTGGTCGCCCTCACCGACGAGGGCAGGGAACTGGCCGAGCGGGGCGTGCAGGCGCACGCGAAGGCCACGGCCGAGCTCTTCGACGGGATCTCGGCCACGAAGCGGGAGCGGCTGGGCGCTCTGCTGCGCGAGCTGATCCTGGTGGCGGAGGAACCGTAGGGCCTGAGGCGGAGCTTGCGGGCGGCGAGGCCCGGGGCCCGAGGCGCTGAGGCCGTGCCCGCGGAGGCGGGGCCCGATTCAGCGCCTCGACCGCCTCAACGCGTGCCGGAGAGGGCGAAGCCGCTGATCGAGGCGAAGAACCTGCCCCGCTTCTCGGCCTCTTCCAGCGGCTGCCACCAGGCGGCCAACTCCTCGGGCGCCCAGGCCAGGCCGCCCGACGCGACCGTGGTGTTCACGAACTCGCCGAGCGAGGCCTGGAAGAAGGCGTACGACATCCGCACGGTGTGCGGAGTCAGGGTCACCCCGGTCACACCCAGATCGAGGAAGCGGTTCTCCAGCGAGCGGGCGTTCCAGCCGTGCCGGTGGTTGTCGCAGAAGGCGTGTACGGCGGTCCGGGTCGCCTCGCGGTCCGGGTGGTCCACGGTCAGGGTGTCGAAGTCGTAGTCGAAGACCGCGATCCGCCCGCCCCTGCGCGTCACCCGCAGCACCTCGTTGTCGGCCTCGTCCAGGTCGGGGCAGTGCTGCCGGACGAGCTTGACCCGCACCCCGTCGAAGGACCCGTCCGCGAAGTCGAGCCGCCGGATGTCCCCGACCGCGAACTCGGCCGGCAGCGACGAGCCCGCGCTGCGCCCGCGCGCCTCGCCGACCATCGCCTCGCTCAGGTCGACGCCGGTCACCCGGCCCTCGGGGCCGACCAGCGCGGCCAGCTCCCGGGCGTCGTCCCCCGTGCCGCACCCGACGTCGAGGATGTGCCTGCCCGTGAGCGGTCCCAGCCCCTCGGCCAGGGTGCGCCGCACCGCGCCGTACTCGGGCAGTGCGTTGGCCAGGTCCATGAAGCGGATGAACCAGTTCGAGTCCTTCGCCGAGTCCACGCGGGTGAACTCGCCGGAGTGCTGAAGCCCGGTGTCGACAGGCATGGTGTCGGTTCTCCTTCTGGTGGTCATGTGCTGGTTGCCATGGGTTGATCGTGTTCCGGACACGGGGTCGGTGGGCCACGAGCGGTGGTCCGGTCAGGCGGCGGCCGCGGCGCGGTCGGCCTCCATCCGCTTGTCGATCCGTGCGTACTCCCGCCGGCCGAGAGCGATGGCCTCATCGACCGGCATGACCACGGGAAAGCCGAACAAGTCGACGATCCTGCCCAGCCGTTCGGAGAAGGAACCGCTGATCACGTGGTACGGGATACGCAACTCGTCGAGCGTGCCGAGCAGCATCGTGTCGCACTCGTCCCGGAAGGCGGAGTTCATCGGCCGGTGACCGTCGGCGCTCAGCGGGAGTTCGTTGGCGAGGTGGACGAAGGAGTCGAACGTCGCCTTCACGTGCTGCTTGAACGCGTGCCCGTACTGGGCGACCACCGCTTCGAAGAAGCGCATCTCCGGGGTCAGTTCCTCCCTCGGTATCCGCTCCAGGTGGCTGGTGGAGGAGGGGTCCATCCCGTACGCGAGACGGGTGGCCGCGTAGATCCACTCCTGCAGCGACGAGCCGTCGGAGAGGAACCCGTCGGGGAACCGGGACTCCGCCACCGCGCGCCCGACGTGCCGGCGCATCGCGAGCTGCAGGTATTCCGCCGGGGTGACCTGGGAGAGCGTCTTCCCGGGAACGGCGAGGGGCATGATCTCCCGGATCGTCGCGGCGAGCGTGCGCGGGATGCCGGTGTAGTGCGCCAGGGTCATGACGGTCAGGGTCTTGCCGGACGAGTAGGTACCGGAAACTGCCAGTTTCAAGGTCTCGGCTCCTTACGGCGTTCTGGCGGGGGTGTCGGTCGTTTCGGTCTTCTCGGGCAGAGCGTGGGCGAGCGAGCAGCGCAGACGGATGCCGGCCAGCTCGCCGGAGATCTCGGTGTTCCGCCAGGACCTGCCGCGCAGCGGCAGGAGATGGGACGCGGTCACCTCGGTCCGCACCGGGTACGGCGATCCGGCCTCCACCGGGACCCGCGGGCGGGTGGTGTCCAGCGAAGTCCGCAGCATCCAGAGGGCGTTGCTGTCGCTGCGCCGGATGTCGTCCATCTCGTACATCAGCACCTGTGCGAGTTGCAGGCAGGAGACGAAGCAGTCGACCGGGGAGAACATCGGAGACGTCGCGCCCTCGACGCCGTCCGGCATCGCCCCCGGCTGCTCCATGAGCACCGAGGCACGCGCGGACAACTGCTCGGTGTCCACCGTGACATCGGTCAACCGCTGCCCACGCAGGGCGAACCCGGCGCCGTAGTACCGCGTGCCGGCCGGACCCAGCGCGTCCTCAAGCCGCGGGAACCCGGTCGGCCGAACGGCGCCGGCCGGGGCCGCGTGCGCGATCTCGTACCGCGCCCGCATCACACCGACGTGGCACTCGTACACCGAGACGCAGACGCCCGGCGCCTCCGGCAGCGGCCTGGTGCCGCGGAGCCGAGCGGTCGCCGGCAGGTCGGCGAGCTCCTCCTGCGGCGTCACGCCGGCGATGAGCGTGATCCGGCGCAGCCGGGCGGCGCGCCGCTGCTCCGGGCTGAGCCGGTAGCCGTGCGCCAGGTGGGCCTCGGCCAGTTGGAGGCCCAGGACGAGAGTGTCGATGCTGCTGACGTGCGGCGGCACGTCGATCTCGTCCTTCTTTCTGGACCAGTCGCCGGGATACCCGATGGTGACCCGCGCGGTGACGACCTGGCCGGCCCCGTCGTCCGGGAGGACGCGCACCTCACTGACGTGATGAGACGCGCGGCGGTAGCCGGTCCCGAAGAAGCGCCGCTCCGCCGGGCCGAGGTACTCGTCGATCGAGCCGAGACGCAGATGGGGGGCGGTCACCGTCATGCCGGCTGCTCCGAGCCGCTGCGCAGGGCGTGTTCGTAGACGGTGGCCAGCTCGTCCACCGTGTGCGCGTCCGCCAGGGTGGCGCTTCCGTCGGAGAAGGGATCGCTGCCGAACTCCGCGGCGAGCTGGATGACCAGCCGCGCCAGCATCAGGGAGTTCAGGCCGATGTCGACGAGGTTGTCGGTGCCACGGTAGGCAGCGGCGCCCGTGCCCGGGGCGCCGTCGAGGTCGTCGTGCTGGTCGAACTCGCCGAGGTCGTCGAGGTCGTCCAGGAGGATCATGCCGATCCTCTCGCGTATCACGCTCGTCAGCTCTTCACGGGTCAACATGAGATGCCTCCGTCGATGACAAGGGACTGTCCGGTGATGAAAGCGGCGGCCGGAGAGGCCAGGAAGAGGACCGCGTCCACCACTTCCTCGGCCGTGCCGAGCCGGCCCAGCGGAGTCCGCCGCTGTATCCGCTCGCGGTTGCGATCGGTGACGCCGGCGGACATGTCCGAGTCGAAGTAGCCCGGAGTGACCGTGCAGACCCGGATGCCCATCGGGCCGAGCTCCCGGGCCAGGCTCCTGCTGAACCCCTCCATGCCCGCCTTGGCGGCGGCGTAGGCGGCGACCCCGCGGTAGCCGCGGACCGCGTTGATGGACGAGACGTTCACGACCACGCCCTCGCCGGTCCGGCTCATCGACCGCACGCAGGCCTGCGTGAGCTCGACCGGGGCCAGCAGGTTCGCCGTCAGCGACTCCCTGACCTGGGCCGGCGGCATGGTCAGCAGGAGCCCCTGGTGCAACACCCCCGCGTTGTTGACCAGCAGGCCGATCCGGCCGAACCGCGCGTCGACGGCGTCGGTGAACTCGCGCGTCGCACCGGGTTCCAGCACGTCGGTGGACTGCCAGAAGAACGTGTCGGGGTGCGCCTCACGCTGCTCCTCGACGAAACCGTTCGCCTTCCGGCTGAAGGTCGCGACGCGCCAACCGTCGGCCAGCAGCCTCTCCACCAGCTTCCTGCCGAGCCCGCGGCTGCCGCCGCTCACCACCGCCGTGCGCGGTTGCGCGGCCGCGGCGCTCACGACAGCCCGCGCATCTTCTTGAAGCGGTCATTGTGCTGCGGGTCTCCCGACACCTCCACGACCGCCGGAACCTTGAAGGGTTCGAGCCGCTGCCGGCACGCCTTCCTCAGCCTGCGTTCCACGCTTTCACCCGACTCGTCGGCTATCAGCCGCACGACCGCTTTCACCGCCATTCCGGTCACCGGGCTGGGAATTCCGGACACCGTGGCATCCGCCACGTTTTCGAGATCCAGCAACACGCTTTCCACTTCGGCGGGGTAGACCTTCTCGCCGCCCACATTGATCATCTCGGAACGGCGGCCGAGTATCCGGATGTAGTCGCCTTCCACCTCGACGACATCCTGCGTGTCGAAATATCCGTCGTCGTCGAACCGTGTCGGCGCGTTGAGATAGCCGAGCATCGCCATCTCGGAACGCACCCAGAGGATATCGTTGACGATCTTGTATTCGAATCCCTCGCCGCCGAGCTTGAGCCAGACCGTGTCGTTGCTCTTGGACCGGGTGGGCAGGATGCCCAGTTCGGACAGGCCGTACGTCTGCTTGAACCGGACCGTCGGCAATGCGTCCCCGAGGTGCCGCAGCGTCCGCTGGGGCATCGGCTCGGTGCCGTACGTGACGAGTTCCAGGGACGACGTGTCGTGGCGGGCCGCCGCGCCGGAGAGCAGAGCCATGCTGAGGAACGTCGGGGTGGTCGGCAGCACTTGGACGCGGTGCCCGGCGATCGCGGCGAAGACCGTGTCCGGCGTGCGCTCCGACACGGTGACCACCGTGCCGCCCTGGCTGAGCGTGTGCAGCAGGGTGTTGATCCCGCCGATGTGGTCGAGGCTGAGGAAGGAAAGGATGCGCAGGGGCTTCCGCAGGGTCCGGTAGCGCCCCAGCACCTTGTCGAAGTCCAGCACGGACGCCTTGCTGCGCCCGGTGGTACCCGAGCTGAACAGCACCAGCCCGGGAAGGCCGGCCAGCCGTAGCCGGCGGTACAACTCGTGGTCGGCCGTACGCCCCGTGGCCACGCCCCGCCGTCCGCCGTCGGCGCCCACGTCGAGGGTGACCTCCACCTGTGCGGCGTCGAGGAACTCCGCGCGTCTGGCTTCCGGCAGCCTCCCCAGCGGGACGACGATCGCGCCGCGCCCGATCAGGGCTAGCAACGCGGCACAGCTGCCGGGGGAGTAGCCGCCCTCCAGACTGACCACGGACCCCGGACCCACCGCCTGGGAATCCAGGTACTGCTGCCAGTCCCGGACGGCCTCCAGCAATTCACCGTAACGGAAACGGCGATTGTCGGAGATCAAGGCTTCGTTCGCTTCGAAGGACTGCAGTCTCTCCAGGAACCGGTCAACATTCCCGACATTGTTCAGGTGACTACCGGTCATTCGACGTCTCCCTGTTTCCTGTTTCCCGGGTGCGGCCTGGCTCCAGTGTCACTGTTGCACCGAGCGGTCGCAACGCCTCTTCGATACGCGCCGGCGAGTTGTCGGACTTGCCCAACTCGTCTCTTCCGCATTGGCTGCTCTTGGCCATGCGGGGCGGATTGTTCTATGACTGGGTACCACCGGCGACCGAGAGGAGTCACGTCATGGCGGTCCCTTCCGGGACATCCGCGGAAGCCCGAAAGCAGCGCATCGCGATGCTTTTCGAGAACATCATCACGCGCGGAGAACTACACCTCGCCGACGAACTGTTCGACGAGGATTTCCACTGGCCGCAGTTCGACCTGCGCGGCCCCGAGGGCGTCCGGATCTGGGTCCGTGCCTTCCGTACGGCGTTCCCGGACATCAAGGACCTGGTGCGGGAGCAGATCGCGGAAGGCGATGTCGTGGTGACCCGGGTCGTCTGCGAGGGCACCCAACTCGGCCCTTTCCGCGGGCTGCCGCCGAGCGGCCGCACGGCCACCTTCGCCGCCGTCGGGATCGACCGGTTCCGCGGCGAGAAGGTGATCGAGCGCTCGGCGTGGTTCGACATGGCCGACCTGATGCGCCAACTGGGCCACAGGACGCTGGAGATCGGGCCGGCGGCGAAGCCCTGACGGGTGGTCCGGGGGCGGTGTCCGCGGCGGGGGCACCCGGGGTCGCCGGGGAGCGGCGGGGCCGCTCGACACACGGTGCGTGGCTGAAGACTCTCAATTGGTGACTGCCGGGCGGCTGTCGGGCCGGGCGGCCGGAGCGGAAGGGTGGGCGTATGACGAAGGCGACGATGCGGGCGATCAGCCAGGACGAACTGGGCGGCCCCGACCTGCTGAGGGAAGTCCGGATCGACCGGCCCGTCCCCGGACCGTCCGAGGTCCTGGTGAGGGTCCATGCGGCGGGCATGAACTCAAGTGACTGGAAGCACCGGCAGTTTCCCGGTTTCATCGGACAACTCCCCCTGGTCCTGGGCTGGGACGTGTCCGGCGTCGTCGAGGCCGTCGGTGCCGGCGTGTCCCTGCACAAGGCCGGTGACGAGGTCTTCGGCATGCTGCCCTACCCCCACGGCCACGGAGCCTGCGCCGAGTACGTCACCGCTCCCGCCCGTGCTCTGGTGCGGAAGCCCGCCGAACTCGACCACGTCCAGGCCGCCGCGATCCCGCTCGCCGCCCTGACCGCCCGCCAGGCCCTGGTGGACACGGCCGATGTCCAGGCCGGTCAGCGCGTCCTGATCCACGCGGCTGCCGGCGGCGTGGGCCACATCGCGGTCCAGATCGCCAAGTCCCTGGGCGCCCACGTGGTCGGCACCTCCAGCGCGGCCAAGCACGACCTGCTCCGCGAGCTCGGCGCCGACGAGATCGTGGACTACCGCACCGAGGACTTCGAGAACGCCACCGAAAAGGTCGACGTGGTCATGGACCTCATCGGCGGCGACTACGCGGCCCGTTCCCTGCGGACGCTCCGCAAGGGCGGCATCCTCGTCTCCCTGGTGCTCTCGAACACCCGCGCCTTGACGGAGGAAGCCGCCGAACTGGGCGTACGTCACCAACTGATGCTGGTCGAGGCGGATCAGGCGGGGATGCTCGCGGTGGCGGAGCTGGTCAGGACCGGCGCCCTGCGTCCTGTCATCGAGGCGTCCTTCCCCCTGGAGCAGGCCGCGAAGGCCCATGCGCTCGGTGACACCGGCCGGATCACGGGCAAAGTGGTCCTCACCGTTCGCTGACCCGACCCGAGCCGAGCCGAGCCGAGCCGACCCGACCCGACCCGACCCGAGCCGACCCGAGCCCGACCCGAGCCGACCCGAGCCGAGCCGAGCCGAGCCGAGCCGACCCGACCCGACCCGACCCGAGCCGAGCCGAGCCGAGCCGAGCCGAGCCGAGCCCGACTCCGTCGGCTCCTTCTGGGTGGTCAGTCGCCGGTGGACTTGGTCTGGGACGCCAGGATCGTGCCGTCAGCGGCTCGGACGGTGACGGTGAGGGCGGACGCGCTCTTGGCTCCTGCCCGGCCGCCGCCGGTGGAGAAGGCGACCCACCCGGGGGTGCCGGCGAGTGTGATGACCTTGGCCTTGACGTTCCCGACGGTGACCGAGGTCGTCCGCGTCGCCGGGAGGCGGAAGGCCCCTGCCCGCACCACACCGGAGGAGTTGCCGCCGACCACGGTGGACACCTTGCCGGGCAGAACGCCCGCCCCGGGAGGACGGTCGGACTGACGGAGCCCAGGTTCTTCGGGGCGAGGTCCAGGCCCTTCGAGGTCAGCCAGACACTGCCGCCGCCGACGGAGATCTTCTGCCCCGGCGAGACCACCTGCACGGCGGGGGCCTCGGGGGTGGGCTTGGCGGTGGCAGCGGCGGCCGGAGCGGCCTTCACGGGCGCCGCGTTCCCGGTCGCGGCAACCGCCACTCCTGCGCCCGTCGCGAGAATCGCGGCGCTCGCGACAACAGCCGGCCAGCCGCGCCTGCGCTTGTGCGAACCACGGGAAGCCATCACTTAACTCCTGTGGGTCGAACAGCACCGGCCTCCAGGCACCGGGGCCGGAGCAGACAGGCCCTTGCGTCCTTGTCCACCCTCCAGACGGGGCCCGGGCCGCAGAACGCTGCTCCTCGGGCACGTCATCGCGTGTGGCAGTGCACAAGCCCAGCGGCGAGGTCGTCATCGTCAAGAAGCTGAAGCCCACCACCCCCGGAGCGGACCCGGTGAGCGTCGAAATGCGCGATCGGCTGCCCGCTGGTGGAATGGCCGAGTAGGCCGACCCGACCGTACGCCCGCACCCCGCCCGTTGGCCGGCAGCACGCTGTCCGACCGACGCGACGACCAGACGAATCGCCTGATCCCCGCCCTGATGCGCGGTCCAGTTCGCACCGAGCCGCTGAGGAGTCGACATGAGCACCGGAGCCAGTGAACCGGACGAGCTGGGACCGATCGACTACGTGGTGGTCGAGTTTCCGGGGGGCCGGATGACCGGGGAAGGACTACCTCTGCTCGTCGACCTGGTCGACCGGGGCGTCATCCGGATTCTGGACCTCAGCTTCATCCGGAAGGAACGGGACGGCTCCGTCGTCGGCGTCGAACTCGGCGATCTGACCGATGACGGCGGTGTCGACCTCGCCGTCTTCGAGGGCATCTCCTCCGGGCTGCTCGGCCAGGACGAGATCGACGACGCCGGTGCAGTCCTGGAGCCCGGCAGCTCCGCCGGCATCCTCGTCTACGAGAACACCTGGGCCGCACCCTTCGCGGCAGCCGTACGCCGCGGCGGCGGCCGGCTCGTCGCCGACGGTCGCATCCCGGTCCAGGAACTCCTGGCCGCCCTCGACACCGCCGAGAACAGGGTCTGACTTCCCGGTCCGCCTGCCCGAAGAGGAGCACCACCATGCCAGGTCTACTTCGCGGCGTCGCCCGCACCGCAGTCGTCGCGGGAACCGCAACCGCGGTCTCCAACCGGGTCTCCCGCCGCCAAGCCGGGCGCTGGGCCCAGCAGGAAGCCCCGCAGGCCGCCCCCACCGCACCGGCACCGGCCCCGGCGACAACAGCGACTGACGACATGAGCGGCAAGATCGCCCAACTGAAGGATCTCGGCGACCTCAAGGACCAAGGCGTGCTCACAGAAGCCGAGTTCGAGGCACAGAAGGCGCAGATCCTCGGCTCCTGACCCGCAGCTGACGCCAGGACGCGACGCCCCAAGCCGTGTCGCACCATGTATCCGGTCAGAAAGAGCAACAACCCTCGACGCCGTGTGCGTTTCCTGGATCACCGCAGGCCACGGTGGGCTTGGTGAGAAAGCCAGTTGGCGAACGAGGTTCCGCCTTGGGCGTCTCTCGGCCTCAATAGAGCAACGGTCAGAGGGCCGTGTACGTGGCGGCAGGCGCAAGAAAGGCTCGTTTCCGCTGGTCAGAGCCTCAATCCGGTTGTGCCCCCGGCAGGATTCGAATCTGCGCACACGGCTCCGGAGGCTCTTTCCGGGATTTCTGCAGGTCAGAGCGTTTTCCGACACTTCGTCATATGTTGTGCGTCACAAATGCGCCACTCGCCCCGGACTGGAATCTGAGGTGCTGTCAGGTTGCCCAGTGTCGTTCGGTCACCCGGATTCGTACCCGTCCCGGTGTGCTGGCATCCCTGGCTGAGACCGGCACGGGGGGCGTGAAGGAGTGCGGTCGGGCACACGTGCTTTCCGGTTGCGCTGGGTGACCTTGTTTTCCGCTGGCGGGACGAGGACGCCGGCAGGCAGGGCGGGTTGACCGGGGTGGGTGGCGGGCTGGTGATCGGCCGCCGGCGGGGGCGGGAGTTCCGGCAAATGACGTTCCGGTGGACTGCGGCCGGCGTGTGACGGAGCAGCCCGTACCAGGCGACACTGAGCATTTTCAGCGTGTCCACCGATCGGGTGTCGGTGGCAGGATGAGGGCGAGGTCCGCAACGGACAATCCTCGGCGCCATTGATCTGTCCGGCAGAACGCTGAGGTGTTCGGCCGCTACGGCAGCGTGCTGGGCCGGCATCTATCCGGCCGACCGCGGCAGCGGATCCTCGCGGGTCGCGGTCTCTCCAGCGGCTTCTGCTGTGGCCTTCAGCGGGCGGCCAGTTCCGTAAAAGCCAGCAGGTCCTCGCCAGGTGCCGACAGGGGGTGTCGCGTACCAGCGGGTGCAGCTGCGTGGCCGGCAACGAGTTCAGCCTGGCCGGAGTGCCAGGTCAACTCGGTACTTCTTCCCGTCGGCGGTCGTGGCCCGCCGTGGCGGGGAGAGCGTTGTCGATGAGGACGGCGGCGATGGCGGCGGCGGTGGGGAAGGCATCGGCATTGAGGACCCGGGTGCGGGCCGCGGCGCCGTCGATGAGCAGCGCGAGCTGCTCGCCGAGCTGTTCGGGGTCGGCGGCGCCGGCTTCGCGGGCGGTGTCGGCGAGCCGCGCGGAGACGGCCTTCTTGTAGTCGCGTGCGTACTGGGACGCGGGGTGCTGGGGGTCGTGGAGCTCTACGGCGGCGGCGATGTAGGGGCACAAGGGTGTGTCCGGGGAGATGTCGAAGGCGGCGAGGAGCCGTGCGCGGGGGGTGAGGTCGGTGCGGTCGAACACGCCGGACAGAACGGAGGGGTCGAACCGCCGCAGGTACTCGGCGACGAGTTCGTCCTTGCCGCCGAAGTGCTGGTAGGCCGTGCGCTTGGACACCTCGGCCGCCGCACAGAGCTCGTTCATGCCGGTGCGGTTGATGCCCTGCTCGCGGAACAGCTGCTGGGATGCGCTGATGATGCGCTCGCGGGCGCCCCGGCCGCGGCGCCGGCCCATGGGGCCCTTCTCCAACTCCGTCATGGCTCCATGGTACCCGAGATGGATAACGACTGGTGTACATAGTTTGCGTCCCGGCCTCCCGGCCCGTACCTTAAGAACACAGGGCGGTGTACATAACACCGTCACCCCAGGTACACACGGCATCACCGACCCGAGGGAGCAATCATGGGGAAGCTTGACGGGAAGGTCGCGGTCATCACCGGCGGCACCACCGGCATGGCGCTGGCCGGCGCGAAGCTGTTCGTCGACGAGGGGGCGCACGTCTTCATCACCGGCCGCCGCCAGGAGGCCCTGGACGAGGCCGTGAAGGAGATCGGCCGCAACGTCACCGGCGTCCGGGGCGACGCCGCCGATCTGGACGACCTGGACCGCCTGTACGACGCCGTCAAGCGGGAGAAGGGCAGTCTCGACGTGCTGTGGGCCAGTGCCGGCGGGGGCGAGCCCGCGCCGCTCGGAGAGATCACCGAGGCCCAGTTCGACACCTGGTTCGGGCTCAACGCCCGCGGCACCCTGTTCACCGTGCAGAAGGCCCTGCCGCTCTTCAACGACGGCGGCTCCATCCTCATGACCGGCTCCAACGCCTCCCTCGGCGCCTTCCCCGGCTGGAGCGTCTACGCCGGCAGCAAGGCCGTCCAGCAGGCGTGGGCCCGCGTCTGGCTCAACGAGCTCAAGGACCGCCGCATCCGCGTCAACGTCCTGACCCCCGGCCAGGTCGCCACCGCCAAGCAGGCAGAACTCTTCGACGAGGCCACCAAGCGCCAGTTCGAGTCCCTCATCCCCCGCGGCCAGATGGGCCGCCCCGACGAGATCGCCACCGCCGCCCTCTTCCTCGCCTCCGACGACTCCAGCTACGTCAACGGCATGGAACTCGTCGCCGACGGCGGCACCACCGCCATCTGAACCAAACACCACACAACAACCAGGGAGAACACCTCATGAGCAGCATCAGCATCATCGGCACCGGGAACATGGCCCGCACCCTCGGCGCGCGAGCGGTAGCGGGCGGCAACACCGTCGAGATCATGGGCCGTGATCAGGCCAAGGCCACCGACCTGGCCAAGACTCTCGGCGGCGGCACCACGACAGGGGAATGGGGCACCGCGCCGGCCGGGGACATCGTCATCATGGCCCTGCTCTACGACGGCGTCGTTCCGGCCGTCGCCCACTACGGAGAGACTCTCGCCGGCAAGGTCATCGTCGACATCAGCAACCCCTTCAACTCCACGTTCGACGGGCTGGCCCACCGCGAGGAGACCTCGATCGCGCAGGAAGTCGCCAAAGCGGCCCCGGCTGGCGCCGGCGTGGTAAAGGCGTTCAACACCGTCTTCCGTCACGTCCTGGAGAAGGGCCGGCCCGACGTCTTCCTCGCCGGCGACGACGCGCAGGCCAAGGCACGCGTGGAGGCGTTCATCGAGAGCCTCGGGCTGCGCCCGCTGGACGTCGGCGGCCTGACGATGGCGCACTGGCTGGAAGGAGCGGGCGTGGTCACGGTCGGCCTCGCCAACCATGGGGTGGGGAACCTGGACTTCGCCCTCGGCATCACCGAGCTTCCCGTCTGACCCGACGGTCCACGGAACACCGAAGGGGCTCGCCATGAAGCTTGGTTTCACACTTCCCATCATCGGGCCCGCCATCGGCAGCGCAGCCGGCCTGAGCACGTTCTGCCGCGGGATCGAGGACCTTGGCTACGACACGCTGTGGGTCGGCGATCGCCTGGTCCAGCCGGTCGATATGCACAGCATCTATCCGGGCAAAGAGCAGCCGTACCCGCCGCAGATGAGGCGCTATCTCGACCCGGTGCTGCTGTGGACCGTCGCCGCGACGGCGACCAGCCGGGTGCGGCTTAATGCCAGCACGCTCAGCACCTTCTACTGGGAGCCCCCGCACCTGGCCCGGATGCTGACCACGCTCGACGTGCTCAGCGACGGCCGTCTCGAAGTCGGAGTGGGACTCGGGTGGATGAAGGACGAGCACGACATCTCCCGCAGCGCGGACTGGCACCGGCGCGGGCGGATGCTCGATGACCTGCTGGCGTTCCTGCACCAGTGGTGGACGACCAACCCGGTTTCCTGGGACAGCGAGTTCTTCTCGCTGCCGCCGGTCCACGCCGACCTGCGACCGGTGCAAGCAGGCGGGCCGCCCATCTGGATCGGCGGCACCAGCGAGGCCGCGATGCGCCGGGTCGGCCGCAGCGCCACCGGCTGGCTCGGGATCGATTTCCTGCCGGACGAGGTCGCCGACCGATTGTGGTCGCTCGCGCGCCAGTCGGCGCAGGAGGCCGGCCGCGATCCCGACGCACTGAAGAAGGCCATACGTATCAACCTCGAACCGGGCACGTCCGTTGATTCGCTGGCCGACAAGCTCAAGCGCTTCGCGGAATCCGGTGCGGACGAGGCGTTCGTGGACGCCTTCGCACCGTTCCCCGACCTTGATCAGATGCTTGACTTCGCCAGACAGGTGATCGCGCGCACCGGTCGGTTGTGACCACCCAAGAGCAGGACGACCAAGGACGTCCTCGCCTGGTTACCCGTCGGGGACGCGGCCATCGGAGCCTTCCACAAAGGTGACGTGACGAAGGGGAGATGCCCTGTTGGGCTCGTCACGTCGCTTTAGGAAGGTGAAGGGGTAGGCGCGAACATCGCGTGGCCTTTCGATCCGGGTCTCCCGACGGTTGCCCTCGACGGGGTCGCCGGAGCCGTAGGCGTAGAGGTCCGCGTTGCCTGCGGCGAGCCCGCCCGGGTCTTGGCTGACGAATCGCTCCTGGGCCGGTGAGTAGAAGCGATCCCTGTTGTACTGCGGGCCGTTCGGGAGTCCGGGACCCGAGGCAAGGCCCGTGTACCGGATCGGGTTGGTGTCCCCCGCAGGTGCCGTGACCGTGCCGAACGGATCGTACGTGTAGGTCCCGGTGAGGGCACCGGTACTGTCGCCGGTGGCGACGACGGAGCCCAGGATGTCGGGCAGCAGGGTGGTGACCTTGCCGGCGCCGTCTGTCGTTGCGGACGGGAAGTCGGCTGCCGAGGCGACGGCGCGCCGCAAGCGGAAGACCTTCGTGGCGGCTCTGAACTACGCCGTGACCGGGGGACTTCGCCGAGAACCCGGTAGGCGCGGTCAAGTGGGAGAAACCGAAGGCGGCCACCGAGGTTGATCCGCGGGTGGTGGCCAATCCCGCCCAGGCCGTCTCGCTCCTCACGGCCGTCTCCTATGTCGGCGGCTACCACCGGGCCCCTGGCCGAAGGCTGGTGGGGTTGTTCGCCGCCATGTACGACGCCGGTCTGAGTCCGGCGGAGGCCATCGGGCTGTCCGAGGACGACTGCACGCTGCCGCGCCGGGGCTGGGGAAGCGCCACGCTTCACCGGACCCGCCCGACGGCGGGCAAGAGGTGGACCGACTCCGGTGAGGTCCATGACGACCGGGGCCTGAAGAATCGGGCCGTGGAGGACACGCGGGTGGTGCCGCTGCCGCCCTGGCGGCACTGACCCGGGCGCGGGCTGTGTCTCGGCGACCGCGCCCGGCAGGACGGCCGTCCTCCGCGAGGTCGCGGTGGTCGGCACCCGTCGCCGATCTGGAACTGGGCTGACGCCCGGGCGCCGTGGCCCATGGGCCGGGTGCCGCTACGCGCCCTTGCTTTCCGGGGTTGCCGAGGCGGGCTGCTCGGCGGGCTTTTCGGCGGGGCGGGCGGAGGCGACGGCAGAGGCCAGCGCGGTGAGCCGCAGGGGGGAGTCGACGGGTTCGAGGTTGGCCTTGGTGTGGGCGATTGCGGCGTCGACCAGCAGTGCGATCAGCGGTTCGGCGGCGCGGGAGCGGCGCAGCCGGGTGAGGCCGGCGAGTTCGGACAGTCTGCGGTCTGACCGGGGCGGTCATCGGCCTCGCCGCCGTCCTCGGTCTCGGCCGGGGCATGCTCGGTGGCCGGGTCCTGCCGGTGGCCGGGGCCGCCCTGCTGGCGACCGTCGCAGCCGTCGCCTGGACTGCGGCGCCCGGACCGTACCCATCCGCACGATCTCCCGCATCGCCCCGCCCAGGTCCTGGCCGAGCCGGGTAGGGGTCCGGCGTCGGAGCAGCATCATGATGGCGCCCCTGGGGCGGCCGGAGTGTCAGGGACGGCCGCCTCAGGACCACCTGAGCCACGAAGACGCTGACGGACTCCCTGTCCCCCCGCGCCCGAACGGAGCAGTCCGCCGCCTTGCCGGTGGCCGGGCCGCTGATGGTGAAGAGGACGGCGCCCGTAGGACACGGAGGCACCACCCCACCCCCAAGCGCGGACCGGGCGGCAGGCGAACCCCGAGCCGTTCGACGGCGACGGCGAGTCGGGACCCGGTGACATCGCCGGTGCGCAACCGCGTCGTCATGCCACCGTGCGGCGCGGTGAAGTCCCGTCCGGCGTGGGGGAGCGCGGCGCGGCCGCGAGGGCGGCGCGGCACGCGCGGGCCCGCGCCCGACCGGAGGCGAGCGCCTGTTCCCGGCCCGTCCCCTGCTCGGGCGTCGTGGCGGAGCCGGGCGGTGATGTCGGTGACTCCTGTCGGCTTCAGTGTGCCGATGGCGAGGTTCTGCCAGGTGGCCGGGGTGTGGGGTGCGGGACGCGCCAAGCAGGTCCCGGCCCCTGGGTGGGGCGGTTGGGTCCTCCGAGTGGATGACCCGGCAGGCCCGTAAGACACCTCGGGCGGAGGACTTCGGGACGGGGCCGGCCTCCTAGGCTGAAACGGCAGTCGGGCAACTTCTGGAGGACGCGTGATCAAGGCCGAGGGTTTGACCAAACGCTACGGGGACAAGCTGGCCGTCGACGGTCTGACGTTCACCGTCGAGCCGGGTGTCATCACCGGTTTCCTCGGTCCCAACGGCGCCGGCAAGTCCACGACCATGCGCATGATCATGGGTCTGGATTCCCCCACCTCCGGGTCGGTCACCGTGAACGGGAAGCCGTTCGCCGAGCACCAGCGTCCGATGGCGGAGGTCGGAGCGCTTCTGGAGGCCCGGGCGGTGCACACCGGTCGCTCGGCACGCAGCCATCTGCTGGCGATGGCGGCCACGGCAGGGATCTCGGCCAGGCGGGTCGACGAGGTGATCGGGATGGTCGGTCTCGGCGATGTCGCGGGTCGCCGGGCGGGAGCGTTCTCCCTGGGTATGGGACAGCGGCTGGGGATCGCCTCGGCGCTGCTGGCCGATCCGCAGACGCTGATCCTCGACGAGCCGGTCAACGGGCTGGACCCGGACGGGGTGCGGTGGATCCGCAACCTGCTCAAGGGGCTGGCAGGCGAAGGCCGCACCGTGTTCCTGTCCTCGCATCTGATGAGCGAGATGGCGCTGACCGCCGACCACATCATCCTGGTCGGGAAGGGCAGGCTGTTGCGGGACCAGTCGATGGCGGACTTCATCGCCGGGGCGTCCGCCGATGTGGTCACGGTCCGTTCCCCCCAGGCAGGGCAGCTCGCTCAGCTGCTGGCGAGTGGCGACGTGACCGTCCGCGACATCGCCGAGCAGACGCTGGAGGTGCGGGGCCTGACCAGCGATCACATCGGGACGATCGCCGCGGGCGCCGGGATCACGCTCTTTGAACTGGCCACTCATGCGGCGTCCCTGGAAGAGGCGTACATGGCCCTGACCGACGACTCGGTCGACTACCGTTCCACCGTCGAGTACACCGAGGACGCCGCATGAGTACCGCCACCACCGATGCCACCGCCGCCGCACTGCGCAGCGCCCCGGCCCGCGTCGACAGCCAGCCGGTCTCTCTCGCGCGGGCGGTGAAGTCCGAATGGATCAAGTGGCGCAGTCTGCGGTCGACCTGGGCGGTGCTGGGCGCGGCCGTTGTCGGGATGCTGGCCATCGGGCTGGTCGTCGGCTTCAACACGCGCCATCTCACCGGGAACCAGGACGCCAACGACCTCGCGTCCTCGGCGCCGCTGCAGGGCTACTTCCTGGGGCAGTTGCTGATCGGGGCGCTGGGCGTGCTGTTCGTGTCCAGTGAGTTCAGCACGGGCATGATCCGCTCGACCTTCGCAGCGGTCCCCAAGCGCCTGCCGGTGCTGTGGGCCAAGCTGGCGGTGTTCTTCGTCATCACCGCGGTGGTGATGACCACGATCACCGTCATCACCTTTCTCGCCTCGCAGGCGGTGATCAGCCAGACCCGTCCGGGGTTCTCGCTGTCCGATCCCGGGGTGTGGCGGTTCGTGCTGGGCACCAGCCTGTACATGGTCCTGGCCGGGGTGATCGGCGGAATGATCGCCTGGATGGTGCGCTCCACGCCCGGCTCCCTGGTCAGCTTCTTCGCCCTGATCTTCGTCGTGCCCCAGCTGTTCAGCCTCTTCGGCTCGGCGGGAAAGCACATCGCGCAGTTCTTTCCCTCGCAGGCCGGGGAAGCGTTCACGGTGGCCCAGCCCGATGCTCCGCACCTCTCCCCCACAGCCGGCGTGCTCGTGCTGTGCGCCTGGGCGGTCGCGGCCACCGTCGCGGCAGCCGTCACGCTGCGCCGCCGCGACGCCTGAGTGAGACGCTGAGACATGCCTCCCGATCGCGTCGGCGTCCCGCCGGCAACACATCCGCTGATGCCGGATGTGCTGCTGGCCGCGGGCGTCGCCCTCGTGGGGGTGCTGGCCGACGTCTACGGTCCCGACTACCGCAGCGCCTTCGCACCGTACTGGGACATGGCGGTGGCGGCGCCGCTGGCCGTGCGCCGCCGCGCCCCGGCAGCCGCCGCGGCGCTTGTTGCCGCGATCTGCCTCGCGATGTGGCTCGCCGACGTGGTGGCCATCGCCGCCGTCCTGGCCGTATTGATCATGCTGTACTCCCTCGGCGCCTGGGAACGGCGCCGCTGGCTGCTGGTGGCGGCCCTGGTCGTGGGGGAGAGCGGCGTCGTCATGGCCGTCGCGCAGTGGACACCGCAGGGCCGGCAGTGGCTGACCGCGCTGATGGCCACCGGCACCGTCACCGCCGCCCTGGTCATCGGCCTCTATGTGCGCACCCGCCGTGCCTATCTGGCCTCGATGATCGAACGGGCCGAGACCGCCGAACGCGACCGCGACCACCAGGCCCGGATCGCGGTTGCCGAGGAGCGCACCCGTATCGCACGCGAGATGCACGACGTCATCGCCCATAGTCTCGCGGTCATGATCACCCTCAACGACGCCGCCGTCGCGACCACCCCCGAGGGCCCGGTGCGCGACACGGTCACCCAGGCTTCGGAAGTCGGGCGTCAGGCACTGGGCGAAATGCAGCGCATGTTGGGCGTTCTGCGCGGCGCGGGAGCAGCGGGTCTCGTGCCCCAGCCCGGCGTCGCGCAACTGACGGACCTGATCTCGATCGCCCGGTCTGCCGGCCTGACGGCGGAACTCGCGATCTCCGGCGAAACGGGGGACCTGGCGCCGACCACACAGCTCACGATCTACCGCATTGTCCAGGAGAGCCTGACCAACGTACTCAAACACGGCCGCAACGTACGACGAGTGGTCGTCACCCTCGCCTACCGCGACGATCGTGTCCGCATACGGATCACCAACGACGGCGAATCCGCCACACCACCGCCCCGTGCGGCAACCGGACACGGACTGGCCGGCATGCGCGAACGCTCCACTCTCTACCAAGGCGAGTTCCACGCGGGCCCGACCCGCAGCGGCGGCTGGGAGGTCCTTGCCGACCTCGCAGTGACCGACCCGGCAGGTGCGGCATGACCATCCGGGTGCTGCTCGCCGACGACCAGGACCTGCTGCGGCGCGGCTTCAAGATGATCATCGACGCGCAGCCGGACATGGAAGCGGTGGGGGAGGCGGCGAACGGCGCGCAGGCCATTGCTCAGGCGGCGGCGCTCAGACCGGACGTCGTCCTCATGGATGTCCGCATGCCGGGGACCAATGGGATCGAGGCCACCCGCCACATCGCCGCCCACCTGCCCGAGGTGAAGGTGCTGATCCTGACCACCTTCGACGTCGACGAATACGCCTTCTCCGGTCTGCATGCCGGCGCGAGCGGCTTCCTGCTCAAGAACGCCCGGACCGAGGAGTTGATCGCGGGTATCCGTACGGTGGCCGCGGGCGACGCGATCCTGGCCCCCAGCACAACGCGCCGCCTGCTCGACAGCTACGCCAACACCTTCCACGCCGGTGGCACGGGCACACCCGCGAAGGACGTCCTCGCGCCGTTGACCCAGCGCGAGCGGCAGGTGTTCACGGAAATGGCCTCCGGCCACACCAACCAGGAAATCGCCGGCCGACTCGTCCTTTCGGAAACCACCGTCAAGACGCACGTTGCTCGTGTCCTCGCGAAGCTGCGCCTTCGCGACCGGGTCCAAGCAGTCATCTTCGCCTACGAGAACGGGCTCATCCCACCGAACCGCTGACCAGCCCGGTCGCGTGACATCGAAGGAGGCGTCGACGGCGGTTCGGCGCGGTTCGTGGCACCGAGCCGGCCGTGTGAGTCGTGGTGCCAGACCCCCGGGCCTCCATGGTCCGGGAAAGCCTGGTGGAGGTCCCGGACGGCTTCGATCTCCTCCTTCGGACGGAAGACTCCGCCCTTGAGCTCGATCGCTGAGAAGCCGTACTCGCGCAGGCGCTGCCGCGACGCGCTGATGCGGCAACTTGAGGGAGCGTGCCTCCAGGGCGAAGACTGCCTCGGCTGCGGTGCGCAGCCGCGCCAGACGCCCCTGGTCCCAGCCGCCAGGTATCCAGCAGAACTCCATGGCCTTGCGTGCCTGTGGTCACAGCTCGCGCAGGAAGCCGTCGTCGCCGCTGAGGGTCCAGTCTCGGTAAAGCTCGACCGGACAGCCCCGTTGGCCTTCCGCCGCCGTGAGCCGGTATTCGCGGGCCCGGGTCTCCAGCGGCAGCCCCACGAGGAAGCTCATCACGCCGTCGTTGGCGGTCGAGTGACGGAACTCGGTGTCCCGCCCCCGCATCCCGCGGGCCGGCGCTCCGAAGAGATACCCCGTGGCGGGTTCGTCGTTCCACACATGCGTGCAACTGCCTTGGCAGAAGCCAACGTTCGGGTCGCATCCCCCCACTCCTCGTAGACGGCGGCGCGGATCTGCCCGGGCTTGCCGTACGCGGACAGCCAGGCGGCGAGAACGCCGCCGGAGGACATGCCGCTGACGATGACCGGGCGGTCGATCGCCAGGTCGATGAAGCGGACCAGGTCGCCGCCCATGACGTCGACGGTGTAGCGGCCCGGGGTCCAGGTGGAGCGGCCCTGGCCGCGCAGGTCCACGGCGAACACCTGGAAGTGCTCGGCCAGCAGCGGCATCGCGCGCTCGTAGCCCCACCAGGACTCGGACTGGGTGGGGACCAGCAGCAGCGCCGGCAGGGAGGGGTCACCCAGGGTGGCGTAGTTCATCCTGATCTCGCCCAGGTCGACCAGGTGCTCTTCGATGCTGTGTGGAACGAAGGTGTCGGCGCGGTCAGTGGCTTCCAGGTGCGGCAGGAGGCGGTCCTTGATGGTGGTCCGAGTGGTGGGCGGTGGTGCGGGACGGCCGGGGGAGTGGTCAGGCTTCGTTGAGCCAGGCGGTGTCGGCGGCCTTGATCTCGGCTTCCAGGGCGCTGTCGCGGGTGGGGAACTCACGCACGATCGGGAAGCCGGACTTCTCCAGCAGGTAGGCCAGAGCGGCGTACTCGCGCGGGAAGGCGCTCACGGCCTTCTCGTCGATCTCCTGGACCTTGGTCAGGAAGTTGAAGGAGCTCATGTCGTAGCTGCTGTCGCGGCGGCTGATGCGCCAGACGCCGTCGCGCTTCTCGACCTGGTCCAGGAACCGGTTGTGGGCGGTTGCGCCGAGCTCGATGGCGGTGTTCTCGGCGATGATCATCGCGTTGGTCTGCACCAGGGCCCGGTCGCCGTTGAAGGTGATGGACGGGCCGGCGATGACGTGCTTGTTGCGCAGATCGGAGGCGCCCATGCGGGCCGATCCTTCGACGAAGTCGGTGGCCAGGCCGTCGAACCAGGTGATCGCGATCGTGGCGCCGGGGTGGAAGAGGGCGCGCAGCTGGTCCCACTCGCTCAGGTCGCGGTGCATCCAGCCGGTCATCAGGTCGGCGATCGCGGCGCGGTCCTCAAGACGTGCGTTCATGGTGCAGAGCTCCCGTAAATAGAGGACGGACTAGTTTCTTAAGCTGAAGTTACACCGCTCGGCTGGTCGACGCGATTCGACGCCGAGGGCTATAACGGGAAGGGTGACCGCCTCCTCCGCAACACCGTCCCCGCAGCTCCAGGCGTCCGCCACCCGCCGCCGAGGCGCGGAGCTGACCCAGGCGATCTTCCGGGCGACCCTGGAGGAGTTGGCCGCGACCAGCTTCGAGGAGCTGAGCTTCGACAAGATCGCCCCGAGGGCGGGCACCGGGAAGTCGGTGCTGTACCGCCGCTGGAGCACCACCGCCGAACTCGTCCTGGCCGCGCTCAAGGACGACGACGCCGGTCTGGGCCGACTCGCAGCGCCGGACACCGGCACCCTGCGCGGTGACCTGCTGGTCCTGCTCACCAAATTCGCCCGGCTTCTGGACGAGCCACGCGGACGCGCCTTGCGGCCCCTGCTGACCCAGCGCCCGCGCCATCCCGAGATCTTCGCCCAGGTCATGGACCAGGTCATCGATCCGCACAGGGTCGTCCTGCTGGACTGCATGCGTACGGCGGTCGACCGCGGCCAGGCCGCCCCGCAGCGCGCCACCGCGCGCACCGCGGCGATCGGCCCGCGGCTGATCGTGGCCGAGCACATCGACCGCGGCACCGTCCCCGATCAGGAGGTGCGGGCCGTGGTCGACGAGGTCCTGCTCCCGCTGCTGGCGCTGTAGCGAGAACAACGGGGGCTCACGCGTAGTTCTGGGTGATCTGCTTGTACTCGGTGAAGTCATCGGGGCTGGCCACTCCGCCGACCCGTCCCAGGCCACTTGCCTTCCAGCCGCCCTCTTCCGTCTCGACGGCGAGGTTGGCCCAGCTGTTGACGGAGATCAGCCCCGCATCGAGCCGGCGGGCCACCCGCAGCGGGCGGTCGGCGTCGCGGGTCCACACGCAGGCGCTCAGGCCGTACTCGGTGGCGTTGGCCAGGGCGACGGCTTCGTCCACCGTACTGAAGCGCTGGGCCACCTGAACCGGGCGGAAGACCTCCTGCTGGACGTTCGGGAGCGAGGAGTCGGTGACCTCCAGCAGCAACGCCGTTCAGTTGGGGGTGGAGGACGTTCGTCAAAACAAGGCCGGTCGGGGTAGCGGCGGGTGTGTTCGCGCCGGGGCATATCGGTGAGCTGACCCGGATCGTGCCGTTCGAGATGGTCGATCAGGTGCTGGCGGAGATCCGTGCGGTGCAGAGCAGGGTCCGGCTGGTGCCGGCTCGGCCCGACCTGGGTTGACCTCCCAACCCCAGAATCCCGCTGCAGGGCGGGCCCCTACGCTCGGCCGGCGGTCCTCCACCAGCAAGATCGCGATCTAGGGCTGGAGTACTAGCCGCCGGGCCGGTGAAGGTGCAAGGGGGCGTCCGTTGCCTCCCTCGCCCACACGGGGCAGCGCATGGCGGCTGAGCGCTCGGCCGAGAGGGTGTATGGGTCCCGCTTTCTTCCCGTCGCAGCGTCCTACCTGCTAAGACACGGCGCGGGGAAGCTATTGTCGCTATCCGACAAACTTCGTCCCGGCGCGAAGCCGTTAACCAAGACCTCGGGACCTCTTGCGTTTGCGGCATTTGTCGCAGGTCACGGCGCTGCGCAGGAGGAACGCGGCTGACGGGCGAATGCGGCCCGCAGGGCGTCCTCCGTGAGGGAGGAGGCGGTCGTCGCGCGACAACTGGCCGCTTGACCTGCGGCGCTGGCCATCCCGAGTCCGCAAAGTGCTGGTTTGTAGGGTTCGGACGCCGAGGAGAGCAACGGTCGGAAGACCGTGTGCGTTGTGGCAGGTACAAGAAAGGCTCTGACCGGCGTTTCCGCTGGTCAGAGCCTCAATCCGGTTGTGCCCCCGGCAGGATTCGAACCTGCGCACACGGCTCCGGAGGCCGAAGCTCTTTCCAGAGTTTCCGCAGGTCAGGGCATTGTATGACGCTTCGTCATGCGTTCTCCGTCACAAATACGCCACTCGCTCCGAAGCCAAATCTGATAGCTCATCAGATTATTTGGCGATGACTGGTCGCTGATATTGGCGCCCCTCCTGGTGTGCTGGCAGTCCCTGAGCTTTTCTCAACCTGCCCTGTTAGTAGGACAGTTGGCGTGACAGACGAGTGAAGCCCCTGGTGGACAGGTTCACGACCAAGATCTCCCGTACCGCCAGAGGCGTCACGTGCTTGTCTACCCGTCCGGCCTGGGGCTGTCCAGCTCACATCTTCGCTTCCTCAGCGCCCGTCTGGGCGAACGCCGGCGTGCGATCGGCAGCCGGTGGCCCCGGTTGAGCGTCAGCCGACAGGCACTGCTCACCCTCGCCCACCTCCGAAACGGGCATCCCTACGCCCAGCTCACAGCCGGGTTCGGCATCGGCACGACGACCGTGTACCGGTATATCACCGAAGCCGTCGATCTCCTGGCCGCCCTGGCGCCCGTGCTCGAACAAGCCGTCCGCGAGGCATCGGGGAAAGCGTTCGTCCTGCTCGGCGGCACGCTCCTGCCGATCGACCGCATCGCCGCGGACCGACCCTTTTACTCAGGCAAGCACAGGAGGCACGGCATGAACGTGCAGGTCCTGACCGATCCGTTCGGCCGCCTGCTGTGGGCCTCGCCAGCCCTACCCGGGAGCCATCCACGACATCCGAGCCGCCCGCGAACACGGCATCGTCGACGCCCTCGCCCAGGCCGACATCACGTGCTGGGCCGACAAGGGCTTCCACGGCGCCGGCGGAGCAGTCCGGATCCCGTACTGGGGACGATGGGTGACCCTTTCCCCAGGACAAAAAGCAGCGAACCGGTCCCACGCCAAGATTCGCGCGCTCGTCGAACAGGCCATGGCCACCCTCAAGAACTGGCGACTCCTGCGGGTCACGTCCGGTGTCCATCCGGAGACCGAATGTGCACTGGGAGTGCAGCCAGGGGACCTCAGCCGGGGCCGGGCACTGCGAGGAATCTGTCCGGTTCTGACAATGGTCGAGCTGAGGCGACCGGTGGTCCGAAGGGCTTGGGTGGTGGTATCCCGAGCCCGCCCGCCCCCCATTGATGAGGGAGCGGGCTGACACGGTGACTGCGGCGTCGGCTCAGTCGAGTTGGCTGACCTTCGGGCTGTCGGACATGTTCACGGCATCTGCGAGGGGGAGTGCCGTGTTGTAGATGCGTACGTCGTTGATCTCGCCGTTGGCGTACTCGCCGTAGCCGCCGGTGAACTGGCGGCGGCCGATTTCAAGTGGCCCTGCGGCGTTCCAGTCGGTGCCGGTCCACTGGGTGGTGGCGGCCTTGCTGCCGTCGACGTAGAGCGACATCGTGTGGGCGGTGGAGTCGTAGACGGCCACCAGGCGGGTCCACTTGCCGACGGTCGGTGTCGTGGAGCTGTAGACACCGGTGAAGTCGGTGGAGACGGTGTTGTCGGAGTTGTGGCGGTTGAAGGCCCAGGCGTTGGCGCCTGAGGAGTAGTAGATCTGGAAGGCGTTGGTGTTGCCGCTGGAGTCGGACTGGGAGAGGAAGGTGGAGTTCGCGGTGGTGGAGGTGAGCTTGACCCAGGCGGAGACCGTGTAGCTCTTGGACGTGTCGAGCGAGGGCCCGCCGGTCTCGGCGTAGCCGGTGGTTCCGTCGAGGTCGAGGACCTTGCCGCGAGTGGTGTCGGTCGTCCAGGCGGCGGCGCCGCTGAGCGTCGCGTCGAGTGAGCCGTTGTGGTCGGCGGCGGTCGTGCCGGAGCCTTCGTCGAGGTTCCACCAGTGGGTGGAGGAGTCGGTCGCGGGCCCGAGGGGCAGGGCGGCGCTGAATCCGGTGCCGCAGGTGGACCCACTCATGACGCCCTGGAACTCGGCCAGTTCGCCCTTCGCGGTGACGGCGAAGAGATCGGGGCAACCGTCGGCCGTTCCGTCCGCCGTGGTGCCGTTGGCGTCACCGGGGGAGGAGACGAACGGGTAGTCGGCGGGCGGCAGCGTGAGGCCCAGGGTGATGTGGGTGGCGGCGTGCAGGAGTGGCACGCTGTTGGTCGCCGGATCGAGTGCCAGGGAGTAGCTGTAGAGGGCGCCGGTGGTGTTGTCGCGGGCCCAGAGGGTGGAGGTGCCGTTGACGGTGCCGGGGGCGAGGAGTGTCAGGCCGGACCAGTCGCCGTCGCCGAGCAGCCGCGGGTAGAGGAGCCCTCCTGGGGTGGTCTGGTAGCTCCACAGTTCATCGTTCTCCACGGTGATCAGAGTCGGGTTGCCCTGCACGTCGTCGTAGGCGTTGCCGGCGACGACCATTTGAGTGATCGTGGCGCCCTTGCTGTACCCCGCGTCGCGGCAGTGCGCGTCGTTCGGATCGTGCTCGGCGCTCTCGCAATCCGGTTTCGCGAACTCGATGTCCCGGTCCGGGCCCTTGTCGATGTAGCCGGGGTACTCCGACCACGGTGTGCTCGTGGCGTCGCTGGTCGGGTCGAGGTCGTTCTTGACGAGGTAGAGCTTGGCCGTGTCCTTGTCGTAGGCGAAGAGGTCGTCGCCTTCACCGCCTGACACGTTGCCACGGTGGGCGAGGAGGTAGTGGGTCCAGTCACCCCCGCCGGGAGCTTGGGCAGCGGTGGAGACGATGGCCGGTCCGCCGACGGGGGCCGGCTTCGTTCCCGCCACCGGCCCGGTCTGGACGGGTGCCGCGCTCGACGCGGGATCCATGCCGCCGGGAAGTACTTCCAGATCACCGGTCTTGGTGGTGACCAGGAGGTCGGGGTTGCCGTCACCGGTGACGTCTCCCGGCCGGTAGGCCGAGTTCTGGTTCCAGGGCACGACGAAGGTGTAACTGGAGGGCGCCTGAGACATGTTGCCGGCCTTGTCCACGGCGTCGACGTAGAGCGTGTGGACGCCCCAGTGGCTCAGCGGGACGTCGAGGGAACCGGTGGAGACACCAGCGGTGGTGCCGGTCACGCGACCTATCGTGCTGCTCGCGGTGGGTTCGCTGTCCAGCGCGAACACGAAGTGGTCGATGCCGCTGCTCAGGCAGGCGTTCGGGGTGCAACTGCTGTCCGAGGCGGGGCTGTCGGTCCCGGTGACGGCGAACGTGGTGGTGCCGGTGGGACTGGCGTACACGACCGGGTCGGCAGCGCCGTCACCGACTCTGGGGAAGGAGGAGTTGGGTGTGATGGTCGGGGTCGGGGGAGGGGTGAGGTCGGTACGGAACCAGCAGTGGTCGCTGATGGCGGAGCTCTTCCCGGCCTTGTCCGTCGCGTAGACGTCCCACCCGTATTCGTGGCCGTCCTTGAGGACGAAGCCGATCGGGGCAGTGACTCCGGTTCCCGAGGCGAGTTGGCTGGTGGCCGGAGTGGACTTGTCGAGGGCGGCGCCGCTGGAGTCGAGGACGGTTCGGTCCCAGACGTGGAAGTGGGCGGCGACGGTCTCTCCCGAGACGTTCGAGGTGACCGTGGCGGCCAACTTCACGTTGCTGGAACCTCCGGTGGTGGTGGAGGCACCGAACCATCCGTCTCCGCTGGTCGTGCAGGCGGCGTTGGCGCCGGCGGCGGCCGGCACGGTGTGCAGGCTTGTCGGCACCGACGGGGGTATGTCGAAGGTCACGGTGAGGACGAAGGTGGTCGACATCCGCAGGTAGTCGTCGAGGTCGGAACTCGACTCGTTGCCGTACAGGCCGACCGTCCACACGTCATGGCCTCGGTCCGCGATGGTCTGGGCTTGTGCCCCGACACTGAAGTCGGCGGTGTGGTTACTGCAATTGCTGCTGGGGTTGGCGCCACTGGCGACGTGGGTGGTGACCGCTGGGTAGTCGGAGTCGAGGACGCCCGGTCGATTGTTCCAGTCGGTGTTCTTGTCGATGGAGTCGGTGGTGTGAAGGGTGATGGGCTGGTTCCGGGAGCAGTCCCAACTGGCCGCGTACGTGGTTGAGATGGCGATGACGGCCTTGGAGACCACCATGGAGGGGGTCAGCTTGCCTGTGTTGATGGCGTAGTAGGAGCGCTCGATGCCGCTGCCGCAGGCGCCGCCGCTGCCTTGGTAGCCGACCCCTTCGCCCTTGTCCTGTGGCTGGTCGTATTGCGGAGCGTTGGAGCAGGCGGAGTTGGAGTAGACCTCGTCGTAGTGACCGGCCGTCTCCGACACCGGGTTGGTGGCGGGGTCGATGTAGAGCGGGTAGGTGGTGGCCGGGTCGGTCAGTACCGACGGGTCGGGGGTCAGGGTGAGCCCCTCTCCGCTGGTGGACATGGGCACCGGCACCACTTGGGAGTCCGGGCCGGGTCCGGCCGCCGACGAGCCGCCCGGGTCGTCCGTCGCCGCCCGCGCCGAAGGCTGGCCAGCTGAGGCGGCCGTCGCCGCGCCGCTGGTACCGGAGTCCCACATCAGCGGTTGCGGAGTGGCGTAGTCCAGATCTCCGTTCGACGCGGTGGCTTCCATCCCGCCGGATGGAGTGGCGGACAGGGTGAGTCCGTCGGTGGACGCGGCCAGCGTCAGCTGCCGGATCAGAGGATTGGCTGCGGCCTGCGCGTCATGGACCACCAGGACGTCGCTGAACCCGCCCTGGTCCGTCACCGACACCGAGAGGTCCACTCCCGGGAGCACCGAGGTGTACGTCGCGTTCGAGCCGTTCACGGTGGGCGAGGGAAGGGTGAAGGGCACGGACAGGGACATGCTCGACCCGTCCGCGTGGTGGAGCGTCACGAGAGGGCCGCTGCCGCCGCCTGACAGCGTGACGCCGTTGGGTGTCGCGGCGGGCGAGTAGGTCCCGTCCGGGTTGGACTCGAGCGCGGCGTCGACCGGAGTCCAGCCGCCGTTCTCACGGACACGAACCGGCATCACATCGGACGTCGAGGTGAAGGAGCCGTCGGGGTTGGCGGTGACGCTGTAGGTCTCGGTGGTCAGCGCGTCGACCGGCACCGCCTGGTCGTTCGCCACTGCCTGATCCTGAGCCGCTGCCAGCGGGTCGTCCGGCGGAGCCAGCGTGTCGGCGTAGGCAGGCAGGGCAGGCGCTGTGAACAGTACGGCAACAGCTGCGGTGATCAAGGCCGTGCGCCGGACTCGGGCACGGGACAGGACGCGCTTTTTTGCGCGGTAATGGAACAACGATGGCACTTCCTTTAGGTCAGGACCCCCCAGGGCCTGTGATCCATCACACGTTTGCAACAGCGATCCACCACGTTCGGTGATCGACCGACTGTCCGATTCTCCAGCTTTGGCTATCTTTCATACCTTCACGAATCGCACACATGGGTTACGCAAGAGGAGCACGAGGTGCCCACGGGGCTGACACAGGCTATTGAAATGCCTGTTCGGCCTCAATAGCCTCCACCGGGCGATCACACCTTCTGTGGTCGTGTTCACACGGCCCGTCACGGGCTTCGTACCAGGGGGGCGTTACCGCGATGGCTGGCGGGCGGGGTTTCTTCGCGGCACGACGACACCGCAGTTGGATGCGGTCGCTGATCTGTGCCGTGGTCATGGCCGTGGTGACGGCGCTGCTGGTGCCCGAGGCGTTCGCGCAGGCGCCGACCGCCTCAGCGGGCTTCAAGGGAGACCTGTGGAATCCGGTGAAACTCGCCGCCACACCGACGCCCGGCGGCCACAAGCTGACGGCAACCGAGAACGTCAAGACACCGGGCGGGAAGGCCCTGACGCCGTATCAGGCGTCGAAGCCGTCCTGGGCCGCGGCTGGTAGCGCGACCGTCACGCTGAAGTCGGCGGCGGCGACCGGTTCCGCGAAACCGGTACGAGCCGGCTCCCTCCCTGTGTGGGTCGCGCGCGCGTCCAAGACCAAGAACGACCATGCCGCTACTGCTGCCTCGTCGGTGCGGGTGCAACTCGCCTCCCACAGCAAGGCAGTGCAGTTCGGGGCCAACGGGATGCTGCTCGGTGTCACCCGCTCCGACGGCAGGTCCACAGCGGACCACGTCAAGGTCGTCATCGACTATTCCTCGCTGACCAAGGCGTACGGCGGGGGCTACGGCGCGCGGCTCCAGGTGCAGCAGGTGCCCGCTTGCGCACTGACGACGCCGCAGGTCGCCGCCTGCCAGAAGCGGACGCCGATCGCCTTCACCAACCGTGCCGGATCGGCCGAGTTGACCGCCGATGTGTCGCTCGCCGCGGCAGCCGGGAGCACGACCACAACAGATCACGCTCAGAGCAAGGTGGCCGGCTCGGACGCCACCGCGACGGCGGCCACCACCGCTCTCGCGGTCACATCCGGCAGCAGTGGCTCGCAGGGAAGCTACGCTGCCACGTCGCTGACCCCGTCGAGCACGTGGCAGGCTTCCGCCACCGGTGCGTTCACGTACTCCTACCCGATCGACGTGCCGGCCGCGGTCGGCGGCAGCGCTCCGGGTGTGGCCCTGTCGTACGACTCGCAGTCCACTGATGGTGAGACGTCGGCCCGTAACTCGCAGTCCTCGTGGATCGGTGACGGTTGGGACTACCAGCCGGGTTTCGTCGAGCGTACGTACCGCCCGTGCAGCACCCTGCTGGACAGCAGCGGAAAGAAGATCCTCAAGGCGTCCGGCGACGAGTGCTGGGGCGGAGACAACGCCACCATTTCCTTCGGGGCCCACTCGGGCGTGCTGGTGCCCGACGGGAAGGACTCCAGCGTCGCCGGGGAAGTCGCGCAGTGGCGGCTTCAGGGTGACGACGGCACCGTCGTGCAGGAGCTGTCCGGAGCGGCGAACGGCCTCCAGGACGGTCTGTACTACCGGGTCCTGAGCACGGACGGCACAGCAGCGTACTTCGGTGCCGACCACAGCCCGACGGCGGCCGGAACCGCGGGCAAGCAGCAGTCGGGGACGCCGTCGGACGACTCCACACAGTCGGCCTGGGGCGTACCGGTGCTCCATCCCCAATCTTCCGACCCGTGCTACGACTCCGCCAAGGGCAAGGCGTCCAAGTGCGCCGACCCCGAGGGCTGGCGGTGGAACCTGGACTTCGTCGTCTCGCCGTCCGGGTTCGTGCAGCGCTACGACTACTCCGCGGAGACGAACTACTACGACCTGGGCGGCGGTCAAGCGGCCATCGGCGACACCGGCACTCTGACGCCATACACCCGCGGCGGCACCCTGAAGTCGATCAGCTACGGCTACACGCTCGCCGACGAGCAGGCCGGACACACCCCTTCGGCCCAGGTGGACTTCGCCTCGGAGCAGCGCTGCCAGGCGACGTCGTCGTACACGAAGTGCGCGGCAGGGGACCTCACGGACTCCTCGGCGCCCCACTGGCCTGACGTCCCGTACGACCTGAACTGCGACTCCACCGACAAGACGAAACTGCCGGACGATGCGACCACCGTGCCACCGGACGTCTGCATCATCGGTGGGCCCACCTTCTGGAACACCACGCGTCTTGACACCATCACGACCGAGGTCCACGTCAAGGACTCCTCGACCGACAAGCTCCTGCCGGTCGACAGCTACCAGCTCGGCCAGGTGTACTCGGACGCAGGCGGCGCGGTCGACCCGGTGACGGGCGAGAGCGTGGACCCGAAAGATGCCGGGTCGCTCCAGGCTGTGATGTGGTTGCAGTCGATCCGGCACACGGGCAAGGACACGTACGGCAACGGAAACAGCGACATCTCCCTGAACGAGATCTCGTTCACCGGCACGGAGATCGACAACCGGGTCAACGACTTCGAGCCGGCCGCGCCCCCGCTGTACCGCCCCCGGATCTCCTCCATCCAGACCGAGACGGGCGAGTCCGTCGCGGTGGATTACAACGAGACACCGTGTGCCGGCAAGACGCTGTCGGATTCGATGGCGGACTCCAACACCAACTCCTGTTATCCCGTGTACTGGACCGTTCCCGGTGCGTCCAAACCGATCGAGGACTGGTTCAACAAGGTCACGGTCCACCAGGTCACGGCGTCGGACCTCACCATCGCCGCCCAGTACAAGCCCGACGCGCAGAAGATCCCCGCGGGCTCGGAAGCACAGGTCACGACCTACGGCTACGGAGACGCGGCGTGGCACCGTGACGACTCGGACCTGACGGACGACCAGTACCGCACCTGGGACCAGTTCCGCGGCTTCGACACCGTCACCGTCCAGACGGGTGCGGCACCTGAACCGGTCACCCAGCAGACCACGACGTACCTCCAGGGCATGGACGGCGACTACAAGGCCGACGGCACCCGCCGCTCGGTCAGCGTCACCGCCCAGGTCGGCGGCGACACGGTCGAGACCGTCACCGACTCCGACGCGCTCGCAGGCACCCCGTTGGAGACCGACACCTACACGGCGGCCGGCGGAAGCATCGACTCCGAGTCCGTCAACGGGCCGTTCTCCCTCACCACCACGGCCAGCCACAACAGGACCGCCTGGACCTCCTGGACCCAGGACGACAATCCCGGCGACAGCGAGCCTGCCCTTTCCGCGCTGCCCGCGCTGACCGCGCATCGGCCGACCGCTGCCGAGGCACGTGTGTACACGCTCCTCGCCGACAAGAAGTGGCGCCAGTCGCGCACCGACACCGCCTACGACAGCCAGGGCCGACCCATCAGTGTCGACTCCCAGGGCGACGTCTCCGACGCTACGCAGGAGACGTGTGCGACCACCTCCTACGCCACGGCGCCGGACAGCAACACCATGATGCTGTCCTATCCGGACCAGGCCACCTCACACGCCGGTCCCTGCTCGGACGCGGTCAGTTCCGGCAACTTGATCTCGGACTCGCAGACCTACTACAACGGCACCCTCACGTCGCTGGGCACGTTCGGCACCGTCTCGCCAACCGGTGAACCGACCGCCGTACGGACCGCCACCTCCTACACCGGCAGCACCGAGCAGTGGCAGACCACCACCAGCACCGCCTACGACGGCGCAGGCCGTATCACGGACGCGGTGGACGCGACCGGCCAGAAGACGCACACCGATTTCACCCCGGCCTGGAGCAGTAGCGGTAGCAACACCGCGCCGACCAAGTCGGAGACGTACAACAGCAAGCAGTGGAAGGTCGTCAGCGACTTCGATCCGTTGCGTGGCGTGACGACCGAGAGCGTCGACCAGAACGGGCGCACCACTGACACCGACTACGACGCCCTGGGCCGGCGTACCGCCGTCTGGCTGCCCGGTCGTGACAAAGCGACGCAGAGCGCCGACATGACGTACACGTACTCGATCGACCCCGGTGCCGTGGCCGCGCCCGGCGGCACCATCACCCATCCCGGGGACCCGACCTCGGTCACCACCAAGACACGCCGTGACGACGACTCGTACGGGACGTCCGTCACCATCTACGACGGGATGCTCCAGCCCCGCCAGACGCAGCAGGATTCGGTAGCGGACGACGGCAGCGTCATCTCGGACTCCTTCTACGACTCCCACGGTTGGCCGACGATCTCGTATGCGGCCTACTCCGAGCCGGACACGCCGCCGTCGGGCACGTTGTTCGCCGCGAACGAGGACGAGATCCCGTCCGAGACCACCACGGACTACGACGGCCAAGGCAGGGCGACCGGCAGCACCCTGTGGCACAACGCGATCAAGCAGTGGTCGACCACCACGACCTACCCGGGCATGGACGAGACGGACAGCACGGCTCCTGCCGGTGGGCCGTCCACCGCGACGTTCACCAACGGCCTGGGCCAGACCACGAGCACGATCGTCAAGAACACCGCCAAGGACGTCACCCTCACCGGTGGACAGCTCATCCCGTCCGGCACGTCGCTCACCAGCGACAGCGTGCGGCTGTCCATGCAAGCCGACGGCGACCTCGTCCTCACCTCGCTCACCACCGGCACGCAGATCTGGCACAGCGGCACCTCCGGCAACCCCGGCGCCTACGCCAAGTTCGGCACCGACGGCAACCTCGGTGTCTACACCACGACGGGCACCTCGAAGTGGAGCACCGGCCTTACAGCCACCACCGGCGCCACCTTCAAGGTCCGCAACGACTCCACCGTGGCCGTGGTCGCGAGCAACGGCACCACGGCGTTGTGGACGCAGGGCACCGCCGGAGCCGTACCGGCAGCCGACTCCACCACCCGTTACAGCTACTTCCCGGCCGGTCAGGTCTCCTCGATCAAGGACTCGGCGGGCAACACCTGGTCGTACCAGTACAACCTGCTCGGCCAGGAGACGAAGCAGACCGATCCTGACGCCGGCACCAGCACGTACGACAAGTACGACGTCATGGGCAACCTGCTCCAGAGCACCGACCCCCGCGGCCAGACGCTGTCCTACACCTACGACTGGGACAACCGCGTCACCGCCACCTACTCCGGCCCGTGGTCGGCGACACCGGACTCCTCCAAGAAGCAGGCGTCGTACATCTACGACACGCTGCCCGGGGCCGAGGGCTATCCGACGTCCTCCACCCGTTATGTCGGCGGCGCGTCCGGCAAGGCGTACACGCAGGCCGTTACCGGCTACAACACCAACTACCAGCCGCTCGGCAGCACGCTGACTGTGCCTGCCGAGGACGGATTCCCCGCGGCCGGGCAGACCAGCGCGCCGAGCAGCGGCACCGTCACCTATACGGAATCAGCCGGCTACACGCCCGGTGTCGGCCTGCTCAACACGGTCAACTACCAAGCTGACGGCGGGCTTCCGAAGGAGGAGCTCACCTACGCCTACAACCGGGCGGACCTGCTCAACTCCTTCTCCGGGGGACTGTCCATCTCCGACACCCCCGACTACCTGGACGGAACCGTCCACGACCCCTTCGGCCGGGTCCAGCAGACCAACTACGGCGTCCCGGGTAAGGAACTCGTCACCACCGCGGCCTACGACCAGACCACCGGGCGGACCATCCAGACCACCACCCATGCCCAGCCGTCGACGACTGCGCTCGACGTCGACAGCTACCGCTACAACCAGGCCGGCGAGATCACCGCCTCCGACGACCTGCAGAACAACACCACACACGACACGCAGTGCTTCAGCTACGACACCTTCCAGCGGCTGACCGCCGCCTGGAGCGACACCGCCGGCATCACCGACCCGACCGCCGCGACGGTGGGAGCAGTCGGCGGATGCAACACGTCCTCCGTCCAGACCACCGCGACCTCGCCGGTCAAGGCTCCGACGGTCGGCGGCCCCGCGCCGTACTGGCAGACGTACAGCTACGACCTGCTCGGCGACCGCACCGGCATGGTCAACCACGACACCACCGGCAACGCGCTCAACGACACCACGCAGAGCACTGCCTATGCCGGGGCGAATGGTGCCGCCTCCGCGTCGATGCCGAACCAGGCCGGCGTCACCACCACCAGCAACCCCACGGTCGGCACCGCCACCCAGACGCCGTCCTATGCCGATCCCGCAGCTCTACCGGCGGGGACGAACGCCGGTGACACGGTCTCGCGGAAGACGACCACGACCGGCCCGCTGGTCACCGGGTTCGCGCTGACCGGCGGCGTCAAGTACTGCATCGACGACGCCAACGCCAACACCGCGCCCGGCGCCGTCATCCGCACGTACACCTGCAACAACTCCGCCGCGCAGCAGTGGGCGTTCGGTACCGACGGCACCGTGAAGGTGCTGGGCATGTGCCTGGACACCACCGGCAACGCCACCAAGGCCGGCACCGTCGTCACGCTCGACACGTGCAGTAGCGACGCCACCCAGAAGTGGAAGGTCACCACCTCCGGCACGATCGTCAGCGTCGCGAACACCGCGATGTGTGTGACCGACCCGGGCGGGTCGTCCACCCTGCGCACCACTCTGACCCTCGCGACGTGTGGCAGCGCCGGCCAGACCTGGACCACGATCGGCACCGGCACGAACGCGCTGCCGCCCGGCCAGACCCAGACCCTCACTTACGACGCCGAGGGCCGCACTGCGACGGTCTCGACGCCGTCGGGTATGAGCACGAACACGAGCGCGTACCTGTATGACGCCGACGGCAGCCTGCTGGAGCAGACGTCGTCGGTCGACGGGCAGGACAAGACTCGCATCCTCTACCTCTTCGGCGGCGCTGAGCAGATCACCCTGAATGTCACTGCCAAGACCTGCACGGCCCTGCGGAACTACACCGGGCCGGACGGCACGACGATCACCCGGTCGAGTGCGGGCACGGTGACCTACCAGGTCGCCAACCTCCAGGGCACGGCCACCACCGCGATCGACGCCGACTCGTTGGCGGTGACCCGACGCTACTACGACCCGTACGGAAACCCGCGCGGAACCAAGCCCACCACCTGGGTCTCCGCCGACGAGAACCACGGCTACCTCGGCCAACCCACCGACACCACCACCGGGTTGGACCTGCTCGGCGCCCGCAACTACGACCCCACCACCGGCCGCTTCCTCACCCCCGATCCGGTCTTCGAGGCCGGCGACCCCAACCAGATGGGCGGCTACAGCTACGCCGGCGACAACCCCGCCAGCGGCAGCGACCCCACCGGCTTGGCGAACATGCCGACGGGCGGCGCCGGAGGCGGCTCCGCAATTGGCGCCGGCATGTCCAGCGGGAGTGGCGCCGGCTCGGGCGGCTCCACGGGCGCGACCACGGCGACGGATTATGGGACGGGCTCGGGAACGGCTACACAGGCAGGGTGGGGCATCCCCGGAAGCGGAACCCTCAAGTCAATTGCGAAAGGGGTCGGCGAGGTCGCGCCATGGGCGGTCGCGGGTTTGGCCGACGGTACCGCTGTCGTCACCTGCGGGGGCGACATCCTCACCTGGGGCATGGCGACGCCGCTTTGCGGTATGGCACTGGGGCCGGCCTTCACCGCCACCTGCGCAGCTATGGGCGAGGACTGCGGTATAGCCGGCGACGATGCCACGAGTCAGGACGAAGAGTCCGAGCACGGCCCCTCTGGATTGTCTGAAGATTCGCCACACGGCTCATACATGCCGGCGCCGGAGGAGGAGGTTTCCCCCGATCCGAGCAATGCCGATCCTGACAGGTGGTATGAGGCCAGCGATCCGAAAACCGGTTCGAAAGAGAAGCCCAAAGCCGAACCCGACAGCCATTCTTCTGGCTCGGACGATGCCCATAGCTCCGGCTCGAAGGATGCGCCGAGCTCTGCCTCTGAGGGCGCCCACGATGACACGACTCGGAGTGGCGGGACCAAGGGATGCAGCTTCTCCCCGGACACACCCGTCCTCCTGGCCAAGGGCAAGACGAAGCCGATCGGCAAGATCAAGAAGGGCGACGAGGTCGAGTCCGCGGACCCGGCAACCGGCAAGCACAAGGGCCCTCGTGAGGTCCAGGCGGTCTGGATCAACCACGACAAGGACCTCCTTGACGTGACGATCGAGGGCAGCGACGGCAAGGCCGCGACCCTCCACACCACTTCCAACCACCCCTTCTGGGACGACACCACTCACACTTGGGTCCCCGCGGGCCAACTCAAGCCCGGCGACGCCCTCAACACAGCCACCGACACCCACGCCACCGTCCTCTCCACCCACGCCACGCCTGGCACCGCCAACCGCTGGAACCTCACCGTCCAGCAACTCCACACGTACTATGTACTCGCGGCTGGCGTCTCGATCTTGGTGCACAACACCGAAGACGGGTCGTGCCCCCTCGGTGATGTCGGGCACATCCAAGACAGCGTCGATGACATCACGACCGCGGCTGGCGGTGGTGCGAAGTATCGGACAATGGGCGGACTCCATGCCGACCTGCCGAGCGGGGAGGGCGGAATGGACTTCTACGCAGCAGGAGCGCGTTCCGACCTCACCGGGTCTCAGTACAACGAGCTGGACTCGGCCGGTCAGGGGGAATTCGGTTTCCGTGTGCCGCAGCCGCAGAAGCTGGTGGCCAAGGCGGACCTGTGGCATGTCGAGGTAAAACTGTTCAACGAGGTCGCAGGCGTGTTGCAGATGCGACCAAGAATTCTGGTCGTCAGTAGACCGATCTGCCCGGAGTGTGAGACTTTCCTGACCCGGAGAGGCGCCACTTTGACATCCGACAGGTCCGCGGAGTGGTAATGGTCGCGCCGGGTTGGAGCAGTATGGAGAGGAGATCGAGATGCCTGATTCCCAGGAGACGACGGAAGGTTCAGCGTCGAAGTCATTGGCTTGTGCTACAGCGATTCGGGTTGGTGGTGCCCTGTACATCCTGGCCGAAGCGGCCGGGGTGGAGGACGCCTACTATGGCGTGGATGCTGGGATCCAGGCTGGGATGATCGCGCTTACACGACGACGTGAACTCGACTACGACGTCGTTCGAACCGCCATCCATGACTGTTCGTCACTGAGTGCCCAATATCCGGAGACGGCGGATGCCGCAGCCTTCTTCGGCGCTGGAATGTCGATGATCGAGATGGTTCTTGAACTGATTGGCGAGAATTGCTCCGAAGGGTCGTTGCAGCGGATCGGCGAGAAAGCCCTAGAGGCTGCAGGTAATTGGCCGATCGCCATTGACGCGGAAGGCTGGGGCTCGCTGGTTGAATTCGAAGCAGACTGCCAAAATGCGGCAGTCGATGTGCTCAACTATGGTGGCACGCGCGCCCTACGGGAGGAGGCAGGAAAGCATGCACTCGTTTATCGCCGTGCAGCGCAGGCGCTTCGCTGAGTTGCGAAACCTCCACTCCGACGAGTGTCATGGCCCGACTGGCGGCACGCGAGTGTGATGGGATCGGGCACTAGATATTTCATAATTCCCTCTTCCCTCCGGAAGAAAAGCTGTCTTGAAGAATTGGAATAATAGGTGAAGAAGTGTCGGTCATCACTGCGGACCTTGAACCTCGCGGGTCCTGCGGGAGCTCCTGACGGCAGTAGCTGACGGCAACAAGGTTGGGCCGCGGAGTCCCCTCGTCAGCGAGTCCAACCTCCGGATCCGGCTATCGCCGGACTCGGGGTTGGGCCCTCCAGGCCGGAGAGTCCGGCTCGAGTGCGGACCCCAGCAATGCTCAGTGAGGTCAGGCAAGAGGCCCTCCAGAGGGGTCCGGCGGGCAGGGCTGCGTGTCGAGCTGTTCAGAGTTTCTTTACTGGTTCAAGGGCGCCCCGCTGACGCGGGCCGCCGTGCGCCGGCGGTCGGTGACCGCCGCCCGCTCCTGTCTGCCGCCCCGCTGGCGACGGCCGCCGACCACTCGGCGCGCAGAGCCCGGGAGCGCAGGCCGGATCCCAGCCGGAAGCCCCTCGTCCGATCGCTCAGCCGGTCGGGCGCGCACCTGAGAAGTGCCCGGCGGGCTCGCGTCGTCCCGGACGCCCATGCTTCTTGCCTGGCTGGGGGCCGTGACGATGGAGATAACTGGGCTGATGCCGGTGCGGGGTTGAGCGAGACACACATGGCGGGTGGCCGGTCGTCGCGCCCGCCGTCGTGGCTGACTTTCTGTGGCAGAGGCCAAAACCCTAACCCTCACAGTCATGGGCGCGGCACTCACATGGGGCCCGTCCCTGCCGGGGCTGACGAGGACGGGGGAGCCTCGATCGGCTGAGCCCGGCAGGGACGGGAGTCGGGTGGATCAGCGCGGTGCGGCGCCTGGGCGACCGAGGCGGGTCACGTCTGGCGCCAGGTCCGCCAGGGGCGGGTGATGATCTCCCGGTAGGTGTGGTGGGACGGGTTCCGGCTGAAGTGCCGCAGCACCCAGTCCTGCGGTTCGGCGAAGTCCTCGCTCGTCGGGGACGTCTCGCCGTCCACGGCGCACTGCATCGCGTACAGGACCGGCTCCGCGTCCGGCTCGCGGTCGGGCTGGAGAGTCCAGGTCACGTAGCGCAGGACCGAGCGAGGGGTCACCGCCCCCACCCCCGGTTAGCCACGGCAACCTTCGCGCCCAACTCCTCGGCCCGGGTCGGCGGACGCACGTCCCCGGGCGGCACGTCCCACTCCAGGCCACCTCCCGGCGGCCGAAGCTGCACGTACGGCCCCGCACGCCCCATCACCACGCCCACCTTGCCGCTCCGCCGGTCGACCACCAGGGCACCGGCATCGGCCGAGACGGCGTGCCCGTCGGCATCAGGGGCGGGGACCGTCATCGGGACCACCCCGGCGTGGCGGCCCGCGACCGGGCGTCCAGACGCAGGGCGGGAACACATGAGGTGGCGATCATTCGCACAGTGACGCTCCTCGGCGGCGTTGAGGCGTGCCCCGGGCCTGTTGGAGCCGCAGGGTCGGCACCGATCCTCACGCCGGTCACCAGGACGAAGGAACCTCCACCAAACCCCACTTCGGGACGTCCCGCGCCGAAAGGGGAGACTCGTGCCGAACGAGAGACTACGAGCCGTCATGGCGGCGGGAGGCTGGACATACGCCGCACTCGCCCAGCAGGTCGAGGTTGACCCCAAGTCGGTCGAGCGCTGGGTGAACCTCGGGCGTATCCCACGTCGTGCCACCGCCCTCCAGGCGGCCAAGGCCCTTGGAGAAGACGTGCACGCACTCTGGCCGGCGCTCCGCCAGGCCCGCCCCGCCCGCGCCATCAGCCCCGAACTGGTCGCGCTCTACGGGCAGCGGGCCGACATTCCCGTCTCGACGTTCACCGACCTGATGGCCCAGGCCCGGGAACGGATCGACATCCTCGTCTACGCGGCCGTCTTCCTCCACGAGGCGTACCCGCGGCTGAACGAACTCCTCAGCGAACGTGCCGCCGAAGGCTGCACCGTCCGCATCGCGGTCGGGGACCCCGACAGCGACAACGTCCAAGCCCGCGGCCAGGAGGAGCGGTTCGGGCACGGCATCGAATCCCGCTGCCGCCTCGCGCTCATGCACTACAAGCCGCTCGCCGACACCCCCGGCATCGAAGTCCGCACCCACGGCGCCACGCTCTACAACTCCCTCTACCGGGCCGACGACCAGCAACTCGTCAACGCACACGTCTGGGGCGTCAACGCCTACGCCCCTCCCGTGTGGCACCTTCGCCGGCACCAGGAGAGCGGCATGTTCGACACCTACGCCGACAGCTTCGACGCCGTGTGGGCGACGGCGACGCCCGTACGAGAGGAAGGCTGACCGTGGCCCGCACCGAGTACTACGACGACCCCAACGCGCCCAAGCCGAACAGCATGGTCGTCGCCGCTTCCGCCGTCGTCACCGACAACCACGGGCGCATCCTCCTCCAGCGCCGCCGCGACAACGACCTGTGGGCCCTGCCCGGAGGCGGAATGGACCTCACCGACTCCCTGCCAGGCACAGCCGTCCGCGAGGTCAAAGAGGAGACCGGCCTCGACGTCGAGATCACCGGCCTGGTCGGCACCTACACCGACCCGAAACACATCATCGCCTACACCGACGGCGAGGTCCGCCGCCAGTTCAACGTCTGCTTCACCGCCCGCATCACCGGCGGCCAACTGGCAATCTCCGACGAGTCCACCGAACTCGGGTTCGTACCGTCGGAAGAGATCAAGCAGCTGCCGATGCACCACACCCAACGACTCAGGCTCCAGCACTTCCTGGAACAGCGCGAGAAGCCGTACCTGGGCTGAACCGCCTGACGGCAGTAACTGACGGCAACAACCCCGCACGACCACGGACATCTGCGCACTTCACCGGACCATAAAACCGCGCTTGACCTGCGAAAGAGCAGGTCGAGGGTGCCACATAGCACACGTACTATGTACTGGCGGGGACAACTCCGGTACTCGTGCATAACACTTGTGGAGATGGCGCTACACTTGGTCCAGCTACGAATATCAGGGATTTGGGCCCTGTCCCTGGGTATTCTGATCGAGGGGCGCCGCCGTTGTGGCGAGATGGCAGCAATACGGCTGGCGGGAGAGTATTTACCACAAACGCAGTCATCGCGCAGGAAAGCTTCGTCGGCATCGTGAACGGCGCTCTTAAGCGTGGGGATGACATCCATATCCTCACTGGGGTACATGGTAATGCGGCTGGTGCCATGACTTCGGAATACCGCTTTTACACTGACGATGTTGCCCGATTTGGGGATCTTCCTGGTGTGAGGATTCACGACATCTCGTCCATGTCGCCGGACGCGATTAGCGGAGTTCTGCAAAGCCCGGGGACGATTATCGGAGCGTTCTGCCATAGCGCGATTTGCCTCAATCCCTACAGATAAGCCACGGGAGACATGATGAACGCCGAGCTAGGAGAGCCGAAGCGCGAGTACATCGGCTTTATTCGGATTGCTGGCCAACCGGAAATTCAATTGCGGCTGATGGCTTCGTCGTCGAGCGAAGCCCGAGCAATCGTCATCGAGCAGTATGGCGAGGGGCACGTGATCTCGATCTGGAACGAAGAAGACGCCAGACGTCCCAGGTAGACTCACCTCGACTTCTCCGAGGTTCTCTCGACGGCGCGACTGAACGGCTCCGGGTTACGCCAAGGCCCAGTGCGGTTTAGCCGTACGGCTCAGCCACGGCAGCTGTAGTTCCGTCGTCTGTGCTGGTAGGTAGCCTGCGGGGGCGGGTGTAGACATGGGTACGGCCACCGTGATCATGAACGTTTATGACGTCGTATCAGAACCAGGTGGCCGTGGAGGCCACGATAGCCCAGACCGCGTGGGACAGGCTGTTCGGGGCGGCGATGGACGCGATCGCGGACTGCGATCAAGCGGCTCCATCGAACGAGGATGTGATGGCATGGCCATGACTCGAATCCGTGTTGCCTTGCTGCCGTCGGCGGTGTGCATCGCGGGCACCGAGCCGGTGCTGAAGATCAAGGACCAGTAGACCGGGGAGGTCGCCACCGACCGGGAGACCGGGGCGTCGCTGTACACGGTGACCGTGATGCTGATGGAGGACGGCCGGGCCGAGGTCCTGAAGATCACGGTCCCGGAGACGGGCCTGCCTACCGGGCTGAAGCCGGGTGCAATGGTGCGGCCGGTGGAGTTGTTCGCGACCCCGTGGGCGCGGATCTTCTCCGCCGCACCCTCCAGCGCACCCGCAGCAGCGGCCTCGCCAGTCTTCCCACCAAGACCATCAGCTCCGAGCGGTTCGAGCTGTTCAGAGTTTCTTTACTGGTTCAAGGGCGCCCCGCTGACGCGGGCCGCCGCGGCGCCGGCGGCCGGTGACCGCCGCCCGCTCCTGTCTGCCGCCCCGCTGGCGACGCCCACCGGCCACTCGGCGCGCACGCCCGGCACACCCACGGACCCGACCGGCAGGGCAGGGCCCTCGGCTGGGCCGGACCGTCGTCGCGTACGCCTGGGCCCGTCGGCTGGCTCGGGCCGTGACGGCATGGACAGCGTGACTGGTGCCGGTGGGGGCTGAGCGAGACACACGTGACGGGTGGCCGTTCGGCGCACCCGCCATCGTGGCTGACGGTCGGCGGCTGAGGCCCGATCATCTCGACGCGGGTGAAGTGTCACAATTGTGGCCCTTGGGCGGCCCCGGAGCATCCTGGCCCGGCGAAGCTGCCTGACCGACGAGAGACCCCTCCCGCTCAAGCCCCGATCCTGCCGGAGGCGCAGCCCACGCTGTTTCGGCCATTGCGGCTGGCCTACGGCAGCAGGGTGAAGGAGAGGGGCGCCTTGGGGCGGACGACGCTGGTGGCGGCGGTCGAGGGTGGCGATGGCGTCGGCTCCGAGTCGTTCGGCGACCGCGAAGACGGAGGCGTCGACCGCGCCGAGAGGGAAGTCGGCGTACTTCTCGACCAGCTCGACCATGCGGTCGATGTCCTGGGCGGCCAGGGGGATCAGGCTGATCTGCCCCAGACTGACAGAGCGCAGGAAGGCGGCTTCGCGCGGGTGCCGTGCTCGCGTTCCAGGAGGTAGCAGACCTCGGTGAGCACGGGATAGGGGACCAGCAGCGGGCGTGGGGTGCGGCGCATCAGCTCCACGCAGCGAGCGTGGTCCTGGTCGTCGGCATCGGCGGCGGCGACAAGCGCCCCGGTGTCCCAGATGATCACTCGGACTCGCGCCCCAGCTCGGCACGCAGGATCTCGCCGGAGCGGGCGCCCAGGTCGCCCTTACCGCTGGACAGCGCGCCGACGAAGTCGGGCAGGGGCCACTCGTCCCCGCCGTCCTCGGCCGGAGTGCTCTCCCGCACGAGGGCCAGTATCGGCGCGACCTGCGACTCCGGTAGCCGGTCGATCAGCTCGTGCAGTTCTTCACGCAAGGTACTCATGACGCCAGGATAGGGACAACCCGCACGGCACGGGAGCCGAATGAGGGCGGACCGCCAGACACCTCATGTGGTCTAGACCGCTGACGGCAGTAGTGACGGCAACAACCACGGACATCAACGCACAACCACGGACGTCAGCGGACCGCCAAACCGCCTCCGACCTGCGATTAAGCACGTAGAGCAGGGCCGTCAGCACACATACTATGTGCTGGCCGGGACCACGCCGATCTTGGTGCACAACACAGGTGGCGGCGAGAAGTCGTGCGAACTTCCGCAAAGCAAGGCAGGAACGGCGACTGTTCACTTGGATGCCGGCACCAGGCCGAAGCACGCATCGATCTCAGTGACCTATGGGGACCGCACCTTGCACACCGAGCAGTGGGGGTACATAGGCGACCTTGCTCACGCTCGGGAATATGTCGGTCCTCCCTCGCGGATCGTCCTCAAAGTCACCTTTGATCTGCCGGATGCCCAAGCTGCGATGCTGTATCAAATGAGAACCGAAGGTGAAAGTTTCGGCCCTTACGACTATGATACGCGAAGCTGCGCCACATATTGTGCCGATGTATTGCGCAAGGGGGGCGTTGACATACCCGAGGGGCTGGAGACTGATGATTTGAACACTCTATTCATTAAGCTCCATGGATAGATTCCACCGGTTCGAAGGTGTGTAATTTTCGCTTCCGGTAGTTGGGGTATTACGATCGGGGGTATTTTGTACTACTGTTGGACCGTCGAGTGTGGGCGAGTGGCGAGGAGATGGCCGCGTGGAGAGTAGGTGGCCGTTGCCCCCCGAATTGCGGATGCCAACGAAATCGGCCGTGACAAACCTCGTCATTTTGCTACTCTCAAGCGAAATGCTTGGAAATGATGCGATCGTACTCCTCGGTGAAATTCTGACGGAAGATGCAAAGTTCAATAAATGGTGTGCGACTTCCGGTAAATTGGCCCTTGAAATTGAGGAGATTTCTCGCCGAAGCGCTGTGCGCAGAGATCTGGTTCGCATCGTATTCGAGGCGTGGGTTTCATTTTCCGAAGAATTTGAGGCAGGGGGGCGAAAGGTGTGGGTTGCGACGGACGGGCGCCAGGTCCTTAAGGATTCATTGGGGAGCGCCAAGGTCGGATTGTCTGAGCTTCGGAACATTGATTCGTGAGTCTGCGGGCGAGGCGTGTGCCGTCGGGGTGTCCGCTCAGGTTGAAGTGACCCCTCAGCCCGGATCCACGGGTTGATGTCCGGCCGTGATGCTGCTGGGGACGAGGAAGTGCCTTGTGACCTGCGATGATGGGAGTTCTCTAGGCTTCCAGCACGCACGATCGGCAAGGCACTTCTGAGATGCAATCTTCCCATGCCGCGGCGAAGGTCTCCGCACGGTTCGATGATCCGAATCTGGTCGCGTACGGCGGGCTCGCGCCGCTGGTGCGCTTGGCCGAGCGGTGCGGGCTGCCGGGCCTGATCGGCGAGCTGGTGCGGCTGCCGGCCTCGAAGGACGGCACCGGCGCTTTCCCGGCCGCCAAGGCGATGACGCTGATCGCGGGCATGGCCGCGGGCGCGGACAGCATCGACGATATGGACCGGCTGTAGCACGGCGCGATGCGGCGCCTGTTCACCGGGGTGCGCGCCCCCTCCACTCTCGGCAGTTTCCTGCGGTCTTTCACCCACGGACACGTGAAACAACTGCACGCCGTGGCCCGACGGTTCCTGCCCCGGCTGGCCTCGCACACTCCGCTGCTGCCCGGTGCGGGAACGGTCGCCTACCTGGACCTGGACGACACGATCAAGCCGGTCTACGGCTATGCCAAGCAGGGGCGGGCTACGGATACAACAAGGTCAAGGGCCTGAACGCGTTGATCGTGACACTGTCCACGCTGCTGGCCGCCCCGGTGATCGCCGCAACCAGACTGCGCAAGGGCAGCGTGAACTCGGTGCGCGGAGCCGGATCGTTCGCCGCCGAGGCGATCCGCACGGCCCGCGCATCTGGCGCGAGGGGCATGTTGATCGTGCGGGCGGACTCGGCCTACTACGCCGCCGAGGTGATCTCCGCCTGCCGGGCCGCCGGCGCCCGCTTCTCGGTCACGGTGCGGATGAACGCCTCCATCAAGCAGGCCATCGCCGCCATCGACGAGACGGCTAGGAGGGCGATCAAGTACCCCCAGGCGATCTGGGACAGCGAGGAGGAACGCTGGATATCGGACGCCGAAATCGCCGAGATCCCCTACACCGCTTTCACCTCGAAACCGAAGAAGCAGCAGGTCACCGCCCGCCTCATCGTGCGCCGCGTGAAGCGCCTCAACCCGGCGTCGGTGCCCGGGGGCCAGGTCGAGCTGTTCACCACCTGGCGCTACCATGCCGCATTCACCGACAGCACGCTGCCGCTCACCGACGCCGAGCGTGACCACCGCCGGCACGCGATCGTGGGACAGGTGATCTGTGAGCTGAAGAACGGACTGTTCGCGCACGCCCCCTCGGGCAGCTTCCAGGCGAATGCCGCCTGGCTCGCGCTGGCCGCCCTTGCCTTCAATCTGACCCGCGCCTGCGGGACGCTTACCGGCACCGTCCACGCCCGCGCGACGTGCGCGACCATCCGCGATCACCTCATCAACGTGCCCGCCCGGCTGGCCCGTTCAGCCCGGCGGCTCACCCTGCACCTACCCGAACTCTGGCCCTGGCACGACGCCTTCGAAGCTCTCTTCCACGCCGTACACACCCCGCACCAACCGGCCTGACCTGCCCGTATCCGACCCGCCCCGTCAGGGCCCGAGCGCTGTGGACATGTGGAAAAGCTGGGCAGACCAGCGGCCACCCCACGCCCGCCGCCAGATACATCGCCCCGATCACCGAAAACGATCACTCACAAAGTGAACCGGTGGATCCGGGATGAACGGTTGACCGCGCGGGTGTCGGAGCTGGAGCGGCGTCTTGGCCGCAACTCGGGCAACTCCTCGATGCCGTCGTCGTCGGACACCTTCGGGCGGCCGGAGAAGAAGGCGGCACCCAAGAGCGGACGCAAGCGGGGCCGTCAGCCCGGGGCGGGCGGGGCCGGACTGGCCATGACCGAGAACCCCGACGTCACCGAGGACCATGTCCCGGCGGCCTGTACCGGCTGCGGGAGCGCGCTGAGCGGGAGCGACAACATCGGCTTCGAGCGCCGCCAGGTCCGTGACATCCCCCTAACCACAGTGATGGTCACCGAGCACCGGGCCCATCGCTGCCGGTGCGCGTGCGGCACGGTCACCGCCGAGCCCATGCCCGGACAGATCGCCGGGTCGCCCTCTTCCTACGGCCCGAACGTGCGCGCGCTGGCCGTCTACCTGCTGGTCTTCCAGCACATCCCGGTCGAGCGGACCGCGCAGTTGATCGCGGACGTGACCGGCACGGAGGTCTCCACCGGCTGGGTGACCTCCCTGCTGAACGAGGCCGCCGACCTGGTCGAAGACTCCCTGAACCTGATCCGGGCCCTGCTGGTGATGGGGCATATCCTGCACGCGGACGAGACCACCACCCGGATCGGGGCCGTACGGCGCTGACTGCACGTGGCCTGCACCGACTTCCTCACCCAGTTCCACCTCGCGCCTCGTTCCCGAGACGGCGCCGACCAGGGCAAGGTGCTGCCGCACTACCGCGGCGTCCTGGTCCACGACTCGCTCTCCCTGTATTCCGGATACACCCACTGCGGACCCCAGTTGTGCGGCGCGCACCTGATCCGCGAACTGACCGCGGCCGAGGAGGACTTCCCCGCCCAGAGATGGCACCAGCAGATCCGGTGGGCCCTGGCCGGCCTGAACACAGGCGATCAGGGTGTGCTCCGACGAGATCAGCGAGATCGCCTCCGAGGCCCTGCTGCTGCACCTCGAAGCCTTCTATCAGGGCATCGCCGTCGGGCTCTCGCTCCATCCCCGAGCGCCGGGCCGGAAACAGACTCCGGCCCACAACCTGTTTCAACGCCTGCGCGATCACGCCCACGACGTGCTCCGCTTCGCCGACGACCCCGCTCACGTGCCCTTCACCAACAACTGAGGGGAGAGGGCACTTCGGCCGGTCAAGACCCAGATGAATATCTCCGGCTGCCACCAGTCCGAACTCGGTGTGAACCGTTCTGGATCTGGTGGAGCTCTGATATGCCCTGGGACTGGCTATGCGGCTGATAAGTCGACGCGGAAGCGCGGGGTTGAGGGAAATCTTGCTGGAGCTCGCGAGGGGACGTACAGCTGCGATGTCGGAGCGGGAACGCCGGGCCACCGCAGTGGAGATCATGGAGCGACTTCCCCACGGCGGGCGCGTAGACGAAGTCGACGAAAGCGGCCGTCAGCGCACCTACAAGGTCGAGCCGTCGCGTAAGCGGCCCCAGAGGAGCGGCGGCCGCCGATGACAGCACCCGGTCCCACCCCGTCGCCAGGGAGCCAGTCCGCTGTAAGCGCGGCGCAGTACGGTCTGAGCGTGCGGGTGCGACTGCCTCCGTTCCCGGTCAGGTGGGCTCTGCCCCGCTGCGTGGACACGTGCCCGCCAGTTCCGGGGAGAGCGCCCGCATCCCATATGACGAGGGGTGCCCGCTCATCTTCCGCGGAGACAAGCGTCAGGTTCCTCGACGTTGTGCGTTTTGGCGCGAGTTCTGCTGGCCGGGCACCGGTCCACGAGGTCCGGCGGGGTGTCAGCGGTTGCTATGGCTTCCTTCCGGGACCGTCGCCTCGCGGAGGTGCCGATGGCTTGGAAGTCGGACTGCCTGTCGGCCTCTGGCTGGTGGTGCCCAGTTGGTTGTCCTGGGACGGCCGCAGCTCGTCAGTTGGGCGGCGGGCGTCGAGTTCCAGTTCGTCGGCCCATGACTCCATTGCGGAACGCAGGCGGGTGACGGCTTCGGCGTCGAGGCCGTACTTCATGTAGTCCTCGTCGTCCCAGCGTCTTGAGGCGCGCAGCGCCTGGGCGAACATGGGGCGGTCGAAGCCCGGATCGCGCTCTTCGGCCAGGCGAAGGAGGTCCTCGGCCGAGTAGCGTCCACTGGTGAGGGCAGCGTGTACGTCGACGTAGTCGCGGGCTTCCGCGCGGGAGTAGAGGGCGGAGACCTTGTTGGCGACGGCGTCGTCGGGGTGCAGGACCGGGCCGACTTCCATCATGACGGGCGGTTCAGCACGCCAGTCGTAGCCCATCTCCACCTTCGTCTGCCGGCCGTCTTCATCGGTGACCAGCAGGCGCGCGAAGGAATCTCCAGATCGCATCACCTCAACCGTCAGCCCGTCGGACGTGTAGGCGTCCTGTACTGCGTTCACCGCAGCGTAGAATCTTTGCGGATCACCTTGATTGGTGAAGAGGTCGACGTCGTCGGAGACGCGGTTGAGGATGCCGTGGGCTTGGACGGCGTATCCGCCGGCGAGTACGAAGCCGTCCCCGGCTGCGGCCGCCAGGGCGAGCCGGGTCAGACGGGCGTGGAGGTGGTCCATGCGGATCACACTATGCGGCGGCAGCGGACCTCAGCTGGGGGAATCTCTCCTGCCACAGCGATTTCGCGCGTGCGGGCAGCCAGAGCGAGGGCCACAGGCGCAGCAGCAGCCCTTCGTCAAGAAACCGCCGCAGTTCGGAGACGTCCATGGCTTCGCGGATGACTGTCTCGTAGAGGCGACGCCGGTCCTTGTCGATGCCGAGGTTGTAGCGGCTCTGCTGGGACCAGTCCAGGCTCAGGGGCAGGCTGACGATCCCGCTCGTCGGCCCGGCCAACTCGCTGAGCGACTCGGGAACCGTGTACGGGCGGATGTCCGCGTAGCGCACCCCTGGCTGCATACACGCAGTATGCCTCGCGCGGCTGGGGAGGGGCGAGCCTGCGGGAGGCGGTCTTGTACGGCGTTGCGTTGAAACGGTCAGCTATTGGATTTTCGCCAGCAGATCGTTTGGTCTGCGGCTCCCGCTGAGTGGCACCCCTCCTCGGCGTCGATCGTTGAACAGGTAGAGAGGTGGCGAGCGTCATGCGGAATCAGGCAGGGCGCGCCAGAAAGGCGAGTGCGGGGAAGCGCCCAGGCATGCCGGGCGCCGTGGGGCGGGGGAGAGGCACGTCGGCGAGTGTCAGGCGCGTTGCCGATGAGCTGGCGGCTGAGTTGGTGAGCGCTGTGAGGCGCGAATCCGGCGCCGGCGGGGGCCCTGGGGTTGCCGTGGCCGAGCGTCGGAGTTCGCCTTTTGCTGGTCGGAGTTGGTATGACTTCGCGCTGGAGTACATGGAGGTGCGCTGGCGGCAGACCGCGGCGAAGACACGTTGTGAAGACAACGACGGACTGTGCGCCCTCACTTTGGCCATGATCAGAGGACGGACGCTGCGACCCGACGAGGAGCTGTTGCGCCGGGCGCTGCGGCTTCGGGCGTTCGTGGTGCCGCGTCCGGCGGACCGGAAGGTGCCGGGCGACGAGCGGATGGCGTTGCGCTGGGTGGCTCGGGCGACGCGGCCTGTGGACGATCTTCTGGATCCGGAAGTGATGAAGGGGGTCATCCGGTCGCTGAGCGTTCGAGCGGATGGGTCTGCGGTGCCGGGAAGCACACAACGGCACTGTAAGAAGGCGCTGGTGAATGCGGTCGGTTATGCGTTCGGCGGGGGCGGCGCTGGTGAGGACCTGATTCCCGAGATCCGCTGGCAGGTGCCGAGGGACGACGAGGAGGTTGATCCGCGAGTTCTGGTGAATCCGGGCCAGGCGCGCTCGCTGCTGGACGCCCTGTCGTACGTAGGGCTGTACGGACGGGCTCGGGGACGGCGGCTGGTGGGGTTCTTCGCGGGGATGTACTACGCCGGTCTGCGGCCCGAAGAAGCCGTGGCCGTGAAGTACCAGGACTGCGTTCTGCCGGCACACGGCTGGGGCCGGTTCGTGCTGCACGAGACTCGTCCGCAAGCCGGCAAGAAGTACACGGACAGCGGCTGTAACCACGATGAGCGCGGTCTGAAGAGCCGGAGGAGTGGAGCGGTTCGTGTGGTGCCACTGCCGCCACAATTGGTGACGATCTGGAGACAGAGCGTCGACACGTTCGGCACGGCGGCCGACGGAAGAATGTTCTTCACCGAGCGGGGACGAGTGCTGGGTTCCAGCGGCTATTGCACGACCTTGCGAGACGCACGTGTCCTGGCGCTCCCACCAGGTCTGGTGGAATCGCCTCTTGTTGCCCGCGCGTACGACCTGCGGCACTCGGCGCTGTCGACGTGGCTGAACGCGGGAGTGGATCCCACCGAGGTCGCCGAGCGGGCCGGCAACACCGTCGAGACGCTGCTGCGCACCTATGCGAAGTGTCTCTACGGGCGCCAGACGGTCGCGAATGATCGCATCGACAAGTTCCTGGGCGAGTACGAGTAGCGCGACCCTTCGCCGCGGCTGACGCCGTCGCACTCCGTGACGATGCGGGCTCCGTTTCCGCAGCAAGGCGGCCGGGATTTCAAGGCGCTCCAGCAGGGCCTAGCGACGGCACGCCTCGCTCGCATGCGCCCTGGGCATCCTGCCTGTCCTGCCTGGCGGTCTTCCTTCCGCGTCACGAATACGCCACAGGCTGCGGAAAGTGCCCCTCGCTTGGGTGGTCGACGAACCACTCGCGTCTGAAAGTGCCTGGTCAGCGGCCTGGTCGAGTGTGCGTGGCGAAAAGTGCAACGGCCTCGCCGGCCGTGTGTCTTCGCAAAAATAAAAGCCCGTCAGATCCGCGTTTCCGCAGGTCAACGGGCCTTTTAGGTGTGCCCCCGGCAGGATTCGAACCTGCGCACACGGCTCCGGAGGCTGGGGGAGCCGCTGCTGTTTGCGGGGCGCTGAGCTGGGCGGGAGCGGGTCCGGGCGGTGGGTGAGGGCGTGATCATTACGTCCCTACGACGTGGGCGACGGGCTCTGAGCACCAAGGTTCAGCCGAATTGACTCTCTCCGAGTGGCGTGACTTCCCATCCGCCGAAGAAGCCGTCGTGGACGCGGACCGCGAGCAGAGCCGGGCTGGTCGGTGATCCCTTGCCTGAACCTGTGTCCGTCTCCGGCGGCGCGAAGCCGAGGTGAAAGGCGACCACAGCGGCCGCGGGGTCGGAGGTGGCGTAGCTGACGGTCTTGGGCCGGTCCGGCTCGGTGGAGCCAAAGGTGACAGACGGTGGGCCGAACTCGGCCACGACCTCTTGCAGTGAGCGTTTTCAGCGTTGCCTCTCCAGGGTGAGGACGGCTTTGGTGATGACGCTCATGCGGTTGGGGCTGATGCGGGGTCTGCGGAAGATCTGCCAGGACTTCAGTCGTGCCATGCCTCGTTCGACGGGTGCTCGGGCTGCGGACAGGGCCCGGTTCGCGGTCTGCTCGGTGGGTGTGAGTTCGCCGCCTGGTGGGCGGCGCTTGGCGGTGGTGACCCAGTCGCCGGCGCCGATGTAGGCCATGTCGGCGAGGATCGGGACGCCCTGTCGCGCGCAGATCCGAAGGATCTTGTGGTTGCGGGCGGCTGTCAGGTCGTGGGTTCGGCCCGGCAGTGCCGGCGACAGCCAGAGGATTTCCCCGCTGGGGTCTGTGACGACCTGCACGTTCACCCCGTGCCGCTTGTGTTTCGAGGAGTAGTCGGCCCTGCCGTCGCCGACGCGGTCGCACTCTGCGAGCGTGCCGTCCAGGAGGACGAAGTCCGGATCGTGTGCGCGCAGCGTCTTCAGCAGGCCCGGCGCCTGCTCGGCGAGCAGGCCGGTGACCGCGGTGACGTAGGCATGGGCGGTTCCGACTGATATCCCAAAGGCCGAGGCGATACGGGCGAGGGTGTCGTGGCGGCGCAGGTACACCAGTGCGATCAGCGCACGACGGTGCGGCGGGAGTTTGCACCGGCGGTCACCTCCACGGGTGACGATGAGCATCGTGACCCACTCGACCAGGGCGTGCGGCAGGTCAAGTGCGGCAGGATACGGAACCAACAGGGCTCCTGTGTTGCTGAGTTGAGACGTCGAACACCTCCCTCAACGGCACGGGAGCCCTGCCCGTTGCGCACTCCGATCCCACACCGCCCCGTCACCCGATCAGTGAGGTTTTCTCAGCGAAGATCATTTCCAGATTCCGTTGAGGACGAGTGCGGCGCGGGCTATGTCGCCGATCCGGCTGGGGCTGAGTGAGACGTGCTTCAGCGCCCGCCAGCGTTCCTTGAGTTCGGCGGCGGCGCGTTCGCCGAGGGCGCGCAAGTCCCTGATCAGGGTGTTCGTGGTGCGGGTGTCAGTGTGGAGGGCTTGTTCGGACTTGCCCTTGGGGCGGCGGACCGGGACGTGGATGCCGATGCCGGCGCCGATGTAGCCCTTGTCGGCGAGGGTCGGTAGCCCGTCGGTAGCGGCCTTGTACAGGGCGGGCAGGGCGTGGATGCGGGCGGCGGTGATGTCGGGTGTGGAGCCGGGCTCGACGTCGGAGACCCACAGCGGGGTTCCGTCCGGGGCGGACAGGAACTGCACGTTGCCGCCGAATGCCTTGTGTTTCTGGCTGAACCAGAGGTCGTTGCCGTTGTCGCGGACGCCTGCGAGGCGGTCGGACTCGATGAGCGTGCCGTCCAGGATCACGTGCGTCATTCCGTCCCGCCTGCAGCGGTTGAGGACGTCGTGCAGGTCGGGGGCCTGTTCCGCCAGGACATCGATGCCTTCGTGGAGGTAGCGGTAGCCGGTGGCCTGCGAGACGCCAGCGTCGCGGGCCAGGCAGTGCACGCAAGCCTTCCCGCGGAACCAGCGCAGGACCAGCAGGGCCTGGCGGAACGGACCCAGCGCCCGCGACCCCCGCGGGGTGCGCAGCCGTCGCCGGTGGGCGGCCAGCAGTCGTGAAAGGTGCTCCACGACGTGGCGCGGGACGTCGAGCGTGGCAACATAGGTGACCAACGTGAAGCCTCTGGCGGTTCGGACGAGTTCTTGTGGTGAGACCTGTCCTACCAGGGGCTTTACGTCTGCCCACGACCAGGATGGGTTCGTCCGATCCGCCCAAGGGCGAGCGGTTCACAACGTTTCGCGAAGATCATTTCGCTGAGAAAACCTCACTGGGAAGGCGACGCGCTCGTACCCGGCCTCCACGTCAGCCTCGAAGAGGCCCGTCCCATCACCGGCTGGGGAGAACACAACATCCCCGCCGAAGCACCGATGCACCCCTCCACCCGCTACCGCACCTGCCGCAACTGGCAGTTCGCCTGGTGGCTGCGCCACAACCGCAACGCCCCGGACGCGCCCCCCATGGCGCCCGACCCGCCTCAAGGAAACCCCGACCAGTTCAGCCTCATGTAACCCAGCCCGGGGGCGGTTCAGGTCGCCCCCGGGGCCGCCGCCACGTGTCGTACAACTTCTGTGAAGAGTATGGGTGTAGCTCACCCTGGGTGAGATCGTTGTGGGAGGGGCCGTCGGGGTGCGGGAACCGGATGTGGCACACCCGCGTCTCCTGTCCGTGCTGAAGTGAACAGTGGTGCAGGTAGGCCTGCTCGTGGGGAACGGGGGAGTCATGGCGAGCGAGGTGCGGCAGGGGTCATTGGTCGGTGGCCGATACCGGCTTGGCCAGCAGCTGGGGGCCGGTGGGTTCGGCAAGGTGTGGAGAGCCCACGACACTTCCTTGGGTGTTGACGTGGCCGTGAAACAGGTGGCCCTCAGTAGCGCGTTGCCGAAGCAGCAACGTGCGGAACTGTTGACGCGAGCCGCCCGGGAGGCCCGTAATACCGCGCGGCTGCGCGACCACCCGCACATCGTCACCGTGCATGACGTCGTCGTCATAGACGAAGTCCCTTGGATCGTCATGCAATTGGTGGAGGGGCAGTCCCTCGCGGACAAGATGCGCGAGGCTGGCCCCCTGCCGATGAAGCAGGTACGCGATATCGCCCAGGCTGTGCTGCGCGCGCTGGCTGCAGCGCATGACGCGGGAGTTGTGCATCGCGACGTGAAGCCGGCCAATGTGCTGCTCGCCGAGAACGGCCAGGTGCTGCTCGCCGACTTCGGGATCTCGGTAGCGCAGGCAGACACGCGTATGACCCAGTACGCCCACGTCATCGGCTCGCCCGGCTTCATCGCTCCCGAGCGGCTCTGCGGCGAACGAGGAGACGGCAGGTCGGATCTCTTTTCACTAGGGGTAACCCTGTACGCGGCAGTGGAAGGTGCACTGCCGTTCCCAGTGGAGAATCCGATCGCAACGGTCACCGAGCAGCCCGCTCCACCGGTGAAGGCAAAGGGGAAAATGGGAGCCCTCATTACTCACCTGCTGGAGAAAGACCCCGCGAACCGGCCCACCATATCCGAGGCGCTGGCAATGTTGGCGGAGGCACCCAAGCCAAAGGTGGCCCCTCCTGCGGCACCGAAGAAGCAGCCGACGGCCCGCCTCAAGCCGGTCACTGTCACCAACAGTGCCAGCGAGCTCATCAAGAAATACGGGGACGAGTACTCGGACGCCACGGGCGGCTTCCTTGCTGGGTGGGGATGCCTTCCCACGATACTTCTGGCAGTCCTGGGAATGTGGTGTTTGAGGAAGTCGGGCAACGACCTTGATACGGGTGACATGATCTTTGGCAGTCTGGCGGTTGAATTCGGAATCATTGCCGTCGTGATGGGAATCGGGTGCGGCGTGGGCTGGCTGGCCGGGCTGTTCGCGGCGTCGGACACTGTCACCCTGGACCATGAGGGAATTCGATTTTCCCGAGACGCCAATGGGGGAAGGCCGGAATTAGGGTTTTCGGTCACTTGGCAAACGCTGGAGCACATCACCGTCCAGAACGGCGTCGTAGTGGCATGGTTCAAGAACGGCAGCGTTCCAGCACCCGAGTTGCGTAGCGCGAACGGGATTCACCCACATCAAGCTGGCGGATACTCCCTCTACGACGTGACCTACAGCCACTCGTCTGTCCACCCCAAGCGGTTCAATAAACCGCTCAAGGAATTCGCCGGCGCAAGGTACGGGCGCCCAAAAGGCACTCAGGCATGACCACCCTCCACTCACCTGCCTCGGCCTGTCCTGCGCGAGATCCAGGTGCTCCGATCTACTGGAGCCACGGCACCGTCAGTCGGTGACGTCGGTTCCATACGGGATCGCACTTGACCTGCCGCACGCCCTGGTCGAGTGGGTCACGATGCTCATCGTCACCCGTGGAGGTGACCGCCGGTGCAAACTCCCGCCGCACCGTCGTGCGCTGATCGCACTGGTGTACCTGCGCCGCCACGACACCCTCGCCCGTATCGCCTCGGCCTTGGGGATATCAGTCGGAACCGCCCATGCCTACGTCACCGCGGTCACCGGCCTGCTCGCCGAGCAGGCGCCGGGCCTGCTGAAGACGCTGCGCGCACACGATCCGGACTTCGTCCTCCTGGACGGCACGCTCGCAGAGTGCGACCGCGTCGGCGACGGCAGGGCCGACTACTCCTCGAAACACAAGCGGCACGGGGTGAACGTGCAGGTCGTCACAGACCCCAGCGGGGAAATCCTCTGGCTGTCGCCGGCACTGCCGGGCCGAACCCACGACCTGACAGCCGCCCGCAACCACAAGATCCTTCGGATCTGCGCGCGACAGGGCGTCCCGATCCTCGCCGACATGGCCTACATCGGCGCCGGCGACTGGGTCACCACCGCCAAGCGCCGCCCACCAGGCGGCGAACTCACACCCACCGAGCAGACCGCGAACCGGGCCCTGTCCGCAGCCCGAGCACCCGTCGAACGAGGCATGGCACGACTGAAGTCCTGGCAGATCTTCCGCAGATCCCGCATCAGCCCCAACCGCATGAGCGTCATCACCAAAGCCGTCCTCACCCTGGAGAGGCAACGCTGAAAACGCTCAGTGAGCGGTTGTTCCTCGACCAGGGCGTAGCGGTGTCGACGACGGCCGAGTGCTCGGCGGGCGTAAGCGTACGGTCTAGGTGTTCTGTCCACGGAGGTTGGTGACAGTGATCACGGTGGGGTGATCTTGAACGAGTAAGGGCCTTCCGGGTTCGGTGTGGATTGCGACATCGACATCGAACGATCAGAAGGCCCTCATGCCCCACCGTAATGCACCTCTGACCGAGACCGGCCGTCTGCGGCTGGCCCGCTGCATCGTTGACGACCGGTGGACCCTGCGCCGGGCCGCCGAACGCTTCCAGGTCTCGCCCACCACGGCTCAGCGGTGGGCGGCCCGCTACCGGGAGCTGGGCGAGGCCGGGATGGTCGACCGCTCCTCGCGCCCGCACTCCAGCCCGCGCCGGACACCGACCCGTACCGAGCGGCGGATCATCAAGGTCCGTGTCCTGCGCCGGTGGGGACCGGCCCGTATCGCCTACCTTCTCGGGCTGAACCCGGCGACCGTGCACCGTGTCCTGACCCGCTACCGGCTGGCCCGCCTGGCCCACCTGGACCGTGCCACCGGCCGGGTGATCCGCCGCTACGAACACGCCGCCCCCGGCGACCTCGTCCACGTCGACATCAAGAAACTCGGCAACATCCCCGACGGCGGCGGCCACAAGGTCCTCGGCCGGCAAGCAGGCCGCAAGAACCGCACCAAGGCGGGCATGAGCTTCCTGCACAACGCCATCGACGACCACTCCCGCCTGGCCTACAGCGAAATCCTGGCCGACGAGAAGAAAGAGACCGCCGTCGGGTTCTGGCAGCGCGCCCACGCCTTCTTCGCCGCCGCCGGTATCACCGTCCAGCGGGTCCTGACCGACAACGGCTCCTGCTACAAGTCACATCTGTGGCGCAACTCCCTTGCCGAGCAAGGTATTTCACACAAACGCACCCGGCCCTACCGGCCCCAGACCAACGGCAAGGTCGAACGGTTCAACCGCACCCTGCTGGACGAATGGGCCTACGCGAAGCCCTACCGCACCGACGCCGAACGACGCGCCGCCTATCAGCAGTGGCTCCACACCTACAATCACCACCGCGGACACACCGCACTCAAAGGCCAACCACCCGCCAGCCGCGTCCCCAACCTAACGGGTCAGTACATCTAGGCGGAGCCAACCCCGGCGGTGAGCATCCTCCCCGTACTGGGACGCGACGACATGGACATCCGGGTCGGGAAAGCCCTGCCTCAGCATCGTTGATGGAGCCAGGCGCGCGTTCGTGTCGGGAATCTACACGTGATCCCCGCGGCTCGGTTCGACTGCCGTGAGTCGATCGAGGAGGCGCACCACCGTTGGGAGGCCGCCGAAGTCCTCGGGCAGGCGCACTGCCTGGTTCAGCCGCTCCAGCAGACTCTCACGGTCGCGGTCGGCATCCACCGTTCCCTCAGCAGCGATCGAGGGACGAACTTGGATGCCGGATGGAAGGCTGGGAGGCATGCCATCAGTCTGGCTGTGCTTGTCCAGAGCGACAACGATGCGTCAGCGCTTCTTCTTGGTGGTCTTCTTGCTGGCTGCGCGGCGCTTGTTCGCCTCGTGTGCCGACCACGCGCCTTGATGATCCTGGCAGCGTGATGAACCCTTCATCGCTGGACGCTGGCAACTCGTCCCCTTCAGCGTAAGGGCGTGGCACTTCGGCTGGCGCTCTCCCACGGTTGCTCCTCTCGGGCTGACGATGGGCACAGGTTCCGCTGCCACGATCGCAGCGGGGGCAACCGCCGTGGGAGGCGCGCGACCGGTGGTGAAGGAAGCACGACAAGCGCGCAGCGGGTGCCGTGTCCCGCTCGGCAGGATTCGAGCCTGGGCACACGGCTCTGGAGCGGGCAGGCTGTTGCTGTTTGTAGGCTGCTGAGCTGGGTGGAAGGACTGTGACGCGGTTCAGCGCGGCGTGATCATTACGTCCCTACGACGCGAACCACCTGTCAGGTGCGGGAGGCGGGCCGTATGGTCGGTTGCATGGCGAGTGGGGTCTCTGGCGATGACATGGCAGATGGCGGGGCCGCGGGCTTCACCGCGGAGGCAACCCTCGCGGTGCTCGAAGAAGCGTGCGCTACGGCAAGATTGGACCCGGCAGGCGCCCGATTGGTTCGGCTCGGCTCCAACGCGGTCTACGACTTAGCCGCCCTGCGCGTGATCGTACGTATCGCGGCCGACCCTGACGCCCTTGCCGAGATGGAGCGGGCCGTCCGTGTCGCGCGATGGCTTGCGGCAGAGAGCTTCCCCGCGAACAGAGTCGTATCCAACGTCGCGCAGCCGCTCGTCGTGGGTGGACGCGTCGTCACCTTCTGGGAAAGCGTCCAGGACGCGGAGGAGTACGCGAGCGTTGCGGAACTCGCCGACCTTCTCAAGCGGCTGCACTGGCTTGAGGAGCCGGAGTCACTGGGGTTGCCGTACTTCGATCCCTTCGCGAAGGTGCGCGCGTCACTGCGGGGCCTGGGAGTCGGCGTACAGCCCGAGGACGTCAAGTTCCTTGCTGAGCACGCCGACCGTCTGGAGAAGGACTATGGCCGCCTCGACTTCGTATTGCCGTTCGGGCTGATCCACGGCGACGCGAACATCGGGAACATCCTCCGTGACCGTTCCGGTCAAGCCGTGCTGATCGACCTCGACGGCTTCGCCTTGGCACCGCGCGAGTGGGACCTGATCCTCACCGCCATCTACTACGACCGCTACGGCTGGCACACACGCGAGCAGTACGAGTCCTTCGTCCATCACTACGGCTTCGACCTGATGAACTGGCCCGGCTATCCGGTCCTTGCCGACGTGCGTGAGCTGATGATGACACTGTGGATGGGTGGGAAGGCGGCGGCTGAGCCGCGAGCCGCCGAGGAGTTCGTACGACGGGTGGAGGCCATCCGGACGAACGGCAGCCGGCGCGACTGGGGAGTCTTTTAGGCACTCAGTCGGTCCGGTGATCTGCGAACCCTAGGAGGTCTGCCTCACGCCGCCGGGTTCGGCGGGTGTCGTCTGGTGCCTTCTTTGGAAGCCGGGACCCCCAATACCGAGATCGCCTCGTACGGCGGCCTGAAACGTGTCGCGCGCCTCGCGGTACGTCGTGTACGCAACGGCCCAGTCGTTTCGCTCGGCAGGAAGCTCACCGCGGGCGTAGTCGCTCAGCTGCCATACAGCCGCTCGCCATGCATGGGCTGCGGAGCCAGTGCGCTCATTGCCCAGCAATTGGACGGTTTCATAGGCGAGCGCGAGAGTGCGATCGGACTCCGCTATCTCCCGCACACCCTCTTCCTCGCTGACCGGAGGCGGGCCGTCGAGAAGTCCGTGTGTGGTTGCCAAGGAGCGGGCGGCGCCCACCTGGACGTGCATGACGTTCATGAACTCCCGGTAAGCCTCGAAGCGCTTGGCGCTCCACTGCTCGGCACGGTCACGTTTCCAACGGAGGTGATCGGTGACCGTTGTTGCTGCCATGGCGAGGACACCACCCCCCGCTGCACTGGCCAGAGTGACCAGCCAACTGCTCATCCCCGCCCCCCATTCTGATTCTGGCCCGCGGCATCCCACATGCGATGACCTACGGCTTGTTCGTGCAACTCGCGCACGGCGGCGCTCTTGGCGTGCGGAGCAAGTGCGGTCCGGAACTCGGCGAGGTAGCTGACGCACCGGGCCGACCTCAGTTGTTCGCCCAGGTCCAGAGCGTCCAGGGTGACGCGACACGCCTCCTCCAGCTCGCCGGCCCGAAGGTGCGCGTCAGCCAGCACCATGGTCGCGAAGAAGTCGGATCGGACGTGGCTGCCGCTCATGGCGTTGCGGGCATGCTCGACAGCCTGGCGAGCGCTGTTGACGTCGCGAAAGCAGTGGGCGGCCTCGGCGGCGAGTTCGGCCTCGTCGAAGTAGGTGATCCACTCGGGTTCGTCGCCGTCGTTGCGGCGGTCGAGGTGCCGTGCGGCCTCGGCGAGGGCGAGTTCGCAGGCGTGCCGGTCGCCGGTGCGGGCCAGTGCGCGGGCTTCCATGGCGTGGAACTGGGCCATGAGCGTCGGCGTTGCCACGCCGGAGATGCCCATGCGGGCGGCACGCGCGAGAGTTGCGGCCTGGGTGAAGTGACCGAGGAACGTGGCCTGGTGGCTCATCGCGGACAGGATGCTCCCGGCGAGCCGGCGGTCCCCGCTGTCCTGGGCGAAACGGAGCGCCTGGAGGAAGTAGCGCTGTGCGAGGCCGTGTTGGCCGGCGTCGTAGGACATCCATGCGCTGAGGAGCGTGACCTCGGCGACGGTGGAGAACAGCGCTCGGCCGACGTTGTCGGCATAACGGCCGTGGAGGAGCGGGGCAACGTCGTGGCTGAGGTACTGCACCACCGCGTGCCGAGCATGCTCGCCGCCGAACCGGTCGTCCAGCATCGCGAAGGTGTCGCCGGTGGACTTGATCACGGCCACGTCGGTGAGGCCAACCCGGGCCCCGGTGTGGCTGTCGGCGGTCAGCGGAGCCGGTTCGGGGGCGACCAACCAGCGCAACGAGGCGTCGCTCCACGCCGGTTCGGAGGGCGCGGCGTTGAGGAGGGGCTCGTATCCGTGGAGGTCGGCGCGCCAGAGTTGGTCCACCGTGGAGATCGCCGCTTCGGGGGAGGGCGGGTACCGAATCTCCAGGAGCGAGCCGTCCCGTACTCCGCTGGGGGACAGGCCCAGCTCAGCCGCACCGAGGTCGAGGGCACCCGCGAGCAGCAGACCGTAGAACTCGTCCGGCACGCTGTGCCCGTTCTCCCAACTCGCCAACCTCCGCTTGACGCTCGCGTCGGACGGTAGCGCCTGCCCGCTCGCCTGGGCGCGGCGGCGCAACTGGCTGACCAACCGGGGCTGACTCCAACCCCGCTGCTGGCGAGCCGCCTTGAGGCGTAAGCCGATCTGCTCCGGAGCGCCCGCCATCGTGCGCCCTCCCCGTCGTGGATGACATGTAGTTGCCCCACCACCGTACGTGTCGGGACGCCGGAGGGAACTCCGAATTCCGCGTCCCGGCCGCCGGTCGACGGTGACGGGGGATGACGCGCCGGGTGTCGCCTCGTCATCACCCGTCACCTGCCGTCATCTGCCCTGTCCATGCCGTCCACATCGAATCTGGAACGGCGGCGGAGGTCATCTCTCGCCGCCTGACGAGAAGGGAGGGAGCGGGCATGCAACGGGTCACGAGATCGGGCGTCCAGTGGCTGACGCGCGCCGCTGTCGACGGCGAGGAGTGCCGCAACCTCTGGCGGCACAATCCGCGGGCACCCTACGCCCTGCCGGTGGGGGAGCACTTCGAGGTGCTGGTGGTCGGCCAGGAACTCGGACTGGAGACCTTCGGCCAGCTCCGGCGCCGCCGTATGCCTTCGGGCCCCGTGCTGGCCGACTGGGCCGCCCGGCAGATCGGGTTCATGCTCCCGCCGCGGTCCCGTGGCAGCTTCCACCGTGTACTGGCGGAGGAGACAAGTACTCCACCCGTGTTCCGGTACCTCGACGCGGACGCGGTGCTCGTCGTGCCCGGTCCCTTGACGCTGACAGGCGATCGGTACGAGTGGCTGTGCCCTCCGGTCGGCGAGGGTGGGCCCTCCTCGGGCCGCACAACCGCCGTCGCTGTGATGCTCGCTGCCTCCGCTGACCTCATCGCACGGGCTGCACACCTCGGGGAGGTGGAACTGCATGAGGCCCGATGACGGAAGCGGGCCGGGAGAGTTCGGTCGGCTCGGGGCCGGCGATGGGACGCCGCTGGACACGGCCGAGTGGTACGCGGCCCGCGACGCGACCACCGCGCTGCGCGACGTACTCACCTCTGCCGGACTGCACCGCGACTTCCCGTACCTGCGGGCCGACATGAACGCCTTCGGCCTGGGCTATGTCGACCTCGGCCGCATCGCCCCGCACACCGCCGAACGCGTCGCCGAGCTGCTGCGCCTCGGGCTGACCGCCACCGCACCCCAGGAAGGGGAGCCGACGACATGACCGACCCGCGTGGCGTGTGCGCCCGATCGGCCGAGACCCTCGCCCCTGGCATCCCGTACGTGCGCGGATGGTCCGATGCCCGCCGTGCCGCGGAGGCCCTCGCCCGTCAACTCACCGGCGCGGGCCTCGCGTCCGACGTCCCTGGCCTGAAGGCCGACGTCAACGTCATCGGACAAGGCGTCGTCCCCGTCGGAACCGTACGCCCCGACGTCTGCCGGGAGTTGGCACGCCTGATCGCCGCCGGTCTGGCGGCAGAGATGGCTCAGCAGCACAACCGAGGGACGAGTCGTACTCCTTCCCCCGGCCCGTTCTCACCAGCCGGCCGAACCACCTGACCAAGACGGCCGTTGACCGACTACCCCGAGGGACTTGCCACCTCATGCCCCACGCACCAGTACCGACACCCAAGGAGCGCTCGCGCGCGGTTGACGCTCCGCCGAGCCAGCCCACCGTGCCGTACATCGCCTCCTGGACAGCCGAGAGCCGTCCCGCCGCCCGTATCGTCAATCGCCCCAGTGGGCGCGGCATCGCCTACGCCGACGAAACGCTGCACGACCGGGATCGTCACGGCGTCCTCTGGTACCGCAGCGTCATCCGTCCCGGGCAGGGGCGTCCGAAGTTCGGCACGGTCCATGCCGCCCGGCAGCGCCGCACCATGCGCAAGCTCCTGTGCCAGGTCTGCGCAGGCCCCGCCGACCGCAATGACGACGGCGTGTTGTGGCTGCTCGGCGATGACCGGGACGACTGGCCGGGCTGGCCGGAGGAGATGGGCGCGACGCACCCGCCGGTGTGCCTGCCGTGCGCCGCGCTGTCGGTCCGCATGTGCCCGTTCCTCCGGCGCGGCGGTCACGTCGCCGTACGCGTCAGGGACCCTCGACCCGGAGGCGTCCTCGGCGCCCTGTACGAACCGGGGCCGGCCGGACCGCTGCCGGTGGGGCAGGTGCTGTTGCCCTGGTGGGACGTACGGATGCCGTGGGTGCTGGCCTCGCAGATGGCTATGGAACTGCGCGGCTGCACGTTCGTCGACCTGGAGGCGGAGTTCGACTCGGCCGGAATCGACAAGCGGGCCTTGCGCCCTGGCTGATCTGTTGCGTGGTCGTCGCATCGGGGCGGGACCGGCGCCCCAGCGCCGCAGCCCGCACCGAGGCGACGAGCCGTGTGGGCAGCCATTTCTCGGCTTCCAAGACACCCGTTCGCGCCGTGACATCCGCGCTGCCGTTGATCGACAACCATCCCTGCGACCCTCAAGGAATCCCCATGCCCGCCAACCGCCCGCCCGCACCTTTACCGATCGACGGCCACATCGACCAGGCCCGGGACTGCTTCCGCGACTTCGTCACTAACTACGCCCCGACCGACGTCCACACCACGGGCGTCTACCTCGAACCGCTCCTCGCCGGCTGGCTCTACGCCGGACCGGGCATCGAGTCGACCGCCGGGCTCTACGACCACTTCGTCCAGGCGGTTCTGGCCATCACCGACGCGATCTTTGCGGGCACCCTCTCCCTCGACTACGCGGGCCCGGACGCTCCTCCTTACCCCCGTCAGCTCATCGGCCTCCGCGACCCCAACATGGGCGCCAACGTCCTCAGCCGCATGGGCCACGACCTCTTGGTCCACCAGACCTTGGAGGGCCGCCACGTCGAGGACGTACGCGCGGTCTTCGAGGCTGCCGGCAAGCGAGGGTGACTGTCCGGACACAGAGGACCCACATCGCCAATGCCCTCTCTGGCAACGTAGGTCGAGTCAGGCATACTGGATGATTCATTGAGCCGAGGGTGGAGAAGGAGAAGTGCTTGGTGGCCAGTACCAACGACCACGGGACCTCGGATCCGCAGGTGACACCCCGCTCGGCGGGTCATCGCCGGTACTCGGCGGCGTACAAGGCAAAGATCTTGGCCGAGTATGAGGGGCTCGACAAGCAGGCCAAGGGTGCCTTGCTGCGGCGCGAGGGCCTGTACTCGTCACTGATCACAACCTGGCGCCAGCAGCGGGACAAGGGTGCAAAGGAGGCGTTGGCCGCGCCGGCGGGTCGGCCGAAGGCCGATCCGCGGGACAAGGAGATCGCCCGGCTCGAGACCGAAAATGCCAAGCTGCAAGCCGAGTTGGGCAAGGCCCGCACCGTCATCGAGGTGCAGTCAAAACTCTCCGCGCTGCTCGACCAGTTCGCCACGGACAGCGCCACGACGAACAACGGCGAGAACACGTGACCCCGGTGGAAGCGGCGGCCGCTGAGGTGGCCGGCGACCTGGGCGGGTCGGCCTTCGAGGCGGCCCGCGCGGCTGCCCTGGACAAGCTGTCCCATCTGGTCGGCCGGGTGAAGGCGTGCGCCGCGCTCGGCATGAGCCGGGCGACCTGGTATCGCCACCACCGCACGTCCCCGCCGCCGGTGAAGCCGACCCGGGAGCGTAAGCGCGATCCGCGGGCCCTGAGCGAGGCCGAGGAAGCGGAGGTGTTGGCGGTGTTGCGGTCGGGGGAGTTCGTCGACATGGCACCGGCCGAGATCTACGCGGTGTTGCTGGACCGGGGCACCTACCTGTGTGCGGAGGCGACGATGTACCGGATCCTGCGCCGGCACGGCGAGGTCCGTGAGCGTCGGCGCCAGGCCGTCCATCCGCCGCGGAAGAAGCCCGAGTTGATCGCGACCGCGCCGAACCGGGTGTGGTCGTGGGACATCACCAAGCTGAAGGGCCCGTATCCGGGCAGCTATTTCTGCCTCTACACGATCATTGATATCTACAGCCGCTACACCGTCGGCTGGATGATCGCCGCATCCGAGAACAAGGAGCTCGCCGAGCAGTTTCTGTCCTCCACTATCTCCAAGTACCCCGTTGAACGGGGGAAGTTGACGATCCACTCCGACCGGGGATCGCCGATGATCGCCCACAACGTCGCGCAGATGCTCAGTAATATGGGTGTCACCAAGTCTCACTCGAGACCGAAGACGTCGAATGACAACCCGTACTCGGAAAGTCAGTACAAAACCCTAAAATATCGGCACGATTTCCCTGACCGGTTCGGCTGCATCGAGGACGCCCGCACCTGGTGCACCGGCTTCTTCGACTGGTACAACCTCACCCACCGACACTCGGGGATAGCGATGCACGCTCCCTACGACGTGCACTTCGGTCTCGCCGACCAGCTCCGCGAGATGCGCGCCGACGTCCTCGCGAGCGCCTATCAACAACACCCCGAGCGGTTCGTCCGCAGACCACCCGAGCCCCCAAAACTTCCCGAGGCTGCCTGGATCAACAAACCGGCCGACCTCCGACACCACGATCAAACGATCCCGGCCCAGCAATAGATCGAACTACCTGCCTTGATCACGTTGACAGGTTCCGGATCAGTTCCTCCGCCCGCTGGGCGGACTCGGCGCGTTCGACGGTGTGGCCGGCGATGTACCGGCTGAAGATGTCGATGATGACGTAGGCGTGGTACCAGACGCCCTTCGTCGGTCCGGCGACCTTGGTGATGTCCCAGGAGAAGACCTGTGACGGGCCGGTGGCGACCAGTTCCGGCACCACCCGGGGAGGGTGGGTCGCCTGGCGGCGGCGTTCACCGCTTTGGCTGTGTTCCCGCAGGATCCGGTACATCGTGGAGACCGAGCAGTGGTAGCGGCCGGCATCCAGCTCGCGGGCCCAGATCTGCGCGGGCGGCAGTTCCGCGTACTCGGCGCTGTTCATCAACTCCATTACGGCCAGGCGCTCTTCGGCGCTCAGGGCGGACGGCTGGGCGCCGGCCGTGCGGGGTCGGGGTGCGGCCGGTGGCCGCAGCCGGCGGTAGTGGGTGGCGCGGGAGCGGCTGGTCAGTCGGCAAGCGGCCACGACACCGAGCTCGGTCTCGACGCCGTGGAAGGCGTCGTTCATGACCGGGGCGGCGGCAGACTTCAGTCCGCGCCCCTGGAGATCATGTCCAAGAGCGCGGAAGCTTTTCCCATGACCTCCAGGGCGGCCTTGTTCTGGGCCAGTTCCTTCTCGAGCCGCTCCACCCGGCGACGCAGTTTGTCGTTCTCCGTCTCGGCGTCCGACTTCTTCGGCCTCGCGGGGCTCGTGCGGCGGTCGGCCAGGTTCTCCAGGGCGCCGGCGTCCCGAGCGGCCCGCCATTCCTTGACGTGAGAGTGGTAGAGGCGCTCTCGGCGCAGGATCGCACCCTTCTCGTTCTTCGGGGCCGCGTCGTACTCGGCGACGATCCGCAGCTTGTACTCCGGGCTGAAGGAGCGACGCTTCGGCCTGGGCGCGGGATCGGGCGCGGGATTCGTGCTGGTCATGAGGGGATGGTTCTCCTGTCGGTGCCCTCTCAGGCTAACCCGGCAAAGCCGGATGTCTCACACAAGGCTGACAGAGAGGGTCGAGCCGCGATCGGCACAGATGGTTCCCTCATCCATGCCATCTGGCTGGGTGGCAGCTACGTCAGTACCAAGGTGAACCCTCAGAACATAGATCTCACGGTCCTGGTTGACGAGGGCACGGCGGCTGCGATGCGTGGCCGGGAGGGGACGCGGTGGCTCACGTCGGCTTTCAACCGCAAGGCACGTTTGGCCGAGCTTGGGGTTTCACCGGTCAGAGTGGGCTATCGCCCGATCGTGTCTGTCTTTCGCCCGGAACAGCTTGACCCGGTCGAGCAGTCTTACCTTCGTGAGCGCGGGGCCTGGGACGACTGGTGGCAGCGTTGTCGGCCCGATGGGGTAGACAAGGGAGAGCCGACGCTGCAGAGCGCGGCCCCCCGACGCGGCTACGTGGAGGTGACGTTGTGAGCACCAACTGGCGGCAACGTGCCTTGGAGCGCAACCGTGAGGCCAACGCACGCTTTTTTGCCGATCAGGATGCGGAACATCTCAACGAAGACGCCCACGACGAGGAGCTGCGCCGGCACTGGCTCGACGCAGTACGCCACTACGACGCCGCGGCACAGCTTCAGGAGGAGCTTCTCGTGTGTCTACGCGGGGAAGCTGCCAAGCGTGGAGCTCTTGATTTCCGCATCGGCGATACGCTCCTGAAGCCATTGAGGGAAGGAGTCTCTGCGGCTGCTCGTAAAGAGGTTGAGCTTGAACTTACGGGCATCTCTAGGGGGAGCACTGTCCTGCATGTGCGTCCCAGCGTTCCTGAGGTTGTTGGTGAAATCGATGAAGATCTCGCGATTGTAGATTCGTCCATTGCCGACCCCGCAATGCGTGATTTCTTGAAGCTAGTTGATGCCGCGGAGAAAGAACAGGATGTGCGGCGGTGGGAGCGGATAGTTCCTGGTTTGGACGGCATGGTTGAGGCGCTAGATAAGTTTGATCTGTCAATGGATATGCGTTGGTTCAGCCTGGATGGAACGGTTAGATCGTCACACCTATCCAGGCGAGGCAAGGATTATGTCCGCAGTCTCAGAAACACAGACGTTCAAAAATCAAAGACAGGCATCACTGGCCGGATCACTGAGCTCCGAGAATCCGGGGTCGTTAAGATCAAGACTGGCGTTTCAAGAACATCTCCCGCGTATGAAGTTCGAGTAGCACCCGAAGGGCTTATCGAGATGCACTTGGAACTCGGCATCACGGTATCATTCGTGGTCGAGGTAGCCCGGAGAGCAGACAGACTCGGTCGCGTTCGGTCGACCGAGTACCGCTTCTTGCGTAGCACTCAAAATGCGGGAGCTATCCGATTGGTGGCAGGCATGCTCAGTCGACCCGGCTCTAGAGGCAACGATAATTCACGCGTGGCTCACGCATGTTCACCCCTTCGAAGATGGCAATGGGCGGATGGCAAGAATTCTTGCAAACATGGCGCTCGCTCGCAACGGATTCCCTCCCTTGCTGATACAATCCAGGGTCGACCAGGGGCAATACTATGATGCGCTCGCAGAAAGTGATGGGGGAGATCTCCTACCACTCTACGACCTCTTCGTGAGTGTCCTAAATAGAACCGTTCGCATCATGTCTAAGCCAGAATATGTGCGTGATATCGTCAAGGATAGACTTCTGACGACGTCGCGGAACAGGTTTGCCTTGTGGAAGGCTCTCCCGGAAAAGTACTTCAGCGCGCTTTCGCGTGAAATGAAAGTCCGCGGCTGGTCTCTACTCCTGCAGGGATATCCAGATCTTGCATCGTTTTCACTTCTGGAAGAAAGTGATCCTGAAGGGAATTCGTGGTTCGCTAAGGTTCTTGATCGAGACCGGGTGCCTCGCTGGCTTCTCTGGTATGGATTTTCGAGCCAGAGGATGCTGGACATAAGCAGAGAGGGCATTCGCTATCCTGCGATCTTTACATCTATTCGTGATGATAATCCCGCCAGCATCCACCCGTACAGACCATTTCAGCCGGGGGGCGCTTTCCCGGACGAGATCGTTCTTCGCCCTATGGAGAAAAAGCCGGTGCTCTTTCGTTCTGGCTACGACGTTGACGAATTCGATCTTCCGATAGCAGCCCGATATATGGCGGATGCTCTCACCGAGTAGGTCGGCGGAGCGGGTTTGGGCGGGAGCTGCCATGGGGCGAGAGATCGGGGCCCGTAAGCTTGCCGCGACTCGGGCAGGCTGTGGACCTGCCCGCAATAGCCCGAAGTGGGCCCCGACCTTCGAGGCTCGCCCCATGGTGGCTGCCTAAAGCCGCGAGCCGACCACCCCAGCCACGGCCAGCCTGTCTGAGCCTGGTCATGTGGCTCGCCGCTGGCGCGCGACCGGTGGAGCCGGGGAGCGCGCGGCGAGCGACAGCGAGCCGCCTTGAAGACGTAGAGAAAGTTTGGACCGTGGGGCGCGGTCAGAGGGGGTAGGACAGCTCCAGGTCGTCGCCGGGGAGTTGGAACTCCTCCAGGGCAAGGGGCTTGTCGTGCTCGTTCGCTGTGACGCGGAGGATGGTCAGGATGGGGACGCCTTCGGGGAGGCGGAGGGCCTGGGCCTGGTCGGGGAGCGGCATGCGGGGGCGCAGGTACTCCGTGAAGTGGAGTTCGTGGCCCAGATCCGCCAGGGCGGCGTAGAGCTGGGGCGCCGGCGGGGGAGCTTCGTCTTCGTACTTGGTGCCGACCAGGATGGAGAACGGCACGTAGGTGCGGTGGAGCTGGCGGAAGGTCGGGCCCGCGGTCTGCAACACGTCGTAGGTGTAGAGCGGTTCGCCCGGCGGGACGCGAAGGAGATCGGCCAGGGCGAGCGGGGCGTCTGTGCGAGTGGCGATGGCCTCTTCGGCTTCTGTCCACTGGATCTCGTCCGCCTCGGCGTAACCGCCGCTCCTCTTACGCCGGACGCCTCGGGGACGGGTCATGCTCGGGCGGCTGTGGGGGGAGCGGGCGAAGGTTCCTCGGCCCATGATGACCTCGACCAGGCCCGATGCGCGGAGCTCCGTGAGCCCCTGACGGACCGTCGGGCGCGTGACGCCGAACTGCTTCGCTAGGGCTTCCTCGGAGGGGAGCGGCTGGCCGGCCGGGTACGTGCCGTCCAGGATGCCGCGTCGCAGGTAGTCGGCGATCTGCCGGTACTTGGGCTGCGTGTTCTCCGCTGGCATCGGGCCTCCGGTGGCCTCGTGGGCTCCTGCTCGTCCAAGCAGATAGGCAGCCTGCCCATCTGCTTGGACAGCCTCTCGCATCGTCAATCACTTGACAACCCGTACTACGGGTCGCACTCTGGACTCTCACCCGTACTACGGGTTGTCAATCAGGGCGAGGAGTCCTCTCCTGCCCATGACCTCAGGGGAGTTCAGAACCGTGGCAACACTTCCGATCGACACCGCCAAGTTCACGGCGATCATCTGCGCGGTGCCCCCGGCTCCGCGTGTCGCCAACCGGGAGACCGGACAGCTTCGCGTGGACCGGGACACCGGGCGCACCGTCTTCCAGGTCGGGCTGTGCCTGATGTCCGGGGGAGGGGCCGACGTGGTGAACGTCAGCGTGGTCGGCGAGCCGTCCGGCGTGCAGCTCGGGATGCCCGTGCAGGTGCGGGACCTCGTGGCCACCCCGTGGGAGAACGAGGGGCGGCACGGCATCGCCTTCCGCGCTTCCGAGATCCGACCGCTCGCCGCCACGGCTACCAGCGGGAAGGGGGCCGCACAGTGACTCTCTTAGCTGCTGCCTCTGCTGGCACGGCGTCGTCCTCGAAGACTCCCGGCCTGCTGTTCGTCCTGTTCCTCGCCCTTGTCGCTGGCGCCGTGGTGGCCGCCCCGATCCTGCGGCGTCGCTACCCCACCGCCTGGTGGCTGGCAGTCGGCTTCCCCCTCACCTGCGTGCGGGTGACCCGAACGTGGCGGCCGCTCATGGCCGGCTGCGGTCTGGCGGTGAGCCGTAAGGCCGCGTTGACCGTCGTGTCCGGGCTCGTCGGGAACGGGGCACCCCCGCCGCAACCCCGAGTACCGCGCCGGGGACCGATTCGACCGACACGTGGCGGCTTCCGGCTCGTCGTACGCCTCCTGCCCGGCCAAGTGCCGGCGGATTTCGTCAAGGCCGCACCTGCGATGGCAGAGGCGTGGCAGGTGCACGGAGTGCGGGTCACGTCGTGGCGCCCCGGTTACGTACGGCTTGCCGCCTCGGTAGCCGATCCGCTCACCATGCCGCGGGTCCTGGCCCAGCGGGACAGCGGGCGACTGCTCAGCGTCGCTGTCGGCGTCCTGGAGAGTGGGGTCGCGTGGGTGGTCGACCTGCGCCAGATACCGCACTGGCTGATCGTCGGTGCCACCCGTTCCGGCAAGTCCACCCTGATCAATGCTCTTGTGGCGGGACTCGCTCGGCAACTGGTCGCCCTCGTGGGGATCGACTGCAAGGGCGGCATGGAACTGTCCCTCTACGAGTCGAGGTTGTCCGCGCTGGCTACCAACCGCGCACAGGCCGTACGACTCCTGGCGGCGCTGGTGGACCTCACGCTCGACCGTATGGAGCTGTGCCGTTCCGCTCGCGTGAGGAATGTGTGGGGCCTGCCGACCGGCGAACAGCCGGTGCCCGTGGTCGTGATCGTCGACGAGTTGGCGGAGCTGTTCCTCGTCGCCAACCGCAGCGAGAAGGACGAGGCGCACGCGGCCGGTACGGCGCTCATCCGCCTGGCTCAACTCGGTGCGGCCCTCGGGGTGTTCCTCGTGGTCGCGGGCCAGCGTGTCGGCTCCGACCTCGGGCCGGGAGTCACCGCGCTCCGTGCCCAGCTCGGTGGCCGGGTCTGCCATCGGGTCGCCGACCCCGGCACGGCAGAGATGGCCCTCGGGGACCTCAACCCGGACGCCCTCAAGGCGGCACAGGCGATCCGTCCCGATCAGGCCGGCACTGCCGTCCTCGCATCCGGCGACGGTTGGGAGCGGGCTCGCTCGCTCCTGGTGTCTGAGACGGACGCCGAAACGACCGCGGCCGCCCACGCCCACCTCACGCCGCAACTGCCCGAACTACGCGCCGCGGTGAACGGTCCCGACAGTGCCAAGCCCGGACCGACCGCCGTCGCGGTGATCGAACGCCTCGACCTCGACACCGAGAAGTGACCGGGGACCCGCCGTGATCGTGACCGCCTCGGCCGTCGTCCTGCTCGGCCTCCTGATCTGGTTCCTCGTCCGCATCCGATACCTGCGGCTGCCCGACGTCCTGCTCAGCGGAACGTTCGGCTTCCTGCTCGCCGCGACCGGCGCCGCACCGCTCGTGCAGTCCGTACTCACCGGCGTGAGCACATTCCTCGGCCAACTGCACTTCTGATCAACCATCCCCGCACGTCGAAGGGGACAGCCATGCCCAGATCCACCCGTGCGCTCTCAGGCGCAAAGGACTCCCGGCGGGGCGCGAAGTCGCCAAACCCGACCCCGCCAGGAACCCACTCCCACCGCCACATGAGCAGTGAAAGGAGCACTCACACTGTGTCCACCGCCAATCGCCCGCGCAAATCGCGCCCGCCTGACTGCGAGTTGCGAGATCCGGACCGCCCGACGTGCGACGGCCGCGAACAGGTCGTCCTCATCGGCCTGGACGGCTTCGAACGTCGGCTCTGCCCCGCGCACGCCGCCGCGCTGTGGCTCACCGATCCGACCCTGAGGTTCAGCGCCAAGTCCCGCACGGAGGCCATAGCGGCCGTGATGTGGCAGGCGTTCGGGGGTGGTCGCCGATGAACGCCACCCCCGCGAGCGTGGCAGCCCTCCTCACCCGGGCCGCCGCCCCGGACTTCGACGCCTGGCGCCGCAACGTCCTGCGTCTCGACGGGTGCACCAACCCGATTCACCTGGTCGGGTCCGCGGTTCTCGTCGACTCCGCGACCGGCGAGGTGCTGAGGTCGTACGACTCCGGCACTTACGGCGGCCGGCTACTGGTCGCGTGCGGTAACAGGCGGGCGAGCGTCTGCCCGACCTGCGCGCGTATCTACCGGGCCGACACGTACCACCTGATCCGGACCGGGCTCGTCGGCGGCAAGTCGGCTCCCGTTTCGATCGGCGGGCACCCGCGGGTGTTCGCAACGCTGACCGCTCCCGGGTTCGGGGCCGTCCACACGCGGCGAGAGCGGGAGGGTCGGGTACGGGTCTGCCGACCGCGTCGGTCGGGGGAGCGCTGCCCGCACGGGACGGCGGTCGGCTGCCCGGTACGGCACACGGCCGATGATCCGCGGCTCGGGGAGGCGCTGTGCCCGCGCTGCTACGACTACGCCGGCGCCGTGCTCTGGCAGGCGTTCGCCGGTCGGCTCTGGCATCGCTTCGTCCTGGAGTTGCGTCGAGAGATCGCTCGACGGGTCGGCGTCGACCGTGCGCGGTTGGCGGAGTCGGTCCGGCTGTCGTACGCGAAGGTCGCGGAGTACCAGCGGCGTGGCCTCGTCCACTTCCACGCTGTGATCCGACTCGACGGCCCGGACGGTTCCGAGTCGGCTCCGCCCCGTTGGGCGACCACCGAACTCCTCGCCGACGCCGTGTCGGCTGCGGTCGGTCGGGTTCGGCTGGTTGCTCCCGGTGCACCGGTCGTCGGGCGGCGGACCCTGCGGTTCGGGGCTCAGGTCGACGTGCGACCGATCGCGGAGTTCGGCGCCGGGCAGCTCACTTCGGCCGCTGTGGCGGGCTACATCGCCAAGTACGCGACCAAAGGTGCGGAGGCTGCCGGCGCGGTCGACGGACGTATCCGCAATGCCCGGGAGTTGGTTCTCCTGCCGGTACGGCGACACGTCCTCCGAGCTGTGGCTACGTGCTGGTGGCTCGGCGGCCTGCCCGACTTCGAACCGCTCGGCCTGCGCCGCTGGGCCCACATGCTCGGGTACGGCGGCCACTTCTCCACCAAGTCCCGCCGCTACTCGACCACCCTCACGGCGCTGCGGGCTGCCCGCGCCGACCATCGGGCGGAGGAACAGCGCGTCGGGCTCGGCCTCGGGGATCGCTCTACCGCCACGGTCGGGAACTGGCGCTACGCCGGCCGCGGCTACTCGCCGGAGGCGGCTCTCCTCGCCGCCTCTGTACGGGCAGGAGGTGGCCGGGATGGTGGCGCGTGAGCGGAGAGCCGACCTGCTGACCGTCCGGGAGGTGCTGGACGAGTTGGGCGGCGTCTCCCGGCGAACGTTCTACCGCTGGCGGGAGTTGGGCCTCGCTCCGAGCTGCATCCGACTGCCGAACGGAGAGCTGCGGGTCCGGCGGACGGTGCTGAACGCGTGGCTGGAGGACCGGGCGGAGGGAGCCGCGTGAAGTCGTACAAGGTCTCCGTCTGGAAGATCAGCGAGAACAAGACCACGAAGCGGCTGACCTACATCGTGCGCTGGGTGGTGGGCGGCCAGACGTTCAGCGAGTCACACAAGACGAAGGCGCTCGCGGACCGCTTCCGGTCGAAGCTGCTGCGGGCGGTGGAGAAGGGCGAGCCGTTCGACACAGTCTCTGGACTGCCGGATTCTCTGCGAGGTGGCAAGGCTGCGCTGTCGTTCCTCGATCTGGTCTTGCGCTACCTGGACCACCGTTGGGCGGACGCGTCGGCCAAGCACCGGGACAGCATGACCGACGCCCTGGCCGTGGTTGTGCCCGTCCCGGTCAAGGCGACGCGTGGCCGCCCGTCGCCTGAGGTGCTGCGTCGAGCGCTGCGCTCGTACGTGCTGCCTCCGCCGCGGCGCAAGCGGGAGCGGCCGACGGAGATCGTGGCGGCCGTCGCCTGGATCGAAAAGGCGTCGTTACCGGTGGCCGAACTGGGAGAGCTGTCGCGGGTGCACGAATTGATCGATGCGCTCGGGCGGAAGCTGGACGGTCAGCCGGCGGCTACGCAGACGTACCGTCGTCGCCGGGCGGTCGTCTTCAACGCGCTGGAGTACGCGGTCGAATTGGAGGTGCTGCCGTCCAACCCCCTCACCCGGGTTCGTCGTAAGCGCGGGAAGCGAGCGGTCCAGGAGGTGGACCGTCGGGTCGTGGTCAACCCGCGCCAGGCCCGCGAACTCCTCACCGCCGTGACTTACGTGGGTCGCTACGACCGGGCCAGCGGGCGTCGGCTCCGGGCGTTCTTCGGCTGCCTGTACTACGCGGCCATGCGCCCGGGGGAGGCGCTGGGACTCCGCCGCTCGGACTGCACTCTTCCGCGAACGGGTTGGGGCCGCATCGAGTTGACGGAGACCCGGCCCACGGCGGGTAAGGCGTGGACGGATTCGGGCGAGGCACACGACCGCCGCGGCCTGAAACAGCGGGAGAAGGGGGAGGCGCGCGTCGTCCCGATTCCGCCTCCGCTGGTGGTCCTGCTCCGGGACCACGTGGAGGAGTTCGGTACGGCGGATGACGGTCGGCTCTTCCAGAGCGAGTACGGCAACGTGGTGGCGGCGTCCTCGTACTCCCGAGCCTGGAAGCAGGCCCGGGAGCTGGCTTTCACCCCGAGCCAGGCAGCATCGGTCATGGCGGCTCGCCCGTACGACCTCCGTCACGCGGGCGTCTCCCAGTGGCTCAACTCGGGAGTGCCAGCGCCAGAGGTCGCAGCGCGGGCTGGCCACTCGGTGGACGTGCTCCTCAGGATCTACGCCAAGTGCATTGACGGCCAGGAGGCCGAGATGAACGATCGGATCATGCAGGGGCTAGGGGAGGCGGACGGCCTGGCCCACTGATACGACGAGTTGACCAACGAACGAGAGCCCTGGACCGCCTTTGGTCCGGGGCTCCGGTCTTTCCTCGTGTGGGCCGACGATCACGTCTGGAGGCCGCCTGGTTAGGCTCCGGCCATGGCGAACGATCTCGGCTTCACCTGCTCGTGTTGTGGGGAGTTCCACACGGAGCTTCCGATGAACTACTCGACCGTGGCTCCTGATGTGTGGCATCAGAGTTTCGCGGACGATCCGGACAGCATGCTCTCCTCCGAGCAGTGCGTCATCAAGGGCCAGCACTTCTTCATCAAGGGCTTGGTCGAGATACCGGTCCTCGGTGGGGACAAGTCCTTCTCTTGGGGCGTCTGGGTTTCTCTGAGTCGAGACAACTACGCCCGTGCGGTGGAAAGGTGGAACACGCCCGGCCGCGAAGCAGAGAAGCCGTACTTCGGCTGGCTGACTACTGAGCTGAGCCTGTACTCGCCCAGCACCCTCGATCTGAAGACGAACGCCCACACTCGTCCTGTCGGTCAGCGTCCCTTCATCGAGCTGGAGCCGACGGACCACCCCTTGGCAGTCGAACAGCGCACCGGTGTCACCATGGACCGCGTGCGGGAGATCGCGGAGATCGCTCTCCACCCGGGCGTCCGCCACTGATTCATCGCCTCGTGGGCGACGTGGTTTCCGGCGCCACGTGCGGGCGTCGGAGACCCGTGAAACGCTCTCCAACCCGTTACGAAGTACCCGAAGATCAACACGCTATTACAACGTGATCACCGTCAGACGGCTGCCGCGAGCCGCATCCGGCCGCACACGAACGAAGACCCCGCACCCAGCGACGTGGCTGGTGGCGGGGTCTTTCGGCACTTCCTGCGGAGTGCCCCCGGCAGGATTCGAACCTGCGCACACGGCTCCGGAGGCCGTTGCTCTATCCCCTGAGCTACGGGGGCGACGGGAAGAACATTAGCAGGTTGGGGAGGGTGGACGTGTACGGGGTTTCGGGGGTGCGGGGGGAGGGCGGGTGGGTGGGGGCCGGGTTCACCCGTCGCGGGGAAGAAATGGGCAAAACGCGGACGCATCGCGAGGGGGGCGCCTACGATTTCGGGTGTGGCGGGAGCGTCCGGCCGGGTGCTTGTTGTCGATGACAACAGGGTGATCCGGCAACTGATCAGGGTCAACCTGGAGCTGGAGGGCTTCGAGGTGGTGACCGCGGCTGACGGTGCCGAGTGCCTGGAGATCGTGCACTCGGTGCAGCCGGACGTGGTGACGCTCGACGTGGTGATGCCCCGGCTGGACGGAGCGCGGACCGCGATGCGGCTGCGGGCGGACCCGCGGACGCGGCAGGTGGGCATCGTGATGATCAGCGCGGGGAACCTGCCGGAGGCGGTCAGTGGGCCCGGCGGGGTCGACGCGTATCTGGCGAAGCCGTTCGAGCCCGCGCTGCTCGTGGAGACGGTACGTCGGCTGGTCCGGCGCGGCCCCCGCCCGGCCGAGGCGCCGGAGGAACCCGGGCCGCCGTCCGGAGTGCCGGGGGAGCGCCGCGCGGACCAGCCGCCCGACCAGCCCCAGGACCAGGCCGCCGCCACCTCCGGACCCGGCTCCGGCGCCTGAGCGCACCTCACCGTGCCTCATCGCACCCCCGCGGCACCTCGTACGAGCACGTACGCGCACACCCGCACCGTGCCCCGGCCCACACGCCGGGCCGTAAACCCGCTCGCCTCCCCACCCCCTCCCTCGCCTACGCTTTTCCCGTGACCCCCGCCGAGCTGTCCCGCACCGTCCTGACCACGGTGCGCCGTGCCGTGGACGCGGCCGAGCTGGCCGTGGAGGTGCCCGAGAAAGTGGTGGTGCAGCGGCCGCCCCGCCCCGGCTGCGGGGACTACGCCACGAACGTGGCACTCCAGCTGGCCGGGCCGGCCGGACGCACCGCCCGGGAGGTCGCGGAGATCCTGCGCCGCCGGCTCGCCCGGGAGCCCGGCATCGCGGGCGTGCAGATCGCGGGCGCCGGCTTCCTGAACATCACGCTCAGCTCGCGCGCGTACGACGTGGTGGTGCGCAGGGTCCGCGAGGAGCGCGAGAGATACGGGTACGGCGACGGGCTCGCCGACGAGCGGGTCACCGTGGCCGCGACCGACGGCGCCGTACGCGGCACGCTCGTCGCGGAGGTGGCGAACGTCCTGCTGCGGGCCGCCGGCGCACGCCCGGCCGCCCCGGACACCCCGCCCGAGCCCCTCGAAGTCGCCGAACCGGCCACCCCCGCCGATCTCAGCGTCACCCCCGCCGATCTCAGCGCGGCCCCCGCCGAACTCAGCACCGGCCGCACCGCCCCCCTCACCCTCGCCACCCTCGAATCCGCCCTCGGCCGCGACGCCGCCCGCTGGGCCCTGCTCCGCCCGCCCGCCGAGGACGTCCCGCGCCTGGACGCCCCCGCCCGCGCCGCCCTGCTCGCACAGCGCGAGGCCAACCCGCTGTTCCGGGTCCGCTACGCCCACGCCCGCACCCGCGCCCTGCTCCGCAACGCCCACGACCTGGGCATGCCGGCCGACGGCGAGGCGGACACGGCGGACACGTGTACGGTCGAAGAGGCCGGCCCGCATCCCGCTCCGGTCGACGGCGGCGGCCCTTCGCCGGCGTCCCCGGGCGTACCGAGCCCTTCGCACCACCCCGCGGAGACCGAACTCCTCGGCCTGATCGCCGACTTCCCGCGCGTGGTGGAGAGCGCCGCCCGCCGGCGGGGCCCCGACCGGGTCGCCCGGCACCTGGAGCGGCTCGCCGACGCGTTCGCCCGGTTCCACGACGAGTGCGGCGTACTGCCGAAGGGCGACCAGAAACCCTCGGCCGTCCACGCGGCCCGGCTCCGCCTCACCGACGCGGCGGGGATCGTGCTCGCGGACGGCCTGCACCTGCTCGGCATCAGCGCCCCCGACCGGATCTGAAGCCCCGACCGACCGATCTGAACGCCGGACCGGGCCTGACCGAACCCCCGCCCTGGCCCGACCGAACCCCGGACCGGGTCTGGCCTGACCCCGGCCGGACGTGGACCCCGACCGACCTGAACCCCCGCCCGCACGCCCCGAGGAAGTCCCGAAGTGAGCCGTTCCGCACACCCCGCCGGCCCCCGCCACGCCGATGTCCTGCCCGAAGGGCACTACGCCGGCCCGCCCGCCGACCTCAACTCCCTCGACCCGCGGATCTGGTCGCGCACCGTGACCCGTAACGCCGACGGCGTCGCGGAGGTCGCAGGGCTGGACGTACGCGACCTCGCCGCCGAGTACGGCACGCCCGCGTACTTCCTGGACGAGGCCGACTTCCGGGCCCGGTGCCGCGCCTGGCGGTCGGCCTTCGGGCACGAGGCCGACGTGTTCTACGCCGGCAAGGCGTTCCTCTCCCGCGCCGTGGTGAAGTGGCTGCACGAGGAGGGCATGAACCTCGACGTCTGCTCGGGCACCGAACTCGCGGTGGCGCTGGCGGCGGGGATGCCCGCCGAGCGGATCGCGCTGCACGGCAACAACAAGAGCTCCGCGGAGATCGAGCGGGCGGTGCGCGAGGGCGTCGGCCGGATCGTGCTGGACTCCTTCCAGGAGATCGCCCGGGTCGCCGCGGAGGCCACCCGGCAGGGCCGCCGGCAGCGGGTGCAGATCCGGGTGACCGTCGGGGTCGAGGCGCACACCCACGAGTTCATCGCGACCGCGCACGAGGACCAGAAGTTCGGCATCGGCCTGGCCGACGGGCAGGCCGCCGAGGCGGTGCGCCGGGTGCTCCGGCTCGACAGCCTCGACCTGGTCGGCATCCACAGCCACATCGGCTCGCAGATCTTCGACATGGCCGGGTTCGAGGTGGCCGCCCGCCGGGTGGTGTCGCTGCTGGCCGAGGTCCGCGACGAGCACGGCGTGGAACTGCCGGAGATCGACCTCGGCGGCGGCCTGGGCATCGCGTACACCCCGGAGGACGACCCGCGCGAGCCGCAGGAGATCGCGAAGGCGCTCGGCGAGATCGTGGCGCGGGAGTGCGACGCGGCGCGGCTGACCCCGCCGCGGCTGTCGGTCGAGCCGGGCCGGGCGATCGTCGGGCCGACCGCGTTCACGCTCTACGAGGTCGGCACCATCAAGCCGCTCGACGGCCTGCGGACGTACGTCAGCGTCGACGGGGGCATGTCCGACAACATCCGCACCGCGCTCTACGACGCCGAGTACAGCGTCGCGCTGGTCTCGCGCACCAGCACCGCCGAGCCGATGCTGGCGCGGGTGGTCGGCAAGCACTGCGAGAGCGGGGACATCGTGGTCAAGGACGCGTTCCTGCCGGCCGACCTCGCGCCGGGGGACCTGATCGCGGTGCCCGCGACCGGGGCGTACTGCCGGGCGATGGCCAGCAACTACAACCACGCGCTGCGGCCGCCGGTGGTCGCGGTCGCGGACGGGCAGGCGCGGGTGATCGTCCGCCGCGAGACGGAGGAGGACCTGCTTCGCCTCGATGTCGGCTGACCCCTTGCGGGGGTGCCCCTGACCCTCCGGGGTGGGTGGTTCTGCCGGCTGAGGGACCACCTGTCGGTGGGCGGTTGCTCGCGCCGTTCCCCCCAGAGCCTCGCCTGTGCTTCGCCTGGGTGGGGGCGCCCGCGGCGGAGCCAGGGGGAGTGCCCCCACGCGCACCTGAGTGTGTGCGGGTCCCTCCGCGACGAGAGGGTCACCAGCAGGGGGTGCGGCAACCGCGCGCCAGGATGAGGCCGGCGCGGCAGCGGTGGGCTACCAGGGCGTGCGGAGACGGAAGTTGCGGTGGGCGCCGCCGGTTGCCCACGCAATTCGTGGAAGATCGCCGGGCGGGCGGAAGATCTCAAGGTTCGCCCGGGCGGTCTCGCGATCCGGACAGGGCGTGGATTCTCCCGTCCGGTGCGTGAGACTGGACTTTTCAACGAGGTACGGGCGCGCCCGCGCCCGACCGCGCGAGAGCCTGCTCGCGCAGCCCGGCCCGGCGGGATCGGCCGGACGGTTCGACGAGTGAGACGTTTGACGAGAGACGAGGTCGGATGATGCGTACGCGTCCGCTGAAGGTGGCGCTCCTGGGGTGCGGTGTGGTCGGCTCCGAGGTCACGCGCATCATCACGACGCAGGCGGACGACCTCGCCGCGCGGATCGGTGCCCCGATCGAGCTGGCCGGGATCGCGGTCCGCCGCCCCAACAAGGTGCGCGACGGCGTTCCCGCCGAACTGCTCACCACCGATGCCACCGCGCTGGTCAAACGCGGCGACATCGACGTCGTGGTCGAGGTGATCGGCGGTATCGAGCCGGTCCGCACCCTGATCACCACCGCGTTCGAGCACGGCGCCTCGGTGGTCTCGGCGAACAAGGCGCTGCTCGCCGCCGACGGCGCGAGCCTGCACGCCAAGGCCGTCGAGCACGGTGTCGACCTGTACTACGAGGCCGCGGTGGCCGGCGCGATCCCGCTGATCAGGCCGCTGCGCGAGTCGCTGGCCGGCGACCGGGTCAACCGGGTGCTGGGCATCGTCAACGGCACCACCAACTTCATCCTCGACAAGATGGACTCCACCGGCGCCGGCTACAGCGAGGCGCTGGACGAGGCCACCGCGCTCGGTTACGCCGAGGCCGACCCCACCGCCGACGTGGAGGGCTTCGACGCCGCCGCGAAGGCGGCGATCCTGGCCGGCATCGCCTTCCACACCCGCGTCACCATCGACGACGTGCACCGCGAGGGCCTGACCGAGGTGACCGCCGCCGACATCGCCTCCGCGCGCAAGATGGGCTGCACGGTCAAGATGCTCGCGATCTGCGAGCGCAGCACCGACGGCCGCTCGGTCACCGCCCGAGTGCACCCGGCGATGATCCCGCTCAGCCACCCCCTCGCCTCGGTCCGCGAGGCGTACAACGCCGTCTTCGTCGAGGCGGAGGCGGCCGGCCGGTTGATGTTCTACGGTCCTGGCGCCGGTGGCGCGCCCACCGCCTCCGCCGTTCTCGGCGACCTGGTGACGGCCTGCCGCAACAAACTCGCCGCTACCATCGGAGCAGGCGAGTCCGCGTACACGCGACTGCCGGTCAGCCCCATGGGGGATGTGGTCACCCGTTACCACATCAGCCTTGACGTGGCGGACAAACCGGGCGTCCTGGCTCAGGTCGCGACGGTGTTCGCCGAGCACGACGTGTCGATCGGCACGGTGCGCCAGCAGGGCAGGAACCAAGGCAGCGGCGACGACGCCGCCGTCGAGCAGAGCGGTGGCGGGCAGCGCGAGGGCGGCGAGGCATCGCTCGTCGTCGTCACCCACCGTGCGACGGACGCCGCCCTCTCGGCGACCGTCGCCAGTCTGCGCGAACTCGACACCGTACGCGGCGTGGCCAGCATCATGCGCGTGGAAGGGGAGTAGCACCGTTATGAACGTCAAGGTCGACCAGCTCCGAATGTCCGGCACCCACCAGTGGCGGGGCATCATCGAGGAGTACCGCGACCGCCTGCCGGTGGGCGTGGACACCCCGGTGGTCTCGCTGCTGGAGGGTGGCACTCCGCTCGTGCCGGCCCAGGTGCTCTCCGAGCGCACCGGGTGCGACGTCCTGCTCAAGGTCGAAGGGGCCAACCCCACCGGGTCCTTCAAGGACCGCGGCATGACCATGGCGATCTCCAAGGCGAAGGAGGCCGGCGCCCAGGCGGTCATCTGCGCCTCCACCGGCAACACCTCCGCCTCCGCCGCCGCGTACGCGGTACGGGCCGGGATGGTCTGCGCCGTGCTGGTGCCGCGGGGCAAGATCGCGCTCGGCAAGATGGGCCAGGCGCTGGTGCACGGCAGCCGCATCCTCCAGGTCGACGGCAACTTCGACGACTGCCTCGACCTCGCCCGCGGTCTCAGCGAGAAGTACCCGGTCGCGCTGGTCAACTCGGTGAACCCGGTGCGGATCGAGGGGCAGAAGACCGCGGCGTTCGAGATCGTGGACGCGCTCGGCGACGCGCCCGACATCCATGTGCTCCCGGTGGGCAACGCGGGCAACATCACCGCGTACTGGAAGGGCTACCGCGAATACGCCGCCGACGGCTTCGCCAGCCGCACACCGCGGATGTGGGGCTTCCAGGCGGCCGGTTCGGCCCCGATCGTCAACGGCGCGCCGGTGCGCGAGCCGCAGACCATCGCCACGGCGATCAGGATCGGCAACCCCGCGTCCTGGCAGCTCGCCGAGCAGGCCCGCGACGAGTCGGGCGGCCTCATCGAAGCGGTGACGGACCGTCAGATCCTCGCGGCCTACCGGCTGCTGGCCGGCAAGGAGGGCGTCTTCGTCGAGCCCGCCTCCGCCGCGTCCGTGGCCGGCCTGCTCAAGGCCGTGGACGAGGGCCGCGTCGATCCCGGCCAGCGCATCGTCTGCACGGTCACCGGGAACGGGCTCAAGGACCCCGACTGGGCCGTCGCCGGCGCCCCCCAGCCCATCACGGTCCCCGTCGACGCGGACGCCGCCGCGACGGAACTGGGCCTCGCCTGAACCTGATGGACCAGGGAACCCCCTCCCCGGGCGGGGGTTCCTTGCGGAAGACGGCAACTCACCAGGGGCGGTGGGCATCGTCGCGGTGGACGGCAACTCACCAGGGGCGCGTGGGCGCCGTCGCGGAAGACGGCAACCACCCAGGGGCGCGGGGAACCGCGCGACCGGCCACGGCGGTGGCGCGCCGGGCCCGCAGGCCCAGCCCCCGCGGCGAGCTCGCCGGACCACCGGCAGTGGTGGGCCGGTCGCGTAGTTCCCCGCGCCCCTACGGAGTTGCCGTCCTCCGCGACGGCGCCCCGCCCGGGCAAGGGGCACTGTCGTCCCGCGAAGCACCCCTCTGGCACCCCCTCCCCATAGGTCACTTCCGTAAGGGGCGCACGCCGCGAAGGCGACACGCATCACGCGCGGTCCGTGCGCCCTATGTCGCGGGGGAACCTTGTTTCGATAGGCTTACCCCAGCGGCGCAATCGCGCCGAGTTCCGGCTGATGCCGCCGCATCGCCATTTCCCGCCTCGCCGCCTGGCAACGGAGCCACGCCCGCAGGGCGTACGCACCAAGGAGATTCGTCGAACGATGGCCGGTCCAGCGTTTCGCGCCGCCGCAGTACGAGTGCGCGTCCCCGCGACCAGCGCGAACCTCGGCCCGGGCTTCGACGCGTTCGGCCTCGCGCTGGGGTTGTACGACGACGTGGTGGTGCGCGTCGCCGACTCCGGTCTGCACGTGGACATCGCCGGTGAGGGTGCCGACACGCTGGCGCGCGACGAGAAACACCTGGTGGTCCGTAGCCTGCGCACCGCTTTCGACCTGCTCGGCGGCCAGCCGCGCGGCCTGGAGGTGGTCTGTGCGAACCGCATTCCGCACGGCCGCGGTCTGGGGTCGTCGTCCGCCGCCATCTGCGCGGGCATCATGGCCGCCCGCGCGGTGACGATAGGCGGCCCGGCGGGGCTGGACGACACGGCCCTGCTGGAGTTGGCCACCGAGATCGAGGGGCACCCCGACAACGTCGCGGCGTGTCTGATGGGCGGCTTCACCGTGGCCTGGACCGACGGCGGGGCCGCGCGGGCGGTCCGGATGGAGCCGGCCGGGTCGCTGGTTCCGGTGGTCTTCGTGCCGGGGGTGCCGGTGCTGACCGAGACCGCCCGCGGGCTGCTGCCCCGTACCGTTCCGCACGTCGACGCCGCGGTGAACGCGGGCCGGGCGGCGCTGCTGGTCGAGGCGTTGACCAGGCGCCCCGAGCTGCTGCTGCCCGCCACCGAGGACCGGTTGCACCAGGACTACCGGGCGCCGGCGATGCCGGAATCCCTCGCGCTGGTGAACCGTCTACGCGCGGAGGGCGTCCCTGCTGTCGTATCGGGTGCCGGGCCGACCGTGCTCGCGCTCACCGACGAGGGCGCCGCGGACAAGGTCTCCCGGCTCGCGGGTGACGGCTGGGCGGCCAACCGCCTGGCGTTGGACGCCGCCGGGGCGAGTGTCCTGCCGCTCGCAGGTGGGCAGTGACACGATTGCCGGTCGAAGAGAGGGGGAATATCTGTTGGACCGGGTAGTGTTAACCTCAAGCCAGCATTCGCCGCCCTTTGGGCGCGATGGGCTGTGTCCCCGCAGTGGGACCGCACTTTCTCCGGGAGCCTCCCACACCGTATAGGCAGCCAGTCCGGGTCGGCCGGACAGCCTGTCCGGGAAGTGTCGAGCACGCTCCGGATTCGGTACGAGTTCTCTCCCGTGCCGAGAGCATCTATGTATTTCTGCCGCCATCAGGCAGACCACCGCCCCGGGTCGAAGCAGCGGGAACGCCAGACCCGGTCAGCACGACCGGTCGCCGAGCCAGACAGGCCGACGCCCGCTCCAGGGAAGGACCCTTCGTGAGCGACACCACCGATCTGATGGGCGTGCGCGCAGACAACACTGTCGCCGCGTCCGAAGCCGCCGCGCCTGCCACCGGTGCTGCCACGGCCGCACGGCGCCGCCGGTCCGGGACCGGCCTGGAGGGCATGGTCCTGGCCGAACTCCAGCAGGTCGCCGCAGGTCTCGGTATCAAGGGCACCGCGCGGATGCGCAAGGGCCAGCTCATCGAGACGATCAAGGAGCGCCAGGCCGGCGGCGGTGCCGCCGCGGCCGAGAAGCCCGCCGCCGCCACCGGCGCGCCGGCCGAGAAGCCCAAGCGCCGCGCCACCTCGCGGGCCCGGCTGGAGCAGGCGGCGGAGTCCGCCGAGGCCCCCGCGGCCGCCGCACCGGCCGCGAAGGAGCCGAAGGAGGCGAAGCAGCAGCAGATCGAGATCCCCGGCCAGCCGGCCGGCGAGAAGGCGAAGGCTGCCGCTTCCGCGAGCGAGCGGGCGCAGGGCGAGCGCGGCGCCGACCGTGCCGCCGAGGCCGCTGCCGACAGCGCCGAGGGCCGTGAGGCCAAGGGCTCCGAGGCCAAGGGCGGCGACGCCAAGCAGCAGGGCGGCGGGGACGACCGCCAGGAGCGCCAGCGCGGCCAGCGCGGTGACCGCCGCGAGCGGCAGCGCGACCGCCAGCGCAACCGCGGCGAGGACGGCGGCGAGGGCCAGCAGAGCGGCGGCCAGAGCCGCCGGGACCGCCAGCAGCAGGGCGGCGGCCAGGGTGGCGGCCAGCAGCAGCACCAGGGCGCCCAGCACCAGCAGAGCGGCCCGCAGGACGACGACGAATTCGGCGAGGGCCGCGGCCGGCGCCGGGGCCGCTACCGCGACCGCCGTGGCCGTGGCCGCGGGCGCGAGGAGTTCGGTGGCGGCGGCGAGCCGCAGGTCGCCGACGACGATGTGCTGATCCCCGTCGCGGGCATCCTCGACATCCTCGACAACTACGCGTTCATCCGCACCTCGGGCTACCTGCCGGGGCCGAACGACGTGTATGTCTCGCTCGCCCAGGTCCGTAAGAACGGCCTGCGCAAGGGCGACCACGTCACCGGCGCGGTGCGCCAGCCCAAGGACGGCGAGCGGCGCGAGAAGTTCAACGCGCTGGTCCGCCTCGACTCCGCGAACGGCATGGGCGCCGACTCCGGCCGCGGCCGTCCGGAGTTCAACAAGCTCACCCCGCTGTACCCGCAGGACCGGCTCCGGCTGGAGACCGACCCGGGCGTGCTGACCACGCGGATCATCGACCTGGTCTCGCCGATCGGCAAGGGCCAGCGCGGCCTGATCGTCGCCCCGCCGAAGACCGGCAAGACGATGATCATGCAGGCGGTCGCCAACGCGATCACCACCAACAACCCCGAGTGCCACCTGATGGTCGTCCTCGTCGACGAGCGGCCCGAAGAGGTCACCGACATGCAGCGCTCGGTGAAGGGCGAGGTCATCTCCTCGACCTTCGACCGGCCCGCCGAGGACCACACCACCGTCGCCGAACTCGCCATCGAGCGGGCCAAGCGGCTGGTGGAGCTGGGCCACGACGTGGTGGTGCTGCTCGACTCCATCACCCGGCTGGGCCGCGCCTACAACCTGGCGGCGCCCGCCTCCGGCCGCATCCTGTCCGGTGGTGTCGACTCGACCGCGCTCTACCCGCCGAAGCGCTTCTTCGGTGCCGCGCGGAACATCGAGGACGGCGGCTCGCTGACCATCCTGGCCACCGCGCTGGTCGAGACCGGCTCGCGGATGGACGAGGTGATCTTCGAGGAGTTCAAGGGCACCGGCAACATGGAGCTCAAGCTCGACCGGAAGCTCGCCGACAAGCGGATCTTCCCCGCGGTGGACGTCGACCCGTCCGGCACCCGCAAGGAGGAAATCCTCCTGGACCGCGAGGAGTTGGCGATCGTCTGGAAGCTGCGCCGGGTGCTGCACGCGCTCGACTCGCAGCAGGCGATCGAGCTGCTGCTGGACAAGATGAAGCAGACCAAGTCCAACGCCGAGTTCCTGATGCAGATCGCCAAGACCACCCCTGGCCAGAACAACGACTGACAGTAACCGCCAGGATCGGTCCGACCGCCCGCGTACCCCAGCTGACCTGGGGATACGCGGGCGGTCGCGGTTTTCGGCCCCCGTCGACTCCCCGTCGGCCCACTGCCCGCTCGCCCCTCGAATGGCGGCACCCGCACCCCGGGCGCACGATGGAACGTCTGACGTTACGGACATTCCCGGCGTCGGGAGCCGCGGGGCCGCACACCGGACCCGCGGGACGCCTGACGCCGGACGCTCAGGAAGCCGAGGTGCCGCCATGCCGGACGAGCAGCAGCCGCGGACCGGCTCCAGCCCCAGCGGGGCGGGAGTGGCCCGCCGACGCCGCCGGCGCACCCTGCACATCGTCGCCTGGACCGCGTCCGGAGTGGTGCTGCTCGGCGCGACCGGCGCCGGATACCTCTACCACCGGCTCAACGCGAACATCCACAGCGTCGACATCGACGGCGCCCTGGGCACCCACCGCCCGGCCCGGCTCGACAACGGCTCGATGGACATCCTGGTGCTCGGCTCGGACTCCCGCTCCGGCGCGAACCGCGCGTACGGCCACGACAGCGGCACCGCGCGCTCCGACACCGCGATGATCGTGCACCTGGCCAAGGGCCACAAGACGGCCAGCGTGGTGAGCATCCCGCGCGACACCCTGGTGAACCGCCCGGCCTGCACCGGCGCCAAGGGGGCCGTCGAGCCGGCCGGGCAGCAGGTCATGTTCAACACCGCCTACGAGGTCGGCGGCCCGGCCTGCGCGGTCAAGACCGTCGAGCAGCTCACCGGGCTGCGGATGGACCACTACATCGAGGTCGACTTCACCGGCTTCAAGAACCTCGTCAACGACCTCGGCGGGGTGCCGCTGACCACCACCAAGGCGATCCACGACGACAAGAGCCACCTGAACCTGACGGCCGGCACCCACACCCTCAACGGCGACCAGGCGCTCGGCCTGGTCCGCACCCGGCACGGCGTCGCCGACGGCAGCGACCTGGGCCGTATCCAGCTCCAGCAGGCGTTCATCAAGGCGCTGATCGACCGGATCGGCGGCCTGGGGCTGTTCAGCAGCCCGACGAAGCTGTTCTCGGTCGCCGACACCGCCACCAAGGCGGTCACCACCGACACCGGCCTCGGCTCGGTGAACAAGCTGACCGGGCTCGCCGAGAGCGTGCAGCACCTGCACTCCGGCGACGTGCACATGGTGACCCTGCCGGTGCGCTACGACCCCGCGAACCCCAACCGGGTCGAGCCGATCCAGTCGCAGGCCGACATCGTGTGGGCCGCGCTGCGCGCCGACAAGCCGATCCCGGCCGACGCCACGAAGGGCTCGGTCGCCGACCACGTGGACGCCGGCAAGGTGGTCGGCGGCAAGGCCACGGCGCCGGCCGCTCCGAAGCCGTCGGGGTCGGCCAGCTCGAAGCCGTCGGGTCCGACCTCGCCGTAGGCGTCCACCCCGGGCGCCGCGTCAGCCCCGTCCTCCCGGCGTCACCCTCGCGCGCACCGCGCTGACCTGCGAGGACGTCGCGGGAATTATCCGGGGCCGGACCTGGTTTTGGTAGCTGCGGCCAGTGCTGGCAGACTGGTCCGCTGGCCCCGGTTCACGCCCACGCAACCCGCATGAGCGACCCGGCGCCCTCCCGAACCTAGGAGCACCCTTGAAGCGCGAGATCCACCCCGAGTACGTAGAGACCCAGGTCACCTGCACCTGCGGCGCCTCGTTCACCACCCGTAGCACCGAGACCAGCGGCCAGATCCGCGCGGACGTGTGCTCCGAGTGCCACCCGTTCTACACGGGCAAGCAGAAGATCCTCGACACCGGCGGCCGCGTCGCCCGCTTCGAGGCCCGCTTCGGCAAGAACGCCGGGTCCGCCAAGAAGTAGCGACCCGACCAGCGCCGGTCTCCGGTCGCCCAGCCCAGGGTGACCGGACCGGCGCTTTGTCGTCCTCGCGTCCCAGCCGGCGGCGCCCGTCCCACGGCGGCCCGGTCCCAGGCAGCACCTACTCCTCCAGGAATACATGATGTTCGAGGCGGTCGAGGAACTGATCGGCGAACATGCCGACCTCGAAAAGCAGCTTGCCGACCCCGCGGTCCACACCGACCAGGCCAACGCCCGCCGGCTCAACAAGCGGTACGCGGAGCTCACCCCCATCATCGCCGCCTACCGCTCCTGGCGGCAGACCGGCGAGGACGCCGAGACCGCGCGTGAACTGGCCGCCGACGACCCGGAGTTCGCCGCCGAGGTCAAGGAGCTGGAGAAGCACCGCGAGGAGCTGACCGACCGGCTGCGGCTGCTGCTGGTGCCGCGTGACCCCAGCGACGACAAGGACGTCATCCTGGAGGTGAAGGCCGGCGAGGGCGGCGAGGAGTCCGCGCTGTTCGCCGGCGACCTGCTGCGGATGTACCTGCGGTACGCCGAGCGGGTCGGCTGGAAGACCGAGATCCTCGACGCCAACGCCTCCGACCTCGGCGGCTACAAGGACGTCCAGGTCGCCGTCAAGGCCAAGGCGAGCCACGAGCCCGGCCAGGGCGTGTGGGCCCGGCTGAAGTACGAAGGCGGCGTGCACCGGGTGCAGCGGGTGCCGGCCACCGAGTCGCAGGGCCGTATCCACACCTCTGCCGCCGGCGTGCTGGTCACCCCGGAGGCCGAGGAGGTCGAGGTCGAGATCAACCCCAACGAGCTGCGGATCGACGTCTACCGCTCGTCGGGCCCCGGCGGGCAGTCGGTCAACACCACCGACTCCGCGGTCCGGATCACCCACCTTCCCTCCGGCCTGGTGGTCTCCTGCCAGAACGAGAAGAGCCAGCTGCAGAACAAGGAGTCGGCGATGCGCATCCTGCGCTCCCGGCTGCTGGCCGCCGCCCAGGAGGAGGCCGAGCGCGAGGCGTCCGACGCCCGCCGCAGCCAGGTCCGCACCGTGGACCGCTCCGAGCGCATCCGGACCTACAACTTCCCGGAGAACCGCATCTCCGACCACCGGGTCGGCTTCAAGGCGTACAACCTGGACCAGGTGCTCGACGGAGACCTCGACCCGATGATCCAGGCGTGTGTGGACGCCGACTCCGCCGCGAAGCTGGCCGCGGCCGGCGACGGCAGCTGAGAAGGGGGCGGACGTGAACCTGCTGCTCGCCGAGGTGGCCCAGGCCGCCCAGCGACTCGCCGACGCGGGCGTGCCCTCGCCCCGCTTCGACGCCGAGGAACTGGCCGCGTACGTGCACGGGGTCAAGCGCGGCGAGCTGCACACCGTGGCCGACGCGGACTTCGACGCGCGCTACTGGGAGGCCGTCGCCCGCCGCGAGGCCCGCGAACCCCTCCAGCACATCACCGGCCGGGCCTTCTTCCGCTACCTGGAACTCCAGGTCGGGCCAGGGGTGTTCGTGCCCCGCCCGGAGACGGAGTCGGTGGTCGGCTGGGCCATAGACGCCGTCCGGGCCATGGACGTCGCCGAGCCGCTGATCGTCGACCTGTGTACCGGCTCCGGCGCGATCGCGCTCGCGCTCGCCCAGGAGGTGCCCCGGTCCCGGGTGCACGCCGTGGAGCTGTCCGAGCAGGCGCTGGAGTGGGCCCGCAAGAACGTCGCCGGCAGCAAGGTGGACCTGCGGCACGGCGACGCGCTGGCCGCCTTCCCCGAACTCAACCACCAGGTCGACCTGGTGGTCTCCAACCCGCCGTACATCCCGCTCACCGAGTGGGAGTACGTCGCACCCGAGGCACGCGACCACGACCCCGAACTCGCCCTGTTCTCCGGCGAGGACGGCCTGGACACCATCCGCGGCATCGAGCGCACGGCGCACCGCCTGCTGCGGCCCGGCGGCGTCGTCGTCATCGAGCACGCCGACTCCCAGGGCGGCCAGGTGCCGTGGATCTTCAAGGAGGACGCCGGCTGGGCGGACGCGGCCGACCACCCCGACCTCAACAACCGGCCGCGATTCACCACTGCCCGCAAGGCGACACCGTGAGAGCGCGGACCTCCGCCGGCAAAGCGGCACCGTGAACACAGCATCCCCCGCAACGGCGGCAGAAGAGCTAATGGAGGACTTCCCATGGCACGGCGATACGACTGCGCGGACGCGACCGACCGGGTCACCGGGCTGCGCGAGGCCACCTCGGCGGTCAAGCGCGGCGAACTCGTGGTGCTGCCGACCGACACGGTCTACGGCATCGGCGCGGACGCCTTCGACAAGGACGCGGTCGGCGACCTGCTGGAGGCCAAGGGCCGCGGCCGCTCCATGCCGTCACCGGTGCTGGTGGGCTCCCCGAACACGCTGCACGGCATCGTCACCGACTTCTCCGAGCAGGCGTGGGAGCTCGTCGACGCCTTCTGGCCGGGCGCGCTGACCCTGGTCACCAAGCACCAGCCGTCGCTGCGCTGGGACCTCGGCGACACCCGCGGCACCGTGGCGGTCCGGATGCCGCTGCACCCGGTCGCCATCGAGCTGCTCACCGAGACCGGCCCGATGGCCGTCTCCAGCGCCAACCTCACCGGCATGCCGTCCCCGCAGGACTGCGACGCCGCCCAGGGCATGCTCGGCGACTCCGTGGCGATCTACCTCGACGCCGGACCCACGCCCGCCGCCGTGCCGTCCTCGATCGTCGACGTCACCGGGAAGGTGCCGGTGCTGCTGCGGGCCGGTGCGATCAGCGCCGAGGAGCTGCGCAAGGTGGTACCCGACTTGGAGGAGCGCCGTTGACCACGCCCGACGGGCGTGCCATACGGGGGTTCACCACTGCGCCGACCGGAATCGGGGGAGGCGGCCACCCCGCTCACGCCCCCCTCGACGTGCTGCGCGTCCTGCACGTGTGCACCGGCAACGTCTGCCGCTCGCCGATCGCCGAGCGGCTGATGCGGCACGGCCTCGCCCAGCGGCTGGGTGCCGGCGCGGACGCCATCCTCGTGGAGTCGGCGGGCACCTGGGGCCACGAAGGGGCCCCGATGGAGGTGCACGCCGCGGCGGTGCTCGCCGAACACGGCGCGGACCCGGCCGAATTCACCGGTCGGGAGCTGCTCGACGACCACGTCATCGACGCCGACCTGGTGCTCACCGCCACCCGAGACCACCGGGCCCAGGTCATCTCGATGGGGCACGCGGCGGGCCTGCGCACCTTCACGCTCAAGGAGTTCACCCGGCTGGTGCGGGCGATAGACCCGGCCACGCTGCCCGACGGCAGCGTCACCGAGCGGGCCCGCTCGCTGGTCCGGGCCGCGGCTGCGCTGCGCGGCTGGCTGCTGGCGCCCAGCCCGGACGCCGACGAGGTGCACGATCCGTACGGCGCCCCGATCTCGTACTTCCGCAGCATCGGCGAGGAGATCCACGACGCCCTGGACCCGGTGGTGACCGCGCTCACCGGGATTCCGGCGACGGTCTGACCGGAGGACCGCGCTCACCGGGATTCCGGCGACCGTCTGACCGGCAGACCGGCCCCACCGCCGCACTGCAACGGCCCCACCGCACTGCAACCGCCCCACCGCCCCGTCGCACGGCCCCACGGCCGCCCACGGGCCGATCGTTCGACCGCCTGACCCGCTCCGGCGGTCCGTGATCCGACTGCCGTCGGGCTGCGGCCGGACCGTGATCTTGGTCGCTCTCCCGGCGCCGCGCGAATCCTCCCGCGCCCGGGGCCGACCGCCGCCTCGCCGCCGACCTGCGGTTTCTGCGGTCACCGCGGCCGGGCCGATCTCTTTACCTGCCCACAACGGGCCATCTGCAACCGTCCGGGCCGCCTGTGAGTCTCGATAGGTGTTCGCCGTCCCGGCCCGGCCACCACTAGGGTGTGACGCTGTGAAGATCCCCCGGACGTGTGCGCGTGCCCGCCGCACCCCCGAATACGTCGGAGGCTGCCTGTGCGCGAGTATCTGCTGACCCTGTGCGTCTCCGCCGCCGTCACCTATCTGCTGACCGGCCCGGTGCGGAAATTCGCGATCGCGGCCGGCGCGATGCCCCCGATCCGCGACCGCGACGTGCACAAGGAGCCGACCCCCCGGCTGGGCGGCATGGCGATGTTCGGCGGGCTGTGCGCGGGGCTGCTGGTCGCCGCGCACCTCAGCAACCTCTCCGGGGTCTTCAAGCTCTCCAGCGAGCCGCGGGCGCTGCTCTCCGGGGCCGGGCTGATCTGGCTGCTGGGCGTGCTGGACGACAAGTGGGGCGTGGACGCGCTGATCAAGCTCGGCGTGCAGATGATCGCCGCCGGCGTCATGGTCTTCCAGGGGCTGGCCATCCTGTGGCTGCCGGTGCCGGGCTTCGGCACGATCATCTTCACCCCGGTGCAGTCCACGCTGCTCACCGTCGCGCTGGTGGTGATCACCATCAACGCGGTCAACTTCGTGGACGGCCTGGACGGCCTGGCGGCCGGCATGGTGTGCATCGCGTCCATCGCGTTCTTCATGTACGCCTACCGCATGTGGTACGGCTACGGCATCGAGCAGGCCGCGCCCGCGACGCTCTTCTCGGCGATCCTGATCGGCATGTGCGTCGGCTTCCTGCCGCACAACATCCACCCGGCGCGGATCTTCATGGGCGACTCCGGCTCGATGCTGATCGGCCTGGTGCTGGCGTCCGGCGCGATCTCGATCACCGGGCAGGTCGACCCGGACGCCATCACCGACTTCACCGGGTCCACCCGGCAGACCGTGCACTTCATGGTGCCGGTCTACATGCCGCTGCTGCTGCCGCTGACGATGATCGCGATCCCGGCCGCGGACCTGGTGCTCGCGGTGGTCCGCAGGACCTGGCGCGGCCAGTCGCCGTTCGCCGCCGACCGCGGGCATCTGCACCACCGGCTGCTGGAGTTGGGGCACACGCACAGCCGCGCGGTGCTGATCATGTACTTCTGGGCGGCGCTGTTCGCCTTCTCCGCGGTGGCGTTCTCGGTGAGCTCCTCCAGCCTGTGGATCGTGCTGGTGATCGTGGCGCTGAGCGCGATCGGCCTGGTGGTCCTGCTGCTGCCGGCCTTCCGGCCGCACGCGCCGCGTTGGGCGGAGTCGGTGGTGCCGCCGCGCTACCGCCGCAGGCGCCGCCGGCTAGCGGCCGCCGCGGCCGCGGCCGAGCGGGAGATGCGCGGCCCGGACCGGCCGGCGCTCAACGGCTCGACGGCGGTGGGGGATCGGCCCCGGCTGCCGGAGCGGTCCGCGCCCACCACCACCCACCCCGCGCCCACCGCCAACAGCGGCCGGTGAACGGTAGTCGATCAACAACGCGCCGTAATCGGTCGTTTCCCGATCGAGGGACAACTCAGGTAAATAGGACGGCGTGTTGCTACCTCCTGTGTGTGACAGGCAGCACATCTTCATGGTAAAGACCGCATCAAATACTTTGTGATACCGTTCACGAAAGCAGGGAACGCGCCGAAAGACCTTGAGAGAGACGGTCTTCCGGCGAGAGGCACACCCTCGCTGCCGTCCCGCCTCGCCCCGCTCGTCTCCGACGACACCCGCTCGCCCCAACTCCCGCCGGAGGAGCCGCCCCATGCAGCCCAACGACGCCCGGATTCTCCGGGGCTCGGCCCTCGCGGCCGGACCCGTCGGAGTCATCGCCATTGTTGTCAGCGCCCTCGTCGCAGGCGAGAAGGGCCTGCTCGGCGGTGTGGTGGCGGTTGCCGTGGTCGCTGTCTTCTTCGCGCTCGGCTCGTGGGCGCTGATGCGGATCACCCAGAACCAGCCCCAGTTGGCGATGTCCGCCGGGATGCTGGTCTACGCCGTGCAGATCCTGCTGATCGGCGTCTTCATCGTCGTCTTCAAGAACACCAGCGCTTTCAACGGCCGCGCGTTCGGCCTGACCCTGCTGGTCACCGCGCTCGCCTGGGTGGGCGGGCAGGTCAAGCAGTCGCTGACCAGCCGGATGCTCTACGTCGATCCCGAACCCTCGGTCCCCGCCGCACGGAAGCAGGAGGCGGACGCGGTCGGGACGGGGTCGCGCGATGCTACGTAAGGGGAGGGTAAGGGGCCTTCATCCAGGTCTGCTATCGTCCGAAGTCGCATCCGGACGTGAGGGCCCCTCGCACATGCAGAGGGTCAAGCCCCCGCGCCCTGCGGTGTATTCGGAACCGGAACCGCACTGGCGGCACGGAAGACGGATGCCCGCGACGCGATGCGGGCTCTCAGCGGACCGAGCGAGCTTCGCCACGCCCTACCCGCAGTGCCGAACAGCGGCCCCACCAGCCGCGCTGACACACAAGGTTGCCGTTACTTATGCGTCACGACGAAGGAGTCACGGGTGAGTGCCCACACGCTGCTCGCTGAAGCTGGATGCCACATCCAGCACGGTTGCGCATTCCCCGCTCCGGGTCTCAACTCGTTCGACTTCAAGCCGATCTTCAGCATCGGCAGCTTCGACTTCACCAAGCCGATGCTGCTCGCGATCATCTGCATGCTGCTCGTCGTCGGATTCTTCTGGGCCGCGTTCAGCAAGCCGAAGCTCGTGCCGGGAAAGCTGCAGCTGGTCGGTGAGATCGGCTACACCTTCGTGGCCCGCAGCATCGCCCGCGAAGTGATCGGCAAGAAGGGCGACAAGTACGTCCCCTTCCTCGCGTCGATCTTCTTCTTCGTGTGGTTCATGAACATCATGTCGATCATCCCGGTCGCGCAGTTCCCGCCGATGTCGCGGTTCGCGTTCCCGGTCGCGCTGGCCGCGCTGGTGTTCATCACGTACATGTACCTGACCTTCAAGACGCACGGCTTCCGCGGCGGCGTCAAGAACCTGGTCTGGATCCCCGGCCTGCCCAAGTTCCTGGTCCCCCTGATCGTGCTGCTGGAGTTCATCCAGAACGTGATCACCCGCCCGTTCACCCTCGCGGTGCGGCTGTGGGCCAACATGTTCGCCGGCCACATGCTGATCGTGATGTTCAGCGTCGCAAGCTGGTACCTGCTGACCCCCTCGTTCCTGTCGGCGGTCGCCGGCGGTTCGTTCGTCCTGGCAGCCGGTATGACCGCCTTCGAGGTGCTGATCCAGTTCCTCCAGGCGTACATCTTCACGCTGCTCGCCTCGATCTACATCAGCGGAGCGCTTGAAGAGGGTCACTGACCCCCCACTCGCCCCAATCGGACCCTCCACTGGGAAGCACCCCAGCGGACCGCAACACTTAAGGAAGACAGGGAAGATGTCTGCCGAGCTTGTCAACCTCGCCGCCAACAGCATCCAGATCAAGGGCAACCTGGGCGCCGTCGCCTACGGTCTCGCCGCAATCGGCCCCGGTGTCGGCATCGGTCTGGTCTTCGGCCACTCGATCGAGGCCATGGCCCGCCAGCCCGAGGCCATGCCGGTCATCCGTACCAACATGTTCCTCGGCTTCGCCCTGTGTGAGGTGCTCGCGCTCCTCGGTCTGGTCGTGCCCTTCATCTTCTCGGCCTGACCCGGACCGTCAGTAGCCGTACCCGACGAAAGGCTCGGACATGATGAACCTCCTGGCGGAGGGGGGGGCCCAGAACCCGCTCATCCCCGACACCGCTGAATTGATCGTCGGCCTGCTCTGCTTCTTCATCGTCTTCGGCATCCTCGGAAAGAAGCTCCTGCCGAACATCCAGAAGACTCTCGCGGAGCGGCATGACGCGATCGAGGGTGGCCTGGAGCGGGCGGAGAAGGCTCAGGCCGACGCCAATCGCACGCTTGAGGAGTACAAGGCCCAGCTCGCCGAGGCCCGCCACGAGGCGGCCCGGATCACCGAGCAGGCTCGCGAGCAGGGCGCGCAGATCATCGCGGAGATGCGCGAGGAGGGTTCGCGGCAGCGCGACTCCATCATCGCGGCGGGCCATGCCCAGATCGAAGCGGATCGCCGCCAGGTGACGGTCAGCCTCCGGCAGGAGGTCGGCAAGATCGCCACCGACCTGGCCGGCCGGGTGGTCGGCGAGTCCCTGGAGGACTCCGCCCGGCAGTCCCGCGTGGTCGACCGCTTCCTGGACGGCCTGGAGCAGAGCGCCGCATCGTCCGCCGAGGCGGCGCGATGAACGGTGCGAGCCGCGAAGCACTGGCGGCCGCCCGCGAGCGGCTGGACGCGCTGACCGACAGCACGTCGGTGGACGCGGCCGGTCTCGCCGGCGAGCTGTCCTCGGTCACCACGCTGCTCGACCGCGAGAGCGGACTGCGGCGCGCGCTGACCGACCCGGCACAGACCGGTGAGGCCAAGGCGCAGCTGGTCCGCAGGCTGCTCGGCAGCCAGATCGGCGGCGAAGCGGTCGACCTGGTGGCCGGCATGGTCAGGTCCCGCTGGTCGCGCTCGCGTGACCTGGTGGACGCCCTGGAGGAGCTGGCCGACACCGCCGACCTGATCGCCGCCCAGCGCGGTGGCGACCTGGACGACGTCGAGGACGAGCTCTTCCGCTTCGGCCGGATCGCCGCGGGCAGCAGCGAGCTGCGCGCCGCGCTGGCCGACCGGGCCGCGACCGCGGACGCCAAGGCTGCCCTGCTGGGCACGCTGCTCGGCGGCCGCGCCAATCCGGTCACGGAACGGCTGGTCGTACGACTGGTCACCGCGCCGCGAGGACGTAGCCTGGAGGGCGGGATCGAATCCCTGTCCAAGCTGGCAGCGGCCCGCCGGGGCCGGACGGTGGCGGAAGTGGTCTCGGCCGTTCCGCTCAGTGACCGGCAGAAGCAGCGGCTCGCAGACGCGCTGTCCCGGATCTACGGCCGCCCGGTGCACCTGAACCTTGACGTGGACCCCGAGGTCCTCGGTGGGGTGCGGGTACGCGTCGGCGACGAGGTCATCAACGGCTCCATCGCGGACCGGCTCGACGAAGCCGCCCGCCGTATGGCCGGCTGACAGCCACCAACGCAACACGCATGAAGGCGGCCCTAGTTGGGCCGTGAGGAATACAGGGCCCAACAAGGAGAGCAGGGAACCCAGATGGCGGAGCTCACGATCCGGCCGGAGGAGATCCGGGACGCGCTGGATACTTTCGTCCAGTCGTACCAGCCGGACGCCGCCTCGCGCGAGGAGGTCGGCACGGTCAGCGTTGCCGGTGACGGCATCGCGAAGGTCGAGGGTCTGCCCTCGGCCATGGCGAACGAGTTGCTGAAGTTCGAGGACGGCACCCTCGGCCTCGCCCTCAACCTCGAGGAGCGCGAGATCGGTGCGATCATCCTCGGCGAGTTCGACGGCGTGGAGGAGGGCCAGCCGGTGCAGCGCACCGGTGAGGTGCTCTCCGTCGCGGTCGGTGAGGGCTACCTCGGCCGGGTCATCGACCCGCTGGGCAACCCGATCGACGGCCTCGGCGAGATCGAGACCGAGGGCCGGCGTGCCCTCGAACTCCAGGCGCCCACCGTCATGCAGCGCAAGTCGGTGCACGAGCCGATGCAGACCGGCCTCAAGGCCGTCGACGCGATGACCCCGATCGGCCGCGGCCAGCGCCAGCTGATCATCGGTGACCGGCAGACCGGCAAGACCGCGCTGACCATCGACACGATCATCAACCAGCGCGACAACTGGCGCTCGGGCGACCCGAAGAAGCAGGTCCGCTGCATCTACGTCGCCATCGGCCAGAAGGGCTCCACCATCGCGGGCGTACGCGCCTCGCTGGAGGAGGCCGGCGCGCTGGAGTACACCACGATCGTCGCCGCCCCGGCGTCCGACCCGGCCGGCTTCAAGTACCTCGCCCCGTACACCGGCTCGGCCATCGGCCAGCACTGGATGTACCAGGGCAAGCACGTCCTGATCATCTTCGACGACCTGTCGAAGCAGGCCGACGCCTACCGCGCCGTCTCCCTGCTGCTGCGCCGCCCGCCGGGCCGCGAGGCGTACCCGGGTGACGTCTTCTACCTGCACTCCCGCCTGCTGGAGCGCTGCGCGAAGCTCTCCGACGACCTCGGCGCCGGCTCCATGACCGGTTTGCCGATCGTGGAGACCAAGGCCAACGACGTGTCGGCGTTCATCCCGACCAACGTCATCTCCATCACCGACGGCCAGTGCTTCCTGGAGTCCGACCTGTTCAACGCCGGCCAGCGGCCCGCGCTGAACGTCGGTATCTCGGTCTCCCGGGTCGGCGGCTCCGCGCAGATCAAGGCGATGCGCAAGGTGGCCGGCCGGCTCAAGCTGGACCTGGCGCAGTTCCGCGAGCTGGAGGCGTTCGCCGCCTTCGGTTCCGACCTCGACGCGGCCTCCAAGGCGCAGCTCGGCCGTGGTCAGCGGATGATGGAACTGGTCAAGCAGGGCCAGTACGCGCCGTTCCCGATCGAGGACCAGGTCGTGTCGATCTGGGCCGGCACCACCGGCAAGCTCGACGACGTACCGGTCGAGGACATCCGCCGGTTCGAGCGCGAGCTGCTGGACTACCTGCACCGCGAGCACAAGTCGATGCTCACCGCGATCGTCGAGACCGGCCAGCTGCCGGACGAGACCGTGGAAGCGCTGACCGACGCGGTGGCCGCCTTCAAGAAGCAGTTCGAGACGTCCTCGGGCGCGCTGCTGGTCGAGGGCTGATCGCATGGGCGCACAGATTCGGGTCTACAAGCGCCGGATCAGGTCCGTCACCGCCACCAAGAAGATCACCAAGGCGATGGAGATGATCGCGGCCTCGCGGATCATCAAGGCCCAGCGTCAGGTGACGGCCTCGTCCCCGTACGCGGACGAGCTGACCCGCGCGGTGACCGCGGTCGCGACCGGTTCCAACACCAAGCACCCGCTGACCACCGAGGCGGAGCACCCCAGCCGTGCCGCGGTGCTGGTCATCACCAGCGACCGCGGTCTGGCCGGCGGGTACTCGTCCAACGCGATCAAGGCGGCCGAGCGGCTCACCGAGCGGCTGCGCGCGGAGGGCAAGGAGGTCGACTCCTACCTGATCGGCCGCAAGGCGGTGGCGTACTACGCGTTCCGTGAGCGCAAGGTCGCCGGCTCCTGGACCGGTTTCTCGGACAGCCCGAGCTACGCCGACGCCAAGGCCGCGGCGGCACCGATGATCGAGTCGGTGCTGGCGGACACGGCCGACGGCGGCGTGGACGAACTGCACATCGTCTTCACGCAGTTCGTGTCGATGATGACCCAGAACCCGGTGGACCGGCGGCTGCTGCCGCTGTCGGTCAAGGACCAGGACGGCGGGGTCGGCGACGGCGACGCCGCACCGGCGAAGAGCGAGGCCCTGCCGCTGTTCGAGTTCGAGCCGTCCGCGGAAGGCGTGCTCGACGCGCTGCTGCCGCGGTACGTCGAGAGCCGGATCTACAACGCCCTGCTCCAGGCCGCCGCTTCCGAGCACGCGGCCCGCCGCCGGGCGATGAAGTCCGCCACGGACAACGCGGAAGACCTCATCAAGTCGCTCACGCGGCTTGCCAACGCGGCCCGACAGGCCGACATCACCCAGGAAATCAGCGAGATCGTCGGTGGCGCCAGCGCCCTCGCCGACGCGAGCGCGGGGAGTGACTGACCACTATGACCACCACTGCTGAAACGGCACCCACGGCCGGCGTGGCCGCCGGCCGCGTAGCCCGGGTCATCGGCCCGGTCGTCGACGTGGAGTTCCCCGTCGACGCCATGCCGGAGATCTACAACGCCCTCCACGTCGAGGTCGACGACTACGCCGAGGCGGGCGCGAAGAAGACGCTGACCCTCGAAGTCGCGCAGCACCTCGGCGACGGCCTGGTCCGCGCGATCTCCATGCAGCCCACCGACGGCCTGGTCCGCCAGGCCCCGGTGACCGACACCGGCAACGGCATCACCGTGCCGGTCGGCGACGTCACCAAGGGCCGCGTCTTCAACACCCTCGGCCAGATCCTCAACGAGCCGGCGGCCGAGTCCGAGGTCACCGAGCGCTGGGCGATCCACCGCAAGGCGCCGAAGTTCGACGACCTCGAGTCGAAGACCGAGATGTTCGAGACCGGCCTGAAGGTCGTCGACCTGCTCACCCCGTACGTCAAGGGCGGCAAGATCGGCCTGTTCGGCGGCGCGGGCGTCGGCAAGACCGTGCTCATCCAGGAAATGATCATGCGTGTGGCGAAGCTGCACGAGGGCGTTTCCGTGTTCGCCGGCGTCGGCGAGCGCACCCGTGAGGGCAACGACCTGATCGCGGAGATGGAAGAGTCCGGCGTGCTGCCGCAGACCGCGCTGGTCTTCGGTCAGATGGACGAGCCGCCGGGCACCCGGCTGCGGGTCGCGCTGGCCGGTCTGACCATGGCGGAGTACTTCCGCGATGTGCAGGGCCAGGACGTGCTGTTCTTCATCGACAACATCTTCCGGTTCACCCAGGCCGGCTCCGAGGTCTCCACGCTGCTCGGCCGGATGCCCTCCGCGGTGGGTTACCAGCCGAACCTGGCGGACGAGATGGGCCAGCTCCAGGAGCGGATCACCTCGACCCGTGGTCACTCGATCACCTCGATGCAGGCGATCTACGTCCCCGCGGACGACCTGACCGACCCGGCCCCGGCCACCACCTTCGCCCACCTCGACGCGACGACCGTGCTCTCGCGGCCGATCTCGGAGAAGGGCATCTACCCCGCGGTGGACCCGCTGGACTCCACCTCGCGCATCCTGGACCCGCGCTACATCACGCAGGAGCACTACGACTGCGCCTCGCGCGTCAAGGGAATCCTGCAGAAGTACAAGGACCTCCAGGACATCATCTCCATCCTCGGTATCGACGAGCTCGGCGAGGAGGACAAGCTCACCGTCTTCCGTGCCCGCCGGATCGAGCGCTTCCTGTCGCAGAACACCCACGCGGCGAAGCAGTTCACCGGTGTGGACGGCTCGGACGTGTCGCTGGACGAGTCCATCACGGCGTTCAACGCGATCGCCGATGGTGAGTTCGACCACTTCCCGGAGCAGGCGTTCTTCATGTGCGGTGGCCTGGAGGACCTCAAGGCCAACGCCAAGAAGCTGGGCGTGAGCTGACGCCTCGCACCACCCGGGCCGCCAGGCCCACGCGACCGGGGGGCGATCCGGTGGACTCCGCAGGGGGTCCTCGGACCAGCCTTCCGGTCGCACCCCTTATTCTGTGTCCTACGCATCCTCCGCAGGCGGTGGGTGCCAACCCGAGGAGCCGTCTTGGCCGATCTTCACGTCGAGCTGGTCGCCGCGGACCGCAACGTCTGGTCCGGCGAGGCCAACCTGGTCGTCGCCCGTACCAAGTCGGGTGACATCGGCATCATGGCCAACCACGAGCCGCTGCTCGGGGTGCTCCAGTCCGGTCCGATCACCATCAGGACCAGCGACGGCGGCACCGTCATCGCCGCCGTGCACGGCGGGTTCATCTCCTTCGCGGACAACAAGCTCTCCGTCCTCGCGGAGATCGCCGAACTCGCCGACGAGATCGACGTCGACCGGGCGGAGCGGGCACTGCAGCGCTCCAAGTCCGAGGACGACGCCGGTGCCGAGCGCCGGGCGGAGGTGCGGCTCGCCGCCGCGGCGGGCGCACGCTGAAGGACGTTTGACCGCAGGACGTAGTACCAGCAGGACCACGGTGCCGCGGACCGCCCGCAGGGGCGGTCCGCGGCACCGGCACAGCAAGGGCGGCAACTCATTCGAGGCGAGGAGGTCGGTGGACGTGATCCTCGCTTTCGAAGTGGGCGGCGCGGTCCTGGTGGCAGCGCTGCTCGGTCTCTTCCTCTTCGGGCTGCGCCGGCGCCTCATCCAGCGCCCCGGCGGCACCTTCGACTGCTCGCTGCGCCCGGCCCCGGCCGGCGACGCCGAGTCGGCCGCCGGCAAGGGCTGGGTCTACGGAGTGGCCCGCTACAGCGGTGACCGGGTGGAGTGGTTCCGGGTCTTCTCCTACGCGATCCGGCCGCGCCAGGTGCTGGAGCGCCCCTCGATCGAGGTCACCGGCCGCCGCGAACCCCAGGGCTCGGAGGAACTGGCCCTGCTGTCGGACGCGGTGGTGCTCTGCTGCGTCCACCGAGGCGTCCGGCTGGAGCTGGCGATGAGCGACGACGCCCTGACGGGTTTCCTCGCCTGGCTGGAGGCGGCCCCGCCCGGCCAACGCGTCAACGTGGCGTAGCCGTGCGGGCGGTGCGGCGGGTGTCGACGTCGCGGTAGACGTAGGTGGCGAGGGTCAAGGCCGTCGCCAGGTAGAAGAGCCACATGCCGCTACCGGGCGCGGGGTGGTACGTGGAGCCGTAGTAGGGGGCGCCCTCGACCGCCTGCCAGACAAGGCATCCCGCGGTCAGCGCCGCGCCGGCGCGGCCCACCGCTCTGGGCAGGGTTCCGGTGCTCGGCCTGAGCGTGACGCTCAGCACCAGGGTCGCGATCAGTCCGAGGAGGACGAGCGCGGTGGTGATCGCCGGCCAGTCCCCCTGGTTCCGGTAATCGCCCTCGAGGGCCAGGCGGGACTGCCAGGCGAAGAACGGCACCACGGCCTGGTCGTCTCCCCCTCCCATCGCGGGCAGGAACGCGGAGACCAGGAAGATCGCTGCCGAAGCCACGGGCAGGAGGAGCTTCGGGGGTTGCCGCCGGCGCAGTACGAGAGTCGGCGGCGCTGCCGGCGCGGGCGGTGGGACGGGCCCGCGCAACTGCCGTGCGCACTCGGCGGCGGACGGCCGGTCCTGGGGGAACGGCGATGTCATGCGGGTGAGTAACGGCATCAGGTGCCCGGGGATCGCGGCGCGGCCGGTGTCGGTCTGGTGGGCGACGGGGCCGGGTTGGCCGGTGAGTTTCTCGACCAGGACGAGGCCGAGCGCGTAGACGTCCGAGGCGGGCGTGGCCGTCTCGCCCTGGAGCTGTTCCGGTGCCATGTAGGCGGGGGTGCCGAAGCCGTAACCGGTGTTGGTGAGCGTCCGGGTCAGGGAGTTGTCGTCACGGGCGATGCCGAAGTCCATCAGCACGGCCCGTCCGTCCGGGCAGATCATGATGTTGGCGGGCTTGATGTCCCGGTGCACGATCTTCGCCGCATGGACATGCGCGAGGGCGTCGGCCAGCCGCGCCCCGGTCTCGCCGACCGCGGCCACCTGGGCGGTCTGCCAGGTGAGGCCGTTCAGCTTCTCCATCACCAGGTAGGGCAGCGGCCGGCCGTCGTGGTCGAGCGTCCCGGCGTCGTGCACCGTGACGATGCTGCCGTGGTTGAGCGAGGCGAGGGTCCTGGCCTCGCGGGCGAATCGCCTGGCCGCTTCCGGGTACTGCACGACACCTGTGACGAACTTGATCGCGACCGGCCGGTGGAGGGTCTCGTCCAGCGCCTCCCAGACCTCGCCGAGTCCGCCGTTCCCCAGCACGCGCTGCACCCGATAGCGCCCCCCGACCATCATGTCCTCGTGCAACCCGGCCCCTCCGTTCGCGTGACGCCGCCCGGTGGCTCGGCCGGGCATGGTCAAAAGCCAGAGGTCATAGTCAAAACCAGAGGAGGCGGCCGGGACAAGACCTCGCCCGATCACGGACGGCCGCGGTTACGACGGTCGCCACGACGGCCGTGGCGGCGCCGGTGGCCGACGGTGGTCGCGTCAGCGCTCACCGCCCGGCACCCACAGCACGTCGCCGCGGGCGACGTTGGCGGTGCGGGCGAGGATGAAGAGCAGGTCGGAGAGCCGGTTCAGATAGGTGGCGGTGAGCGGGTTCATCGTGTCACCGTGCTCGTCCAGCGCCGCCCAGGTGGAGCGCTCGGCCCGGCGGACCACGGTGGTCGCCTGGTGCAGCAGTGCCGCGCCCGGGGTGCCGCCGGGCAGGATGAAGCTGCGCAGCTTGTCCAGCTCCGCGAGGAAGCGGTCGCACTCCGCCTCCAGCCGGTCCACGTAGGGCTGCTCCACCCGCAGCGGCGGGTACTTCGGGTCCGGCACCACCGGGGTGGCCAGGTCCGCGCCCACGTCGAAGAGCTCGTTCTGGACCCGGGTCACGACGGCGGCCACCGGCTCCGCGAGATCGCCGAGCGCGAGCGCCACCCCGAGCACCGCGTTCGCCTCGTTGGCGTCGGCGTACGCGCCGATCCGCGGGTCGGTCTTGGCCGTACGGCTCATGTCGCCGAGCGCCGTCGTGCCGTCGTCGCCGGTACGGGTGTAGATACGGGTGAGGTTGACCATGCCGACGAGCGTAGGGCCTGCCCGGCCCGGTCCGTGCCGCCACCAACCGGCCGCGCCGCCCCAACTGTGCGACCAAGGACACACGGTGACGCGGCCGACATCATGCTGCGCCCGGTGCTGAAGGGGCGTTAGGGTCCGGGCCAGATACCCCGACGGAGAGGTGTGTGCCGTGGCGAAGAAGGTCGCCGTCATCGGAGCCGGACTGATGGGCGCCGGCATCGCGCAGGTGTCCGCGCAGGCGGGCTACGAGGTGGTTCTGCGGGACGTGACCGACGAGGCGCTGGCCCGCGGCCGGAGCGGAATCGCCGCGTCCTACGACAAGTTCGTGGCGAAGGGGAAGCTGACCGCGCAGGACGCCGAGGCCGCGCTCGCCCGGATCACCACGACCACCGACCTGGACGCGGCGGCCGATGCCGACCTCGTGGTGGAGGCGGTCTTCGAGGAGGTCGAGGTGAAGCGGGAGATCTTCCGCACCCTCGACCGGCTGGTCGGCGACGACACGGTGCTCGCCTCCAACACCTCCGCGATCCCGATCACGAAGATCGCCGCGGCCACCGAGCGCCCCGAACGGGTCGTCGGCACCCACTTCTTCTCGCCGGTGCCGCTGATGGGGCTGTGCGAGCTGGTCCGCGGCCACAAGACCAGCGACGACACGCTCGCCCGGGCAAGGGAGTTCGCGGAGCGCACCGGCAAGACCTGCATCGTCGTCAACCGCGACGTGGCGGGCTTCGTGACCACCCGGCTGATCTCCGCGCTGGTGGTGGAGGCGGTCAAGCTCTACGAGTCCGGGGTCGCCACCGCGGAGGACATCGACACCGCGTGCAAGCTCGGCTTCGGGCATGCGATGGGCCCGCTCGCCACCACCGACCTCACCGGGGTGGACATCCTGCTGCACGCCACCGGGAACATCTACATCGAGTCCCAGGACGAGAAGTTCGCCCCGCCGGAGCTGATGCGGCGGATGGTCGACGCGGGTGACCTGGGCCGAAAGAGCGGGCAGGGGTTCTACACGTACTAACCGACGTCACTCCAAGGAGTGAATTCGGTCTCGGTTCGCTCACAGGCGGCAACTTCTGTATACGACGGACCGTCAGTTGTGTGAGGACTGACGGGTCGACGCGTTCACGCCGCTCGCACGGCATCCATGCCGGCACCGTGTCCGCACCAGCACCGTGTCCATGCCAGCACCGTCCGGGAGTGACTATGCACATCAGGGGCGACCACGCCGAGCTGGTCGTCGGGGGGCGCCTCGACGTGCGCAGCGCTGCGGACGCCCGTACGGCCCTGCACACCGCGCTGGACGCCGGGCACGGCGACCTGGTGCTGGACCTGACCGAACTCGACTCGTGGGACGCGACCGGCCTCGGTGTGATCATGGGCGCGCACCGGCGGGCCGGCCGCGGCGGCCGCCGGCTGGTGCTGCGCGGTGTGCCCCCACAGATGCAGCGGCTGCTGATCGCCACCCGGCTGCACCGAATCCTCGCGTTCGAGGCGGAAACGTAATCCGCGGCAGCCAACCGCACGTAAAAGGCGTAACGGACGCTTCTCGCAGGTGAGGCACCCCCGGCACTTCATGGATGGTGTGCGAGCCCTTAGAGTTTGCGCATCGATGGCCAGGAGGCGTGCCACCGCGTACGCCGCAGTAGGGGAATCCGGGCGGCGGTCCGTGAGCGCGGACCCGCGGCAGCCCGTGGCGGCCCCCAACCAGTGACGCACCTTGGGGGCGTACGACATGGATCACACCGAGCGCTTCGACTCCGTCGAGGACCCGGACGGCGACGACGGCCGTGCGGCCGGTCGCGGTGACGACCTCACGCGGGGCGACGGCGCCCGTGCGGACCGGCCGGGACCGGCCGCGTCCGGGGTGTCGCCGTTCGGCGGCGCCTCCGGCGGTTCGGCCGGCCGGCGCCCGGCGGGGGCGTTCGACGCGTTCGCGGCCGGCGCCCCGCGGCCGGGCGCGCGGCAGGAGCAGCCCCGCGGCGAGTGGCCGGCCGCGCCGGAGCCGCCCGCGCAGCCGCCGTTCGGCCTTGGCGCCTTCGCCACGCCCGCGGTCTTCCAGGACCCGGCCGCCGGGGACGACGGGCTGGGGCTCGCGGCCGGCGCCGGAGCCGTCGCGCGGCTGAAGGGCGCCGAGAGCTTCGACGCGTTCGGGACCGGCGGGAAGAGCCTGCGCGGGACGGAGCAGAGCGCCGAGGGCGAGGCGGACGACGCGGGCGGTACGGGCGACGCGGTCACGGAAGCGGCCGGCAGCGCCGCGGGCGGCGACGGTACGGGCGGCGACCTCACGGGTCCGGGTGACGCGGGCGAGGAGCGGGCACCTGGTGCCGGGCTCGACGCGTACGACCCGCTCGCCGACGACTTCGACCCCTTCGCTCCGGCCGCGGTCGACCCGGCGCAGCCGGCGGACCCGGGCGCGGGCGTCGTGCCGTTCAGCGGAGGCGGCGACATCGCCGAGTTCGGTGACGGGTTCGGCGGCGGGTTCGCCGACGCCCCGGCCGTCGACGTCAGCGGCCCGGGCGGACTGGCCCCCGCGGACCGCGACCTGAGCGGCTCCGCGCCGGGCTCCGGGTTCGGCACCTTCGGGGCGTCCGGGAACTCCGGGGTGTCCGGGTCGTTCGACGCCTTCGGCGGGTCCGGCGGGGCCGGGACCGGGGGAGGGGCCCGGTCGGGCGGCAGCTTCGACGCGTTCGCCGCGGGAGCGGTCGCCGACGGCGACCGGCTGCCCGCGCTGCGACCGAGCAGCACCCCGTCGCTCTTCGACGCGACCTCGCCCGTGCCGCGGGTGACCCGGCCGGCCCGCGACCCGCTCGCCCCCGAGGTGGGCGGTGGCAGCGGCCCGGGCACCAGGGTCGAGCGCGTGGTGACCGCGGACTACCTGCTCACGATCAACCATGTCGACGGCACCGAGGTCGTCACCTGCCCGCCCGAGGAGGCACCGGTGCCCGCGCGCCGGACCAAGGCGGAGCGCACCGCGCGGAGCGCCGGCGCCCGGCCCACCCCGCCGCCGGGGCCGCCCGGCCCCGAACTGCCGCTGCTGGAGCGCGACGAGGAGCGGGAGCGGCTGATACGGCTGCTGGCCCGCGGCCGTTCCATACGCGTCACCGGCCCGTCCGGGGCCGGACGCACCGCCCTGCTGGAGTCCGTGGCCAACGCCTGCGGCGACCTCGCGCCCGACGGCGTGCTGTGGCTGTCCGGCTACCACCGCACCGTCGCCGACGTCCTGCAGGACCTCTACGCCGTCGTCTACGCCGGTGACGGCTACCGCCCGGCCCGCGCCGAGCTGCCCGGGCTGCTGCGCCCGATCGGCGCCGTGGTCGTGGTGGACGACCTGGAGTTCGGCGGCGCCGCGCTGGAGGAACTGCTCGCCGCGGCCCCGGAATGCGCCTTCCTGATGTCGGCCACGCCCGGCGTGCCCGCGCCCGCCGCCGACTCGATGGTCGAGGAGGTCTTCCTCGCCGGCCTCACCCGGGTCGCCAGCCTGGACCTGCTCCAGCTTGCCGCCGGCCGGACGCTGGCCGAGGACGAGGCCGCCTGGGCGGCCGACCTGTGGTTCGAGTCCGAGGGGCTGCCGCTGCGCTTCGTGCAGGCCGGCGCCCTGCTACGGCAGCGGGACGCGCTGCGCGCGCCGGTCGAGGAGGCCGAACCGGCGGAGTGGGAGGACTCGGTGTGGGAGAAGGGCGCCCCCGGCACCGGTGTGCCGTCCCCTGGCGTACGGCGGCCCGCACCGGCCCCGCTGCCCTCGCTCGCGGAGAGCGCCGCGCCCGCGGACCTGCTCGCCTCGCGGCTGAGCGAGGCCGCCCGGGAGGCGCTGGCCTTCGCGGTCGCCCTCGACGGCGAGTGCCCGCACCCCTCGCACCTGCCCGCGCTGGTCGGCGACACCCACGGTGACGCGGCGCTCGGCGAGTTGACGTCCGTCGGGCTCGCGGTGCCGGTCGCCGCGCACTTCCGGCTGGCGGCCGGGGTCGTACCGCAGCTCGCCCCGAGCCTGTCGGTCGACGGCGAACTCTCCGACGTCCAGGCGCACACCGCGGCGCTGCACTACGCCTGGTGGACCGGGCACCCCTCGGTCACGCCCGAGCGGGCCACCGCCGAGTCCGAGGCGATCATCGCGGCGATGACGGCCTGCCGTGACGGCGGGCACGCCAGTGCCGCGGTGCTGCTGGCCCGCACGGTCGCGCCCGCGTTCGCCGCGGCGCTGCACTGGGGGGCCTGGGAGCGGGCGCTGCGGATCGGCCAGGAGGCCGCGCGGCTGTCGGGGGAGGTCGCCGAGGAGGCGTACTTCCTGCACGAACTCGGGGTGCTCGCGCTGTGCACGGGCCACCTCGACCGGGCCCGCGCCGACCTGGAGGCGTCCATCGCGCTGCGCGCGGCGCTCGCCGACCGGCAGGGCACGGTCGTGGGCCGCCGCACCCTCGCGCTCGTCACCGACCTGGCCGGCAGCGCCGCACCGGAGATCCCGCCGGCGGCGGCGCCGGCCGAGCCGCAGTCGGCGGCCACCGGGACGCTCGCGCTGCCCGAGGCCGTGCCGCCCGTGCTCATCAGCAAGGCGCCCGCGCCCGGCGCGGCCCCCGCCGCGGGGCACGCCGCGCCCAGCGTGCGGAAGCTCGCGGTGGTCGGCTCCCGCCGCAACCTCGTGGCCGCGGGCACCGGGGTCCTGATCGCCGCCGTGGTCGGCACGATCGTCACCCTCGGGGCCACCTCGGGCGGCGACGACCACCCGGACAACCAGGTCAAGCCGATCGAGTCCGTCCAGCAGGACCCGCCGGACACCACGCAGGCCCCGGCCCAGGACGGCACGACGGCTTCCCCGCCGGCGAACTCGTCCACCGCCTCGCCCTCAACGACCTCCACCCCCACCGACTCCACCCCCGCGGGCACCACCACCCCCACCGGCACCACGGCCACGACCCCCGCGACCACGCCCCCGACCACCCCAAGCGCGGGCCACCCGGGCGGCGGCGGCAAGCCGACCACACCCCCTACACACCACACCACGCCGCCCACGAGCCCTTCGAAGTCGCCCACCACGTCGCCGACGCCGAGCGACACCCCGACGGGCACCCCGACCGATACTCCGACCGACACATCCAGCAAAACTGCCAGCGCCCCCGCCACCACCCCGGACACGCCCACGGAGTCCGAGACGCCCTCCGCCACCCCCGAGTCGCCGACCCCGTAGCCGAGGGCGTCCCGCCCCCGGGATGCGCACAGCGAGCAGCCCCGACAGGGGCGCTGGGGGCACCTCCCAGGCGAAGCTCTGGGGGAGGAACGGCGCGAGCAACCGCCCACCGGCGGGTGTTCCGGGAACCGACAGGACGGGCCAGCCCGGGCGGACCGGGCGGACCACTTGCGGGGAACGGCGCCACAACCGCCCACCGGCAGGTGGTCCCTGAACCGACAGGACCGCCCACCCGGGCGGGTCAGGGGCCCTAGAAGAGGCGGAGCTTGTCGTCCTGGATGCCGCGCAACGCGTCGTAGTCCAGCACCACGCAGTCGATTCCGCGATCAGTCGCGAGCACGCGTGCCTGCGGCTTGATCTCCTGCGCCGCGAACACGCCCTTCACGGGCGCGATCCTGGTGTCGCGGTTGAGGAGTTCGAGGTAGCGGGTGAGCTGCTCCACCCCGTCGATCTCACCGCGCCGCTTGATCTCGATCGCCACCGTGGCGCCGCCCCCGTCGCGGCAGAGGATGTCCACCGGGCCGATCGGCGTGGGGTACTCGCGCCGGATCAGGGTCCAGCCGGCGCCGAGCACCTCCATCCGATCCGCGAGCAGCTCCTGCAAGTGCGCTTCGACGCCGTCCTTGATGAGACCGGGATCGACCCCGAGTTCGTGCGACGAGTCGTGCAGGATCTCCTCGATCGAGATGATCAGCTGTTCGCCCGCCTTGTTGGTGACCGTCCACACACCGTCGTCGCCCTCCTTGAGCGAGCACGGCGGGGACATCCAGTTCAGCGGCTTGTAGGCGCGGTCGTCCGCGTGCACGGACAGGCTGCCGTCGGCTTTGATCAGCAACAGCCTTGTGGCGGAAGGGAGATGAGCGGAGAGCCGACCGGCGTAGTCCACGGAGCAGCGGGCGATCACGAGGCGCATGGTGTGCAACGCTATCCGACCCCGCCCCCGCCCGGAAAATTGGCCGGTTGTGGGTGTCGCCGCCTGGTGCGGCCGCGCAGGTGACGCCTACGGTTGACGTACCGGGGCCGACGATCCGCACTTTGGGACGGCCTCCGGGCAACACGTCCTCCCGCACGGCGCTTCCGGCCGTGCGCGGTGCCCGCAGACCCCCGTCCCCTCAGGACGCGTGGTCACGAGAGGAGTACCCATGTCGCTCGACGTCTCACCGGCCCTTCTCGAACAGGCCGAGCGAGGCGAGGTCGACGAGCAGGAGTTCGTCGACTGCGTCCGGACGTCCCTCCCTTACGCGTGGGAGATGATCAGCTCGCTGGTGGCGCAACTGAAGGTCGACGGAGGGGAGTTCGCCGACAACCAGGTGCCGCCGCCGAGCGAGAAGGAACGCGGCCAACTGCTGCGCGCACTGGCCAGCGACGCGATACGCGGCGCGCTGCAACGGCACTTCGGGGTGCGGCTGGCCTTCCAGAACTGCCACCGGGTGGCGGTGTTCCCCTGGGACCCGGCGGTGGAGCGCAGCTTTGACGAGTTCACCTCGTTGCGGTCCCAAGTGCTCAACCAGTCGCCGGAGTTGCGGGACTGCTGAGCCGGCCGCGCCGATCGGCCCGTCCGCGGGGCCGGTCGGCGCGCCCACCCGCCGCGGCCGGACCGGCGGCCATGAACGATCAACGGCGCCGCACACAACCAGGCGTGCCGCCGTGCTGGGCGCTCCGCACCGGATCAGGCCAGTTCCGGGAGCACGTCGCCGCCGAGCCGGGCGACGTTCTCCATGGTCGCGTCGAGGTCGCCGGAGCCCTCGGCGAGCAGGGCGAAGCGGGTGATGCCGGTGCGTTCGGCGGTGGCGGCCAGCCGGTCGGCGCACAGCCGCGGCGACCCCACCGGGTGCAGGGCGCAGAGCAGTTCGGTGTAGCCGTGCGGGTCGCGCATCGCACGCGGGCTGCCGTCGTAGGTGCGGTGCGCGGACAGGCCCTGCTGGAGCCAGCCGGGCATCGCCTTCGCCAGCACCTCCACGGCGTCCGCGCGGGTGTCGGCGACCTGCACCACTCCCGCGGAGACATGGCCGGCCGCCGCGACCACGTCCGGCGGGTGCCCGGCGGCGAGCGCCGCCTGCCGCCACATCGCGACCATCGCCGCCTTGTCGTCGTCGCCGCAGTGCATGCCCAGCAGCATCGGCAGGCAGCGCCGGGCGGCCTCCCGTACGGTCCCGGGCGAGGTGCACGCCACCACCACCGGCGGGCCCGGCCGCCCGTCGAGTTCGTCCGGCCGCGGCACCACCGCCACCTCGCGGAAGGCGTACCGCGGGCCGTTCGCCGCCACGGCGGGCTCGCTCAGCCAGCGCATCAGCAGATCGAGCGATTCGGGGAAGCCGCGCTCGAAGGCGTCGAGTCCGGTGCCGAAGACCTCCAGGTCCACCCATGGCCCGCCGCGCCCCACACCGAGGGTGAAGCGGCCGCCGGAGGCGAGGTGCAGCAGCGCCGCCTGCTCGCCGAGCGCGACCGGGTGGACGGTGGGCAGCACGCTCACCGCGGTGCCGACCCCGATCCGCGAGGTGCGGCCGAGCATGATCCCGGCAAGGGTGACGGCCGACGGGCAGACGCCGTACGGCA